>JABHDC010000253.1 GCA_018673255.1 Gemmatimonadota bacterium
AGGCCAAGGTGGTGACGGCTCGTCACGGTGAGTCGGAAGAAGCGTTTATCAATGGTGATCGACTGATCGTTGACAGCCATCGCGGCCTGGAGGTTGATGGGGAATCGATTGAGGCACTGGCTGTGGCCGAGGTGGGTGGCGTGCGCTACCAGGTCGATGATGCGGGGATCCGCACCGTGGGCTGAGGTTCATCAGCCACGCGCGACGCTGCCTGTATCCCGACGGGTGGCGTGTCGGAGTGCCCGGTGGCATCGGTCGATGGTGCCGATGACATCAGGAGCAGTGGCCTACTGGAGAGCTCCTTCCAGATAGGCACGGAATGCGGTTGGGTTATTCATCAACGGCGATTGCAGTTCCATCGACGGCAATCGATACGCCGGCGTATCCATGGTGATGTAACGGGCCGCCGCAGGTGGACCACCATCTGCTTGGTCTTCGCCCTCGACGCCGACAAGATCTGCGTATCGGACGGTTTCGCCATCGGCCTGGTATTCGGCCCCAACGATCCAGAGCCGGCCGAAGCGGTAACGCTCCATCACCTTCTGCTCTGCCACCGACGACCAGCTCGTGCCCGTGAAGGCGAAGTCGCGTGGCGTGATGCCCAGTTCGGCTCTGATCGTGGCGTCACAGGTTTCCAGCTCCCACTGCAGGCGATCACCATCGGGATCCTCGGCCACCAGTTGCGACAGATTCGGATGGGTCACGGTGTGCGCGCCGATATGCCACCCGGCTTCGACCAACTGCCCGATCTGTGCCCACGTCATGGTCTCGGCCGATGCATTCTCCGGTGCCATGGGGCCCGTGTTGACGAAGAGGTTGCCCGAAAAGCCATGCTCGGTCAGTACCTCGTTCACCTCGAGCATGGCGGTGACGGGATGGTCGAAGTCGAACATGATGGGATGATCTGGAAGACTGCCAGAACCCTCACGCCAGGCGGCGAGCTGATGGTAGTCGATCGATGAGAAGCCGAGTTCGGCGGCGATACCGATGAGAATGGCAAAGTGGTCGCGGGACAGGGGGTAGTCGCCTTCATCGCGCGTGCCGTGGCACATGGTGATGGGGATGCGAATTGGCATGGAAGACTCCATCGTGTCAGCTGCGTGGTCTCGGTGTTTCCATCAGTCTACACGGTCGGTGCGCAACGAGGTAGGAGACGACCACCGTCAACAGGGTCGAAGCGGCGGCTGTGTAGAAGATGGCGGTGTAGCCCCAGTGTTCGATGATCTGGCCTCCGGCCAGAGCCGTCACGGCCCAGCCGAATCCCATGACCGTGTTGAGAACCCCCGACATCAGCGTGCGCCACCGTTCATCCACGATAGACTGAGAGTGGATGGTGAAGGTCTGCTGACTGATCGCGGCGGTCGATGCGATGACGAGCATCGTGATCGTCGCCGCGGCCCCAAGTTGCGACTTCAGGCTTGGGGCTCCAGGGCAACTCACCTAAGCGGCGCGGCGACAGGAAGCCAGGTCACGACGCTTGCGGGCATAGGGTGTTTCCACCTCGTAACGTTTACACAGGCGGCTGAAGCTGCGAAGGGCGATACCGAGGGCTCGGGAGGCATCCTGATTGGTATGGTAAACGCGGGCGACACGTTCGATCTGGTCTCTGGGTACGCTGGTCATCACATGGTCTCCAAGAGGTGAATTGGTTGAAATCAGTGGTGTATTCCGCCTATTCCTTGGCAACCGCTGTGCCAACCGGAGATCGAGTGACGGGGTGGGACTTGTAAGTAATTGATTTGGTTAGAGTTATGATTTGTTTCTTGAATCAGGTGCATGTCTTCATGGAGATTCGGGCCTGACCGCGTAGCCGACAACAGGATGGGCAGACTGCCAGTCCATACTCTCTAACTGAATACGGACACTTGACTTACGTCGTACGTCCGTATTCTTGGCAGGCGCTGTCAACGAACTGGTCATCGACGGTGACCCAGCTCAGACTACACCAGAACGGCAGACGCGGCACAGCCCCAGAGGGCCGCGCCGCGCGGCGGATTGATCTCTTCCATCGTTCCTCAGGCAGCAATCACCATGTAGGTGTAAATGGGCAAGGCGAAGAAGCTGACGAAGATGACGAAGGGGACGGCCAGTTCGCGGATCGTGCTGTACCTGTGCATCACGGGTTCCTCTCTCTGAGAATGTGGTGTCGACCGGGGTTTGGGCTCCGGGTCGTAGAGCTCATTCATCTGCTGCTTCTGCAGGGTGGCGATCAAGTGCAGGTTTTCGAAGTCGCTGACGCCGGGGGCGGCCAGCAGAAACGTGTTGGGGAACGGTATGTTGCTGAACATGATCTGGGTCTCCAGGTGATGGTAAATCGAAAGGGCAGCAGATCAGTGGGCGGCCCGAGCCAGGGTGTGTGTCGGTGTAAGAGATCTGTGGATCTCGCTCACGACGGCGGCCAGCAGGGCGATCGACAGCACGGCCATGACATAGGGCCAGTGCTGCACTGGAGCGGGAGTCGGCACGACGGGCGTCAGGATACGGACCAGGTCGCGGTGACCGTTGCCACGGGCGTAACTCAGTGCGCTGCCGCCAGAAAAGCTGCCAGCTGTGCGATCGGCGCCGGCGGCAAGCAGTAGCAGAGCGTTGTCGACGTGCCCCGACTGGGCGGCAAGGATCAACGGCGTATTGCCCAGGTGGTCGCGGGCATCGACGTGGGCGCCGGCGTCCAGCAGCTCGGCGGTGATCCTGCCATAGCCATAGGCGGCGGCAAGATGAAGGGCCGTGGTGCCATTGGCGCTGGCGAGATTCACATCGTGGGCATCGTTGACCAGCACGGTGCGCAGCATGTCGATATCGTTGGCGAGGGTCGCGTCCATCACGTTCTCGGCGCGAGCGGCCAGGGGCAGGATCATGAGGGTGATGAATGTTGTAGCGAAGCGTTTCATGCTGGTCTCCGTTGGTTAGGCTCTGCCCTCCCTAATGCAATGACTGTGCCAATATCACGGTCTGTCGAGGAATTCGGTTGTAACTGATTGTTTTTACGGTGGATGCGACATGTGGAAGTTCGCCGGACTGAGGTCGTCAGTGGCGTGTGTGGCCGGCCATTCTCTTGTCAGTTGGCCGAATTTCACAGTCGCAAGTGCTTGAAAATCATGTCAGTTACGACTGAGTCTGCCGAATATATTGGCAGTTGACAAAAGAATTGTCACCCCTGCCAGGAGCCATAGTCATGCGACATCTCGATGGTCAATCGGGGATTGACCGTGGCCGGCCTCTTGCCTTTATCAATGGATCGCATATCGACCCACAGCAGACTCCTTTGGAGGCAGACTCACATGATCGTCGACTCCCACACACACGCCTGGGAATTCTGGCCCTATGATCCACCCGTGCCGGATCATGAGCAGCGTGGCAAAGCCGAGAATCTGTTGTGGGAGATGGATCGCGTCGGTGTCGACCAGGCGGTATTAGTGTGCGCCCGGATCGACCACAATCCCGGTAACAACGACTATGTCGCCGGCGTCGTGAATGAGCATCGTGACCGCCTGATCCAGTTTGCCGATGTCGATTGCTCGTGGTCACCCGAATACCATACGCCGGGGGCGGCGGATCGGCTTCGACAGGCGGCAGAGCGTTACGGCCTCAAGGGATTCACTCACTATGTGAAGTCTGACACGGACTGGTTCGCCTCAGAGGAGGGGCTGGCCTTCTTTGAGGTCGCCGCCGAGATGAAGCTGATCGCCAGTCTGGCCATGGGCCCGCAATGGCAACCGGCGCTACGCGATTTGGCGACGCGATTCCCCACGGTGCCCTTTCTCCTGCATCATATGGCGGGATGCCGAGTCGACAATCCTGAGCCGCTGGCACAGGTCACAGCGTCAGCTGGCGTGCCCAACATCCACATCAAAATGTCCGGGTTTCACTACGTATCGCCGACGCGCTGGAACTTCCCGTATGAGAACTGCCGGGACACGGTTCGCGGTCTCTACGAGGCATTCGGTCCGGAGCGCCTCTGCTGGGGCTCCGACTACCCCGTCGTGCGCACCGCGATGACCTACGAGCATGCGCTGGAGGCATTCCGGGCCTGTGATTTCATACCTGGCGCCGATCAGGAGCGGATCCTTGGTGGTGCACTCGGTGATCTGCTCGCCGCAGCCGGGTCGTAGGTGACCCCGGAGTCGGCGTGCTTGTCTATATTTCCAGAGACTGAATTTCCGGAGATTGACCCATTTTCGAGACTGACCCGACTCACCCGAAGCTGATCCGACGATGACGACGATTCCCACAACTGCCGCCTCGAGCGATGAATTGCTGCCGGCCGACCTGCGCGTCGAGTTGTGGAAACGTGTCGAACGTCGCCTGAGCAAAGGCGAGGTGCTGATTACCAACGAGCAGTTCTTCAGGGCCATGTCGAAGGACTTCAGGCGCATGGTGCGGGTCGGACCGGACCGGCGCATCAAGCTTGAACTGCTGCAGATGATCATCCAGGTCAACGAAACGCGCCCCGAGACGTATCTGACCATGGGTATCAAGAATGCGGTGCGCACCTTCATGCAGGCTGCCCACAAGGGAGGCTCTGATGAAGAGGGGGCCGGAGAACTGCACGACATGATGGCGAGTATGGTGCGCGAGGGGCGTACGGCCATGTGGCTGGAAGGCATGGGGATCAACATCGATGAGCGCACCCTGACCGGCCATCTGGAGCGGACCATCCTCAGCATCATCGAGGGGAAGAAGGTCAAGGGGCGTCCCCAGCGGCGGCCAACACAGCGTCGGCAGCGGCGATCTGCCTCAGAGATGGTCGGTGTGCGCAAGACGGAGATGGAAAGCCCCCCAGGTGCGGCTGAGCCACCGGCTGTTGAAGGTCCGCCGACGATGGAAGAGCAGCAGCAGCGGCAGGCTGAAGAGAAGGCGCATGCCGAGGAGATCATCAGCGAAGAGATCCGACGGGCGCCTCGCAATCTCGAGGCGTATCAGCAGCAGAAGCTGCTCAATGAAGACGAGTCCAATAAGTTGCGTGAGCTGTATGGCATCGATCAGCGCCTGGCCGCAGGTGAGATCGATGACCCCGAGGCGGAGCGGCTCCGAGAAGAGATCGGCGAAGCTGTCCGCGAGAGGTTAGAGTCCCGCTTGCGCGAAGCGGTCGATCACACCCTGCACTACATCACGACCTTCGAGGCGCTCAAGCGACTGCCCCACGACCGCGATGAGGCCCTGCTTCTGCTGATCAAGCACAAGAATCAGGTCGTGGCCGACGATGACGAGAAGATCGATCTGTCCGTCGTGACGGGAACGTTGGAGAAAGACGACGAGTTGCTTGAGAATCTCGGTCTCATGATGGAGCGCAAGGATCATGAGATGCGCATGCTTGCCGCTGACATGCCACCCTATCGGCACATTTACAGTGGTGAGACACTTGGCAAATACACTGTCGGCGTCGGCTTCGTAGAGAATCTGCGCGAGTGGGAACGGGATGATCTGTCCGAGCGACTGAACTCGGAAGATGGCGACGAACGCCTCAAGGCGGCGGCCGATATCAAGTCGATGCTTGCCTTGCTCAATGCATTCATGAAGACCGACATGCCCTTCCACAAAGAGGTGCGGCGGCTGCGAGTTGTGTTGCGCATGAAGAATCTCTTCAGTGGCGCTGTCGACGAGAAGGATGGCCGCAGTCGCGTGCAGCAATTCCTGCGTCGTCGCCTCAACAATCTCTATCCGGATCTGTCGCGCGAGGAGAGAGCAGCGATCGAAGAAGCTGGAAACAGTATCTGCGAGGGGCGCGGCGGTGACGAAGAGGAGGGCGGCGACAAGACGAAGCGTGTCTATCGCGTATGATGAATCTGATGACAAGATCTGCTGCCGGAATTCGCCACACGCTCTGCCTGTTGCTGACCGCATTCCTCTGCCACATGCCAGCGTCAGTGTCCGCTTTCGACGAGGGCACCTTTCGTCAGCGACTGCAGGAAGCACTCGAACTGAGTCTCGAACAGAATGACAGCCTGCGATTTCTTCGGGCGGACCTGGAGGCCCATCTGGCGCTGCTGCGCAGCCAGGTGCTGGATGGTGAGTTGTTGGCCATTGAGGGGCGCCTAAGATACCGCGAGGTCATCGACAGCTACCGGATTGCCCGGCACGAGATCCTCACTGACGAACAGCGCGAACTACTGGCCCGGGCCCAGCAGTTGGCACGTGAACGCCTGCTCACAGATGGTCAGCCTCCGGAGCGGCCGCCTCTGCACCAGCTGCCGGAAGTGCTCGACCTCACCCTCGACCAGATCGAGAGATGGCGAGCTCTACTGAAGCGGCAACGCGAAGAGGTGAGCCAGATCCGCGACGAGGGGGAGACCCTGCAGCCGGAAGACTATCGGCGTCTGCGCGAATCCCATCGCATCGCCTTCGAGTCGATGTTGAGTCCCCAGCAGCGTCTTCTGCTGGAGCGGGTCAGACATCAGTGGCGATCAGCTCGGGAGCTGGCCGTCTCGATGCCCGACAGCCTGGTCACCGGTGACCGGCTGCCCTTCCCTGACGAATTTGGTCACGACGACGACGCACCCCTTCCGGATCTGCCAGAATGAGGACATCGCGATGAGCTTGAAGCCCTGGATCCGAATCGGTCAGCCCCTCGAAGCGGTCATCGACGATTGGGAGGCCATCCTGGATGCCTGGGAGGCTGGAGGAATTCGTGGCCTCGTCTTCGGTCGGCTCGTCTTCCAGGACGAAGAGGGTGGCTTCACGGTTCCGGCATTCCAGAGCAACTCCCAGATCTTCCGCGACCGGGGTTTCGAGGTCGATGAGGGAAGCGGGAAGGCCACGGATCCGGCCAAGGAGAAGAAGCTCCACGACATGCTGGCCAGTGCGCGGGAACGTGACTGGCAGGTGTTGATCTTCTGTCCAGGGCAGGCGACGCACAGTATCAAGCCCATGGGCGTCGAGGACGATCCCTATGGCGCGCGTTTGCAGGCGGCCGTCTGGCAGGATGTCTTCGAAGCATTTCCCGAGGCGCACGGCGGTCTGATGGATGGGTGGACGGAATCACCCTACGAGCTGATCTACCACCATGGCAATGCCGTTTTTCGCGAATTGAGAGACACCGAACGTGAGGCCGCCGGGGCGCGTGGCTGGGATGCAGCCCGCCTGGATCGTGGGCGGGTGCACATGGAAGCGAGCTTCAAGAAGCTGACGTCGAAGAAGGTCGGCTACTACGGGCATCATGGATTGCTATCGACATTGAATCTGTTCGATGTCAACGAGGACGCACTCTACTGGCTGCGCTGGCGTCGCGAGGACGGACTCGACGTGGGACGCGCATTTCGTGAGCAACTCGATCAGATGCCACGCAAGCTGCTGCTGGGCAATGGACTGCGCTCCGCCGTCTTTAGTGGCATGACGGCCTTCGATTACCACGCCTGGGACGAGATCCTCGACATCTTTCAGGTGAAGCACTACTTCTGGCATCGAGGTTTCGACGGCATGTATGGAACTGTGGCTCGCTGGGTGCAACAGATCGGCACCTGGAATCCGGAGCTCACCGAGCAGGAGTGTTTCACCGTAGCGCGGGCCTGGCTCGGTGTGCAGCTGCCCCAGATCGAATCCCTCGCCGACATGGAACTCGGGTTCCCGCAGGCCTTCTTTGACGAGGTGGTCCAGGAGGAGACGCGTCGTGCCGTGGCGGCTGTCAGTGACCCGTGGAAGTTGCTGCCCTGGGTCGACACGGGGCGCATGCCTCATGCCGGTGATCCCATGACATCGGGTGATCTCTATCGGATCCTGAGAGCTTCCGAAGAAGCAGGCCTGCAGCGGTTCCTGTTCCACAATCACGCTCATCTCACGGCGGCGGAGTGGAAGGTGATCTCGCGTATGTGCGGACAGGAGTGGGACGAGAACCCCAAAGGATACTGGCCACCGGCGACGCCGAAGCCGATGCAATTCGGCTGACTGAGAGACTCGGATGACGACCTTCGCACTGCCCGTTCGCTGGTATCACGGCGCCGGTTACTACCAGGGCCAGCACCACGAAGACGGACATCGGTACCAGGACATGGATCTGGATCTCGAGCAGACGGCCTTCATGATCGTGGACAGCGACTGCGGCGAGGGCAATCCGTATGTGGAGGATGGAATTGCACCGGCGCTGCGCGCAGCACGCCGGGCGAGCATGCACGTCATCTACATCCATAATGACTTCTCGCTGGCTGACGAACCGGGCAGCATCAAGCGCGAGATCCACGGGACACGCTGGGGAACGGCCGATGCGGCGACGAGGCCTGCGCCGGACCGGGCCCCGGTTCAGCCCGGATACAGTGCCTCGATCCAGCCGCTGGCGCACGAGCCGGATTTCCCCAAGCGGGAGTGGTCTGGATTTCACGAGACGCACGTGGACTACCACCTGCGTTGCCACGGCATCAAGACGCTGATTGCCGTCGGCTTCTCACAGCGGGCCTGCCTCTATCTGACCTGCGCGGGGGCGGTGGAGCACAACTACCGTGTCATCATGCTCAGGGACTGCACGCATTCGGCCGAATACCCCGACACGGTGGATGAGTCGCTGGACGAAGGCGGATGGCTGCGCAAGATCATGGAGCGGAACTTCGAGCACGTGATCGGCTACACGTCGACCAGCGATGAGATGGTCGAGGCCCTGGGCAAGATGACCTGACGGGCGCCGAGTATTGCGGCGTTACACCGTCGACTCGGCCCCGGGTTCAGCGCCGGTGTTGATCGCTTCCTCGATCACCGTACGTGACTGCTTGCAGTAGTCGGTATCCGTCTCGAAACCGACGAAATCCACACCAAGATTCACTGCGGCGAGCGCACTGTGGCCAATCCCAAGAAAGGGATCCAGGACCCGTCGAGTGCGCTCCATTCCATGCAATTGAATGCACATCTGCGGAATCTTCACGGGGAAGGTCGCGGGATGGGGGCGATGTTTGTCCCGACTCTGGATCGTGCGGTAGGGGACAAACCAGGTATTGCCCCGGCAGCGCCGGTCTTCCTTCACGCCACCCCAGCGGGCGACGTTGGACTTGTCCTGGTATTCCACGCCGATCGCCAGCCGATCCAGGGGCGTAGCACCCGCCTTGGTGAGATGGAAGATGTATTCGTGGCAATCGTTGACGTAGCGGGGTGAGTTGATCGGCTTGTAGTGCCCGACGGACACATTGCCCGTGATGCCGGGGTAGCGGCCGACATCTTCCTTCTGGATCGCGATCGATTTCACCCAGTGGATGACGTTCTGGAGTTCGAAGTGTTCGCGCAGCTTCAGCAACACCTCGAAGGGACCCCAGGGATCTGACGGCTTGCCGCCGATGTTGAGGAACACGGAGCCCTCATCGGACAACACGTCGTGCACGGCGGCACCCCACTTGCCCATCCAATCCACGTAGTCGGTGCGTTCGACGGTGTCGTCGTAGCTGCCATACCGCGTGCCGAGATTGTACGGAGGTGAGGTGACCACGACGTCGACGGAGCCCGATTCGAGATGTCGGGGTATGCCAGCGACGCAGTCTTCGCACCACACCTGGGTGCTGTGACCATCGTGTTTCAGATGGAAACCGACATCCTCACGTCTCGAGTCATCCGGTGCATCAGCAGCCAAGGGCGTATCCGTCCCGTCGCGGGTCGGCGCCACCCATGAAGGCGCCCGAATCCGGGTCGACCATGATTCCCTGACCGCCGCCCACACCGGCTGACCAGTCACCCAGATTGTTGATCTGGTGACCGCGTCGTTCGAGTTCGGCCAGCACATCGGCAGGGATACGCGATTCTGCATCGACCGAGCGATTGCGCGTCGCCTTGCAGCGCGCCGCTTCGATGGCTGCCTGCACATTCATCTTGTGGTCGATGACATTCATGATCATCTGCGGTGTCGTCTGCAGGATCCCATAGGAACCCGGCGTGCCGATGAGCAGACGCAGGCCATCGTCGTCCCACACCTGCGCCGGCGACACACACATCTCGTTTTTCTTGGACGGGCCGATCGCATTCGGGCTGTTGGCGACGCGGTCGAACCAGCGCATGAAGTTGTTAAGGGCGATACCCGTGCCCGGCACGACCATGGCAGATCCGAAACCGGAACCGAGGCTCTGGGTGCAGGCGACGGCGTTCCCTTCGGCGTCGATCGCATCGAAGTGGGTCGTGCACTCATTCTTCATCCAGGGCTCGGGATCTCCCGGGGCCACCTCGCCTTCCTGACGTTCATCGCGATAGGTGTCACCCATGGAGACGGCGGCCGCTTCGGCCGAGATGTGCTGACGTCGCTCGGCGGCAAAGTCGGGGGAGAGCAGCCCGGACGTGGGCGGACTGTCGATGGCGGTGTAATGGATGCGATCGATGCAGGCGAGTTTGGCCGCCTCGATGAAGTGGTGGAGGGCATCGGCTGAGTTGTGGCCCATGGCGCCGATGTCGAAACCCTCGAGGATAGCCAGGGTCTCCAGATACTGCACCGCCTGACAGGGTGGCGCTGGTGCAAAGATACGGTGGCCGCGGTAGGCGACCTCGACCGGATCGAGCCAGACAGGTTCGAAGTTGGTCAGATCCTTCTTGGTCAGCAGGCCACCCGTGTCGGCCATGTAGGCGGCCATGACATCGGCGATCGGACCGCGATAGAAAGCCTCAGCCCCTTCAGCGGCGATGGTGCGGAAGGTCTCGGCCAGATCGTCCTGCACCAGTACCTGGCCCGGCTCGGGACTGGCGCCATCGATCAGGTAAGTGGAAGCGGCGGAGGGGAAACGACGCAGGTCATTGGAATTGCCGGAGAAGAACTCGGCATTCTTCACCGTCAGTGCGAAGCCATTCTCAGCGTATTCAATGGCCGGGGCGAAGACGTCGGCCGGTTCCATCGATCCGTAACGACGCAGCGCTTCCAGCCAGCCACCGCACGCACCGGGTACCAGAGGCGACAGCGGGCCCCGGTCCTGCTTGGCGTCATCGTCGTAGAGGGCCAGATCCGTGTCGGCCGGGGTGAGCCCAACGTAGTCACAGATCTTGTGCTCTTTGTTGCGAGCCGAATAGATGTGCATATAGCCGACACCACCGATCCCTGACATATAGGGTTCGACGACGTTGAGGGCGGCCGCTGTGGCGATGGCCGCATCTATGGCGTTGCCACCCTCCAGCAGGATGCGGACCCCGGCCAGTGAGGCCAGTGGGTGTCCGGAGGCGATCATGCCGCGACGTCCGGTCACGGTGGAGCGATGAGACAGTCCGTGCGATGAGAAGGCCATTCGACATTGATCTCCAGCGCCGTTAGTTTTTTCCGTCACACCAGAATAAAAGCCTACGACCCACCGGAGCCAACATGGATCGCGTCGTCGACCTACGCAGTGACACCCAGACCCAGCCTACCGACCAGATGCGCCAGGCCATGGCGAGGGCCGTTGTCGGGGACGATGTCTACGGCGAAGACCCCACCGTGCAGCGTCTGCAGGAGCTGGCTGCAGCTCGTGTGGGCAAGGAAGCGGCCCTGTACATGCCGACGGGCACGATGGCCAATACCTGCGCCCTGCTGGCCCATACGAGTCCTGGCGAAGAGGTGATCTTCGAGGAATTGGCCCATCTGTACAACTGGGAGGCGGGGACCTACGCCAATGTGGCTGGACTCTCGGCCCGTACCGTGCGCGGCGAAGACGGGATCTACACACCTGAACAGCTCTTCGGTGTCCTGCGTGCCGACAATCCACACTTCCCGCCCACGACACTGGCCTGTATCGAGAATACGCACAATAACCATGCCGGATCGGTGTGGACGGCGGATGAGACGCAGGTGCTGTGTGATGCCGCACATGAGCGGGGGCTGAAAGTACATCTGGACGGGGCGCGGATCTTCAATGCCGCCATCGCCCTGAAGGTGGATGTGAAGGAACTGACCGGCCCCGTCGACTCACTCATGTTCTGCTTCTCCAAGGGGCTGAGTGCTCCCGTCGGGTCGATTCTGTGCGGCAGCCGGCCGTTCATCGACCGGGCCTACCGCATGCGCAAACGTCTGGGTGGTGCCATGCGCCAGGTGGGGATCATCGGCGCTGCAGCGATTGTCGCTCTCGAGACGATGGTGGACCGTTTGGCTGAAGACCACGAGACGGCCCGCCTGTTGGAAGAAGGGCTCAATGCCATCGACGGTGTGAAGGCGCATCGCGCCAAACGCCCGACGAATATTCTCATGGTCGATGTGGGTGGCGCCGGTTGGACGACGGAAGCGCTGATCGAAGGGTGGCAGGCGGCCGGGATCCGCTGTAATCCGCGTCCCCCTACGGCCGTGCGTCTGGTGACGAACCGGCACTTCGAGCGCGGCGATGTGGATTACGTGCTCGACGTGAGCCGGCAGATGTTTGCCGCCGGTGTCCAGGCCGGCGGTTAGGCCTGAACTACGTCCCCGCATCACCGGTTCTCCAACGGGCAGATTCTTTGGAGCCGGCGCGGTTGCCAGCGCACCCGGTCGGTCCCGATATCACCCGGCATCGGTCCCTGGTGTGGCTCTTGGGAACCGTCGTCGGGCTGATTTTCGCCGGCTCGCAAGCCTGGGCCGAGGTCGAGGCACCCGCCAATCGACTCGCCCACGAGGCGAGTCCCTATCTGCAGCTTCACGCCCACAATCCCGTCGACTGGTATCCCTGGGGCCCCGAGGCGCTGGCCCGCGCCAGGGATGAGGACAAGCCCATCTTCCTGTCCGTGGGCTACTCGACCTGCTACTGGTGTCACGTGATGGAACGGCTGGTCTTCTCCGACCTGGAGATCGCCGCGCAGATGAACCGTGATTTCATCAACATCAAAGTGGATCGCGAAGAGCGGCCCGATATCGACCGCCTCTACATGACGGCGACTCAGTTGATGACGGGGCGGGGCGGCTGGCCCAATTCCGTCTTCCTGACACCCGATCTGCGACCCTTCTTCGCCGGCACCTATTACCCGCCGGAGGATCTGCCTGGGCGAGCCGGATTCCCCCGTGTTCTGCGAGGAATCTCCACGGCCTGGTCGGACCGCCGCAACGAAGTGGAGGATGTCGCCACGCGGTTGCAGAGTGAGATTGCCGCGATCCAGTCGGGGCATGCAGGCGCGGCCCCCGATTCGCAACTGGTGGCCAGGGCAGTGGGTCAGATCAAGGGGCGTTTCGACGCAACGAATGGTGGATTCGGCTCAGCACCGAAATTCCCACCTGCGATCACTCTGGAATTTCTGTTGGATGAGATTGAGGTGCGGGATGATCCGGAGACGCGCCGGATCGTGAAGGCAACGCTGAACGCCATGGCACGCGGTGGCATTCGCGATCACGTAGGTGGGGGTTTTCATCGCTATGCGACAGATGCGCGATGGCGGGTGCCGCACTTTGAGAAGATGCTCTACAATCAGGCCCAGCTGGCCCGACTCTATGCCCGTGCAGCGGTTGTCATGGATGAACCGGAATGGCGCCCGGTGGCACGAGAGATTCTCGATTTCGTCGCCGCCGAATTGACTTCGCCTGAAGGCGGCTTCTATACGGCGCTGGATGCCGAGGTCGACGGCACCGAGGGCAGTTCGTACACGTGGACGGAATCGCAGCTGGATTCAACATTGGGCACCGAGGCTGCAACCGCCCTTCTGCAAGTTTTCGATCTGGAGGAAGTACCTGAAGGAGATGGGGGACACGCCCTGTTTCTGCGCCCGTCCGACGGCCTGTCGCCTGCCGATGACCTGGCAAATGGCACAACCGTCGTCAACCGGGCGCTCGGCCTTCTACGGGCGGTGCGCGCGTTGCGTGAGCAGCCGCGACGCGATGATAAGGTGCTGACCGCGTGGAATGGTATGATGATCGCCGCGGCCGCCGACGTGGGACGCTGGCTTGAAGATGACGAGGCCGTGGAGATGGCACGGCATGCGGCGGATTTCACCTGGTCGAATCTGCGCACCAAGGATGGGCGCCTGTGGCGCAGTTGGCGGGCCGGTCAGGCGTATCAACCCGGGTTTCTCGAGGACTACGCACATCTGGTGGTAGGATACCTGGCTGTGTCGCGGGCCACGGGTGACATCACCTGGCGCCAGCGTGCGCGCGAACTGCTGCACGTTGCGATTGATGATTTTGGTGATCCCGTGGCGGGTGGTTTCTACAACACGCGACCCGATCCGGGGTTGATCGTGCGGAGCAAGAGTGCCACCGATGGTGCCCTGCCGTCAGCCAATGCGGTGCTCGCTCATGCCCTGCTGGATCTGGGCGTGGCAGAAGCCGACGATGATCTGCAGTGGCGCGCCCGGCGTGTATTCGCCGCCTTTGGCGATGACCTGCGGCAACATCCCTCTGCCTATACCCACCTGATCGCTGCCATCGGCAGGATGATGAAGGGGACGTCAACTGCCGTCTCCGCGTCTCCGGGGCGCCCTCTGGTTCAAGGCGATCTCACGATCGAGCCGCAGCCCCAGAAAGTGGGCGAGTCGATGGTAGTGACGCTGCATCTGCAGATCGAGGATGGTTGGCACATCAACGCCCACCCCGCCGCCGCGGGGCTGCTGCCGACGACCATGTCGTTGTGGTCGCACGAGGGAGAGCTGGAAGTCGACGAGGTGACATATCCGTCGGGTGAGAGCCATGTGATTGCCGAAGTGGAGGACACTCTTTCCGTCTGGACGGGCAGCGTCGTGTTGTCGGCCGGATGTCGTGTGTCGACGGCCGGGGCAGGCGAACTGGTGGCGCTCATCGACTATCAGGCTTGTGACGAGAGCCGCTGTCTGGCTCCAGCGCAGCTTGCTGTGCGTGCGGCGCTCATGGTGGAACCGTAGTAAAACGCTCAGGGTGTTCCGAGGAAGCGAATCTCCCGCGCGCCCGTATTGCCACCCGTCGAAGTGACGATGTCCAGACGGACTGCATCGGCTTCGACTCCATCCAGCTCGAAGCGATAGACCTGCTCCGGTTCCGGCGTGTCGAATGGCCCCAACGGATCACTGTCGCCGAAGACCAACTGGACCGACGTGGCGATGGCTGAACCGTCGGGCATCTGACGACTGCGGAATTCAAAGTGTGAGAGTCGTCGACGCTGGCCTAAATTCAGGGATATCCAGGCATCATCCCCGTCTCCATTGCTGGACCATTCGCTGCTCATCAGGCCATCGATGGCATTGTTGGCGCCCCAGAAGCTGTCGTTGGCACCGCCACCGAAGTTGCTGCTGACACCACTCACGGTTGTGCTGTTTGCTGACAGGCCGAAGTTGACGAGACTGTCTCCGGCCGTGGCATCAACCGTCGAGAACTCGATCATCTCAGAGAAGAAGACGTCACCGGAGGGCAGTTCGGCACGGGCCCGTACGTAATAGTGTGTCGTCGGCTCGAGGTCTTCCAGCGGCACATCATGCTCGGTCAGATACGACTCTGGTTCCATCGATGGATCGGTGGCCATCTGGTCGAGCGCGTCCGCGGCGGTGCCAAATTCTGCCTCGCAGGTGGTGGGTTCGCTCGTCTCGAAACGGACCACAGCCCGGTTGGGGCCGATCTCTTCGACCCGCAGGTCGATGAAATCGACGATCTGGGGAGAGGTGGGATCATCGCTGCATCCCCAGACTGCCAGACCCAGAACCAGACTCAAGACCAGACGGCGAATTGGGGTGACCCACTTCGAGGGTGAATACTTCACGGCTTTCTCCGATGCTGTGCACCATACTTGTTCCGCTGAACCTCCTTGCCTGGTCCAGGTTGTCAATGGCCCTGCCCGTTGCTACAAGTGAATCCCCGGGCTCTGGTGGGCATCCAACGAAGCGCGGTGAACAACACCAGGTGCAACACTTCACGACGACGTAAGGTGACAACACAATGAACACCCATCGCAGCGGGCGCACATACGCCGGTGGCGGGTGGATCTTCGCTCTGCTGTTCGCGAGCCTGGTCACCGCCCATGCCAGTCCCATCGACCATCTGGCAGGCATCGACCTGACCCAACACCTCCGGGGCGGGGGCGTGTCGAAAGATGGGATTCCGGCCATGACGAATCCCTCCTCTGTGCCAGCTGGCGAAGCATTCCATATCGACGATCAGGACCCGGTCATCGGCGTGTATCTAGATGGGATTGCCAGGGCATATCCGGAGTCGATCGGCTGGTGGCACGAGATCGTCAACGACCAGATCGGGGACCGATTCATCACGGTCACCCTGTGCCCCCTCACCGGCACGCCTCAGGTCTTTGATGCGACGGATGAGAATGGGGAGCAGATCGAGTTCGGCGTCTCGGGACTGCTGATCAACAGCAATCTGGTGATGTATGATCGCCGGGATAACTCCACCCTCTATCCGCAGATGATCTATACGGCGATCAATGGTGACGACGAAGGCGAACGTCTGACATTACTCCCCGTCGTGCATACGACCTTCGCGCGATGGAAGCAGCTTCACCCCGATACACAGGTGGTAGAATTCGGCACGGGACTGGAGCGTTACGGCACCAGAATTCAGACCGCCTATGCCGACGAGCTTCGCTTCGATCGGTACCCCTACGGTGACTACCGCACCAACGATTCCTACCTGCTGTTCTCGTGGACGACCAGCACGCCGGATCTGAGTGTCTTCGACACGAAGGACCTGGTCCTGGGCGTCTGTATCGGAGACGAATTGCGTGCCTATCCCTTCAGTCGGATGGGGCGTCAGGCGGTGATCAATGATGAGCTTGGTGGCCAGTCTCTGCTCGTCATCTACGAGCAGGGAACAACAATCCCGTATTCACGCGTAGTCGAAGGCAGGACGCTGACCTTCTATGAGGTCGAAGGTTCCGGTGACCTGCCCGTGTGGTTCGAAGATGTCGAGACGCGAAGCCTCTGGAATATGGCGGGTCAGGCTGTCGATGGTCCCCTGTCAGGCTCACAACTGGAGCAGATTCCAGCCTACAACAGCATGTGGTTCGCCTGGCACACCTACTGGCCGCAGACGAGTATCTGGGAGGGAGACGGGATCATCGACGAGCCGCTGCCGATCACGGCCGTCCTGGAGCCGGGGGATGGCGCTGTGCCGTCCAGTGTCTCTCTGCACCAGAACTTCCCGAATCCATTCAACCCCACGACCCGCATCCACTTCGATCTGCCTCGCGATGAAGAGATGCGATTGACGATCTACAACATCACCGGACAGCGGATACGACATCTCGCCGATGGATTCCATCGGGCCGGGGCCTATCAGATCACCTGGGATGGTCGCGATGACGCGGGCAGCGCTGTGGCCAGTGGCGCCTACGTGTATCGCCTTGAACTGGTCGATCAGGGGACCGTGACAAGTCGCAGGATGGTGCTCGCGCGCTGATTCTGCTCCCGGTTCGAGCTTTCTGTACACATGGCGCCCGGCTTTCGAGCCGGGCGCCTTTCGGTTATCTTCTCCGGCTCGGAACTATCGTAAAAACAACCCCTTGGTCGTGCACGAAGGTGGCATTGGATGAATGACGCGAGAGGACTGACACGCTACGCCGTGTGGGCATTGAGTCTGCTGATGTTGCCCGCAGTGGCCCCAGCTCAGGATTCGACGGTCGAAACCCTGAAAGAGCTGCAGGAATTGCGTAAGGAAGTCGAGCGTCGGCGTAACGAGATGCGCCGTGAATTGCAGTTGCTACGGCAAGTTCTCGGCCACGATGTGGAGCCGGGTCTCGAGGGCGGATACACCTCCACAGGTGGAATGACACCTGACGAATTTGCTGCCGAATTGCGGATTCTGCGGGAAGAGATCGAACGGCTGCGGGACAAGATCACCCAGGAGCAGCTGGAGGCTCGCCAGGAGCGTTTCAACATCACCGGCATCGTGCGGTCACGGCTGGAATGGTCAGACACCGACTTTGTCAGTGGCGATGCGGACGTGCGGCAGTTGCTCCGTTCAAGGATCCTGTTCACGGGTCGCCCCCGGCACGACACAAGGGTGATCCTCGAAATCCAGGATGGCCGTGACTGGGGTGGCGAAACCGGTTTCGATCCCACCTACGACTCGGATGCCAACCAGATTGATTTCCAGCAGGCCTATGTGGAACTGCAGGATATCTATGGCAAGCCTTTATCGATGAGAGTCGGCCGACAGGAGTTGGCCTACGGGAGTCACCATCTGATCGGGCGTGGTGGCTGGGGAAATCGTGGTCGAGCCTTCGATGGCATCGTTTTTCGATATGGCGAGAAGTCCTTCGTGGATCTGTTTGTCGCCAAGATCGCTGAGCAGGGCGTGAGAGATGAGAATCTTTACGGCCTGTTCGTCGACGCGATTCTCAATGAGGGACACCGGGCAGAACCCTACGTGTTCTTCGAGCACGACAAGTCGGCGGGCCCTGAGCGTCTGCTGCGGGCAACCGGTGGACTTCGTCTGCACGGCTCGGCGACGGGCGAAACGGGCCACACCTTTGGTTATGAACTGGAGGGCATCGGCCAGGCTGGTGAGGTGGCCGAAGAGGATGTCCTGGCTTACATGGGAACGGCCACATTCCGCTATCGCGGTTCGTCCTGGACCCAGCCGGAAGTGAAGATCGGCTTCGACTACCTGTCGGGAGATGATGCGCCCCTCGATGGGGAGCGCGAAGCCTTTGACACGCTCTATCCCTCGCGGCACAGGTTCTTTGGTCTGATGGATCTGTTCCGCGACATCCCGGAAGACACGGGAAATGGCGGCCTGATGGACTTCCGCGTGCAGGGAGATATGTCCGCGTCGGAGACGGTGCGTGTGGGACTGCACGTCCACCACTTCGCTCTCGCCAAGGGCGAGGAGACCAGCCTGGGCCAGGAGGCGGATGCGGTCGTGACCTATCGATACAGCGACGCAACGACGGTGTATTGGAGTGGGATGATCTTCGTGCCGAGCGATGGGATGAAGCTGAGTCGTGGCGGTGAAGATCCCGCCTTCAAGACCTTGCTGCAGCTCGAAGTGCGCTTCTAGTCAGCCTGCGGGGCGTCAAGATTGGGTCCCTGTTGCGTCTTCTGGACCCGCTGGCGCAGGGGCTCGGCCAGTACCTGCGCCAATTCAATCACCTTCTCAATACTTAGATCCAAGCGCTCGAGCAGCCCGCCCGGGAGGAATGGCGCCAATTGCTCGGGTTCAGGTGGGACGTCCTCGACGGTGGACTCAGGTTCGGGCTTGTCTGCTGCTGGGTCGGATTCGTCCTTGCCGTCAGCAGGTGGTGCCTGGAGCGTGCCCGCCAGACGACCGAGTGGGAAGGTGGCTCCCGCAGGCAGGGGGAAGATGGCGTTGGTGAGCAGGTCCGCGATGGCCACCAGGTCGAGCAACGGATCCTGTCCGTCGGTTCGGTGGTGATCGCTGATCACGGCACGAATTGTCTCTCCCAACTGCCATGTTTCTGCGAGCAGCCCCCCGACGACGGTGTGGTCGGCCCCTCCTGCCACGATCTCCTCCGCCCTGCGCATGGGCACCAGATACTGCTGGCGCTCCAATTCCTCACAGACGGCTCGATACAACCCCGGGTAGCTCTCAACGAGGGCGACCTTGCCGATGTCGTGCATGACGCCGACGACGAAGGGGTTCTCGTGGTCTCTGATCTTGATTCTGGTGACCAGCCCGGCCCGCTCGATGGCCGCCATGGCCACATCATCCAGTTCGAAGGCGTCGTAATCTTTCTGTTGCGCTGGCGTGCGTTGATCGGCTTGCAGTGGCAGGGACAACAACTGTGTCAGGTGCCCTACGGCGATACTGTGCGCGCCGAATTCTTCAATCTTGAAGTCGTCGTCGCGGACCGTCTCAAACGCCCGCTGCACGGCCTCGGAGACGATGATCTCGGAAACGGCATTCTTGCCGAGCAGGACGACAGCCTGGTCGAGTTGTCGAACTTCTCCCCGGAATCCGTATGCGGGGGATCGGGCTCGCCGCACGATCTGGGCTGCCGCCAATGGATCGCGTTCGATGACTTCGGCCCAGTGCGCCAGGTCGCTGTCAGGGTCTCGTGACAGGGTTGCGATCTCATGGAAGACCTGGGGCAGCACGGGCAGGGCAACCGTCGTGCGGATATCGGCTTCCAGGCGGTTGCGGATCTGATCGGGCGTTGGCAATTGTGATGGTCGACGACTTTCGGCATGGACCAGCACTTCATCGACCAGCAACTGCTGAAAGCTGGCTGCGTCCAGACGACCTCGTTCAAACATCTGGACGCCCATGCTGGTCAGGTTCAAGCGCTCACGATCCGTGATCTCATTGTGCTGATCGTAGACGAGTGCCACGTTGAGATCACTGCGCTTGTTGATTGACGTCAGGCGTGCCAGGGTCAATCCACTGCCATGCACTTTCGTGGTCAGGATGAGAAGCTTCGTCCGTTGCCCGATCGCACGCAGGGCCCGACTCAGGTCGCCTGAGTCGTGACCGATGACGACACCGAGTAGGGGTGGTTCCGCGTCGCCGTTGAGTCGCTTGGTTGCCTCGGCTGCGTCGGCCAGCGTATGGAGCGTGCGTGCGTGTTCTGGTCGTACCAACTGACTTGGGACACTCATTCCGTCGCCGATAACCATCAACGGATAGGTGTCCTCGCGCCGCATGGGATCCTTGGATTCAGCGACTTGCCGTGCCAGCTTCTCCGTCTGGCGTTTGAGGATGAAGTCGATGCGCTGCTTCAGTTGCGGTCGAGTGAAGGGCTTGGCGAGATACCCGTTGACGCCAACCTTGAGGGCCTCGACGACATCCTTCCTGGAGGAGCGGGTGCTGAACATCAGGATGGGCAGGCGTGCATTCTCCACCCGCTCTCGCAGGCGACGAACCAGTTCGAGCCCATCCATGACGGGCATATTCCAGTTCGTCAGCAGCAGATCGACGACGCGAGCGTCGAGCAGGCCGAGTGCCTCCTGTCCGTTAGCGGCCAGCATCACGTCGTCGTAGCCCAGATCATCAAGCATCTTGGCGACGATCTTCCGCATGCCTTCTGCATCTTCGACAAGCAGTGTGCGCAAGAGGTTAAGCCCTGTGCTGCTGAGAGGGGCGGTGATCGTTGAAGATAGTGACGGGACACAAGGGCGCATACCGATATTGACGATCTGGCAGGAGGCGTGTTGGTTGAGGTCTGTCAGAGCCAACGTCTGCCGACGTCATCCACACTGTTCAGGAGTCCCATGCCATGGCTTCCGCTAAGATCACCTTCCTCGGACACGCTTCTTTCCGCTTCGAGTCGGAGAAGGGGACGGTCATCTATTTCGACCCGTGGCTGGATGCCAATCCCACGGCCACGATGAAGGTGTCGCAGATCCGCAAGGCGGACATCGTCATCGCCTCGCATGGTCACAATGACCACTGCGCCGATGCCTTCAATATCTGCCAGCGGACCAGGGCGAAGTTCGTCGGCGGGTACGAGATGTGCATGGTCGCTGATGCACACGGTCTCAAGTTGGGCTCGCGAGCTGTGCCGCTGAATCCTGGGGGGACCACGAAGATCAAGGATGTCAGCATTACGATGACGCAGGCGATCCATTCTCTTTCGTTGTCACCCAATCTCAACAAGGGTGCGACGCCCGAGGATGGCTACTATCGGCCGGATGGCTCGGTGAGTGGATTTGTGCTGGCCTTTGACAATGGGATCACCCTCTACGACAGTGCCGACACCTGTCTCTTTTCGGACATGCAGCTCATTGGTCAGATGCACGGGCCCCAGATCGCGATCCTCCCCGTAGGCGGGAAGTTCACCATGGGCGTACGCGAAGCGGCGCGTGCGGCCAGTCTGATCCGGCCGGATATCGTGATTCCCTGCCACTACGGGGAGACCCTTCACCAGCCCGCCGATATCGACGAGTTGAAGCGCGGCGTGGAATTCCTCTCGGCCAATACACGAGTCGAAGAGCTGAAAGTCGGCCAGACGCTGACCTACACCGGCAGCCAGAGTCGTATCAGTTAAACGGCGGCGACACACCGGACGTCGAATCACTGAGTTTGGGCTGGCATCTTCGCAGTTGCTAAGGAGCAGTCGGCCCATAACTTCGATACTGACTGACCAGTCAGTACCACTTTCTCGTGCGGAGCGAATGACCGACACGTTGACCACCGCCCAGGCCCGGCGCCGACACAACATCGTCCGTGCCGCAGAGCACCAATTCGCCGAACGGCGCTTTGACGAGGTGCTGATGGCTGAAGTTGCTGCCGAGGCCGGCGTCGGC
Source organism: Gemmatimonadota bacterium (assembly GCA_018673255.1). The sequence goes on from JABHDC010000253.1 coordinate 21,991, forward strand.
AAGGGCACACTCTATCGGTATTTCGAAGACAAGGAGACCCTCTATTTCGCCGTCGTCATGGAGGGCTTCGAGGCGCTCATCGAACGACTGCGCGGGGCCGATACCACCGGTGATCCAGTCGAACGTCTGCAACAGACGGTGGCCAGCATCGTCGGGTATCTGCGTCGGGACCGCTTCTTCTTTCGTCTCATGGGGCGCGACGAGGGAGAGGGGCAGCGACGCCGAAGCTTCAGAGCCGAATGGAAGCAGCGTCGTGCAGCGCTCATCGACGAGGTCGCCCAGATCCTGCAAGACGGGGCTGCGGCCGGCGTTTTTGAGATTCGGCATCTGCACACGGACGCCCAGCTGCTGCTGGGCATGGTCCGTACGTGCATGCGATTCAACGAGCAGGGACTCGACGACGAACAGGTCGTTGCTGAGATCATGCGCATCTACACACGCGGCATCTGCCGCGATGATGCCTGACTACGAAATGGGACATGGGCAATGAGGCAGCAACACAGTGACAAGCAGCCGCGCAGCTTGACGTATCTGCGCCTGATTCTTGGCAGTCTTGCAGTCGTTGCATTGCAGGCCTGCGGTGGATCGGAAGAGGAGGGCGGCAGTCGCCCTTCAGGCGCTCAGCGCGGTGCATGGGGTGATCGCTCTGGCGGTGGTGCAACCGCATCGATCCCGGTCAAGACCGAGGCCGTCGAGCGTGCCGAAATGACCAGCTACATCGAGACCCATGCACGCCTGGAAGCCGAACGCTGGGTCGACGTCGTCTCCCGCACGCAGGGCCTGGTGGAGCGATTGGCGGTTGAAGAGGGTGACGAGGTCCAGGCTGGTGATGTACTGGTGCAACTGGACAAGAGTGAGCTCAAACTGCAGATGGAGCAGGCCCGTGTTACCCTGGAGGGAGCCCAGGCGAGACACGATCGGGCCGAGGCTCTGCATGAACGGCAGCTGGTCAGTCAGGAAGAATTCGAGGATGCCATTCACCAGTTGCAGAATGCCGAAGTCAACCTGAAGGCGGCCCGCCTCCAGCTTGAGTATGCCGACGTGCGCGCGTCGATCGCCGGCGTGGTGATGGTGCGCAATGTCGAGCAGGGCGATCTGGTGCGGTCGAATGAGGTTGTGTTTTCCGTCGCGGATCTGGAACCGCTGCAGGCACGGATCCGCGTGCCGGAGAAGCGCATGACCCAGCTGCGCAAGGGCCAGGAGGCGCGTGTCACTGTCGATCCCGTTCCCGATCGGGTATTCCCTGCGCAGGTACGAATGATCAGCCCTGGTGTCGACCCCACCAGCGGGACCGTGAAGGTGACCCTCGACATCCCATCCAATGGCATGCTGCGGCCCGGCATGTTCGCCACGATCCGCATCGTCACCGATCGCCGGCCCAATGCACTCGTCATCCCGAAGAAGGCGCTCGTATTGGAAACGGACGAGGAGGATGTTTATGTCGTGCGCGAAGGGAAAGCGGAACGGGTCCAGGTCGATCTCGGGTACGTAGATGGTGATCGCGTGGAAGTGCGCGGCGGGCTGCGGCCCGGTGACCAGGTCGTCACCGTCGGCCACGAGGGCCTGAAGGAGGGTGCCAGTGTGAGAGTCGTAGGGGCTGACACTTCCCACGAAGCGCCGGCGTCGGTCGATGCCGGTGGCCGGGAACAACGCGCCTTGCCCGACTCAGCGACTTTCATCGCCCGGGCCAAGGAGCGCGGCCTGAGTGATGAAGATGCCGCGGCGCGATATACGGCAATGAAGAAACGGATGGCGGAGGGGGGCGGCAGTAGCCGAGGCGGTCGATGAAGCTCGTCGATTTCTCCACGACTCGACGCGTGACCGTGGCGATGATCATGGTCGCCGTTGTCGTTTTCGGGACCGTGGGATTCTCACGGCTGTCTCTCAATCTGCTGCCGGACATCACCTACCCGACGATCACCGTACGGACCGAATACGCTGGCACAGCGCCGGCGGAGATGGAGCGTCTGATTACGGAACCCGTCGAAGGGCTGGTCGGTGTTGTCAGCAATGTGGTCCGTGTGACCTCCGTCTCACGACCCGGGCTGTCGGATGTCATCGTCGAGTTCGGGTGGGGCACCCAGATGGATTTCGCCGCCCTGGACGTGCGGGAGAAACTCGACCTGCTGAATCTCCCGCAGGATGCAACGAAACCGGTCCTGTTGCGCTTCGATCCCTCTCTGGATCCAGTGATGCGCATCGCGCTCTACGGTGGCAACAGCCTGATGGAATTGCGCCGTGTCGCCGAGGAGCGCATCCGTCTGGATCTGGAGAGTCTGGAAGGCGTGGCGGCGGTTCGCGTCCAGGGGGGGCTCGAAGAGGAGATTCACGTCGAAGTCGAAACCCATCGCCTCGCGAGTCTGGGGATCCCGATATCGCAAGTGACCCAGCGCCTGGCGGCGGAGAATGTGAATCTCACCGGTGGTCTGCTGAGGGACGGTGAAGCCGAGTTCCTCGTGCGCACGCTCAACGAATTCACCGACCCCGAATCGATGATGGATCTCGTGGTTGCCGAGATCGGTGGCGCACCGGTGGTGCTGGCTGATGTGGGCCGCGTGGTCCGCGGGCACCGGGAGCGTGATGTGGTGACGCGGATCAATGGTCGGGAAGGTGTAGAGATTGCCATCTTCAAGGAAGGTGACGCCAATACGGTCTCCGTGTCGTCGACCATCAAGGAGCGACTGGGCGACTTCTCGCAGCGATATGCTGACCTGCTGGGCGATGCCGAGGTCAATATCGTCGTCGATCAGGCGATCTTCATCGAACAGTCCGTCAGCGAGGTCCTCTCGACGGGCCTCATCGGTGGCCTGTTGGCTATCATCGTGCTCTTCCTGTTCCTGCGGGATCTCAAGAGCACAGTGATCATCGGTCTGTCGATTCCCATCTCGGTGGTGGCCACATTCTTCCTGATGTATAGCACCGATGTGAGCCTCAATATCATGTCGCTGGGTGGATTGGCGTTGGGCATCGGCATGCTGGTGGACAGCTCGATCGTCGTCCTCGAGAATGTCCAGCGCTACCGCGATGAGGGGCGCGACGCGCTCGCCTCGGCTCGAGGCGGGACCAGCGAGGTCGCGCAAGCTGTCATCGCGGCGACATTGACGACGATCTGCGTTTTCGTACCGATCGTCTTCGTGGAAGGTGTCGCCGGTCAGTTGTTCCGCGACCAGGCGCTGACCGTGACCTATTCGCTGGTGGCGGCGCTCTTCGTTGCGCTTATGCTGCTGCCCATGCTCTCATCTATCGCGCTGAGACCTCTTGAGAAAGAGGAAGGGGGCGACCCTGATGCGATCATCGTGCGTGGTCCGGCGGCTCTGCTTGGTCTGGTCGGGCGCCTGCTGCGAAGTGCAGGGCGCTTTATCCTGCTGCTGCTGACACCGGCCCTCTGGATCTTCGATCGAGTCTATGGCACGACAGAACGGGCATACCTGCCGCTCCTGCGGTGGGCTCTGGCGCACCGTCTTGTTACCCTGGGTGTCTTCGCCTTACTGAGCCTGGGTGTCCTGCAGAAGGGCCGCTCCCTGGGAGTGGAACTGATCCCCGAAATGAGTCAGGGCGAGCTTCTCGTGGACCTCGAATGGCCTGCGGGCACACCCCTTGAGGCCACTGCATCTCAAGTGGCTCGAATCGATGATCATCTGAGGGACCTGCGAGGCATCACGACCGCCTTCAGTCTCGTGGGTGCCAGTGGCCAGACCGGCGGCTACGCGGATGAGAAGAAGGAGAATCTGGCGCAGACCTTCATCCGCATGGCGGCCGGTTCGACCAAGGCAACGGAGGAAGAGACGATGGCCGAGATCCGCGGCCTGCTCTCCGACGTGCCGGATCTCAACTTCAAATTTTCGAGGCCATCCTACTTCTCCTTCCGAACGCCGATCGAAGTCGAAGTGACCGGTTACAGTCTGACGACACTGCAACAACTGGCGGCACAGGTCGTGGAGCGCATGCGCCAGATTCCGGGACTCGTCGATGTGCGGTCCAGTGCGGAGGGGGGACAACCGGAGATCCAGATCCTCTTCGACCGACACCGTGTGGCTGAGTTGGGGACGACGATTCTGGCGATCGGCAATCTGCTGCGGAACAAGCTTCAGGGAGAAGTCTCCACCGAGTTGATCCAGCAGGATCGTCGCATCGATGTGCGTGTGCGTGCAGTCGAAGATGAGCGGCAGAGCGTTGAGGATCTTCGTCGCATGATCATCAGCCCTGCAAGCTACCCCGTGCCGATCCCTCTGGAAGCGGTTGCCGAGGTCATCGTCGTGGAAGGGCCGGCGGAGATTCGGCGTCTCGATCAGGAGCGGGCCGTCCTGATCACGGCGAATCTGAGTGGCAGAGATCTGGGATCAGCCGTCGCCGATATCGAGGCATCGACGGCGAATCTGGCCCTGCCCGATGGCTTCAGCATCGGTGTGGGGGGGCAGAATGAGGAGATGGTGCGCAGCTTCGACAGCATGAAGTTCGCACTGACCCTGGCGGTCTTCCTCGTCTATCTCGTTATGGCTTCGCAATTCGAATCCCTCCTGCATCCCCTCGTGATCATGTTCACGATCCCTCTGGGATTGGTGGGGTCGGTTCTGGCCTTGCTGCTGACCGGATCCACGATCAGTGTCGTCGTCCTCATTGGATTGATCATGCTGGCCGGAATCGTGGTGAATAATGCCATCGTACTCGTCGACTACATCAATCAGCTGCGTCGTCGCGAGGACGGCCTGGCGAAGGTTGCCGCCGTGCTCGAAGCGGGCCGGTTGCGATTTCGGCCGATCCTGATGACGACGTCGACGACCGTACTGGCACTGCTGCCGATGGCACTCGGCCTCGGCGAGGGGGCTGAAATCCGAGCGCCCATGGCGATCACCGTCATCGGTGGACTGCTCGTGTCGACGATTCTGACCCTCGTTGTGATCCCTGTGGTCTATACGATCCTTGATCGCTCGAAATGACGGTAGGGACAATCACATGAATCTGGCTCGATATGCTGTGAACCGACCCGTCACACTGGGCATGATCACTCTCTCGCTGGTGGTTCTGGGCGTGATTTCCTTTGGTCGGATTCCACTGGAGCAGATGCCGTCCTTTTCCTCTTCAGGGATTACCGTCAGCGTCACCTACCCGTCGGCTTCGCCGGAAGAGATCGAGCGTGAGGTCACCCTTCCTCTCGAACAGTCACTGGCTCTGCTGGGTAATCTGGAACGTGTCAGTTCGTCCTCCCGGGGTAGTTCCAGTTCGGTGCGAGTCGAGTTTGCCGCTGGAACCGACATGGATCTGGCGGTGATGGATGTCCGGGATCGTGTCGATCAGGTTCGCGGGCTGCTGCCCGATGGCGTCGAGCGCATCCGGATCCGGAGATTTCAATCGGACGACCGACCGATTCTGGATGCCGATCTGGCCTGGACCGGTGATGGGGAGCGGCTGTTCGACATTGTCCGCAAGATCGTCGAACCCCGTCTGCTGCGGGTCGATGGCGTGGCCAATGTCACGATCGACGGAATCGAGGAGAAGCAACTGACCGTCGCCCTCGACCAGCAGCGGTTGTCGGCACACGATGTATCGATCCAGTTGCTGGCCAATCAGTTACGTGGCAACAACGTCAATGTTTCTGTTGGTCGCGTGATGGATGGCGACCTGCGATACCAGGTGCGTGCCAAGGGCGAATTCGAGTCTGTCGAGCAGATTGGGGCACAGCCGGTGCCCCGCCGTGAGATCACCCTGGCGGATCTGGGCGAGGTCAGATACGAGTATCCTGAACGCACTCGCATTGAGCGCTTGAATGGCTCGGAGGCAGTAGAGGTCGAACTCTACAAGGCGTCCACGGCGAATGTGATCGATGTGGCCCAGCAGGCCCGAGCGGTGCTGGCCGACATCGACGCACAATTTGGCGACGAACTGGATATCGTGATCACGCGCGATCGGGCACACGAGGTACTGCGCGAACTCAACAACCTGCGAGACACGGCGCTGCTCGGTGGCATTCTGGCCATTGGGATCATCTTCATCTTCCTGCGCTCGGTCCGCAGCACGATTGTGATCGGTGTGGCCATCCCCGTGTCGGTCTGTTGTGTCTTTACCGGCATCTACATCGCTCGTGAGGTCTTCGGTTCGCCGATCACGCTCAATATGGTGTCGATGCTCGGGCTGATGCTGGCTGTGGGGATGCTGGTGGATCCGGCCGTTGTCACATTGGAGAGCATCTTCCGACGTCGCCAGGAAGAGGGTGCCGGTCCAGTCGAGGCCGCCATCGAGGGAAGTCGCGAGATCGGCCTGGCCGTCATTGCTTCAGCCCTCACGACGATGTGTGTGTTCATCCCCTTCTTCTTTGTGAACACGGGGCGCATGAGCCGATTCATGGGCGATGCGGGCGTGACGATCTGCCTGGCCATCGGCGTATCCGCCATCGTGTCGCTGGCCGTGATCCCGCTGGCCAGCTCCAGACTCTTCCGGGATGGCTGGGAGCGCTACGACCCTCTGCTCAAGTTTGTCGTGGTGGTGGGGGTGTTGGCCATGGCCGCGTGGAAGTTCAGCACCGTCGGGATGGAGGGTTTCATCGCCTGGGGCCAGACGACGGGTCATCGGGTCGTGACGCAGACCCTGAGTATGGGGGCGACAACGGCGGCCATTCTGGTTGGGATCGGACTGCTGCTGGCAGGACTGGCGTGGTATTTCCGTCGTCACGGGATGCGGTCCTCCTACGTGCGCCTCGTCAACTGGACCCTCGATCATCGTGCCGTGACCCTGGGCGTCACAATCGGATTTTTCGGACTCGGAATCTGGCTGATGACGCAACTCGAGCAACAAGGCATGGCCTGGACGCCGGAGCGGCGTGTGGATCTCTCCATCGAGGTCGAGCGCAGTTACAGCCTGGCCGAGACAGACTCTCTCTTCCACCGGGTCGAGCTACAACTGCTGGCTCGCAAGAATGAGCTCGATATCGAGTCGGTCTCGTCCCGATTCAGTCAGCGCGGCGGATCCATTTCGGCACGCCTGGTCGATGCGGACGAAGGCAATCTGTCGACGATGGAGGCCAGTTCGGCGATCCGGCAGATCCTGCCGGAGAAGGTGGGTGTCACCTACAAGATGGGCCGTTCGCGCAGCTGGTCGGGGCCTCAACTCGGCGTGGAGATCCAGTTGAAGGGGATCGACATGGCTGTGCTCGAGATCCTGGCTGAAGACGTCCAGCTGCGCTTGAGCAGGATTCCGGGCGTCATCGACGTCGATACGAGTCTGGAAGATGGAGAAGAAGAGATCCAGGTCAGCGTGGATCGTGAACAGGCACTCGGGTATGGACTGTCGGCCCGTGACGTGGCCTCGACGATCGCCACGGCCCTGGGGACGCGCCGCACGACAGATTTCAAGGCACCGGAGCGCGAGATCGGTGTCGTGATGCAGCTAGAGGAGGCGGATCGTGTCAGCGTGGAGCAGATCAAGAACACGACCTTCGAGGGGCGTGATGACAGTCGCGTTCAGCTGGGGGCGCTGGCTGATTTCCAGTTTGCCAAGGGGCCCCGAACACTGCAACGCGAAGATCGCCAGCAGACCCTGACCGTCTTCGCCAATACCGAGGATCGTCGTGCGGCGATGCGGCTCACGCCTGTCGTCACCCAGATGATGTCAGACCTGAGTTTGCCCCCGGGGTACTCGTGGCAGACGGGACGGGCGACGCGTTGGATGCAACAGGACACACAGGATAACACCTTCGTCCTCGTCTTTGCCCTCCTGCTCATCTACCTGATCATGGCATCACTCTTTGAGTCCCTGATTCATCCCTTCACGATCATGTTCGCCATCCCCTTCTCGCTGATCGGTGTGGCGATCGGTTTCTTCGCCCTCGATCAACCACTGGACATGAATGGCATTCTCGGGTTGCTGATTCTGTTCGGGATCGTCGTGAACAATGGCATTGTGCTCGTGGATCATATCAACCAGTATCGCCGTGAGGGTCTCGACCGCCGGTCGGCGATCCTGCGGGGCGGGCAGAATCGGATGCGACCGATTCTGATGACGGCGGCCACGACGATTCTCAACCTGATGCCGCTGGTGCTGCCCATGATCTATGGCACCTCCGAAGGTTTTGCCAAACGCTGGGGCCCGGTCGGCCTCGTCGTTGTCAGTGGCCTGACGACATCGACGATTCTGACGTTGGTTCTGGCACCGACTCTCTATTCTCTTCTCGACGATCTGGCGCTGTGGATGCGTCGTGTCATGCGCGCCGTTCGCGTGTGATCTGTCGAGGACAACAAGGACATCACCCACTCATGCGCACCGTGGTCATCTCTGCAGTTCTGTGTGCCGCCATCACCGTGGCAGCCGAATCCAAGCCTCTGACATTGGTCGAGTGTATCGACCTGGCATTGAGTCAGAATGCCGATGTTCGCCTGGCCGAAGAAGGGTTGGCTCGATCTCACGCCGATGCCAAGTCGGCCTATGCTCGTCGTCTGCCCAGTGTAAATGCCAATCTGCTCAGCTATTCACACTCCCGGACCGGCCCGTCGGTGCGAATTCAAGACAATCCAGCGGGGATCGATCCGGCTACTGGCGAGCGGCTGTTCGTCGAAGAAGAGACCCGAATACCGGCCGTTGATCGCAACAACTACTCACTCAGCGCGAATCTGAGTCACACGATCTATGACGCGGGAGAGGGTCGGCATTCTCACCATGCCGCCCGGGCATCCGTCGAGGGCGCCTTGTCGGACTATGACGCCCGCCAGGCTCTGGTCGTCTTCGCCGTGAAGCAGGGGTACTTCACTCTGCTGCAGGCGATCGAATTGACGCAGGTACAGCAGGAGAGTCTCGAACTGAGCCAGCGTCGCCTGGATGAGGCCCGGGCGCGTCTGGAAGTCGGTGCAGGTACGAGGGTGGATGTGTTGCGTCTGCAGGTGGCGGCTGAGAACACGCAGACGAATCTGATCAATTCTCAGCAGCAGGAACGGCTGGCCATCGCGCGGCTCAACTACCAGATGGGACGAGATGTGCAGTCCCCGCTCGTGGTCGCGCCACTGAGCGAGGAGGAGTTGCATTTTGACGCACCGGGCCCCCTCCCGGCGCTGGTTGATCAAGTGCAGGCGCGCAATCCCGATTTGCGGCGTTTCCAGTCATCGGTTCGTTCGGCTGAATCGTTTGTCAAGTCGAGTCAGGCCGCGTATCTGCCTCGCGTGACGGGCAACGTGTCTTACAGCCGCAGCAATGAGGTGCTGGATCGTGTCTACGGAGATCTGTCCCAGGAGTACCGCCTGAATGCCGGTGTCGGGGTCAGTTACAATGTCTTCGATGGGGGGATCCGCGCCGCCAGCGTGAGTCGATCGAAGTCGTCGTTGAATACGGCCCGACTCACCCTCGAGCAACGGCAGCGGGATATCGCGCTGGCCGTGGAGACGACGTGGCTCGAACTGGATCGCCTGCGCCGGATTCTCGAGATCAATGGTAGTACCGTCGAGCTGGCGACAGAGGATCTGCACCTGGCTGAAGAACGGTACCGGGTCGGCAAGGGGACACTGCTGGAGGCACTGGATGCGCAGGTGAATTTCACGGATGCGCGCAGTTCACTGGTGCGGACGCGATATGATCTGGCCGTGTCGCATGCGGACCTGCAACGTCTACTCGGCGTCACCGGCACGCAGCTGAACACAGAGTAGCTGCGCTCAGAAACGCCGCATATTGCCGACCATCGCATGATCTGGCAGTCACAGAAAAGGGCCGGTCACCGCACAGCGGCGACCGGCCCTTCGTATTGCGATCGAATCAGTCTGTGAGGATCAGTCCCTCGGGGCGTCTGTAAAGCGAACCGTCACACCACCGTCAGGTGAGCCATCGGTGGACCTGATGTGGAAGATTCCCGGGCCATCAATCTTCAGGCCCATGAAGGCTTCTTTGCCCATGCTGGTGTCGAAGATGGGCGTGCCATCTTCGGCGACGATCTCGAAGGCGATCTCACCACGCAATGCTTCCAGACCAAAGCAACCGGCGGCGCGACCATCGGGCAGGCTGATGGCTTGCGTACCAAAGCCCGGCATGTTGCAGATGGTGCGGAAGACCAGATTGCCTTCGCGGTCGCCGCACGGGATCCCCTCGGCCTGCGGGTCCTGCTCGTTCTCGCGCAGAGTGTCGGAGCACTCCGGAGCCAACGGCAGATCGGCCAGGTCGCCTTCGCCTTCCATCAGAATACCGCCACCCCCCATGGGATCACCCATCGGGTCGCCCATGGGATCCATCATCATGCCCTCTTCACCGTGCATGGGCGGAGGGGGTATGTGTGCAGCGCGTACCCAGGGCTGGAACTCGTCGAAATCGATGGCGCCATCGCCATTGGCATCCATCAGCTGGAAGAACTTCTCGACCATCATGTCTTCCATCTCTTCGGGAGCCATGCCTTCCGGCGGCGGTCCTTCCATGTCGCCAGGAGGCGGTTCGAAACCCTCTGGGGGGCCAAGAACGATTTCCGGATGCATCGGGGGCTCGCCTTCCATGTGGTGGTCGGCCAGCACAGGCGCTGCCAGAACGGCCAGCAATGCCAGAGAAAGCGTGAGCTTGCGGATCATGAGTGTGCTCCTCCAAGGGCTGGGTGATGGCATGTCAGCGGCAGAATAGAGGGCGAGCAGATGTCCGCTCACCAACTGGGTCTTTCAGTTCGTTGCATGGTAAGATGGCGAAAAAACTGGCGAATGCTGTGAGAATCCTCACAAGACGCAAATGGACAGATTATCGCCAGACCTCCATATATACGAATTCGTGCAGCGATTCCCAAGAAGAACGCCTTACCCTCCATGATGTTTCAACTGGATGAATCTTCATTAACTCACTGTCAAAGCTTCACTTACGGATCCGGCACTTTGCGATGGGCGAAATCGCCCCGTACATTTGGACACGCAAGCAAGGTACTGCAGGCCGCCCGCTGTGCGGCCATCCGTTCCTCAATATCAGCACACAACCGAAAGCGGAATTCTCGTGGAATTGCTCGGTGGATCCTGCTTTGCCGTAGCGGGTGCCGGTGAGTCGCACGGTCCTGGCATCACCACCATCGTCTCCGGCTGTCCCGCTGGTCTGCGTCTGTCCCGCAGCGATCTGCAGCAGCAATTGGATCGCCGCCGCCCGGGCAGTAGCAAACTGGGTACGCCGCGCCGCGAAGGTGACAAGGTCGTCATTCTGAGCGGGTTGTACGATGATGACCACGATACACTTCTGGGCAGCGCCGAGGTCTCAACCCGCGTCGATGATGACGAGACACGGGTTGCTGGCTACGAGACGGGATGGACCACGGGCGAACCGATCGCAGCGATTGTTTTGTCGGCGGCGAAGCGTTCAGCTGACTACGATCAGTTCCTCGGTGCCACGGGCGATGTGCGACCCGGTCATGCGGACCTGGTCAAATACCACAAGTCGATGGGATTCACCGATCCGCGGGGCGGGGGAAGAACCTCCTTCCGTTCCATGATCAGTGATGTCATCGGCGGTACTGTGGCCCGACGCTTCCTGGCCGAGCGATTCGGGACCTTCTTCCTATCTGCCATCTGTCAGGTCGGTGAGTTGCGTGCAGAGAAGTCGCTGTCCGATCTGGTGGCATCCAGTGATGACCCCCATGATCTGAGGTCGCTGCAGCAGCGACTCTGTGAGGCAGAACTGCCTGCCACAGACGATGGATTTGCCGAGGAAGCGTCACGACTGATCACGCAGACGCGCAAGGAGGGTGATTCCCTGGGCGCCATGCTCGAGATCGTCGGCGTACATGTGCCGGCCCTGGCAGGTGAACCACTCTACAACAGTCTGAAGATGAGGCTCATGGGCAGCCTTGGCGGTCTGAATGCGGTCCAGTCCTGTGAGATGGGCTCCGGCCAGGCGTCGGTGTCCCGCCACGGGAGCGAGCACAACGATCCCATTCGGCAGGATGGTTATGCGACCAACCACCATGGTGGCTTGCTGGGGGGGATCACGACCGGGTCACCCCTCGTTTTCCGGGTAGGCTTTAAGCCCACATCGACGATCACGGCCAGGCAGCCGTCGATCCGGAAGAACTTCGAAGAGATCGATTTTCAGCTGGGCAAGGGACGTCACGATCCCTGTGTCGGGGTCCGTGCCGGCGTCGCCCTCGAATCACGGATGGCGATCGAGGTGATGGATGCCGTCCTCGCCCACCAGTCAGGTCGCGTCGATCCGGATGCATTCAGGCTTTTTGGTGATGGAGAGCAGGCATGACAGCCTTGAGCTTTGATGAAGTCGGTCGTCTGCCGGCTGACGGTGACAATGTGGCTATCGCGATCCAACGTCTGGAGGCGGGTACCCTGGTGCACCTCGCTTCCGGCGACACTCAGCTATCTCACACGATCCTCGAGGGACATCGCTTCGCCGTGGCAGGCATCGCCGCGGGGGAGTCGCTGCTCTCGTGGGGACTGCCCTTTGGTGTCGCGCTTCGGGCCATTGCGCCCGGTGAATACGTGACCAATCCTGGTATGCTGGAGGCACTGGGCGGTCGGGCCATCGATTTCGAGTTGCCTGGCGTCCCGAACTTTGAGGACCGCGTCGTGCCTTACGTGCTGGATGAAGCGAGTTTCGAGGTGGCCGCGGCACTGCCTCTGCGAACGGATGCGCCCACCTTCCGTGGATTTGATCGCGGGAAGCGTGGCGTCGGTACGCGCAATCACATTGTCGTGCTGGGGACGACGTCTCGTACTGCGGCATTTGCCAGACAGTTGGCAGCGCGTTGCAGCGATCTGCCGACGGGTGACCACTTCGACGGTGTCGTCGCCGTGGCGCACACCGAAGGTGGCGGTCACCAGGCACCCAACAATCGGGATCTGTTGCTGCGCACGTTGTCGGGGTTTGCCACTCATCCCAACGTCGGGGCTGTCCTGGCAGTTGACTACGGCAGCGAGGCTGTGACCAACGTCCAGTTGCAGAATGAGCTGCGGACGCGCGGATGCGACACGGGTGACATGCCGATGGCTTTTCTGTCGATCGATGGTGCATACGATTCGGTCCTGGACCGGGCTGAGTGTCAGATCCGTGAATGGGTAGCCCCCGTGTCGGCCATCGAGCGCGTCGAGCGGGGCGCAGGAGATCTGAAACTGGCGCTGCAGTGCGGTGGCTCGGATGCCTTCTCCGGCGTATCGGGGAATCCCTTGGCCGCCTGGGTGGCGCGTGAGTTGATCCGCTGCGGCGGAGCGGCCAATCTGGCTGAGACCGACGAACTCATCGGTGCCGAACCCTACGTGCTCGACAAAGTCGCAGACGTCGACACGGCGAGGCGATTCCTTGAGATGGTCGCTCGCTTCAAGGCCCGCGCCGCCGATCACGGGACGTCCGCAGAGGGGAATCCCTCGGGCGGTAACAAGTATCGTGGCCTGTACAACATCGTCTTGAAGTCCATCGGGGCAGCGATGAAGCGCCACCCGGATGTCAGACTGGATGGATGTCTGGAGTATTCCGAACCGATTCCGGCGCCGGGCTACTACTTCATGGACAGCCCGGGCAATGACCTGGAGTCCATCGCCGGCCAGGTCGCCTCGGGATGCAATCTGATCTACTTCGTGACCGGCAATGGATCGATCACGAATTTCCCCTTCGTGCCGACACTCAAACTGCTCACGACGACGGCACGTTTCGAGTTGCTCCGTGAAGACATGGACGTCAATGCTGGTGCCTATCAGGACGGCGCGTCGATGGATGACCTCGGCCAGAGGCTGCTGGATCTCAGCCTGCGCGTTTCCTCCGGCGAACGGAGTCGGGGCGAGGCGGCCGGTCATTCGCAGGTGTCGATCTGGCGCGATTGGCCCCGTACTTCAGCAGCAGGGCTGGAACAGGCGCTGGATACGAAGGAGCCGGATGGCAGACCACTGCTGCTGACGCCACCCACAGGTGATCCGGCACCGGTGGTCCAGCTGCATGGTTTTGACTCTCCAGCCGGCTTCCATCTTCAGCGGATCGGCTTGGTCATGCCCACCAGTCTCTGTTCGGGACAGGTGGCACGCATGGCAGCCGAGCGTCTGCAGTCAAGGCACGGCGATGGGGAGATTCGATACTGTGCCCTCGTTCATACCGAGGGCTGCGGTGTATCGAGTGGGCCGAATGAAGACATCTACTCCCGCTCTCTCATCGGATACCTCACGCATCCATCCGTTGAGCAGGCGCTGCTGATCGAGCATGGTTGCGAGAAGACGCACAATGACTACATGCGCGCCTGCTTCGAGGCAGCTGGGGTTGATGGATCTCAGTTCGGCTATGCGAGTGTGCAACTCGATGGTGGGATCGACCGGTCCCTGCAGGTCGTCGACGACTGGTTCGCCCAGGTGTCTCCCGTGGTATCCATGGCGACGGTCACCGATCTGTCGAGACTACGGCTCGGACTGCTGTCCGGTGGTGAGCTGTCAGATGTGGCTGCCAGGGCAGTGGCACGAGTGACGGCGTGGATCGTCGGCGCAGGTGGCACGGTTGTGACGCCCGAGGCAGATCCCCTGCTGAGTGCGCAGGGCTTCATCGATTATCTCGGGTTGGAAGCTGCGCCGTCGCCGACTCTGGCCCATGGCCAGATTGCTGCAGCCGGCTTTCACGTGATGGAGGCGCCCGGTAAGATCTGGACCGAGAGTGTCACCGGTCTGGGCGCGACCGGCGTTGATGTCATGCTGGCGCATGTGGGCGAGCACCCATTGCCGGGGCATCCGATGATCCCGCTGCTGCAGTGGACGAGTTCGCCGCAGGTGGCATCGCTGTTCAGTGACGATCTGGATGCACAGACCGAGGGTGATGGCGCTGATTGGCCCGAGCAACTGGTGCGGCTGATTGAAGCCATGTCGCGCCAGGAAGTGATGCCGCTGTCGTTGCGTGGCAATGCCGACTTCCAGATCACCCGCGGACCGCTGGGCGTTTCGATGTAGCCGTCGCGCAACAGGGTACTAGTCGATCAGGGGCATCGTCACATTCATCTCGTCGGCCACTTCGGCGATCTTCTCCCACACCATCTCGGGTAGATCGATGCCGGAGACCATGCGCTGCTGTCGTGTCTCTTCCTCGATCTCTCCAGGTGCGTAGATCTTGTCGACACCGGGTAGCGGACGGGCGGAGCAGACCCATTCAGCCAGGGCCTCGACTTCGTCCGTGTAGCTGTCCAGATCGGTGAAGGCGGAGATGTCGATGGCGAGCACCATCACGCCACCACCACCGCCATCCTCCTTCGTACAGCCAGCGTGGGTCAGCGGGCCAACGAGCATTTCCACCATCATGGCGAGGCCGTGTCCCTTGTGACCAAATTGCCGCCCGCCGAGGGGAAGCACGCCTGTTGAGGTGTCGCGATACTGCTCGGCGTCGGTGACATCGTTGCCCTGCTGGTCGATGAGCCATCCCGGTGGCAAGGGCTCCCCCCGGATGATCTTCTGCTCGATTTTGCCCCCGGCGACAACGGTCATGGTCATGTCCAACATGAACGGGGGCTGGCCATTTGCACGGGGGGCCGAGAAAGCGATCGGCTCCGGCCGTAAGCGGCGATCGGCACTGCCATGGGGGGCGAGGAACAGACCGCCCCCATTCAACCACACCATACCGAGCATGCCCTGTGCGGCGATTCGGGGTGGATAATCGCCAAGACGACCTATGTGGCTGACCGATTTCAGGCCGATGAAGCCAAAGGTTGTGGTTCGGGCCTTCTCGATAGCGAGGTCGACGGCCCGCGTCACGGCGACGATGCCATTGCCACCCTTGCCGTCGTAGAGTGCGATCGCTGGGTTCTCGCGAATGAGATCTCGATCTTCCCAGGGGATATAACCCTTCTTCATGGAACGGGCGTAACTCGGCAGAAACCAGGTGCCGTGGGAATCATGGCCGAGGAGGTGGCTGTCGACGAGATGGTCGGCGACAATTCGGGCATCATCGTCGGGGATACCGGTAGCGGAGAAGATGTCGACGGCCAACTGACGCAACACAGCCTGGGGGACGATCGGCATGGGGCGATGGCTCCTCGTGAATGCGGTAGGGTGGTAAGGCGTCCTGTCGTCGAACCCTCTGTCAGCCTATCTCTGCGACAGGACGCTCGTCCATGCCCCACGTC
Source organism: Gemmatimonadota bacterium (assembly GCA_018673255.1). The sequence continues at coordinate 38,009 of JABHDC010000253.1, forward strand.
AGCAGGCGCTCGGAGATCGCTTCCTCCAGGGCCTCCAGACAGCCAGGTGCGAGCGTGGCGACTTCCTCCTGATAGAGGCCGATGCCGTAGCGCTCGCGGGGTAGCATGTACGATTGAGACATGTTGCACAGCTCAATGATGAGCAGGGGAGTACCAGGAAAGCGGCGACGCAGATTCTGCTGCAACTGCTGATACGGTTCGCCGCCCAGCATCACCCAGACACACTCGCCGATCTGCCACATCCACACGGTGACGTCGACGTGTGATGTGCCGGACGGGATCGCCTGGACCTTGCGCAGCATTCGCCGGCAACGCTCCACCCGCGCACGGCACTCGCGCACTGTCTCTGTCACTGTCTCATCGTCGGCTTCGGCCTGTTGCTGCCGCTGCAGCCAGGAATCGATGTCAGCCTCGATCTGTTCGACGGTGGGCAGGTCGATGATTGGCAGGGACAGATCAACGGTCTCGCTGCGGAAGCAATCGACGGGGCGCGAGGCATCCGGTGCCGCCCAGGACCAGACGCCGACGGTGGCACCCGAGACGATGGGATGTTCGTAGGTGAGTTGACGGCCAGCAGGTGGCATGCCTTCGAGGGTCGACAACACGGCGTGTCCCAGCTGGCGACCATTGCGGTCGGCAACCGCTGGATCTCCGACGAAACCTTCTGCCGGGCCGAGATTGCCGGCTGCCCCTTGCAGGAACAGGCAGGTCGCCGGCGAGTGCTGTTCGACCAACTCGCGCATGGCGCCGATATAGTCGGGGCTGATCAGCCGATTGCCCCAGGCCAATGTCGTCGGATGACAGGCGTAGTTTGCCAGCACGAGGCGGGCCCCCTGCTCTGTGTCGGCGCGCAGGACGATGAGAGTGTCGTCCGATTCTCCTTCAGGATTCGGGCCGCACACGAACATATCCCGCTCTTCGTCGCGGAAATCACGCTCCACGGCCAGGTCACAGTGGCCACGACCGACACTGATGTCGACAGGAGACAGGTTGGATCGGGCTTGCTCAAAGGCTTGCAAGCAGAGGCCAGGCAGGGCGTCCAGATAGGGGGCGATATGCTCGCCCCCCGGCTCCTGCGCCCGTTCACGATCGAGATTGATGGAGGCGTGGGTGTGCGAGAAGGTGACGATCAGTTGGTGTGGTGCACGACCGGTCCCGGCGGCCAGCGACGACAGCACGTCGTCCATCTCCGTGTCGCGCATCCAGCCCAGGTCCAGGCCGAAGAGCACGTGAAGATTCTCAGGATCGTCGACAGGGGCGATGCACAGGCAGGTGGCCATCAAGGGCCGGTGGATGCCTTCAGCCTGGTCGTGGAGTGCCGCGCCCCAGTTGCGGTGATACGCGTCGGCCGGCGGCGTGATGTCGATGCGGCCGATTCCCAGCTGACAGCGGCCGAGGGCAGTGTGCAGAGTCGGCGTCGGCATCAGTGGTCGCCTTACGCCGAGTGACGCTGCATCAGTTCGGCGAAATAGCCGAACAGGTGATCGCTGTCGTGCGGCCCGGGAGATGCTTCCGGGTGACACTGAATCGAGAAGATTGGCCGCTGGCGATGCTGGAAACCTTCCACGCAGCCATCGTTGAGATTGTTGCGAGTGACTTCCAGCACATCCGGCAGGCTGTCACCCTTGACGCCCCATCCGTGGTTTTCCGACGTGATCAGGATGCGGTCGGAGGCGTGTTCCTTGATAGGCTGGTTGGCGCCACGATGGCCGAACTTCAGCTTGTAGATCTCGGCACCGAAGGCCAGGCCGAGGATTTCGTGGCCCAGGCAGATGCCGAACATCGGCAGATCGGCGGTCTCGATGAGCTGCCGTGTCGTGGCGATCGCATAATCGAGGGGGCGAGGATCACCGGGACCATTGGACAGGAAGATCCCGTCCGGCTTGTGAGCCAGTGCCTCCTGCGCGCTGGTCCTGGCGGGCACGACCGTCACACGGCAGCCGGCTTCGACAAGCTTGCGGACGATGCTCCGCTTGATGCCAAAGTCATAGGCCACCACGTGGGCACGCGCTTCTGACTCGGGCTCGACCACATAGGTCTCTTCACACGTGACCTCTCCGGCCATGTCCCTGCCCTCAAGGCCCTCCCATGCACGGGCCCGCTCGACCAAGGCTTCAGGATCTGTCTCGGTTGTGGAGACGGCGGCATTCATCGCGCCTTCGGTGCGCACGTGGCGGACCAGCTGGCGTGTGTCGATGTCTTCGACGCCGATGACACCGTGCTCCTCCATGTATTCGACCAGCCCGCTTGTGGCGCGCTGATTCGATGGCCGACGACAGCACTGTTTCATGACAAAGGCACGCACGTGCGGCCTCGAGGACTCATCATCCTCGGGTGTGACACCGTAGTTGCCAATGTGCGGGTAGGTCATCGTGACCATCTGGCCAGCATAAGAGGGATCGGTGAGGATCTCCTGGTAGCCGGTCATACTGGTATTGAAGACCATCTCACCAAAGACCTCGCCGCTGCCGGCGACACAGTGGCCTTGGAAGGTGGTTCCATCGGCGAGGGCGATCAGGGCGGGGCGAGTCGGCGGCGTCATCTGTTGCTGGAATCCGAAAGTGAGTAGGGGCGAACGTATACGATTCGAGCAGTCTGTATTTCGGACGGGTAATATACAGGACCACCAGCAGCCGTCGAGAGGACCGTACATAAAAAGAGAGGAGCTCCCTATACTGGGAACTCCTCTCCGTGCTGTGGTAAGGTCTACTGCAGGTACAGGATACGGCGCCTTACTTCAGGTGCTTGTTGACGAGTTTGATCATCTCAAACATACTGACCTGCTTCTTCCCACCAAAGATGTTCCGAAGCTTCTCGTCGGCGTTGATCATGCGCCGATTCTGCGTGTCCTGCAGGTTGTTCTTCTTGATGTAAGCCCACAGCTTCTTGACGACCTGTGTGCGAGGCAGCGGCTTGCCACCTACAACAACCCCGAGGGCTGTGTCCGGCTGAAGCGGACGCATGAACGAGGGATTGGGCTTACGCTTTACCTTCTTATCTTTTTTTTTTGCCGCTGTCTTCTTAGCGGCAGGCTTCTTTGCGACAACCTTCTTGGCGGCTGCCTTCTTTTTCGGTGCGGCTTTCTTGGCTGCGGCCTTCTTCGGTGCGGCCTTCTTCACCGTCTTCTTAGCTGCTGCCTTCTTCACCGTCTTCTTGGCTGCTGCCTTTTTCACCGTCTTCTTAGCTGCTGCCTTCTTCACCGTCTTCTTGGCTGCGGGCTTCTTCTTCGCGACAACCTTCTTCTTGGCGGCTGCCTTCTTCTTCGGTGCCGTCTTCTTCGCCGCAGTCTTCTTCGGTGCGGCCTTCTTGGCCACCTTCTTCTTTGCGGCCTTCTTCTTCGCCATCGTGCTTTCTCCTTATGTGCGCGTTTGGCAACTCATCGAGGCCGGTGGCCTCAAGCAAGGCAAATTGATGTTCTCCCTAAGTCGTTGTCGCATGCGTCAACCCGGAGCGGCCGTCACATCGTCTCCGGGGCAACTTTGCCGATTCCCTCCCTCATCAAGAACCGGCATGCTAAGTACCTGTGCGACAATCAGGTGAAAGATAGCGAGCGATTTTTCCTCAGGTCAAGGAGAAAGTCGCGACTTTACAGAGAGCGGGGGGGGTAGCGTGCCTGATATTGGGCATGCTTTGGGGTGCGAATTCTTTGACAGTATTTCGGCCCCCGGCTATCATAGAAATCTGCCTCGCCCCGCGTCCCATCAGTTGTCAATCACACGCCATCAGGAGATCCGCCGGTGACCTCGGCCAAACCGTGCAGCGTCGGAATCGTGGGTGCCGGGAACATGGGTGGCAGTTTGCTTCACGGGCTGCTCGACGCCGGCATGGAGCCGGATCGACTGACGGCCGTGGACCAGCGCGCTGACATCCTCGCCCCTCTGAACGAACGCGGCGTGATCACCGGAGCCGACCTGGCGTTGGCGTGTGATCAGCGTGATATCGTCATCGTCGGTGTGAAGCCAACCGGTGCTCCTGGACTGCTCAAGGCACTGTCTGCTCACCTCTCCGAGACCCAGCCTCTGGTCTCCATCATGGCGGGTGTCCCGATGGCGAGGATCGCCGAATTGCTCGGTCGGTCGCAGCCGATTGTTCGGGTCATGCCACAGACCCTGGTGCGACTGCAGGCCGGTGCCACCGCAGTCGCTGGTGGTGAGCACGCATCTGCTGCGCAGGTTCAAATGGTCGTAGACCTCTTTGCACAGGTCGGCACCACCGTCGAGGTCAGCGAGTCACTGCTCGACGCTGTGACCGGCCTGTCGGGCAGCGGGCCGGCGTACGTCTATACCGTCATCGAAGCACTCGCCGATGGTGGCGTGAAGGCAGGGCTGCCCCGCGAGACGGCACTGCAGCTGGCGGCGCAGACCGTTGCCGGTGCGGGGCGCATGGTGCTGGAGTCGCAGCAGCATCCGGCGCAACTGCGTGATCAGGTGACCTCGCCCGGCGGCACGACCATTGCAGGACTTGCCGAACTCGAAGCGGGCGGCGTGAGGCATGCATTCATCCGCGCCGTCGAAGCTGCTGCCAAGCGTGCGCAGGAATTGGGGCGGGAGAGTGGTTCGTGATTGCCATCATCGACTATGGGATGGGCAATCTTCGCAGTGTAGAAAAGGCCTTTCAGTTCCTCGGCTTCGATGCACAGATCATCACCGACGCCGATGAACTGACCGACGCAATGCACCTGGTCCTGCCAGGAGACGCGGCCTTCGGTGATGCCATGCGCAATCTGTGCGACGGAGGATGGGATCAACGGATCCGCGATCACGTATCCACAGGGAGACCCTTCCTGGGGATCTGCGTGGGATTGCAGTTGATGTTCGCTACCTCAGAAGAGATGGGTGAACACACCGGACTCAGTCTGTTGCCCGGTCGCTGCGTGCGATTCCCAAAGACGGAGAAGGTACCGCAGATCGGCTGGAACCAGATCGACGCCCACACGCCATCGCCCCTGCTGGAAGGCATCGAGGATGGCAGCTTCTTCTACTTTGTCCACTCCTACTATGTGCAGGCAGATGTCGATGCCGATCAACTGGCAACGACACAATACGGTATCCAGTACACCAGCGTTGCCGGTCGCGACAATGTATTCGGGGTGCAGTTCCATCCGGAGAAGAGCCAGAAGATCGGTCTGAGACTGCTTACCAATTTCGCGAACTTCAAGTAGAGTCTTCCCCTCGCACGAGAAGAGCGCCGTGCTCGCCAAACGCATCATTCCCTGTCTCGATGTGAAGAATGGCCGCAATGTCCGAGGCGTGCGGTTCTCCGCCGACAAAGACGCCGGCGATCCGGTCGAACTGGCTACGCGCTATGACAAGGAAGGGGCGGACGAACTCGTCTTCTACGATATCACCGCCTCATCAGACGGACGTGCCATCGTCATGGATCTGGTGCGTGAGGTGTCCGAGCAGGTCTTCATTCCGCTCACCGTCGGCGGCGGTATCCGCACCTTCGCCGATGTCCGGGAGATCCTCAAGGGCGGGGCAGACAAGGTATCGCTCAACTCCGCACCCGTGCACAATCCTGAGGTCATCACCCAGAGCGCCGAGAGTTTCGGATCACAGTGCATCGTGGCCGCCATCGACGTCTTGCGCACCGAGACGGCACCTGGCGAACCTCCGGCATGGGAGATCTATATCAACGGGGGACGCAAGGCGACGGGGATCGATGCCCTCGAATGGGTCGATGAACTCGTCGACCGTGGCGCAGGCGAACTCGTCCTCAACAGCATCGACGCCGATGGCACGCGCGACGGCTATGACCTCGAGCTGAATCGCGCCGTGTCGCGCCGCGTGGATGTGCCCATCGTCGCATCCGGCGGCGCCGGTTCGACCCAACACATCTATGAAGTACTGACCGCCGGTGAAGCGGATGCCGCCCTGGCTGCATCGATCTTCCACTACGAGGTCTACAGTATTCCCGAGGTCAAGACCTATCTGGCTGACCGCGGCGTCGTCGTGCGGCCCTACGTGGGTTGAGGCGACGAGACGATCTGCGATGACCGTGTCCATCGATCCACAACGCGCCAGGCGCCTGGGCTCTGTCCGGCGTCTCGTGGTCAAGATCGGCTCGAGCAGCCTGACCGGCAGTGATGGTCAGTTGCATCGGCCGACGATTCGTCGCCTTGTGACCGACCTGGTGGCTCTGCGCGAACAGGGCCGCGAGGTCGTGCTGGTGTCATCCGGCGCCGTCGCCGCCGGGATGGGCCGGTTGGGTCTGGCGGATCGTCCAAAGGCGATCGCCGAATTGCAGGCAGTGGCCGCCGTCGGACAGAATCTGCTGGTGCATACCTACGAGAGTCTCTTTCGACGGCACGGCGTACCCGTGGGACAGGTTCTGCTCACGGCAGGAGACATTCTCGATGACCGGCAGCGTTACAATCACCTGCACAACACATTTCGGCAGCTGTTTGCCCTTGGTGTTGTGCCCGTCATCAACGAGAATGACTCGGTCGCAGTTGCCGAATTGCGGCAGTCACTTGGCGACAATGACATGCTGGCCGCCTATGTGGCCAATCTGGTGCAGGCTCAGTTGCTCGTGGTGCTGTCCGATGTGGAGGGCGTCTATCGCCGCTATGTCGGCGGGCGGGGAGAAGAGCTGATTTCCGAGATTCGGACTGGCGACGAGGTCGATGCGTCTGGCGGGGGCAGCAAACTCGGGCGAGGCGGGATGGAGACCAAACTGCGAGCGGCTCGGCTGCTGGCCGTCTGTGGTGAAATGACGATCGTGGCACACGCCCGACGTCATCGTCTCCCGGATCTTCTCGCGGGAGAGCCCAAAGGCACCCTCTTCCTGCCGCGGGGCAAACGCATGGGCAGCCGCAAGCGCTGGATCGGCTTTGCCTCACCACCTCGGGGTGCGGTCGTTGTGGACGATGGCGCCGTCAAGGCGATCGTGACCCTTGGTCGATCGCTGTTGCCTGCAGGAGTGACGGCGGTCGATGGCTCATTTTCTATCGGTGATGTGGTACGCATCGCCGATGGCCAGGGCCGGGAAGTCGGCCGTGGCGTTTGCCGTTACTCGCACGATGATCTGACCCGGATCATGGGACAGAGCTCTCCAGCCGTGACAAAGATCCTCGGGATCAAGGCGCAGGAGGTCATTCATCGTGATGATCTCGTGCTGATGTAGCTTGGCAAAACTCGCATCACGCGCCGTGCCCCTGGCCGAACGGAAGAAGCGTCGCTGGTGGGGTTTGCTGATCCTGCTGGCCATGATCATCGGCTGGGCGTACATCTTCTTTACCGGGCAGGGCGGTTGGTTCGAGTTGCAGGCGGAGCGTGAGACACTGGCTGAACTCGAGTCTGAGGTGACCGCGCTGGAAACAACCAACGACAGCCTGCGGGAAGTGCTGTGGCGGATGGAGAATGATCCGGCCTTTGTCGAACGCATGGCTCGAGAGGAATACGGGCTCGTGCTGCCCGGCGAGCATCTGTATCGATTGATCAAGCGGGATTCGGCTGCCGTCACTGCGGACAGCTTGCCAGCCAGCGACTGAGAAGGCCGGACCATGGCCAGAGTCATCGTCAAGACCGATGCCGTCGTCTTGCGCACGCGTCGCATGGGCGAGACGAGCAAGCTGGTAACCCTCTACAGTGAGGGACACGGCAAGCTCAAGATCGTTGCGAAGGGTGCCCGCAAGCCGAAGAGTAAATACGGCGGTTGCCTGGAAGTCACCAACGAGATTCGCGTCGTGTGTTATCTGCGCGATGATCGGGATCTGCAGACGCTGACGGACGCGGAAGTGATACGCACACATCCGCAGTTGCTTTGCGATCTGCCGCGGCTGGCCTATGCCGGCGCTGCCTCGGAAATGCTGGATCGCCTGACGATCGAGCACGAAGCCAATACCAAGCTCTACGCCTGTCTGGTCGGGATTCTCGCCGGGCTGGAAGAGGTGGAGCAGGCCCAGTTGGAGTCGCTGTTCTGGTACTTTCAGTTGCGTGTTGCCGCAGCACTGGGGTACCGACCTGAACTGACGATCTGCACCAATTGCGGCTGCGGGTTGGAGCCTGAGGCTTCGTGGTTCAGCCCCGCGATGGGCGGGGGTGTCTGTCCCACGTGCTCGCGTGAAGCGATCGCCGACGGTGCAGATGGTGGAGGCAATACGATCTACGGTACGATGACACGAAGAGTCAGTGGTGAGAGCCTGCATTTTCTCGCCACGTTGCAGGCGATGCGAACCTACACCCGTGAGAGTCTGCCTGCAGCACCAGCACGCCATGGCGAGATCCGCGGGATGCTGCGCAGTTTTCTGGAATACCATGCCGGGGCCAGCGGTCGTCTGCGCTCGCTGGAGTTTCTCGATGCTTTAGGAGGCCGTTGACGAAGCGGCTCAGGCAACGGTCTCCCGGACCATACCAGCCGCCGGATCACGCGGCCGCAAATGATGAGGACTGATATGTCGGATGTGATGGAAAAGCTCGTTTCCCTGTGCAAGCGCAAGGGATTCATCTTCCAGAGTTCGGAGATCTACGGTGGTCTGAATGGCTGCTGGGATTACGGCCCACTGGGGGTCGAATTGCTGCGCAATATCAAGGAGTCATGGTGGCGCGCCATGACGTATCGCGACGACGTGGAGGGGATCGATGCGTCGATCCTCATGCACGCGCGAGTGTGGGAAGCTTCCGGGCACGTGGAAGGCTTCAACGATCCCATGGTGGAGGACAGCAAGACGAACGAGCGTTTCCGGCTCGACCATCTTCTCACAGAGGCCGGTGTCGATTGCGCCGGCCTCGATTTCGACGGCATGACGGCGAAGATGGCCGAACTTGCGTTGAAGAGTCCGAAAGGCAACGAGCTGACGCCGCCGCGCCAGTTCAACATGATGTTCAAGACGCACGTTGGTCCCGTTGAGGATTCGGCCAGTGTCGTCTATCTGCGTCCCGAGACGGCGCAGGGCATCTTCGTCAACTATCTCAATGTGCAGCAGGCCATGCGCCAGAAGCTGCCCTTTGGTATCGCCCAGATCGGCAAGGCCTTCCGCAACGAGATCACGACAAAGAATTTCCTCTTCCGTACCCGCGAATTCGAGCAGATGGAGATGCAGTATTTCGTCAGGCCCGGCGAGGAAGAGAAGTGGTTCGACTACTGGAAACAGGAGCGGCGCAAGTGGTTCACTGAAGCTCTGGGTATTCCCGACAGTCGATTGCGCTGGCACGAACACGGAGCCGGTGAACTGGCCCACTACGCCAGGCAGGCCTACGATATCCACTTCGAATTCCCCTTTGGTTGGGACGAGGTGGAGGGCATTCACAATCGCGGGCAATTCGACCTGGGCCAGCACGAGGAATTCTCCGGCAAACAGCTGAAGTATTTCGATGAAGAGGCGAAGGACAAGGTCCTGCCCGCCGTCGTGGAGACCTCCATCGGGGCAAGCCGTTCGACCATGATGGTTCTGGCCAATGCCTACGACGAGGAAGAAGTGAAGGGTGATACACGCACGGTCATGCGTTTTCATCCGCAGATCGCGCCAATCAAGGTGGCCATTCTGCCCCTGGTGAAGCGCGATGGCATGCCGGAGATTGCCCGCAAGGTCGAGGCTGACCTGCGTCCCCACCTGCGGGTTTTTTACGATGAAAGGGGCGCCATCGGTCGACGCTACCGGCGGATGGACGAAGTGGGCACGCCATTCTGCGTGACTGTCGACTCGGATACGCTCACCGATGACACCGTGACGGTCCGGGAGCGGGATTCGATGGCTCAGGATCGGGTCAAGAAATCTGAACTGCTCGCCGTGCTCACCGGTCGTATGGCAGACTGGAAGCACCCGGCGGCCTGAGGCGATGTGTCAGGCTGACTGAAGGCGAACAGACACTCGGTTTGTACTGGGGCCGGTCCCTCCGGTGAGGGGGGCCGGGCTCTCTCTTGTATCCTTATATCAGGGCCTGTATATTCAAGTCTTGTTCGGGACCGCCACTGCACCGGGGCCCGAGGAGCCCGTGCATCGGCTCCCGACGGGGTTTCGGTGTCTTTCTTTGTGCGTCCGCCTCAACCTCGTGCGTCCAGTTCGACGCTCCTGGTTGAATCGGACGAAGGTTCACCAGCACAGGAGTGGCGCACAGGCAAGCGCGAAAGTGGCGGAACTGGCAGACGCGCCAGATTTAGGATCTGGTGCCCGAGAGGGCTTGGGGGTTCGAGTCCCCCCTTTCGCACGGACTCATTCAGATAGATCTGATTTCAGTTAGATCTCATTCAAGACAGGATGCGATCGCAGACTCCAGAGCGATTCGTGGCCGCCCTTCACAAGAAGCGATCGTGCAGACCAACGTAATCGAAACCGGTAAGTGGGAACGCGACCTCGAGGTCGAGATTCCCGCAGAGCGTGTGGCCAAGGAGTTGTCCGCCGCCATCCGCACCTATCAGAAGCGCCTCGAGATGCCCGGCTTCCGCAAGGGCAAGGTTCCCCTGACTCTCATCGAGAAGCGCTATGGTGATGGCATTCGTGCCGGCGTGATCGAAGATCTGTTGCCGCGGCTGCTGCAGGAAGCGATGCAGGAAGCTGGCCTCAATCCGGCGGGGACCCCCAGGATCACCAAGCTCGATCACGAACCGGGTGAGGGGCTCAAGTTCACGGCCAGTATCGACGTCTGGCCGGAGGTCGAACTGGACAACTACGAGGGCCTCGAGATCAGCCGCGTCGCCCATGAGATCACCGATGAGGAGATCGACGAGCAACTGACCGAGCTGCGTGGCCGACAGGCGACGGAGAAATCGGTGGAGCGTGCGCTCGAAAAGGGTGATGTCCTGATCGCCGACCTGCAGCGTCTGGAAGATGGCGTGGCCGTGGTGGGTGATCGCTACGAAGAACGCTATTTCCACATCGGCAACGCAGAAGCGCCCAGCCCGGAGTTCGAGGAAGCACTCATCGGGATCACGGCCGGCGAAGAGCGGACGATCGACTTCACCTACCGCGACGATCTGCCCAACGAGGAGCTGGCGGGCAAGCAGGAACACTTCATGGTGACTGCTCGCGAGATCCGTGAACGCGAGTTGCCCGAGCTCGATGACGAGTTTGCCAAGGATGTGGGCGAACAATTTGAGAGTCTCGATCAGCTGAAAGACCATATCCGCGGCCAGATGACGCAGCGTTGGGAGTTCATGGGTCGGCAGCAGATGCGCGGTGAGTTGATGGATGGTCTACTCAACAATCACGAGATCGAGATCCCCGAGGGTCTGCTCACCAACTATCTCGAGTCGATCCGGCAGGAGCGTGAGGAACAGGCGAACCAGCAGGGTCAGGACCACGGGCATGACCACGATCACGATCACGACCATGGCCACGAGGCCGAGTTCACCGACGAGGAACGGCAGTCGGGCGAGCGGCGCCTCAAGTCCTATCTCGTGATGGAGGCGCTGCGGGCCAAGATTACCGTGGAAGTCACCGAGGAGGAATTCGACGCCTATCTCGAACGACGCTCGGGAGAGATGGGATTGAAGGCTGAAGATCTAAAGCGTTCTCCCCGGGTCGGTGATCTGCGCCGTGATCTGGAAGAGGACAAGATCTTCGAGCAGCTCGAGTCGACGGCGAAAATCACTGAGAAGAAGGTGTAGGTCTTATGTCGCTCATTCCGATGGTCATCGAGCAGACGGGTCGTGGCGAACGTTCGTACGACATCTATTCCCGTCTGCTGAAGGAACGCATCGTCTTTATCGGCACGCCGATCAATGATGGGATCGCCAATCTCATCATCGCTCAGATGCTCTTCCTGGCTTCCGAGGACCCGAAGAAGGATATCTCCCTCTATATCAACACGCCGGGGGGATCGGTGACGGCCGGGCTGGCCATCTACGACACGATGCATCATGTCGCATCTGATGTGGCTACCATGTGCATCGGCCAGGCGTCGAGCATGGGTGCCGTGTTGCTGGCTGGTGGCGCGAAGGGCAAAAGGCAGAGCTTGCCGAATGCCCGCATGCTTCTGCATCAGCCGATGGGGGGTATTGGTGGCCAGGCTGCGGACATGGAGATTCACGCCCGCGAGATCATCAAGATTCGCGAGCAACTGAATCAGATTATTGCCGATTGCACGGGTCAGGATCTGGAGACGATCAAGCACGACACGGAACGCGACTTCTTCATGAGCCCCGAAGAGTCATGCGAGTACGGCCTGATCGATGAGATCATCCAGCCGTCGACCCTGTCGGTGTCGCCTCCTGCGGAGGCCGCCGGGTAAGGCTCATAACGTCATGAAACGTCGTCCGGCCAAGAGCGAGCCCCGTTGCTCCTTCTGTGCACGATCTGCCAGCCAGGTGGACAAGATCATCACTGGTCCCTCGGTGCATATCTGCAACGAGTGCGTCAAGCTGTGCAACGACGTGCTGTCCGAGGACAAGAAGCAGACGCTGCCGTGGGAAACGGGTACGCTTCCCAAGCCGATCGAAATCAAAGATTTTCTCGACGAATACGTCATCGGTCAGGATCGAGCCAAGAAGATCCTGTCCGTTGCCGTCTACAATCATTACAAGCGCATTCGCTCGAATGTAGATCTCGACGGCGTCGAAATCGACAAGAGCAATATCCTGCTCGTCGGCCCGACCGGTACCGGCAAGACCTTGCTGGCCCAGACACTGGCCAAGGTGTTGCAGGTACCTTTTTCGATTGCTGATGCGACGATTCTCACGGAGGCCGGTTACGTCGGTGAGGATGTTGAGAATCTGCTGGTCGGTCTGTTGCAGTCAGCAGACTACGATGTCAGTCGCGCCGAGAAGGGGATCGTCTATCTGGATGAGATCGACAAGATCGCCCGCAAGTCGTCGACGCCGGCTGTGAGTCGCGATGTTTCTGGCGAAGGTGTGCAGCAGGCCCTGTTGAAGATTCTCGAAGGGACAGTGGCCAACATCCCGCCGAAGGGTGGCCGCAAGCACCCCGAGCAGGCGATGATTCAGATTGATACGAGTAACATCCTCTTCGTCTGCGGTGGCGCCTTCGAGGGGCTCGAGAAAGTGATCTCGACACGGATCGGCAAATCGACGCTGGGATTTGGCGCGGGCGGTGCAGACCATGCCGATGAAGACACACTCGATGTCCTGGCCGAGGTCCAACCTGAAGATCTGCTGCAATTCGGTCTGATTCCGGAGTTTGTCGGCCGTGTGCCCGTCGTTTCCAATCTCGATCAACTGAGCGAAGGAGACCTCTTCCGGATTCTGACGGAGCCGAAGAATGCCATCATTCGCCAGGTGAGCCGCCTGTTTGAGATCGATGGGGTCGATCTGACCTTCACCGAAGAGGCGCTGAGGCGAGTGGTCGATCTGACCGTTCAGAAGGGTACTGGTGCCAGGGGACTGAGATCGGTCCTGGAGCAGGCACTGATGGATGTCATGTATGACACGCCATCGCATGAAGAGATCACGGAAGTCCTCGTCACTGCCGAAATGATCGACGAAGGTGTCGAGCATGGCGATGATGAAGACGAGTATCTGCGCAAGAGCGCGTAAACGCCTGCGTCGCGGCGAACCGGTGAGAGATGCGGGTCGATTCAGTCGAGTTTGTGATGGGCGCAGTCAGCGTCGGTGGTGCACCGACTGACGCACTGCCGGAGATCGCCTTTGCTGGCCGATCGAATGTCGGCAAGTCGTCCCTGATCAACCGACTCATACAGCGCAAGAGTCTTGCCCGCACCAGTTCAACGCCCGGCAAGACTCAGCAGCTCAACTACTATCGCGTAAATGACAAGATGTATTTCGTCGATCTGCCCGGCTACGGCTTCGTGCATGGCGGCCAGGGTTTGCGCAAGAGTCTCGGCGACCTGACCGACAGTTACCTGAAGTCGCGGCAGCAGCTGCGCGCCGTCGTCCAGTTGATCGACGCGCGTCACGGTCCCAGCCCCCTCGATCTGCAGCTGACAGAATCGTTGCGAGCGTCATCGCAACCCTTTCTGCTGATCTTCACCAAGGTCGACAAGCTGACACGCGGCAAGCTCAACCAACAGATGAAACGTCTCGAAGACGAGGGGCACCTGGCAGATCTGCCGTATCTGACATTCTCAGCAGAGAGTGGCCAGGGACGCGGCGATTTGTGGCAATGGATCCTCGAAACAATCAGTGGCAGCGAAACCACCAGTAACAGTGGGGAATCGTTGCCGCCCAAGGGAGATACTCCGTCCCAGTGAAGGTTCTTATCAGCGACAAGGTCGATACAGGCTGTGTCGCCATCCTCGAACAGGGCGGTGACATCACCGTCGATGTAAAGACCGATCTCACGCCTGATCAGCTACTCGAAGTAATCGGTGATTACGACGGTCTGATCGTCCGAAGTGCCACGAAGGTGACCAAGCAGGTCCTCGAGCGTGCGACGCGCCTGCGGGCGATCGGCCGAGCCGGCGCCGGTGTCGACAACATCGACTCTGAGGCGGCCACCCGGTCCGGTGTTGTCGTCATGAACACGCCTGGTGGCAACTCGGTCAGCACTGCAGAGCACACCATCTCGATGATGATGTCTCTTGCTCGGAACATTCCTCAGGCAAATATCTCGGTGAAGAATGGGAAGTGGAACAAGTCCTCATTCACCGGTGTGGAGATGACGGGCAAGACGATCGGTGTTTTCGGTCTTGGTCAGGTGGGCCGCGAGGTGGCACGTCGTGCGGCCGCCCTCGGCATGCGTGTGTTGGCCTTCGATCCTCCCTTCACACCTGAAGTCGCCCAGTCCTACGGTGCGCAGCTGGTGCCCGCAGAAGAGATCTGGCCTGAAGCCGACTTCCTCACCTTCCATCTGCCGCTGACCGATCAGACCCGTCACCGACTCTCGACTGCGGAGCTGGCTCTGTGCAAGGACGGTGTCCGGGTCATCAATTGCGCCAGAGGGGGCATCGTCGATGAGGCGGCGATCCTCGAGGGGCTTGAGTCCGGTAAGGTTGCCGGTCTCGCGGCGGATGTCTTTGAAGAAGAGCCGCCCCCCGCTGACTCGGCCCTGATCGCGCACGAGCGGGTCATCTGCACACCGCACCTGGCCGCGTCCACGAAGGAAGCCCAGGCGAATGTGGCGCTGCAGGTAGCAGAGCAGATACGCGAGGTCCTGATCGATGGCGTGATCCGCAATGCGGTCAACGTGCCTTCCATTGCCCCCGAGGTCTATGAGAAGATGCGTCCCTGGCTCCTACTGGGTGAATGCCTGGGTAAAATCCAGGGTCAGCTGTCAGGTGGCGACGTCGATCGAATCACCGTGGAATTCCGTGGTGAAGTGGCCAATCACACAACATCACCGCTGACCTCCGCCGTCCTCAAGGGGATCATGGAGTCCTTTGCCGCCGATGGATCGGTAAACTTCGTGAATGCGCCGGTACTGGCGCAGGAGCGCGGCATCGGTATCGATGAGTTGCGCAGTACCGAGCCGGAAGACTACACCAGTCTGATCAGCGTCGTCTTCCAGCATGGTGAGAAGCGACGCGTGGTCTCCGGTACGTTGTTCGGCAAGAGAGACCCCCGGATCGTGCGTTTCGATGATTTCGATCTGGATGCTGTTCCCGAAGGACACATGCTCTTCTATCGTAATGACGACGTGCCTGGTATCATCGGCCGTATCGGCTCGCTGCTGGGATCACAGGGCGTCAACATCGCACAACTGTCACTGGGACGAGACGCGCAGGGAGCCAGTGCGCTCTCCGTTCTCAATGTGGACAGCCGCATTTCCGACGATCTCCTTGAGCAGATCCTCGGAGACGGGCACGTGACGTGGGCGCGTCGCGTGGCACTCTAAACAATTCTCGACTCGTCTGAACCAGAAAGGCACATCGCATGCCCGCAACGATCGTACTCGGCGCCCAGTGGGGCGACGAGGGCAAAGCCAAGATTGTCGATTTTCTTGGCGCAGAGGCTGAAGTTGTCGTCCGCTTTCAGGGGGGAGCCAATGCCGGCCACACCGTGAAGGTCGATGACCAGACTTACATCTTTCACGCCCTGCCTGTGGGCGGGATCAATCCGAACACGAAATGTGTCGTGGGCAATGGTGTGGTGCTTGATCTCGAAGCCTTCTTTGAAGAACTCGACGATCTCACCGAGCGTGGGCTCAGTGTTGGCAAAGACCGGGTCTTCGTCAGCAGTTGTGCTCACGTCGTGATGCCCTACCACAAGGCACTTGATCAAGCGGCTGAGGCGAAGAAGGGGAGTGGAGCGATCGGCACGACCGGTCGCGGGATCGGACCCGCCTATCGTGACAAGATCGACCGCACGCACGGCGTGCGTGTTATGGACCTGCTCGACACGGATCATCTGCCGGATCGTCTGCGTGCAGCCGTTGAAGAAAAGAACACACTGCTCACGCAGATCTATGGCGCTGAAGCGCTCGACGCCGAACAGATCATCCGTGACTATCTCGCTTTTGCTGAGCGTCTTCGGCCGCTGGTGACCGACACATCGATTCTGCTGAATCGTGCACTGGACGATGGCAAGAAGATCCTGTTCGAGGGTGCTCAGGGTACCCTGCTGGACGTCGATCATGGCACGTATCCCTTTGTCACGTCTTCGAATACGACGGCAGGGGGCGCCTGTAGCGGTGCCGGTGTCGGACCTACCCGGATCGACGAGATCATCGGCGTCACGAAGGCCTACATGACGCGTGTCGGCAACGGGCCCTTCCCGACGGAACTACTGGATGACGAAGGAGAGCGGATCCGCGAACTTGGCCAGGAGTATGGTGCCACGACCGGACGGGCTCGTCGGTGTGGCTGGTTCGATGCCACCATTGCGCGGATGTCCTCTCGGATCAATGGACTCACGAGTCTGGCTCTCACGCGGATGGACATTCTCGATACAGTAGAGAGTTTGAAGTTGTGTACGGCCTATCGCTGCGGCGACGAGACGCTGGAGGAGTTTCCCGCCGATCCGCGTGTGCTGGCAAAGTGCACGCCGATCTACGAGGAGATCGAAGGCTGGTGCGCACCCACGACCGAGGCGCGCACATTCGATGCCCTGCCGGAGAAGGCGCAGGCCTACGTCCACCGTATTGAGGAGCTGAGTCGTACGAAAGTCTCCCTGGTTTCGGTGGGTGCCAAACGTGACGCCACGATTCGCGTGTAGAATCTCATGAATCTGACACCCGGCGTTACGGCTGCTGACAAGGCTGCTCGCCTTCGGCAGGCGATCGGTGAGGGCACGGTGACGATGCCCGGCTGTTTCAATGCGCCTGTGGCCATGATGGCCCAACAACTTGGCTTTGAGGCGATCTACATCTCCGGGGCTGGCATCATCAATGGTGTCAGCGGTTACCCGGACATCGCCCTGATGGGCGTGGAAGAGGTCGCCCGCATCGCCGGATACATCGCCCAGGCTGTCGATGTGCCGGCCCTGTGTGATGCCGATACCGGATTTGGTGAAGCCCTGCAGGTCATGCGAACCATCCAGTGCTTCGAGCGGGCCGGCGTGGCCGGTGTTCACCTGGAGGATCAGGTGATGCCCAAGCGTTGCGGGCACCTGGACGGCAAGAGGCTGGTTCCCTCTCAGGACATGGAGACGAAGCTGAAGGCGGCCGCCACAGCACGGTCGAATCCGGATTTCCTCCTCGTCGCCCGTACTGATGCGCGCGCCGTGGAAGGTTTCGACGCCGCCGTCGAACGAGGACTGCGATATCTGGATGCCGGTGCAGATGTCATCTTCATCGAGGCGCTGCAGACGGAGGAGGAGTTCGGTCGTTACGCCGAGTTGGTACAGGCTCCGCTGCTGGCCAATATGACGGAATTTGGCAAGACGCCGCTGCTTTCGGTCGATCAGTTCCGGGAGCTCGGTTACCGAATGGTGATCTTCCCGATGACGGCCTTCCGCGTGATGATGAAGGCCGTAGAAGGCGTCCTCACCGATCTGCGTGACACGGGGAGCGCCACGGGCTGGATCGATCGTATGCAGACACGAACCGAGCTCTACGAGCTACTAGACTATGAGTCCTATCACGAGTTGGATCGACACCTGGCCACTGATCAGGATGTTGGGGATCAGAAGCCCCAGGATGCGACATAGCCACATGGCCGTTGCTGTGCCGATCCGGGAAGTGCGCGTTACGCGCGGGAGGTCAGGAACATGACAGATACCAGCAAGTACAGCCCAGGTCTGGCCGGTGTCATCGCCGGTGAGTCTGCGATCTCAAGCATCGATATGGAGCGGAATCGCCTGATTCTGAGAGGCTACGATCTCGTCGATCTTACCGAGGGAGGAGCCTCCTTCGAGGAGATCGCCTATCTGCTCCTGCACGACGATCTTCCAAATGAGCCGCAACTGGCGGCATTCAGCGACGTTCTGCTCTACGAGCGGCAGTTGCCTGATGTGGTGACGAAGCTGCTGCACGCTGCCCCGTCCAAGGCTCACCCCATGGCTCTGATGCGGACGGCTATTTCCGCCCTGGCCTTCGATGATGCCGACGCTGGTGATAACTCACACGAGGCGAATGTTCGCAAGACGGTGAGGCTGTTGGCGAAGATGCCGATGATCATCGGCATCGGTCATCGCCTCGCGCGCGGCCTGGAACCGGTCGACGCCCGTGACGATCTGAGTCATGTGGCCAATCTGCTCTACATGATCAATGGCGACGAGCCGGCGGCCTATGCGGTGGAGGCGATGAATGTCTCCCTCATCCTCTACAGTGAGCACGGCTTCAATGCCTCGGCATTTGCAGCCCGTGTTGCGGCTTCGACGATGAGCGATCTGCATGCGGCGATGACCGTCGGGATCGGCACGCTCGCAGGCCCACTGCATGGCGGAGCCAATGAGGCCGCCATGGAGATGATGTTGGAGATCGGCTCGCCGGACAATGCCCGCGCCTGGATCATGGAGGCGCTGGAGAAGAAGAAGAAGATCATGGGCTTCGGACACCGCGAGTACAAGAGTGGTGATTCGCGCGTGCCGGCCATGAAAGCGGCGGGCAAGAAAGTCAGTGAAGCGACCGGCGAAGATCGGTGGCGTCAGATCGCTGAGATTGCAGAGGAGACGATGCTGTCAGAGAAGGGCATCTTCCCGAATCTGGATCTGCCGTGTGCCTACACCTACTACGGGATGGATATCCCCATCCCACTGTACACGCCGATCTTCGTTGCCAGTCGAGTCGCAGGTTGGGCGGCCCACGTGATCGAGCAACAGGATAACAACCGGTTGATCCGCCCGAATCACATCTACACAGGGCCTGAGGGACGTCAGTTCAGGCCCGTCGAGCAACGGTGAGGGAATCGAAGATGGACGTCGTTCAATTGAGCGCAGTGGCGAACTTCTCGGACGAGAAATTCCAGAAGGTGAGTCTCTTCGAATCTCCCCGCATGTTCAGCGACATCTATTGCTTCGAACCCGGGCAGTCGCAGGCTCTTCACAGCCACGCGGACAATGACAAGATCTACTACGTCGTCGAAGGCAGCGGGACGTTCACGGTAGGGACCGAATCGCAGCAGTTGGAAGCGGGGTGGGCCGTCCTGTCACCACCGGGTGTGGATCATGGCGTGCTCAATGATTCGGCGGCACGCCTTGTGGTCCTGGTCTTCATGGCGCCTCATCCTCATCCGCCTGCCTGAGTGCTGTCAGATCAGGGACGGTCGCTGTCGCAGCAGAAAATCCTGCACGGCCGGTGACTGGTAGTCGCGATAGCTCCAGGGCAGCGGTCGGTATTCACCCTTCTCATACAGCAGCGTCACTTCCGCGAAGAGGGATGGCGCAATCGTGACGCGATGTCCGCTTGCCTTCGTTGTGGCCAATACCAGGCTGTGAGGTGACAGCAGGCCAGGATCGAGGTTGATCGTTCGCGTCAGGACCGCATCGTCACCGATGGCGGCGCGTCGTTCCAGCCGAAGAGTGTCGAGTTTGGCCGAAGCGAGTATGGAGGGCAGCACCAGGTCGCCATAACGGGCGACGCACTTGGACAATCCGGTGCCCATCTCTGGCGCGTAGTAGGTCGAGAAGGGGTCGAAGTCATAGAGGCTGGAGCGATCGCTCAACTCGCCGAAGATCGGCTCCAGATCACGACAGGTCTGCAGGACGGCCTCCTGGCCGCGTGCCATGACGGCACAGATCAGGGCGACAGGTGTTTCGGCTTGTAGGGTCAGAGGCATCTTACCCGGTTCGTTACAGATCATCGACCAGCATACAGCATCGAGCGTTAAGAGTAGAGCTGACGTGCGACCTGAACCAGTGACAACAAGACAAGAGTCGGGTGGGCGTGCACGTCGGTCGCGCGCCTTGTGAGCCAGGCGCCGGAGGCCTGCGGATCTCATGCAGCAGAATTTCCCAATGCTGATTTCGTAACAGGGGATTATCACCTGCCTGCTTGCCATCGAGGAGGGGCGACGCTACCCTTTCGCCCGCCCTTTCCAGGAGCTGTCAGATGAACGTACACGACCTCGATACGCCCTACCTGCTAGTCGATCTCGATGGGTTGGAAGACAATCTCGATCGATACCAGGCCTACTTCGATACGCATGGTATTGGCCTGCGACCCCACATCAAGACACACAAGTGCCTGGCCATCGCTCATATGCAGATGGCCCGGGGCGCCATGGGCATCACCTGTCAGAAGCTGGGCGAAGCGGAAGTCATGGTGAATGGGGGGATCGATCAGGATATGCTGATACCCTTCAACATCATTGGTGAGCAGAAATTGCGGCGTCTGGTGGCGCTGACGAAGCGCACGAATCTCACCGTCGCCGCCGATTCCGAAATCACCCTGCAGGGGATCTCGGCAGCCACCTCGAAGGCCGGGGTCGAAGTAGGCGTCATCATCGAATTGGACGTGGGTGGTCGAGCCGGTGCAGAGACGCCCGAGCGCGGCGCCGAACTCGGTGCCCTGGCCCACTCTCTACCGGGTATTCAACTGAAGGGTGTGATGGCCATGCCAACGCCTCCTGAATACCGGCCTTTCATCCAGCAGACGCTCGAATTGTTCGACAAGCAGGGGCTGCCCTATCCGATCGTGAGTGGCGGATCCACACCGGCCTCGTTCACGTCTCACGAGATCCCGGAGTTGACGGAGTTCCGAGCCGGTGAGTATCCCGTCGGAGGCATGAAGCACCTGCTGACATCAAAGACCCATACGGTCGAGCAGTGTGCCGGGCGCGTCCTGGCGACGGTCGTGAGTCGCCCGAATGCGAGTCGTGCGATCCTCGATGCGGGGAGCAAGTCGCTCAGTGCGGCGGTCCACCATGATGATGACGGGGCTTTGATGGGGTACATCATCGAGTTCCCTGAGGCCCGACTCACCGGGGCTTCAGAGGAGCACGGTCACCTGGACGTGTCCGCCTGCGATCCTCAGCCTCAGATTGGCGACAGAGTGCAGGTCATCCCCGTTCATCCCTGTCCCTGCTTCAACGAACATGATGAGATGGCCGCAATACGGGGCGATCAGGTCGAGGCGATCTGGCCTGTCCACGCCCGCGGCAAGATCCGCTAACGACGAAAGAGAGCAGATGACCGAACCGCATCGCGTATCCCAGGCCACGCTTGACCAGCTTCTCGTGCCGAGCACGGCGACGTTGACGTCCGTGCTCAAGGGGCTTGGCCTGGGCAACACATTCATGCACAACGTAACGCCCTTGAAGCCGGGCATGAAGATGGCAGGGAGTGCCTACACGCTGCGTTACATCCCTGCGCGCGAGGATCTCAACGATATCCCCATGGACAATCTCACCGACAAGCAGCGTGTCGGCATTGAGGCTATGGAACCGGGGGATATCCTGGTCATCGACGCTCGCGGCGACACGCGAGCGGGGACGATGGGCTCGATTCTGGCGATGCGGATGCAGCAGATGGGGGCGGCCGGCGTGGTGACCGATGGCGCCTATCGGGACAGTCCAGCGATCGCCGAATCCGGGATGCCGGCCTTTTGCCGGGCCATGAATGCGCACACCAACAAGAGCATCCACTATCCCAGTGAGATTCAGGTGCCTGTCGGGTGTGGCGATGTGGCTGTTCTCCCCGGAGATATCATCGTGGGGGATGGCGAAGGGGTCGTCGTGATTCCGTCACATCTGGCCGAACAGGTGGCGCAGACGGCTCACGAGATGGAGGAGAAGGAGATCTTCATCATGGAGAAGATCCGCGGTGGTGCCTCCATCGTCGGCACCTATCCGCCGGACGAGAAGACGATGGCTGAATTCGAGGCCTGGAAGAACGCGCGGGCAGCGAAGTAGGATATAGTGGCGTCGGTCGCCAGCTAGGCTGCGGCCTCCATTTTCTGGAGTCAGGCCGTGAGCATGGCGGCGCCAAATACGCCGGCGCTGTCACCCAACTCGTTACGGGCAATACGCGTGTGGACGGCATCATTGAAGACCCAGCGATCAAGGGCGGCCACGCCCTGATCGTAGAGGGCGTCGATATTGCTCACGCCGCCGCCGAGAACGACAACGTCCGGATCGAGGATGTTGATCACCGACGCAACACACCGGGCGAACCACTCGCACAGATGTTCGATGACGGCTGCAGCATGAGGATTGTCGGGTGCTGCTGCGACGATGTCACTCAAAGTCACCTGGTGCCCCGTCGCTTCCTGGAAGCGAGCCTCCAGATGTGGACCCGACAGTAGCGTCTCAACGCACCCCCGCCGACCGCAGTAACACTGGCGGCCATCGGGATCCATCACATTGTGGCCCCATTCGCCGGCGATGCCCTGGTGGCCATACAGGGCACGGCCATCGATGATGACGCCGCCGCCGACACCAGTGCCAAGGATGATACCGAAGACGGTGTGCGCACCACGTCCGGCGCCGAGCCGGGCTTCGGCCAGGGCAAAGCAGTTGGCGTCGTTTGCCAGTTCGATGTCGATGCCGAGATCCTGCTGCAGGTCCTGCTGCAGGGGCTGGCCGATGAGGCACGTCGTATTCGAGTTCTTCAGTCTCAGCGTCCGAGGATCCAGGACACCGGGTGTGCCGATGCCAAGACTCGCGGGGCTATGGCCCACCTTCTGACTCATTTGCTCAACCAGAAGGCCGATCTGGCTACGAACGTGATCGTAACCGCGATCGCGCTCCGTCGGAATTCGAAGTCGACACAGGGGCTCGGTCGATGTCGCCGATGGCAACACGACACCCTCGATCTTGGTGCCGCCCAGGTCGATTCCCCAATAGGACTGTCTCACTCTCGGTCTCCTTCACTGATGCCGCCCGTCGCAGCCGGGACGTGGCCTTCGGCGCAGATGTCATCGATGATCGGTGCGTGGACCTCGATCACTCGCATCGATTTCCACTTCCCGCCACGGAATCTTCGATAGAACAACAGGCAGCCCCCGATCAGGAAGGCGACGATGAAGGCCCAGACGGTATAGATACCGGCGTCGAACCAGGCAACCAGAACCAGCGGTGGTAGAACCATGACCGTCCACCCCAGGATCACGGATGCCCACATGACGTAGCGTGTATCACCGGCGCCCTTCAATGCGGCTGTGAACATCATGAAACCTGCATCGAAGACGCAGTAAATGGCCACGATCCGCAAGAGCGAGCGTGCCAGATCGCGGGCCTGCACAAATTCAGGACCCGTGGCGCCCACACCATAGGGCATCAGGAAGAGGTCGGGCACCAGCAGATAGACGACGGACATGATGCTCATGTAACCGACGGCCAGGTGAACGCCACTCCAGGTGCAATATTCGGCGCCCTCCGGGTCGTTGGCACCCAGGCGTTTACCCACTTGAGTGGACAGAGCGATCGCGGCGCCGATGAGGGGCATGAAGGCCAGACTGTTGATGTTGAAGGCGAGATTGGTCGCAGTCAGCTGTAGTGTCCCGATACGCCCGACAATGAGGACGAAGAAAGTGAAGGACAGCATGTCGAGCATGAAGTTGACGCCATTGGGGCCACCAAATCGCAGAAGTCGGCGGAAGAGTTTGAAGTCGAATCGCCAGCCCGAGAATGTGGCATAACGTTCACGGTAGCGTGGACGGGCCAGCAGAACCAGATAGAGCACGCAGGCAAAGGCCGCCGAGGCATTCGTTGCCCAGGCGGCGCCTTCGATTCCCATCTCGGGGGCGCCGAAGTTCCCGAAGATGAGTGCATAGTTGACGACGACATTGAAGGCTGTGGCCGCAGCGTTGACGGCGAAGATCGACCAGGTGCGTCCACGGCCGGAATAGAAGCAGGACAACGATGTCGCCAGGATCAGTGGCGCCAGTCCGTAGCACAAGACGCGGAAGTAGACGATTTCATGCGCCCGAATCGATTCGTCATGCCCAATGAGATCGAAGATGGGGGCGGCCAGTCCCGCGACGCCCAAGCCGACGATGCCGGCGGCGATGGCGATGTAGTTCCCCTGCCAGACGGCCGGTCCCACACGATCGTCGCGTCCTGCACCGGAATACTGGGCAACGAAGGTGTTTACATACGAAGCGAGTCCCATGAAGAGACTGGCGGCGATGAAGTTCACCATGCCGGCGGGAAGGGCTGCCGCCAGAGCATCGGTCGCATACCACGTCAGAAAGACGCGGTCGACGAAGTGCTGGATACTCCAGCTTGCCGTCGACAGAATGAGGGGGATGGCGATGCGCAGGAATTCGGCGTAGCCGCCGGGCGCACCCCAACGAAGGCGGAGTCGATCAATCACAGGGTGCCTGTCAAAACGAACACCCTGACAGGCTCCGAATGTAGCGTGCGCAATTCAGCTCAGGGGCCACGGTGCTCCTATCGTGCAGTAAAGGAGGCCACGTCGATGACGCGCCCCCCACGATGGGCAGATTCCCAGCAGGCCAGCACGGGCGCCAGAGACTTGAGGCCATCTGCATAGTCGTTGAGCAGGCCACTTCCGTCATTGCGTTGCACGGCATCGATGAAGACGCGATCCTGCTCGTACCACGGATCGAAGTCATCCGCCTCGTAGACGACCTCACCATCAACTTCGATGCGCTCGTATTTATGCACGGCGAGGTAGCCGCCGACGTAATAGATCGTGAACCAGGGCTCATTGGGCGGTGATGTGCTCGTGGCGGAAACGAAGCTCAACTGTGCCGTGGCGCCGGTCGTGAAGGCGAGTTGAAAAGCAGAAGAGAGTGGCATTGTGTAGGGATCGGGGTCGTGGTAGAAGGCCTGGGCCTTCGCCACGTCGAGACCGGTCATGAAGCGCAGGTAGTCTACAGCGTGTACACCCCAGTCAAAGGCACGGCTGCCGACTTTCGCCATCCAATGCCCCCAGGCGCGATCCTTGTGGCGGCTGCGTTCCTGGGTGGGCAGACCACCCGGGCTCTGGAAGCGGGCGTGCACGATCTGCTTGCCGGCCAGCAGGCGACGGGCCTCCTGAAACAGCGGCCTGTAGCGCTCACGGAAGCAGACGGTGCTCAACACCCCGCCGGCATCGACGGCCTCAGCGATCCGGCGGGCAACGCGGATACTCGTGGACTGCGGTTTCTCACTGAACAGATGGATTCCCTGACGGGCGGCAGCAGCTTCGACGTCGACGCGCGCATAAGCCGGAACACATGAGTAGAGGACGTCGATCTGTTCGTCGGCCAGCATCTGGTGGCCGTCCGTATAGCGGCGCTCGATGCCGAATTCATCGCCGGCCGCATTGACGGCATCCTCATTGGCATCACACAGGCAGACGATCTGTGCGCCCAGGCTATTGAGGTGGGGGATATGGGTCCGGCGGGCCCAACCACCGGTTCCATAGATGCCGACACGCACGGCTGACTCGGTTGCTGCCATGGGGTGATTCCTTACCTTTTGCGCTCTGTTTTCGAAGGCACCTAATCTCCTCCTGCGGGACAACATGGGCAAGAAGAAAGACAAGAAAGACAAGAAGACGGAGCATGAGGCATACGGTGTCACCGTCCTGCGGGGTTCACACCCGGATATCCGCTCCCTGAAAGAGGATCACGAGCCCGAAATCCACGGCGACAAGCTGTGGAATTCGAGCTACCTGATCATGGACTATCTGCAACATCAGGGCATTCCGCCGGAGTCTCGCGTGCTCGAGGTCGGCTGCGGTTGGGGACTGCTCGGTATCTACTGTGCCAAGCAGTTTGGCGCCCAGGTGACCGGCGTGGATGCCGATCCGAATGTGTTCCCTTATCTGCACACGCAGGCGTCGGCCAACGATGTGTCGATTCAGACTCGCAAGTCACGATTCGAGAGTCTGCGCCGGGGACACCTGGAGGGCTACGATCTGATGGTGGGTGGCGACATCTGCTTCTGGGATGAACTGATAGACCCCGTATACAAACTCCTCCGACGGGCTGTGAAGGCGGGTGTCGATCAGATCATCATCGCTGACCCGGGTCGACCGCCCTTCGACGAGGTCTGCGAGCGAGCGGAGAAGACCCTGGGCGGAGAGCTTCGTGAGTGGGAAGTGACGACACCGACCAAAGCCCACGGATGGTTGCTGATCATCGGCGGGCTGCCCACGATGACGGTCTCCTGAGGAACCATGGCTGACGCGAAGCAGACGACCAGCATCCGCGCCACTCTCAAACGTGGCCTGGTGATTCCGGCCCACCCTCTGGCATTGGATGCACAGGGCAAACTCGACGAGCGCCGCCAGCGTGCCCTGAGTCGGTATTACATCGACTCCGGTGCTGGAGGCCTGGCGGTGGGTGTACACACCACGCAGTTCGAGATTCGCCAGCAGGGCTTGCTTCGGCCCGTTCTGCAGATGGCAATGGATGTGGTGGCCGAGCGGGGTCTGGGATCGGAATTCGCGCGCATTGCCGGTGCCATTGGCCCGACGCCGCAGGCCGTGGAAGAGGCGATTCTGGCACGCGACTGTGGCTATGATGCGTGCTTGTTGAGTCTGGCGGCCCTGGGCGAGGCGAGCGACGATGAATTGATCGCCCATTGCACGGCCGTGGCTGCCGAAATCCCCGTCGTCGGATTCTACCTGCAGCCGGCAGTCGGTGGACGCTTTCTGGGGTTCGACTTCTGGCGGCGGTTCGCGGCGATTCCCGACGTGGTGGCCATCAAGATGGCCCCCTTCAATCGCTACCAGACCCTCGACGTATTGCGTGGCGTGGCCGCCTCTGGTCGGGCGGATGAAGTGGCACTCTACACGGGCAACGACGACAACATTGTCCTCGATCTGCTCACCGTCCATCGCGTAGCCGGCGCCGATGGTGAGCCAGTCGATCTGCGGATCACCGGCGGCCTGCTCGGCCATTGGGCGGTGTGGACGCAGAAGGCGGTTGAATTACTGGCCATCTGCCACGATCTGGCAGATGGTGAGCAGGTGCCGGCACACATGCTGACGCGAGCCATTGAGGTCACGGACAGCAATGCGGCATTCTTCGATGCGGAGAATGGTTTTGCCGGGTGTATCGCCGGTATTCACGAGGTCCTGCGACGTCAGGGGCTGCTTGAGTCGATCCGCTGCCTGAATCCAGCCGAGCGTCTGTCCGCCGGACAGGCAGAAGAGATCGATCGGGTCTATGCCGCCTATCCGCACCTGAACGATGACGCCTTCGTCGCCGAACATCTCGAAGAATGGCTTGCGCCGGCGTCTGACGCTACGGTGAGCTAGTCTGGCGCGACTCTGACGCCTGGCGACGAGTTCGCTGCGTGAACTCTATGGTGAGCAAGTCTGACGTGACTCTGACGCAACATTGACACTTCGCCGGAGTCTGATCTATGCATCTGGTATCCCTGTCTTTTGATGATGGATTCGAGGACAGCTTCCCTCGCGTCGCCGATCTCTACGAAGCGAGGGGACTGGCCGCCTGCCTCAATATCGTCGCCACACGCCCCGGCCCGGGCTACGCTGAAGACATCGAAGGCGTGCCCGACCTGCCGCTGACGAACTTCTCCCTCTGGAATGATCTCGTCGCGCGCGGCCACGAAGTCATGCCCCACAGCTACTGCCACAAAGATCTTCGGAAAGTATCACTGGAGACGGCGAGGGCACTGATCGATCGTGGCCTGCAGATCATGGCCGAGAATCTGCAGGGCTACGAGGCGAGCCGGGCGGTCTACAACTTTGCCTACAATGGCTCGACCCCTGAGATCGAGGCACTACTGTCGGGCCGTGTGCGGGCCTGGCGGACCGGGCGGATCGAGATCAATCCGCTGCCCACAGCCAGCACACGCCGCATCACCACATCAGGGCATGGCCCCGACAACTGCGAGGCAGATCTCGACCGGAAGCTCGCCGCCTTCCTCACGTCCGATGGCGGCTGGTTCGTCTACAATCTGCACGGCCTGGATGAGGAAGGGTGGGGACCCATACGTGCAACCTACCTGGCCGACCTGCTTGATCGGCTGCTGGATCAGGGCGTCACAGTGATCCCTGTGGGCAGAGCGCTGGACAGTGCTCTCGACTAGGGGCCTGTCCGAGTAGCCGATTGAGGCGACGACCTCGCCTGTCAAAGCGATTATCCCGTCAGGCCCCTAAAACCAGTTCACCTTGTCCACGATGTTGAGCAGTTCTTCGCCGTCGCGCAGGCGGCGGCAGTTCTCTATCAGCAGATCACGCCTGCGATCATCGAGGTAGGGGCCATCGGCAGCCATGTGGGGCGTGAGCAGGAAGTTGGGCGCCTTCCACAATCGGTGATCGGGTGGCAGGGGCTCGATTTCAAAGACATCGAGGGCGGCGCCGCCGATCGTGCCGTCGTAGAGGGCATCGGCCAGGTCATCCAGAACAATGTTGGATCCCCGTCCAATGTTGATGAGGACTCCCGTCTTCTTCATCTTCCGCAACAGGGAAGCATTCATCAGCCCCTGCGTGCTGGGCGTCTGGGGAGCCGTCATGATGACGAAGTCTCCCCGTTCGATGTGTTCCTCGAGCGCCTCGGGTCGAACCAGCTCGCGCACGCCAGGAGGTGGCGAGGACACACGGGGGTCCACACCGATGACGTGGACGCCGAAGTGGGCCAGGTGGCGGGCTGTCTCTGCCCCGATGCCGCCGACGCCGATGATGACGGCTGTCGCTTCGGGCAGGTAGGTCGTCTGGGGGCGCAGGTCACCCGTGGCCCACACGCCCTGGATCTGCAGCGGCATGTAGATGTGGCCGCCCCGGGCGAATGTGAGTACGTAGGACATGATCTGGGTCGAGATGTGATCGGAGTAGATTCCGCGCACATTGGTGACGATGACGTCACTGTCGACGAGTTCAGGAAAGTAGAATTCGGGTCGGGGGCCGGCGGCCGGTGCGGCCAGCCACTCCAGATTCGGCGCGGCACTCAGCAGTTCGGCATCCAGCGTGCCGAAGGTGCCACGGGCGTCAGCCAGATCGACCAGCGCCGCATCTCGATCGGCGCTGACAGTGATGTCGAGGTCGGGGAGGGCGGTACGGATGGCTTCAGCCCAGGCGCGCTGACGTTCGCCCGCAGGTGGCAGGAAGACGAACTTGCAGGACATTGATCGATCTCTCTAGGTGAGAGTGAGGAAGAGGCGGGGGTGATATCCCCCGGGCGTCGCCATCGGGTGACGTCGCGTTGAGGCCGATGCCGCCGGGTCCCATCGTGGGCGCGG
The DNA here is from genome assembly GCA_018673255.1 of Gemmatimonadota bacterium. Next base: position 67,342 of record JABHDC010000253.1, read on the forward strand.
CGCAATATACGGGAGACTGAAGTCCATGGCACGCATACCCATCGCTCTGCAACTGTATTCGGTTCGTGAAGATTGCGGGAAGGATCTTCCCGGGACACTCAAGGCCGTGGCCGACATGGGATACGAAGGCGTCGAGTTCGCCGGCTATCACGATCGTAGCGCTGAAGAGTTACGGCAGATGTGTGATGATCTGAAGCTGAGCATCGTCGGCACGCACACCCGGATCGACACGCTGCTTGGAGATGAGTTGGAGGCGACGGCAGCCTACAACAAGATCCTCGGGCACAACTATCTGATCGTACCGGTCCTCGGAGACGAGTATCGAGCAACACCACAGGCGTGGCGTGAGACGGCGGCCACCTTCAGTGAGATCGCTGCCAAAGCCCAGGCGGTCGATGCTCGTGTGGGCTACCACAATCACCGCATCGAGTTCGAGGCCCTCGAGGGTGAAATCCCCTGGGATATCTTCTGCGGTGGCACCGATGACAGCGTGATTACGCAGTTGGATGTCGGACACTGCATGCGTGGTGGTGGAGATCCGGTGGCGGCCCTGCACAAGTATCCGGGGCGTGCCCAACTGGTACACGTGAAGGAATACGATCCGGAAGACGAAACGACCGTCGTCGGCGAGGGCGTCGTGCCGTGGGAGAAGGTCTTCGAGGCTTGCGAGTCGGTGGGTGGAACCGAGTGGTACATCGTCGAACACGAACGCTACGCTGCACCACCCCTGGAATGCGTCGACGCGTGCCTCAAGAATCTGAAGAAGATCCGCTCAGAATGACGCGAGCGAGCGTCTGGTCGCGTCAGTTGATCAGGCCTCGCTGGCCAGAATCGGATGGAGGGGGTGATCCCAGGGGTTGCCCGGGGTCATTTCCTCGGCCGCGCCGGCGGCGTCCTTGCCGCCCGTGAACTTGGTGTCATCGGGGATGTAGATGATCGCGTGGGCTCGACGGGGGTTGTCGGTCAGATTGGGGCCGGCGTAGTGGAAATTGCAGCCGTCATGGAAAGTGACGCCTCCTGCCTCCATCTCCATGGCGACCGGTTCGGCCACATGGTGGCCCTGATCGCGCATTCTGTCGACGATACTGTCACCGGCGAGGCCGAGATTGATCGGCTCGAGGAGTCCGAACTTGTGGGATCCGGGGACGAAGTGCAGGCACCCATTGGGGATGGTGACATCATCGACGGCGATCCAGGCTGAGAACCCACAAGCAGGCTCCATGGGCCAGTAGGGTGCGTCCTGGTGCCAGTTGGTGGCGCGTGAGTCCTGACCAGCCGGTTTGATCATGGCGTGGTCGTGGTAGATTCGAACATGCTGGCTGCCCGATAGCTGTCGTCCTGTCTCGGCCAGCCGCTTCGAGAAGGAGAATTGTTTGGCCTCGGGTGAATCGACCCACAGATTCACCATCTGGTTGAAGACTTTCTCGTATTCTTCAGAGGTGCGGCCATCATTCTGGGCGCCGACGATTCGTGCACGGTTGGCCGCAATGGCTGCATCGATTGCTTCTCTGAGGCGATCCATTTCGGCAGAAGAGAAGAACGCCTTGTACTGGATGTAGCCCTGATCCTGATAGGCTGCGATATCCGCTGCAGATGCACGCACCACACTGTCACTCGTCATCTTCGAATCCTCTGTCGTCTTCATCGATTGGGAGAGTTTTGTGAACGAAGCCAGACTACGGCTCGGTTTCCTCGCCTCCGGCGGGGGGACCAACCTGCAAGCCATCCTGGATGCCTGTGGCAACGGCCAGTTGCACGGTGATCCTCGCATCGTCATCAGCAACAACTCGAAGGCTGGGGCGCTGACACGGGCACATGCCCTGGGCATCGATACGGGCCACCTCAGTGGCCACACCCATCCGGATCCGGCACAACTGGACGAAGCGGTCTGTTCCATGCTGCAGACGCACGATGTGGAGGTGGTCTGCCTGGTGGGTTACATGAAGAAACTCGGTCCACGCACGTTGAGTGTCTACCGTCGACGAATCCTCAACGTGCACCCGGCACTGCTACCGCGCCACGGTGGGCAGGGCTTCTATGGAGATCGTGTGCACGCCGCCGTCCTGGCCGCCGGCGATGAGGTCAGTGGTGTGACAATTCACGTTGTCGACGAAGAATACGATCACGGTCCCGTCGTCGACCAAGAGACGGTTCCCGTCCTGCCGGGAGATACGGTCGAGACACTGGCCGCTCGTGTCCTGACACTGGAGCACGCCCTCTTCCCGCGCACGCTGCAGAAGATTGCCATCGGGCAGATCGATCTGGATGCACTCGGCTAACAGACGCGCAGTCCGGGCTGCGTCGCCTTGGCGCGGCAGACACTCGACAACACGGACATCAGGGTCAGCAGACCACTGACGCCGGCCATGGGATTCTCCCGCCGGATGGATACATCTACACCATCACCCCGCGCTGTGATCTCGATGATCGATGTCTCCAGTGCCGGGTCGGCGATCAGAGACGACTGGGTCCGCTCGAAACCGATGCCGGCCAGTGCCACAGCCGCGTGGGAGTTCACATTGCGCGGATACAGGGGGCAGATCTCGCGGGCCGTGCCCTCAAATAACGTCGTGCGCTCGGTAATGTCCTCCACATTGTGGTGCGGATCGGCGGACAGATCGAGAGATCTGACCGGTTTCTCCATCCGAATCGACACCTCATCCCACGTCTCACGACCCTCCTCGAGGGCCTCCATGCCCACCACGGCGCCATGGGGGATGAAAATCCGTGTGCCCGTGTCCCGCGCTGTCGCCTGCAGGCGATCATTCAGTCCGGCATCGGCAAAGGCGGTCAGCGAGAGCGGCATGTAATCGGTCTTGGCGAGGAAGGTCTCCCCGTGCTGACGGGTCACGTCCGGATGGGCGAGTTCCACGATGAGATCGACATCGCGGCTGGCGAAATCGCCCAGGTCCTTCAGAGCCAGGTCTGCCGGCAGCTCTGCGAGGATCTCGGGACGGCCATCGTGGACGAAGCCCACCTGGAGACCCAACTCGGGCCGTGTGGAGATCTGTTCATACACGTACTTGCCGATGTAGCCATGGCCAATGAGGCCGATCAGGGGAGTCGTCATTCGGCAGGTCCTTCTTCGGGGTGGTGAGAGGAGACTGTCATGTGGATCGCTGTATTGCTGGCGTGTTCCCAGCACCGCAGGCAAAGCGGGCAGGATCACCCAGGCGCGACGCCAGTTCATCAACAGTGAGTGACGTGGTCGAGGCGACCCAGTCGACTTCTGCTGCCAGAGGTGAATCGAAGATCCCCGGATCGTCCGCCCCGATGACGAGGGGTACGTCACTGGCGAGGAAGCGATGAATGGGATGAGCCGCGGCATTCGGCACAGATCCGAGGCGCATGTTCGAACTGGGGCAGGACTCGATGACGGTGCCGCGCCGCGTCAGTTCCTGCAGGACGTAGCTCTGGCGCCGGCGAATCTGCTCGAGTCGCTGCTCGTCGTATACACGCAGCATGGGCGTATCGGACGCCTGCGAGCGGAGATCTTCCCGTTCTGTCTGCAGTCCCGCGGCATCGATTTCCACCCCCGCTGATTCGAGCCCCTGCCGGTGCCGCAGGTCGTAATCGATCTGGTCGATTCTCTCAGCGGCCGACTCGGCAGCGTGGGCTTCCGGCCGGCGGCTTACTGCCACGGCCGGGTCGAGGCCCAGTGCAATACAGTGACCGAGACGACGTGCGCCCAGTTCGGACGCCTCGTGGCACCAGCGCACGGCACTCTCGAGCGACTTGTCGAAGTAGATCTCGCCCACGTGGTAGAGCACGTCGAGACCCGGCCGGTCACTGCGTGTGGCTTCATCTTCGAAGAACTGGTCGAAGAAGGCTCGTGTCGTGCGTGGTGGGAAACCCTCCTCAAAGTGGCAGAAATCGAATCCGGCAACGACCTGGGCCAGTTCCGGATCTTCGTCGAGCCACTGACGCAGGATGGTGTAGGCCGCCAGTGGCTCCTCTCGCGGGAGTGAGGGAACGTAGCGGACAGTGAATCCCGGCTGGCAGCAGGCGGCGATCATTCGCGCGTGGCGTTGGTGGAAGCTGAGAAAGTCGGCGGGTTGGTTCGGGCCGGCAGGTGTCCAGGCGCGCATCTCCAGATACCTGATGCCCTGCAGGCGTTGGCCCTCCACGGCGCGGGTGACACAATCGCCGTAGGTGTCGATGCTCTGATGATGTCGCAACACGGCGATGGCGAAGTTGAACTTCGCCATGAAGCGCGTGAAATCAGCGCCATCGGCCTCGGTGTAGACGAAGTGTTCCCGGATTTGCCGGATGGCTGCCTTGTCACCCGCTGCGGCGCGGTGGACCCAGTCAGCGGGGTCCGGGCGGATGCCGAAGGCGGCCGCGTAGGCATCGATGTAGAGGGACCAGTCGATCTCGGCTGCAAAGGGACCCCCAAGGTGAATCAGGTCGTCCACGGAGACACAGCCGCCGATGTGGACGTGGAGTTCGCAGCTTCTGGCTGCCTGGAGAGGGTCCTGGGTCATCTGGTGCCGTCGCGAGCGATGACCATGTGGCCAGATCGTCTCAGTGGATCTCTACCCCCGCTTCGGCAGCGGCTCGCAATGCATTGGCCGCCGCGAGAGGATACTTCTCGTTCGGCAGATGTTCCAGCAGCATGTAGCCATCGGGATGCAGTTCGTGCCAGCGACGCAGGATGTGGCCCAGGTCGAGGTCCCCTTCACCGGGGATCTCTTCGTCGATATGGATGACGAATCCGTCCCGGACCTTTGCGTCTTTCAGGTGACCCACAACAGAGACGGGCCCCATATGCTCGAAGATGTGATCGATGCGGGCGCGCGAATCGTAGACCTGGTGCAGTCCCTGGAAGTGATTGACGCAGTCCATGACGACACGCATCCGGTCCGATCCTACTTCCCCGAGGATCGATGCATTCGCTTCCGGTGAATTCATGATCGTGAGCAGGTGGGTCTCGATGACGATGGTCATCTCTGCCGCTTCCGCATCCTCGGCGACGCGGCGCAGTGTGTCGATGAGCCGGGCCCGTGCCTCAGGCGAATGATTGGCAGGGTCGGGGGAGTAGGATCCACCTGGGCTCAGAGAGCCCGTGCGAATCAGGCAGCAATCGGCGGCAAGGTCTCCTGCCACGCGCAAACTTTCCTTGATCGTTTGCACCACTGCACTGCGGATGTCGTCGTCCGGATCGAAGAGGCACTCGCCGAAGCCGACCCCAAATTGTGCCAGGTCCATTCCGGCCGCCGCGAATCGATCGCGTACCGTGTGAGCTTCGGCGGCCGTGACGTCCCCCAACATGGCGCCGGGCGCATGGAAAGCACCTGCTGTCAACTTGAGTGCGGCGATCGCCGCCAGGTGTTCATCTGTGATGTCACGGAAGTCAGCCGGCAGCATGCCGACAACGCCAAGACGCATGGGAAGACTCACTCGCCAGGGAGGGAAAGGGGCATGTCGCGCCCAAACGTAGCACGGTCACGTGTGTGGGCAAAGAGGACAACGTGGCGGATCGATCCGGTGTCAGATATCTTCTGCTTCTTCACCTCCTCTTTCCGGATCCAGACACCTCGATGAGTTTTGCCATTCAGCTGGCGGTCGCCGCGATCTCTGGCCTGTACACCTCGTTGTGGGGTGCCTTCAAGGACTCGCCCTACGAGGGACTCAAGCCCAGGACTTTTCCGCGCAGCATCTATTTCAACGTCGTCATCTTCTGCGTCCTCTACTTCGTGCCGCCCTTCGATGCGCGCGTACAGGCCCTGAGTCTGTTCCAGCTGTTCTTCCTGACCATGGGGCTGGAGCGATTCCTGGCTGAGATCTACAAGGGGTTCTTCCGCACGGAAGATCAGGACAAGTATTTCGTCCCTTCCCGCATCACCTTCTTCGGCCATCATGTGGCCAGCGATCTGCTGCGCTACGCGACGGGGATCGTGATCGTCGCCGTCGTCTTCGGCGTTGTGTGGATCGATCTGCCCATCGAGCATTTCGTCGCCTTCGCCATCACTGCCTATGCGACAGGGTTGCTCGTTTCGCTGGGTGGCGCCTACAAGGATGCGCCCTTCGAGGGATTCAAGCCGTTGAAGTTCCAGCGCTCGGGTTTCGTTCTCGCCATCCTGAGTCCGATCTTCTACTTCGCCAATGATCCGGCTGCGCCCATTTCGCTCGGACTGCTCATCTACATGAATGGTGGCCTCGAGCGATTCGTCGTGGAATACTACAAGACCTACATCCAGCGCAATATGTCGGGGAAATTCCGTCCTGATATCGACCGGATTCAGAAAAACCTCGATCAGCGGGAGCGCTACCACTATGCGGCGCTGGCCATCATCGCCGGTGTCATCGCGCTCTACGTCTGGGGTCTGATGCATCTGCATCAGGCGAGCCCGTCTGTGGTCTGAATTGTCCTACGACGCCGTCATCATCGGCTCCGGCTTTGGCGGAGCATTCACGGCCCTGACGCTGGTTGAGGCGGGTCTGCGCGTGGTCATGCTTGAGCGTGGACAGCCGGTGGCACGGGATGAGGGGGACTGGGATCCGAGACAAATCCTGCTGAATGCACGTTATGCCGGCCCTTCGCCGCTGCAGGTACGCCAGTATGGAGCCACCGAACCGACCCCGCTGTTTTCCATGCAGATGCTGGGCGGGAATTCCGTCCTCTACGGAGGGGCCTCACTGCGTCTGCGTACAACCGATCTGCAGCGCTGGCCCATCGAATACGAGCATCTCGAGCCACACTATGGCAGAGCTGAACAGTTGCTGGGTGTGCATGGCTCAGCCGGCGAAGACCCGCACGAGCCCCCGCGCAGCACACCGTATCCAGCAGTATTGCCGGAACTGACGGCACCAGCGCAGCGTATTCATGCCGCTGCGGGACGTCTCGGGTGGCGCCCTTTCCGCCTGCCCATGGCCATCAATTTCACCGACTCACTCAGACCGAAGTGTGAGTTGTGCAACACGTGCGATGGATTTCCCTGTCGAATTGAGGCCAAGAACGACCTGGCCACGACCGTGTTGCGTCGGGCCCTGCGCGCCGGACTCGAGATACAGACCGGGGCGGTCGTCGGAGAGATCGAGGTCACCGATTCACGTGCACGTGCCATTTCAGGTGTCGATGCAGCCTCTGGCGAGGCATTCCGCATCGAGGCGGATCGCGTCATCGTTGCTGCCGGTGCGCTACACACGCCGGCCCTGCTGCTGCGCTCGGGCATCGATCAATTGAGCCCCGGGGGCGACTGGATCGGTCGTCGGCTGATGCGACACTGCAATGCGGTGCTGACAGGGGTCTTCCCCTTCGTCACCAATCGTGAACAGGTCTTTCACAAGCAGCTGTGTCTGACGGACTTCTACGAGGATCTGCGCGAAGAACTGGGCACTGCAGTCGGCACGATCCAGGATATCTATACACCTTCATCGGAAGTGATCTCGCACTTTGCACCGCGCGGGCTCAAGAAGGCTGCGTCGGGACTGTCGCGATTCATGCAGAATCTGCTCATCATCGCCGAAGACGATCCCCGGCCAGAGAATCGGGTCACCCTCACGGACGAAGTCGACACCTTCGGGCATACGGTGCCGCGTGTCGATCACCAATACTCGTCGGCCGATCTGCGTCGTAGAGATCACCTGGTTGATCGTGCCCGCCGGGTCCTGCGCCGGGCAGGTGCGTGGATGACCCGCCTCTACGAGATCGACAGCTTCTCGCACGGTGTGGGGACGATGGCCATGGCTGAGACGCCCTCTGACGGCGCCTTGGACCCGATGTGCAAGGTATGGGGTGTCGATGGGCTGTGGGTCGTGGACGGATCGGTCTTCCCTACCTCGGCTGGTGTGAATCCGAGCCTCACCATTGGTGCCAATGCTCTGCGTGTGGCACCGGCCATCGCTACGGGAGGATGAGATGACGATGCCGCCACCGGTGATCGGTCTCGTGGGGTGTGGTGCGATTGGGGCCCTGCACGCGGAGCAACTGCAGCGACGGGGCGTCGATCTGCGATTCCACAATCGCTCTCCTGCGGCGGCCCACGAATTCGCCCGTCGCTTCGGTGGGGCGGCAGTGGAGAGTTTCGACGAACTCCTGTCGCAATCTGCAGCGGTCGTGATCGCCACGCCTCCTGAACACCACATCGCGGCCTGTCTGGCTGCGTTGGCTGTGGGTTGTGGCGTGCTCGTGGAGAAACCCCTGTGTCTCAATCTGGACGAGTTGCAGCAGATTGAGGCGGCCGCCGCCCAGAGCGAAGGGTTCGTCATGGTCGCCGAGAACTACTACTACAAACCCTCCACAGTCATGCTGCGCGAGACCCTTGCCTGGGGAGGCATCGGTGCCGTGAAATGTCTGCGCATCGGGAAGCAGACACAGCAGACCGCCGAAGGGTGGAAGAGCAACCATGGGGCCCTCTTCGAGGGGGGGATCCACTACGTGGCGCTCGTGGCCGACCTGATCGACGCGGCCCTCGCGCCGCAGCAGGCGGTGGCCCAGATCGTCCGGCCCGAGGAGGTAGTCGCCAAGTTTCCCACCAGCGACGCAGGCCCGGAACGGCAGGCGATCCTGACGCTGAAGCACGGCGAAGTGGAGGCTCAACTCCATTATGCGTGGGACACACCTCGACTGCTCAAGGGGACCTTCCAGCATTGCCGGATCGACGGCGACGAGGGCAGGGTCGTTTTCGAGTGCAATGGGATGTATGTCGATGTGCGTGGGCCGGGGCGCCGAGGGCTGAGCTTTCCCGGTTTCCGTGATCTGATGGGCTACGGCGCGATGATCGAGGAATTCCTCACCTGCGTGGGGCAGGTCCTCGCCTGCGCAGGGCAGACATCTCCGGCACCCTATTCCAACCTGATACGGGCCCGGCGGGATCTGGAGATCATCTGGCGGGCCTACGAGCAGTTGCCGACAGCACCGTCGCTGACAGGAGATGCTGGTGCCTGATTGCCGGCAATCGGGTCACCCGTATATTCACTCTCCTGTGTGAAACCAACCTCCATGCCAAGTCAAACTTCCTCCGATCCCGCCGGTGACGATCTCCCGGACAGCGCCAGACCGAGTCTGGATGCCCTTGGCCGTCCTTTACGGTCTCTTCGGGTCAGTGTCATCGATCGCTGCGATCTGCGTTGCGCCTACTGCATGCCGGAGGAAGACTATGCCTGGCTGCCGAAGGAGGGGATTCTCACCTTCGACGAAATCCTGCGCCTCGTAGATGGATTCGTCGAGCAGGGCGTGCGTCGTGTCCGCCTGACCGGTGGCGAGCCACTGCTGCGTGGTGGCCTCGTCGATCTCGTCCGCGACCTGTCGATCCGTCATGGTGTGGAAGATCTGGCGATCACGACGAATGCCACCCAGCTGGCTCGCTGGGCCCAGCCCCTGCGCGATGCAGGATTGCACCGTGTCACGGTCAGTCTCGACTCACTCAAGCCGGGCCGCTTTGAAACACTGACTCGTCGGGCCGCTCTGGAGGATGTATTGGCGGGCATCCGCGCCGCCAGCGAAGTCGGTTTCGATCAACTCAAGATCAACACCGTCGTCATGCGTGACTTCAATGACGATGAAGTTGCCGATCTGGCTCGATTTGCTCAGGAGGTGGGTGCCCAGGCCCGGTTCATCGAATACATGGATGTGGGTGGTGCGACCCTGTGGTCTCCCGAGCGTGTCGTGACGCGAGACGACATCCTCAGCCTCCTGCAAGAAGCGCTGGGTGAAGCAACGCCTGAGGCATCTCGCGGTGCAGCACCAGCCGAATCCTTTACCCTGGCCAATGGCGCGCGCGTCGGTGTGATCGCTTCGACGACGCAGCCTTTCTGCAGCAACTGTGACCGCTCGCGTCTGACGGCTGACGGCCACTGGTATCTGTGTCTCTACGCTGAGCATGGCATCGATCTGCGGGCCATGCTGCGAGACGGGGCCACAGCAGATGAGGTCTCCGAGCAGATTCGCAGTGTATGGAGTCAACGCGAAGATCGTGGTGCCGAAGAGCGCCTCGAGATGCCGGAGCGTGGCGCGTTGTATCAGATCCAGGAATTGCGACAGGATCCGAGGCGCGAGATGCACACGCGCGGCGGCTGATGAACTGATGGACTACTTCCGCGGCAAGCGCTTCCTCGATACGTTGCCCGACTGGGAGCGCGGCCGGCCGGCAACGGGGCCACTGGAAGACTATCTACCCCGTGTTCGCCGACTGCTGCAGCGACTTGGTGATCCGCAGCGCGATACGCGCAGCATCATCGTAGGGGGCACCAACGGCAAGGGGACGGTGGCAACCCTGCTTGCCGACCTGGTCCGCGCCAGCGGTCTGCGCTGCGGCCTCTACACTTCGCCCCATCTCCACAGCCAGCGGGAGCGTATCCGGATTGACGGTCAGTTGTTGTCCAAGGACGACTGGGCCGACGCGCTGACCCGTTTCTACGATGCATCTCGTGGCTTTGCCGCCGAGTCTCTGGGTGAGTTCTCCCGTTTCGAGGCGCTGACCGTGCTGGCCGCCGATCTGTTCTGCCGCCAGAAGGTCGACATCGCCATCTACGAGGTCGGCCTTGGCGGTCGCTTCGACAGCACCAATGCGTGGGATCACGAGATCTCCGTGCTGTCGCGAATCGGCCTCGATCACTGTGATATTCTCGGCGACGAGTTGACCCAGATTGCAGATGAGAAGCTGCCCATCGCCCGTGGGGGCCGCCCTCTGTACACGACGGGGAGACAGGATCCAGACGTTCTGGCGCATATACGCCGCCACTGCGCCGATACGGATATCCCTCTCCATGTTGCCGACCGGGATGAGATCATCACGCCGGAGGGCTCGATTCCATACACCGCGCCTGTAGGAGCCCATCAGGAGCGGCCTGGGACCTTCGTCGAGAATGCCCACCTGGCCCTGGCTGTGGCGCAGAGGGTGCTGCCGGATCTTGCGCCAGAACTGGTGGAAGGTGTCATCGAGCGATTCGCGCACGCGGGTCGTTTCGAGGTCGCCCGGCGCGATCCCTATGTGATCCTGGATGGAGCCCACAATCCGCCGGCGGCACAGGCCCTGGTGGAGGATCTGCGGCAACTGGATGATGCCTGGCACTTCGTGGTGGCCATGAATCGTGGCCATGATGTGGCGGGTCTGCTGACGGCCCTGGCGCCGTTGGCTGCCAGCTTCATCCTGACCGAGTCTGAGCATCCCAAGGCGCAAGGCGCTGACGCCCTGGCCGCGGCCGTGCCTGCGGATGTTCCCATTCAGGTGATCCCCAACTGGCAGCAGGCACTGCGCGCCGCCGGTGAAGGGGGCAATGTCTGTGTCACCGGTTCACTCTACCTGATCGCCAGGGCTCGTGAGCATCTCCATCTGCCCTATGAAGCGGAGGGGATCACGGAAGATGTCGCCCTGGAGAGTCTCGTGTGTCTCAAGGCGGCATGCCGACGCCAGGAGTTGAGCCTTCAACAGGTGTCCGGCGACGGCAATGTCATGCGGCTGGTCGGCGGTCGGCGGCCTCTTCTGTTCTACCGGAACAAGCATCCATTCAACGACTACGTGTCGGGGCGCATGGCCGAGGACAAAGGGTATCAGCAGGAGATATTCGAGGCCGCCGGACTACGGGTGCCACCATCGCTTCCCGTCTTCAACCCCTATGCAGATGATCGCTTCAGTCGCTACAAGACACACGAGAATACTGCGGCCATGATCCAGGACGTGGGCGAGCGGTTGAGCTATCCCGTCGTGATCAAGAAACCCCGCAGTTCTGTGTCTCAAGGGGTCTATCCCGAATCGACCCCGGCCGACGTCGAGCGCCGCTTGCAGTCGCTGTTCGAGAATGCCGGCTTCCTCGACAACATGCTGCTGATCCAGGCCTTTGTTCCGGGGCCAGAGTTTCGAATCCTGGCTACCAGCGGCGAACTGCTGCTTGCATACGGCAAGGTCAGTGACGGCGATGAACCGGTGGGTGGCGACCTGAACCCACTCCACCACGCCTCGGGTCGGGCCGTTCGGATCGAGGATCCGGATCTGCTGCAGCGGATGACGGATCTCACAGCGGGTGTGGCTGCAGCGATCGACCTGGGATTCTACGCCATCGACGTGATCGATGGCCCCGCTGGGCTTTGTATTCTCGAGCTCAACCCGAATCCGTTCTGCTATTTCTACAATCGCAGCAATGGCCGAGAAGATTTCATCCGCCTCTACGAGGGGCTCATCGACAGGTTCGTGAGATGAAGGGACGACATCGACTGGCAACCCGCCTCGTGCAGGGGGCCGAGGAGCCTCGCATCGAGGGGGCCGTCACACTGCCCATCTTCCAGACGGCCACCTACCAGGCCGCGCCCGAGGGTTCGGCAGACTACGACGACATCCGCTATCTGCGGCTGAGCAACTCGCCGAACCATCAGCGTCTGGGTGCCAAACTGGCGGACCTGTGCGATGGGGAGGCCGGCCTCGTGATGGGTTCGGGCATGGCGGCGATCACGACGACGATCATGAGTATGGTGCGTACCGGTGATCATATCCTGGCGCAGGACTGTCTCTACGGCGGCACCCTCAGCTTCCTGCGCGAAGAGGCGGCGGACATGGGCATCGAGGTGGATTTCGTCGACATCGAGGACCCCGACGACTGGGCCAGGAAGCGGCGCCCCTCGACCCGGCTGTTCTACGTGGAGACGATGAGCAATCCGTTGCTCCAGGTGCCCGATCTGCCCGCTGTCGTCGACTTCTGTCGAGAGCATGGACTCACGTCTCTCATCGACAACACCTTTGCCTCACCAGTGAATTTCCAGCCCCTGACCATGGGCTTCGATATCGAAATGCACAGTGCCACCAAATACCTCAATGGCCATTCGGATATTGTGGCAGGTTGCGTGGTGTCCACGACCCAACACATCGAGGCGGTCACTCATCGACTCAATCATCTGGGTGGCATTCTTGATCCCCATGCCTGTTTTCTGCTGCATCGAGGGCTCAAGACGCTGCAGTTGCGGGTGACGCAGCAATGTCTCAATGCTCAGTATCTGGCGCAGCGGCTGCAGGAGCATCCTGGCGTGTCGTGCGTCCACTACCCGGGGCTGATGTCCCACGCGGCGCACGAGCGGGCTGCGGCGTGGTTTGTGGGCTCAGGAGGGGTCTTCAGTTTTGCCATCCACGGAGATGGCGATGCTGCTCAGCGCGTGCTCAATGCACTTGAGCTGGCGACGGATGCACCCAGTCTCGGGGGTGTGGAGACGCTGGTGACGCGACCGGCCATCTCGTCTCATGCGGGTCAGACCCCTGAGGAGCGCAAGGCGCTCGGCATTGGTGACGAGTTGATTCGCGTCGCCGTCGGGATCGAGGCGCCCGAAGATCTGTGGGATGACTTCGCTGCCGGTCTCGAGGTCATCTGAAGGCCAACTTCAAGTCGGGCGCGGGTGAGTGTTGTAAAGTGTTACAAAAACAATCACTTATATATCCGCGTGGCATTTTCCTAAAGAGTCACGCGTCGGTGCCGAAAATATGGGTAGACTCGCGATGGATCGGCCGGTCCCCGCGAGTTTGAACACCTCCTAATCCTCCTTAGGGCAACCCCCGTCGGACGGTGTGGTTTACCACACCACCGGCGGGGGTATTTTTCTGGTCCCGGCCGTGACCGGGGTAGTCCTACAGAATCCCGTATTCGTCGAAGACCTCTCGGGGCGATCGACCGGTAGCCAGTTCATCGCGCACGGTATTCTCGCCCGCGAGTTTCTCCTGTGATTTCAGCAGCACCTCGTCCTTGATCGCTGCCGGAATCGAGACGACGCCCTCGTAGTCGGCGAGGATGAAATCGCCTGGCTGGATCTGCACGCCGCCACAGGTGACCGGCACCTGCACCGCCTGGGGCACGATCCGTCCCGCCGAATCAAGGGGCGAGTAGCCGCGACAGAAGCAGTTGAAGCCCATGTCATTCATGAGGCGGATGTCACGCACGAGACCGTCGGTGACGACGGCATTCACGCCACGGGCGGCGGCGGCTGTGGACAGGAGCTCTCCCCACAGGCCGGACTTCACCTCGCCATTGGTGGCCACGACGATGACGTCACCGGCACTGACCAGGTCGTAGGCCTCGAAGATCTTGCCATAGGGATCGTCATTCGGCTCTTCATTGACGTGTGCGTCGAGGGTGACGGCCGGGCCGGCAAACCAGTTGTCGTCGCGTGCCGGACGCAGTTCGTGAGACAGGGCCTGCTCACGATATCCCATGCCATCCATGATGTCGCAGGCGAGTGCAGTGTAGATGTCCTTCCAGACCGAATTCATGCAGGACTTCCTTCTCGTTTGGCGCCGTCACCTCCGCCGGTGGGCAGGAACATGGCGACGACAGCAGTGAACAGGGGCAGCAGGACCAGCCAGGACAACGTCTCTGCGACGCCGATCTGGTCGGCCACCCACCCGATCGGACCCAGGGCCAGACTGGCCAGGCCCCAACTGAAACCAAGTGGCAGGCTCGACGCCAGCCCCGACCTGCGGGGCACCAACTCCTGGGCCAGGGCGACGAGGATGGAATTCGAGGAGAGCAGCAGGCCGCCGCCGACGGCCAGGGCGACATAGCTGAAGATGCCATCCATGTGCAGGAAGGCATACAGGGCCGGTGTCGAGATGGCCAGCGAGCCCCAGACGAGGGGCCTGGGGTTTACGCGGTCAGCGAGGTAACCGAAGAGCAGGGCGCCCACGACGCCGGCGATATTGTAGACCGCCAGGGGGATGCCAATCTCGATTGTGCCCAGACCCCGCTCCTTCGACAGAACGGTGAGGAAAAAGCCGAATCCCAGGCCTGTGACCGAACGCAGGATCACGACCATGGTGATCAGAGCCAAACCCCGACCGGCGCCATTCAGGCCTCGTGGGGCCGGTTCGGTCGATTCGTCACTCAGGTGCGGATTATCAAGGGGGATGAAGCGCAACACCAACAGCAGGAACAGGATGCCCGGGATGCTGACCAGGGGTAGCCATTCCAGACCGATCCGTTCGGCATAGAAGGGGACCCAGAGTGGCGTGACGCCCAGGCCCATGGTACCGCCAAAGATGAACAGGGCGATGCCGAAGGCTCGGCGGTCACCGCTGAGTTCACCGGCCAGGGAGAACACCTGCGGATGAAATGCGGCGACACCGAACCCACCGACGGTGAGGGCCGCCACCAGTGTGTAGTATCCTGGGGCGATCCCCATGAGGGGGGTGAATACGGCGGCCAGCCCAAGACCGCCGATGACGAGCCAGCGGCGACGCATGCGATCGGCCCAGATACCCAGCAGGGGCTGGCTCAGATTACAGACAGACACGATGGTGCCGAGGATGCCGGCGCTGGCCAGGGACAGCCCCAGGCGTTCGATCACCAGGGGCAGAACGGGCGCCAGCATCGTGGCATACGAGTCGACGCAGAAGTGAGCCAGACTGACCAGCAGCAGTTGCAGTCTTCGCATCAAGCGTCCCCCTGGTCGAGGCGACGACACAATTGCCAGGCGCAGAGCGTGCCGATGCTGGACGATGCGGCACCGATGAGGAAGGGCACGGCGGGGTCGATCTCCACGAGCCAGCCACCGAGCAACGAGCCGGTGACCATGGCAGTACTCCACGTAAGGTGCCCGAGGCCGACGAGTCGGTTCTTCTCGCCTTCGGCAGCGGCTTCCGCGATCAGTGCCGGCACCAGCGTCGATACAGCCCAGGCGGTGACAGTCAGCGCCGTACCAAAGATGAAGAGGCGCGTCACCGAATCGGTCGATCCTGCGATGCAGAGGGAGCTGATGACGATGCCTGCGGATGAGACGATGAGGGGCACCCTGCGGCCGAAGCGGTCACGCAACAGGCCTGTGAGCAACTGGCCGCCCGCCGCAAAGGCCAGAGAGACCGAGGCGTAGTAGGCCGTTGTCGAGGCGGAGCCGCTGACGCGATAGATGAGCAGCGGCAGGATCAGCGTGGCCATGCCCCAGAAGCTGGTGATCGAGAGTCGCAGGCAGAGGAGAAGGTGCACATTCGGCTGCCGCAGCAGGGGACGATAGGACGCCCACAGGGCCATCCGCTGGCGGCTGCCATCGGCCTGTCGGCGCTGACCCTGTGTTGCGGGCAGCAGCAGGACACCGAGTACGACGACGCCGCACATTGTCGCCGTCATGACCGAGCCGAGTTCGGGGAAGGACCACTCCTGTTTGACCAGCCCGGTCAGTGCGCTGCCCACGGAGTTGCCCAGAGTGCCCGAAAGGAAATACAGCGCACCGCCCAGTCCCAGGCGTGCCGGACCGGCGGCTGTGATCAGGTAGCTTTGCCCTGCCGTGCTCGTCGGGCCCTGGGCGGCACCGATGACGAGGACGAGGGCCGTGAGAGCGATGACCTCGGTATTGTGGAATACGAGTCCCGTCAGGGCGGCTCCAGCCAAACCGATGAGCAGGGTTGCCTTGAGGCCGAACAGGTCGCACATGCGACCCCCGACGATGGCGAAGATTCCCCCCAGGACCAGGGCGATCGCCCGCAGATAGGCGGTAAACAGGGGCAGGCGTTCGAGGTCGGCTTCGACATAGACCGGCAGCAGCGACCCGTAGGGGGCCGATGCAACGCCGGCGAGGAAGGAGAGGGCGCAGAGCACGACGAAGGCCCGGCTCCAGAGTCCTGCAGGAGCCGAGCCCATTGTCGTGTCACCAGGGGCAGCGCCGCCGGAGCGGGGCTGGTTGCTGGTCTTTCCGCCACCCTGGGCGGCAGAGATCACTTCTTCGAAGCAGCCACGTCGTTCTTCAGCACGCCAATCTTGGAAATCTCGATCTCGACCCGGTCACCGTCCTTGAGGAAGGTACCTGTCGTGGCGCCGACACCGGAGATGGTTCCTGTGCTGATGATGTCACCCGGTTCGAGGGTGATGATGGCGGAGATATACTCGATGATGTCCGCCACGTAGTAGAGCATCTGGCCCGTGTTGTTGTGCTGCTTGCGCGAGCCATTGATGAAGGTGCTGATGTCGAGATCCTGGGGATTCTTGATCTCGTCGGTGGTCACGATCCACGGCCCCTGAGGCGCCGAGGTGTCGAGCCACTTGCCATTGAGCCAGTCGAACCACTCGTCCTTCGGCCGACTGGAGGACCGCTTCTTGATCTCAAGCTGGCGCTCGGAGACATCATTCATCACCGTGTAACCGGCGACGTGCTTGAGCGCGTCCTTGGCAGCGATCGCCTTGCCCTTGCGACCGATGACGACGGCCAATTCGCCTTCCCAGTCGACAGCCTGGGCCACCGGCGGAATCAGAATCTTGTCGTCGGTACCGATGACGGTCGTGGTGGGAGGCTTCATGAAGACACGAGGCGTCTCCTTGTCCTGTGCCGTCATGCGGCCGCCACCCTCTTCGATATGATCCTGGTAGTTTCCGGCCAGGCAGAAGAGTTTGCGTGGATTGGGCATGGGCGCGCGCAACTTGAGTTTGGCTACCAGATGCGTTGACTTGCCATCGACCTTGAGCTCATCACCGAGGGATTCTTCTACTTCCTTGACGAGTTTCCTCGCCGCAGCCATCGCCTTGGCGCCGGCCTCGATGAAATCCATCATGGTGCTGTAGAATTCGTTACGGGAGCGCTTCTCCCGACGCGCGGCGGTCTTCTCCACGGCGGCCAGATCAATGAGGATCTTGTCGCGGGCGATTACGGCGCCAATCCGTTCTTCACCCTTGAAAACGAACGTGGACAGCTTCATAGCAGTTTTTCCTTCAATCTCTCATGTGCGAAGAGTGCAGGCTTGGTGGTGACACGGCCGACAGCTCGAGCCTATACCTATATTGAAGTGCATCAGCACACTCACCAACCTTACCGCGGATCGACCGAACATGCCGCCAGCCCAGATCCACCCGACTGCCTGCGTCGATGAACCCGTCACGATCGGCGATGACACTCACATCTGGCATTTCTGCCACGTCATGTCCGGCGCGCGAATCGGCCGTGACTGCAACATTGGCCAGAACGTCTACATCGATCGGGACGTTCAGATTGGTGATGGGTGCAAATTGCAGAACAATGTTTCCGTCTACAAAGGGGTCACCCTCGAGGACGGCGTGTTCTGCGGGCCATCTATGGTGTTTACGAATGTAGTGAATCCCCGCGCATTCATCGAGCGCAAGACCGAGTTTCGGGAGACTCGGGTGAAGAAAGGATCGACCCTGGGGGCCAATTGCACCATCGTCTGCGGTGTGAATATCGGTCAGTATGCCCTGGTAGGGGCCGGCGCTGTCGTCACCCGTGATGTGCCCGATTTCGCCATGGTCGTCGGTGTTCCCGCCCGGCAGGCTGGTTGGGTCAGCGAAGAGGGCTTCCCCCTGAAGGCCGGTCCCGGTCACGAGGAATTCACGTGTCCCGAGACGGGCAAGCACTACCACTTGTCCCCCGGTGGGTTCCTCACTCCCAAATAAATGGGCTGCCCTCAGTCACCCTGGACTCGATAGCGGTCGACGACCTCGTCCACGAGGTCGACCCCGAGGCCAGGCGTGTCGTCCAGATGCAGATGGCCGTCGCGAAAATCCATCGTGTGGCGCACCAGATCCCGCGCCAGTGGTGACGGGGCCCGGGTATATTCGGTGAGTGGCTCGGGGGCGGCTGCCGTCCATTGGGCCGAGGCGGCCAGTAGGACTCCCGTGCCGTAGGCGTGAGGGATCGGCCTGCAACCGGCGGCGATGGCACGCTCTGCCAGCCGCTGGCCGTAGGTGATGCCACCGACTCGACCCAGATCGGGCTGCACGATATGCAGCCCCGTGGCCAGCAGCTGGTCATATTCCTCGAGCAAAGTCACCGCTTCGCCTCCGGCAATCGGCACGGCGGCCTCGGCACACAGGGCACGGTGGCCGTCGAAATCGTAGGGATGCAGTGCCTCCTCCAGCCAGGTGATGTCGTAGGCGGCAAAGGCACCGGCTCGCTCGATGGCGGTGGCAGCATCCCAGGCGCGCCCTGCATCGACCATCAACGCCACCTCGCCCAGGGCCTGCCGAGCGGCGGCGACCAGTTCCAGATCCAGGGCGGCATCCGGTCCCATCGGCCCCCAGCCATACTTCACAAATCGGTAGCCAGCCTCCACGAAGGCGGTGGCAGAGGCGCCCACCTCGTCAGGGGTGTCCGGCCACAGAACGCTGGCATAGGCGGGAACCCGATCCACACAGCTGTCACTCAGAAGGTTGCGCACGGGCACACCGGCCAGCTTGCCCCGCAGATCCCACAGGGCCATGTCCACACCACTCATGGCGTGGCGGGCGATGCCGCCAGGGCCATACCAGGCGGTGCCATCGATCATCGCCGCGTCGATGCCGGCGGCATCGTCGATCTCCATGCCGGTCACGATCGAAGCGAGGCCGTGGCGGAAGGGTGCCGATCGCGGCGACTCGATCACGGCGCGTCCCACGTAGCTGCAGGACACGACTTCGCCCAGACCGGTGGTGCCATCTTCGGCGGTCAATTTCACGATCAGCACGTCCTGCGTGCCGTCGGCGACTTCGCGGACCTCAGGCAGACGCAGGTGGATGGCTTCGACGTTGGCAATCTTCACGACGGGGGACACTCCTGGTAGGAAATCGGATCATCGACACCAACCGCTGCGAAAGCGGCTCGGCGTTCGGTGCATGCATCACACACACCGCAGGCTGGACGACGGCCCTCATAACATGTGTGGGTCAACTCGTAGGGCACACCCAGTTCCATGCCCTGTCGCACGACCTGCTGTTTGGTGAAATCGACGAAGGGCGTGTGAATACGGAAATCGGCTTCGTGCGTGGCGCCCAGGCCCAGTGTCGTTTCGAGGGCGTCATAGAATTCGCGTCGGCAGTCTCTGTAGGCGACCTGGTCATCGCGCACGGGGGCAATGTAGAGGTCAGACACGCCCTCAACTTCGGCGACACCGGCGGCGAGGGTGACGAAGAGGAGATTGCGGAAGGGAACGACCGTCGCGATCTGGTCATGGTCGCTGGCTGCGGGGACCGACAGCTCCGGGTCTGTCAGGGGAGACCCCCCGACGGCATTCAGATCCACCTGCAGTTGACGGTGTGATGCCGCCCCGGCCAGTGTCGATAACTGGCTGGCGAAATCCAGTTCGACGCGATGCCGCTGGCCATAGTCGATGCTGACCGTGTGCACAGGGCCCTGCGTGTTGGCCCGGATCCACCACAGACAGGTGGCAGAATCCATGCCGCCACTGAGCAGGACGAGGGATGGGGCACCGGGTGCATGTTGGTGGTTCAATGGATCATCTCTTCCGACTGCGGGAGGCGGTCTTGCGGGGTTGGGAACGGGTATCACGGGATCTGGTATTTCGGGATGTGGGGCGACCGACATCAACAAGGGCAACACAGGCCTCTGGCCGGGGAACGCCGTCGATGGTGGCATCGATGGCAACAACCTGTCGACCCATCGGCGTCGAGCGTGCGACGCTGAGTTCCAGCTTCGTGCGTCGCGTGGTGCCCGGCTTCACGGTGAGTCGCCGACGGCTCGGGCCCAGTAGGAGGCTTTTGGTTCCCTGCGGCTGCAGGTCAACCGTCATGGGACGACGCCCTGGATTTGTCACGATCACCTCGACGCCCATCCTCTGGCCGGGGGCTACGTCGACGACAAAGGGTTCGACGCGGACGGCGCGCGGATCGTAGTCGGCGGCCCAGGATCTGGAGGGACACAGACTGGCGACGGCGGTCTCAGCCTCCTTCACCCAGGCGAGGATCGCTCGGTGGTGGTCGGCATCGAAGGTATACAGACACCGGTGGCCATTGCAGACGATATCGGGCGCTATCTCGAGACCGGCCCGGGCAGAGCGCGCGAATCCGTCGGCGAAGTGGGAGCGATTGAAGGCGCAGAATCCTCCGGTGCCATTCCAGCGGCTGGGCGGCTGGAAGTTGTCCCCTGAGAACAGAATCCGCTTCCCGGCCACGACGGTGTCCAGGGCGCAGTGCCACCAGGTCTGCCCGGGATAGGGTTGCACGCCCAGGTCGAATCCGCGCCAGCGAATCCGGCCCTCTTCCGGCAGGATGCGGTCGGCGGTGATGGAATCCTTTGTCAGCCAGGGAATGTCGAGGCGATTGCGGTCACGCAGGGGCTCGGCGACCCACGGGTGGAGCCAGACCTTGGCGCCATACTTGTGCCGCATATCGTCAAGAGCATCGCTGTGATCGACGTGGTAATGGGTGGCGGTAACTACATCCGGCTTGAGGCCCGTCTTTTCGAGCAGTCGATCCAGGGCGGCCAGATCGGACCGCTGGGGATCAACGATCAGCGCATGCCCATCCTCGCTGGCCAGCGCATACCCGTTGCCCCCGAAGGCATACAGCCCGGGCACGATCCGGTCGACTCCATCGGCGATGGGCTCGGTGTCCAACCAGCGCGACGGTTCACCTCCGGCGACAGCCGTCTTGGCACTGACCAGACGCAACAGTCGCTGCTGCAGTATCTCCAGCAATTGGCGCGGGGCCCGGCGGATCACACGCCCGTGGCTCGGGAGGAGCAGATCGATGCGATTGCCGCGGAGTCGCTCGAGGCCATACCAGGCCTGCAGCACGCCCTCCGGGGTCCAGTGATCCCACTCGAGGTGGTAGAGCTGATGGATTGTTGCCCCGCTGTGCGCGGCGTCGCCGCAGAAGACGATCTGACGTTCGCTGCGGCGCAGCAGGTAACTCAGAGCACCTCGCGTGTGGCCCGGGGTCGCGATGGCGCACAGGCGCAGATCTCCAATCTGCACCTCACTATCACCGCCGATCACGCGCAGGTGCTGGGGGAAGGGGGCACACGGGGCAGCGTAGGAGGCTGGACACCCGGCCGACTGGTAGTCGCGCCAGAAGGTCTCCAGGCCCTGCTCGTGGGCCAGTTCCGCATCACCCGAGGGCAGCCAGACATCACCGTCGAACTGAGTCGAGAGCAGACCAGGCCGATACAGGCCACAGACCCCATCCCGGTGCACGTGGGTCAGAAGGATCGCCTCGACGGTGTCGACATCGATCTCTTTCAGATGCGGCCACCAGCCGCCCCTGCCCGGGTCGATGACGACCGCTCGACCCGGACCGGAGCGCACCAGATAGGTATTGATCCCATCGGCATAGCGCAGAACGCCGCCGCCGAGCGGCTGCCAGACCGGCGAGATCGTTCCGGTTTGTGTTGACGAGGAACTCATGGAAGAGGATGATAGGGGGAGTCTTCGCAGCCCGCCACGGCGGGCCAAACCCAGACTCGGCGCTATTGGCCCCTTCGCGGGGCACTTCCCCGACTGATCCTACCCCGACATGACGCCAACTCCCGACGTCCACGAATCTCCACTCGACGACATGCTGCCGCCGGAGCACCGGCACGGATTCTGGCATCGTGTCCGTACTCGCCTCATGGCGGGTGTCTCGATCATCGCGCCCCTGTGGATCACAGGATTTGTCCTGTGGAAGCTCTTTGACTGGGCCGACGGATTCTCCCGCCCTCTCGTAAAACCTTTTGCCGCCTATTTCGGGAATCCCGATTGGTACTACAGCGGCATCGGTTTCATCATCACCATCGCCATTCTCTATGGCGTCGGGACGGTGGTGACGAATGTCCTGGGACGGCGGTTGTGGGCTGATGCGCGCGAGGCGATCGAGCGGTTGCCCCTGGTGCGAACCATCTACAGTCCCGTCCGCCAGCTGCTCGAGACGATGACCTCTCCTACGGGGGCGGGCTTCAAAAAAGTCGTGCTCTTCGAGTATCCTCGGCGGGGCACGTGGACCCTGGGGTTTCTCGCTGGCGATGTCCCCTTCGAATACGATCGGTCGCCGGCCCACAGTATCTTCATTCCCACGGCGCCGAATCCAACGACGGGATTCATGTTGATCGTCCCGCGTGAGGATATCGAGCATACGGATCTGAGTGTTGAGGCTGCCTTCCAGATGATCGTTTCCGCCGGCGTGGCCGTGCCTCTGGCCCTGCGTCTGCCCAAAGGTGTCTCTGATCGGCTCGAGATGGACGCCGACATGATCCAGTCTGCTGCAGCTCCTGAGAGCGACAAGCCCGGCTCCCAGTCGGACGAGGCATCGCCAACTTCCTGAGAGGTCTGCGACGCATGAGGCTTCCAGATGCTGTTGCCATTACCACCTTCGCCATCGCGACCGTTGCCATCATCGCGGTCGCCATCACCACCGTTGGCTGCTCAGATCCGTGCGCTACCACTGAGGGCGAGGACGCCCTGGTGCGTGCCGCCGCCGTAGAGGGAGCGATTCGCACCGAGTCCGGTTTGGTCTTTCTCCTGCTGCAAGAGGGGTCTGGCCCAAGGCCGGTCGCCGGCAATCGCGTGCAGGTGCACTACGAGGGGCGCCTCTTGGATGGGACCATCTTCGACAGCTCGTACGAGCGTGGCAACCCATCGTCATTTGGCCTTGATGAGGTGATCCCGGGCTGGACGGAGGGACTCCAGATGCTCGAAGGTGGAGGCAAAGCCAGGCTGACGATCCCGCCGGGTCTGGCCTACGGCAAACGCGGCAAACGCGGCAAGATCGAGCCCTGCGCGACGCTTGTCTTCGACGTGGAGTTGCTCGGGATCTACGACTAGTACCCTGTCCTCAGACGGCGGCCTCCAGAATCGCGAAATTGCGGGCGATACGGACGGCAATGTGAGCCCCGCCTTGTTGACCGTATCTCGCTTCTACTCGGCCTACAATGGCTTGCGTGGCAACCGCTCGCGCACGTAATCGCGGCAAGCTGATACCTGATCCTCCTCAAGGCTGTGGAGGATCACCGATCCACTGTAGCCGACCCGATCCAGACACGCCAGATAGTGCTCGTAGTCGAGGAGGCCCGTACCGGCCGCCTGATGACCGGCATCACCATCCTTCTCCAGATCCTTGGCGTGGGCGAGGCGGATGTCTTCACCCAGCAGCTGGAAGGCTTCGTCGAGGACCTCTTGCATGCGCGGCAGCTGACCTGCCTGGAACAGGTTGGCTGCGTCGATGACGAGTTTCAGATGGGGAGAGGCGATCTCATCGAGCAGGCGACGCGCCTTGCGTGCCGTATTCACGACGTTGTTCACCTCGGGTTCGAAGATGAGGGTCACACCGGCGGATTCAGCGATCTGCGTCGCCGCCGCCATGGCCTGGACCATGTCCCGCCAGGCGGCGTCCGTGTCGTTGTCGGGGTGAGCGCGCCAGAGGTAGTCATCGTCGCGGGTGCCCGTGCACATGGTGATCAAGTCCCCGCCCAGTTCATTGCAGGCTTCGGCCAGGACCTTCAGGCGCGGCAGGCCGGCAGGTCCTTGTGTGGGGTGGATGATATTCCACGTGCCGGAGAGTGCAGCCAGCTCGAGGTCCCGATCGGCCAGGGCTGTGCGCACACGGGTACACAGTGGCAGCGGTAGCTTTTCGGGCATCGTCTCGAGCCCCAGGGTCTGCAGATCGAACTGAACTGAGGCCAGATCGTGAGAGGCGACGGCGTCGAGATTTGCCTCGATCGACGGCCGGTCGAAGATCTTGTTGAAGATTCCGATTTTAATTGGCATACCCGCAAAGCTGGTGCGCACGTGTGCCGGCGTCCAGCAGTCGGAACCTGGCATCGCGCCAGGGCGTCCGATCTGTATATTCGAACTCGCAGTATCTGAATTCGCATGGCGGTGCGTTCTCAACACGAGTCTCGACTGCTGGACTTAGGTTCGGGGCGCTCACTGTGGCGCTTCATCGCGACATGGCGCCGTCCAATCGCCCCACCCTACTGCCACTGCACGACCGGAGGATCGACCGTGTATCTCGACAGTACGATGCTTTTTCTGATCCCCTGCATGATTCTCGCCCTGTGGGCACAGCACCGGGTGAAGAGCACCTATACCAAATACAGCCAGGTTGGCTCCACAGCGCGGATCACCGGCGCTGAGGCGGCGCGACGGCTGCTGCAACAGAATCGGATCGTCGATGTCACCGTCGAGGAGACGGGTGGCGTGCTCTCCGACCACTATGATCCACGCTCAAAGGTCGTGCGCCTCTCCTCTGGTATCTTCCATGGCCATCACCTGGCGGGCCTGGCCGTGGCGGCTCACGAGGTGGGTCATGCGATTCAACACGCGAATGGCTATTTCCCGCTGAATCTGCGTCACGCCTTCCTGCCTGTGGCGAATCTGGGTTCCATGGCGGCGTTCCCGCTGTTCTTCATCGGCTTCTTCTTCACTGGAAGCGCCCTGCTCGTCGATATCGGCATCGCCCTCTACGCAGGGGTTGTCGCCTTCCAGGTGATCACCCTGCCTGTAGAATTCAATGCCAGCACGCGAGCCATGGCGCAATTGGTGGATGGCAAGTATCTGTCGGCTGAGGAGAGTGTGCTGGCGAAGAAGGTGCTCAATGCGGCCGCTCTCACATACGTGGCGGCAACCGCGACTGCCCTCATGCACCTGGTGAGATTGCTGATCCTTCGCGGTGGCATGCGCGACGACTGACGGGCGCTCGCCAAGGAGCCGCTGCCGAGATCTTTGCTTCGAACCCGACGTGGAATTTCTCCTGATATTCCATCTGACGAATGGCCTGACTTCTTATAGAGTGGAATTGCTGCCTCTATTCCACTTGCGAGTGCTGTAGAAGAGCAGCGACATGGAGTATGTGCAGTGTATTCCAATGAATCCGCAGATTACGGTTTGGTGTCAGATCTACAACTGTAGACGTGCACACAGGAATGGCTCCCTGCCAATTGGGCGGGGAGCCATTCATCTGTACCCGGGCCTGTGATCTTCAGGTGAATTCGGCGAGCCGAACCGGTTGACGTCTGGTGCCCCAGGTTCCGGGTGGGCCGTCGATGATGCCTGCCAGTGGGGTCTGGCAATGTGTGCAGGCGCCGGTCTCGGTCAGCTGCCATGCGGTGATGGTGTAGCCGTCGCGGCCAATCAGCTGTTGGCCACAATGTGAGCAATTTGTGCGGCCACCCTCCGGATCGTGGACATTCCCCGTATAGACATGAACCAGGCCCTGGTCGAGGGCAATCTGGCGGGCTCGGGTCAGGGTGGAGGCGGGGGTTCGTCCTCGATCGCGCATGTGATAGTCGGGGTGGAAGGCGCTGAAATGGACCGGCACATCGGGGCCGAGGTGTTCGTGGATCCAGCGAGATTCGGCCTCGATCTCCGCATCCGAGTCGTTGGCATCGGGGATCAGCAGGGTCGTGATCTCGAGCCACGTGTCGGTCTCATGGTAGACGAAGGCGAGGGTCTCGAGGACTGTGTTCAGATCGCCGCTGCACAGGTCGTGATAGAAATCCTGGCTGAAGGCTTTCAGATCGACATTGGCCGCATCCATGGCGCCAAAGAATTCGCGACGGGGCTCCGCACAGATCTCGCCGGCCGTGACGGCGACGGTGGCGATGCCGGTCTCGTGGCAGGCAGCAGCGACATCGACGGCGTATTCAAGAAAGATGACAGGATCGTTGTAGGTGAAGGCGACGCTCGTGCACCCGAGTTGATGGGCGGCGCGGGCGATGGTCTCGGGTGAGGCGGCATCGGCGAGGGTGTCTACTTCACGTGACTTGCTGATATCCCAGTTCTGACAGAATCGGCAGGTGAGATTGCAGCCAGCGGTGCCAAAAGAGAGCACGGGTGTGCCCGGCCGGAAGTGGTAGAGGGGTTTCTTCTCGATGGGATCGATGCAGAATCCGCTGGAGCGGCCGTAGGTGGTGAGTACCATCCGGTCACCCTCACGGGCGCGGACGAAACACAGCCCGGCCTGGCCGTCGTGCAACTTGCAGTAGCGGGGACACAGATCGCACTGCAGACGGTCGTCATCGAGCCGGTGCCAGTAGCGGGCAGGGAAAAGGGGCTCGGACGCAGCTGGGTCCGGTCTGTGGCGATCTTCGGGGTGAGCGTCCGGCAAAACGTCTTGCTCCCTTTGGTGCGCGAGGGCAACTTAACCAGGAGCATACCGGGCTCGCTCCCAAGGGGGAATCTAACTCGTGCAGATGCCTGATGCCGAGGTCATTCGGCCCGCCGCAGTGGCCGGTCGTTTCTATGCAGAGAATCGTCAGCAACTCTCGAGTGCTGTGACCTCGTACTTGAGTGATGGCGCGGCAGGGACACGCACGGGCCTGCAGGGACAGCCCCTTCCTGTGGGTCGGGTGAAGGCACTGATCTGCCCCCACGCTGGCTACATCTTTTCGGGGCCTGTTGCGGGTAGTGCCTACGCGGCGCTCGGTGCCGATGCCACAGCGATTCGCCGTGTCGTGGTCATTGGGCCGGCTCATCGTGTGGAGGTGCGAGGCCTGGTCGCAGCCTCAGCTGGTGTCTTCGCCACACCCCTGGGTGGTGTGCGCGTGGACCCGGTCGTGGGCGCGCTGTGCACTGAGGGGTTGATCCACATCGATGATGCAGCACATCGCGAAGAGCACGCCCTCGAAGTGCAACTGCCCTTCCTGCAGTCAATCCTGGAGGACTTCACCATCGTGCCCTTGTTATTCGGACAGTGTGAACCATCCGAGATTGCCGGCCTCATGGAACGACTCTGGGGTGGTGAGGAGACGCTCTTCGTCATCAGTTCGGATCTCACGCACTTTCACCCACATTCCGTTGCCACACAGTTGGATCACCTGACGTCCACGGCGATTGAATCGCTTGATGCTGATGGCATCGATGAGGGGGCCGCTTGTGGTCGCCTGGCTGTGCAGGGGCTACTCCAGGTTGCGGCACGACGAGGACTGGTAGCGACCGCCATCGATGTGCGGACCTCTGCAGAGACTGCGGGTGATCCGGATCGGGTCGTCGGCTACGGGGCGTATGTCTTCCATGTCGACGGATGAACTTACAGCGGCCGAGGGGGCCGAACTGCTGCAGGTTGCCAATCTGGCCATCGACCGGTGGGTGGAAATGGGGACGGAGCTGGTGGTCGATGCCTCAGCATACAGCCCCGGCTTGCAGGCGGAAGCGGCCAGCTTCGTGACGCTGCGCCGGGTGGATGGATCGCTGCGGGGATGCATGGGCAGTTCCATGGCACTGAGACCGCTGGTCTGCGATGTGGCGAGCAACGCCCATGCAGCGGCGACCCGCGATCCGAGATTCGATCAGCTCAGATCGGACGAACGCGGTGGCCTGCAGGTGTCGGTCTCCGTGTTGTCACCGCTCGAACGTATGGATGTCACTGATACAGCAGATCTGGTGCGCCAATTGCGGCCCGGCGTTGATGGTCTGTTGCTGGTGGATGAGGGCCGGCGTGGTACACTTCTGCCGGCCGTCTGGGAAGCGCTGTCTGATCCAGAACGCTTCGTGGCCGAAGTGAAAGGCAAGGCGGGCTGGCCCGCCGACTACTGGTCAGAGACCCTGGCCGCCTTCCGATACACCGCTCAGAGTTTCGGACCCTCTTGAGGGCTGACACTGGCGGTTCTCCCAAGCCTCGATCCTCGTTGATGACGAGGCGTCGCGTTGCGCTTGCTCTGCTGCTGGCGCTCTTGCTGACGATCGGGCTCTCACCCCTTGGTGTGCATCTCGCCCTGGGCCTGGTTCAACGCCCGGCGGGCAAGGCAGGCTGGGACCTGGCTATCACAGATGTGAGGGGCAGTCTGCTGAGAGGAATGCGACTGCACGAGATTCGCGCCGAAGGGCATGGCTCCTGGGTAGAGGCCGACACGATCGAGATCTCCCTCTGGCGCTGGGCCGTCGATGTCCATGGCCTGAGGGTACGGTGGCACTTGATGCCCATCTCGTCAGAAGCGACACGTGCCCCGGCGAAGGCTCCGTCGATCCCCGATTACCTTCCTGAGTTCCGCACCCAACAGGCATTGATCGATGTATTCCAAGGCGATTCGGTGCGCTGGCAGGGCCATGGACTCGATGCACACTGGCGCCCGCCAGGCAGGAATCCGGCGCAACTGGATCTGACGACGTCCGGCACTCTCGTCATGGGGCAGGCCCCGCTGAGTGTGTCCATTGCTGCCTCTGCGGTGCCACACGGGGATACGCTACGCGTGCATCTGCAGGACCTGAGTGTCATCCGGGACAAGGTCGGAGTCGGGGCCATGGGGTCTTTCGGTCTGGGGCTTGCAGCGGATCTGCCGATCGAGGCTGCCCTCGACGTCATGTCGATCACAACACGGCAGGCCGGGCAGGGCACACCCGCGCAACCATCGCAACCACCGACATTCGTCTTCAACGGCAGTGTATCTCTGTCGGGACAGCTGCGACCCCTGTCACTGGCAGTCGAGGCGACATACGAAGGCACGTCCCAACGAACCGGGGCGTTCGAGGGTGAGGCGAGGGCCCGTGTCGACACCGGTGCGGTTCACGTGGATTCCATCACAGCGGGAGTCGCGGATGGTGCGCTTGCTGGCACTGCCGAGTTCGGCTTCGACGGTGTGGCGACGGCGCAGGCGCGTCTGACCGGTGTGGATGTCAGTGTGCTGCAACCGCCACTAGGGGGCCGGGCCGATGCGATCATCGACTATTCGTCGTCAGCAGTGGCTGGACGGGTCGTCGAACTCGTAGCCGAATCCAGTGCTCTGACGGGGATCACACCTGCTGCAGTCGATTTGCGCATTCAGGCGACGTTCAAGGGGAGCACGCTGAAAGCCACCGCCAGGAGCCAGTCTCTGGGTGTTGCCGAAGTGCAGGGCACCGTCGGGGATTCGATGGACCTGGCGGTACACGGAGAGCTCGATGCGGCGCCGTGGCTGGGTCAAGAAGCGCCATTCTCCATCCAGGGCACGGTGACACCCGCCGGTTGGTCTCTGCGTCTTCAGGCCGATTCGCTGCCCTATGGAGCCGATCTGGCGCCCCTGCATGCAGAGCTTTTCCTGCACCCGGATCGGCACCTCGATGTGAAGGCCCAGGTTGCCGGACAGCAACTCGTGGCAGCGGCGTCACTGGATCTGACCACCACCCGCTTCGACACGCTCCGTCTGTCGGCTCATCGGCTCAACCTGGCGCGTTGGTCCCCAGGGCTCGGTGGCGTGATTGCGGGAACCTGGCAAGGCCAGGGCCCGGTGAATGGCCGGATCACAACGGCAGCTGGACTTCGGCTCGATTCGTTGCAGTGGGCCGACTGGCGGCTGTCGGCGCCCCTGTATCTGACGGCTCGCAGCGATGGGGGACGACTCGATCTGGCGGCCAAGAGTGAGGGTGCGGATCTGTCGTTGTGGGCGGATGCAGATTCCGTCCATCTGGCGGGAGACCTCACAGGTCTTCGTATTCAGCGTCATGTGGATTCATCCGGGCCGGTAACACTCGGTGACCCAACCCGCGATGAACCGGAGACGTCGCCGGACACAAGACCTGACACGGAACCGGACTCGAGTGACTCACTTTTCATCCGAGGCAAGGTGCGTGCGGCAGCCCCATGGCAGGCGCTGAGATCACCGACGGCATGGCTGGCCATCGACAGTGCCGCCGTCACCATCGGTGGACTGTTTGCCCGCAGTTCGGCTCCGGCGATGATCCGGTTGGCGGCGGATTCCCTCGACCTGGAACCCTCACGGTGGGAGACCAGCTTCGGTGCACTGGCTCTGTCTGCTCGACGCGCACCTCGCGATGGGGCAGGGGAGGCGAGGTGGTCAGTAGAGGGGGATATCGATTCACTGCGCCTCGACCCGTGGCCCCGATGGCAGGCAGAAGGGGCGATGGCGCAGGTGCGGATCGAGGGTACGCTCCCCTATCCCCGAATCGAAGCCCGCGTGTCTGCAGAGGGACTGAATCTCAACGAACAGCCGCTGGGCACGCTGATCGCCACGGTCGATCTCGATGAAGCAGCTTCAAATGCGTCGTTGACCCTGGGGGATGCCGCCAGACCTGCACTTCAGATGCAGCTGACGGCGCCGATACATCTGCTGGCTGGGGCGGACCGCCAGCGTCACGCCGCCCGTCTGATCGTGACGACGAAAGGTTTTGAGGCGCGGCCTCTGGTTTTCGGCGTGACGGATGACTCCACATCGTTGCGCGTGAGTGGCAAGGTCGATGTCTCGCTGCCCCTGTCACAGTTGGCGGAGGGTGCCGACTGGTCGCACTGGCGTGGCGAGATGGCCGTCGACGAGTTCCGACTGCTCCGACCAGCCGGCAAGTTGCGTCTGGTGGAAGATGCCGTGGCCCAACTGCACAGTGGCGCCCTCACTGTGGATGGATTGTCCCTGTCGCTGGAAGTGGATCGCCTGGATAGCGCCAAGGCTCGTGTTGTGGGCTCTGCTCGGTTGTCGGGCGTGCTGGATACAGTGGCCAGTGATCTTCGCCTGCGCCTGAGGGATATCGATCTGCGGTCAGCGGTTCAGCTGTTCGCCAAAGACCCCGGACTCGGCGGACTGGTGAGCGGCGAGGCGGTCTTCACCGGAACCCTCGGACGGCCCGCCCTGGATATAGAAGCCGAAGCGCGTCTGGATGAGCTGGGCCTGGCGACCCTGCGGATTCGCGGGCGACCGCTGGGCTGGAATCTCCTGGCGAAGTGGCGCACGCCGGCACAGGACGAATTGTCGGCATCGATCGGGATCCCGCCCGATCCTGCAGGCTGGCCGGATTGGGCGGGCGCAAAGATGCGGCTGCGATCCTCAGGGCTGGAACTGACGGCCTTGCTGGATCAGTGGGGAGAGCTGGATGATCTGGCCGGTCACGTGCAGGTGGATCTGTCGGTCGTCGATTTCATCGATCCGAAGATCCGGGGACAGATCGATGTGTCGGGGTTGCAGCTGGCCCTGCTCGACATGACCCCGGGATACCACTTTGGTGCCGGGATCGTTCGCTTCGAGGGGGACGCCCAGGGCCACCTTGAGGGATTTGCGGGCACTTCGACAGAGGGAAGTGGGCGCCTGGAACTGCAGGGCGATCTGCTCTTCTCCCGGTTGCACAAACCCGAGCTGTCCCTGCACTTGCTCATGGATGGCGTGCCCTATCGATATGCGGACATCTTCCATGCCGAGGATGTGGATGCCGACATCACCTGGGTCCAGGCAGCCACCGGCAATCGGCTGTCAGGTTTCCTGCGTCTGAAAGAACCCGTGGCGCAGGTGCAGCTGCTCGATCTGACGGCCCCCGTGCCGCCCCCACCGGCCGTGCAGAACGAATTGCTGGAGCGCACCACATTGGATCTGTTCATCGACATCGATGATCTGCAGACGCAGAGTGAGATCTCTGACGTCACGCTCGATGGCGGGATCCGACTGTATGGCACCCTCTCGAAACCGCGATTCCAGGGCGAACTCGACATCACAGAGGGTCACCTGCTGCTGTTGAGTCGTCGCTTCGAATTTGATCGGGGCCGCATCATCACCGATCAGCTCGTGCCGACCTATTCGATCCTCGATATCGCCTACGATCCGCTGTTGCTGGATCCTGAGTTGGATCTGCAGGCGACGGCCCTCGTGATAGACACCGGAGAGGGAGACGGGATCGAGCGGGAGGTCACCTTCGAGTTGCGCGGTACGGCACGAGAGACGGCGCCTCTGCTGACCAGTCCTGGCCTGGGCGACACGGAAGTGATGAACTTGCTGGCCTTTGGTGATCCTCTTGCGCCGAGCGCTGGCGGCGAAGTGCTGGCTGTGGCCGCGGGTCAACTGTTGCTCAGTCGGCAGGCCCGAAAGTTTGGTCTCGACGAATTTCAGCTGCTCTCTTCCGGCAGTGTGCTGGGCGCGACCATTGGCAAGCCCTCGTTGCGCGTGGGCAAGTACATCGAGTCGCCCCTGTCCGTGTGGTTGAGATACGAAGGCCTCACCAGCCGCATGTCGACGGGCCAGTTGGAGGCCGAGTATCGGATCACGAATCTGCTCAAGATCGATGCGCGGACCAACTCAGACCGAGGTGTCTACGGTATCGGACTCGTTCTGGAGAAGGACTTCTGATGCCGCCTCTGCCCAAGGGACGGGCACCCAAGCGGATGATGCTCGAAGCGCTGATGCGCGGGTGGTTGAGGCCGGGTCTGATCGCGTCCTGCCTGTTGTTTGTGCTGCTGATCGTGATGTTGACCACTGTCACCGATTCGAGCGCCGCTGATCTGCAGTCTACGAATCGTCCGGTTTCATATCGTGAACTGGAAGAGCCACGGGTTGCGGCGATCCACTTCGAGCACGTGCAGGAGAAACCCTTCGGCAATCCGGAACTGCGAGCAGCGATGCAGACCCGGATCGGGCAACGACTTCAGCGACGATACTTCCGCTCGGACGTGACGAAGATCATCAACATCTATCGTGCCGCAGGATTCATGGATGCACAGGTCGTCGAGCGACGTTTCGCGCTGGATGCCGACGACCGACTGCATATCTATCTGCGCATCGCTTCCGGCACGCGCTGGCATGTCGGATCCGTGAGGATCGATCAGCTGGACAGTGTTCGGATCGATACGACAAACCTGCGCAAGAAGATCAGAGTGGAAGCGAAAGGGGCCTTTCGATACGGCCGCGTATTGGAAGATGAACGGCGGCTGCTGTCGTGGCTGAATCAGGAAGGGCATCCCCACGCCACCGTGCAGAATCGAATCGATTTCAGTCGATCGACACAGGCGGCGAATGTGCGCTACGAGGTCGTTGTCGGTCGCCGCATGGTCTTCGGGGCGTTGCATGTCGAGGGCTCAGATTCGCTGCAGACACGCCAATCGCTCATCCAACGACAACTGACATTTTCCGAAGGAGACCTCTACGACCCGGAGCATCTGCGTCGCACGCGCAGCAATCTGGCGCGGACCGGTCTGTTTCGGTCGGTGATCTTCGCGACGCCTGTAGAGACGGACGGGGACAGCATTCAACCGGTCATCCTGCGCTTGCAGGAGAGACCGTATCTGCACGTGGAGTCACGGGCTTTTGCCAGCACGGAGGATCTCGGGCTCACGGGGAATGTCGAACATCGGAACTTCCTCGGCCGCGGCAATCGCATTGGAGCCGATGCGAGTTTCGGTCGACCACTCCAGGGCGCGACGCTCTATCTGACGGAGCGAAATCTCTTCGACAGCCCGGCGGATCTGACCCTGTCAGCGGGGATGACCGACGAATTCAGCAGTACGCAGGTCTTCGCCGATGGGGATGATC
This sequence comes from Gemmatimonadota bacterium, assembly GCA_018673255.1. The sequence goes on from JABHDC010000253.1 coordinate 101,159, forward strand.
CGCGTCAGTTCGGTTTGCTCACGGGTTTGCACACACCGGCCCTGAAACGACAGCGATTGCTCGGCGATTCGACGGCGGCAGCCTATATAGATCGAGGGACCTATGATTATCCGTCGGTGCAGAGATTGTGGCAGCTGGATGCGACGCTGGGTCGCAACTGGTACTCACGCTCGGGTTCAACCCGATACCTGACGCAGATGTCCATGAACTGGACCCTGTCACGTCGGCAGCCGGTGACCGGGGAGGAGATCAGCTTCAAGGCAGAGGAGGATGGCGCGTTCGCCGTCGCCGATAGCGTGGAGGCCGAAGGCCAGACCGAAGCCTCGGGCGAGGCCAGTATCGCGCCGACCACTTCGGTTCTCCGTGACACCTTCGCGGTGGATGATGACTGGGTCAACATTCTGACCAATGAAGCGCGGGCCCTGAACTTCCGGATCGATATGGAACGCGATACTCGCGATCATCCGATCATGTCGCGCAGCGGTGCGTTCGTGCGCGCCGAGGCCCTGGTGGCTGTCGAATTTGGTGGTGCATCGACGCGGGTCCTGGATGGCACCCTGGAGGCGCGCCACTATCAGCCGCTGGGTGATCGCTTCGTATGGGCTCAGGCATTGACCTTCGTCATGACAGGATCGATTCGCCGCGATCGGCAGTTGCCCCAGACCTATTGGAAGAGTTTCGGCGGTGAAGGCTCCGTGCGAGGTATCAAGCGTGATGCGATTCAGGCCGTTGATGGCGGGCGCGCTGGGATCAATGTGCGCAACGAATTGCGTGTCGACGTGGGGCCCGTGGGGGTCGTCGGGTTCTGGGATCGTGCCGGTGTGTGGCGTGATGCGCAGGATGCCGCCTGGGATGGTATGCGTGATGGCTACGGCTTCGGGCTGCGATGGGATGTGGGGTTGCCGCTGCGCTTTGATGCAGGTTGGAGTGGAGACCGGGAGGACTACGAACTGTATCTGTCGATCGGGCAGGCGTTCTGAAGAAGCGGTAGTACAAGAGGTGAGTGCGGGCAGCATCACTGCCCTGGTGGGTCACCGGGCCGGCACTGGCGCGCTGACTGCCTCTGGCGCGAAGTGTCCAAGTTCAAGAGCCACAAGCAGTTGCCGCAATACGCATTTCGTTGACACTGTTGAGGGCGCCGGCTACATTCCAGCCAACGACACACACCGGCAGTCTCGAGTTTGGCTGCCAGCATCGTGTCCCTGGGGGCGACTTGGCTTCGACGGGGATGGAGATGTCGAGAGCGCGTGCCGAGGTCCCCGACACCTCGTAAAAACCGGGAACAAAACTCAAACGCCAACGATAACTCGTACGCGTTGGCCGCCTAAGCAATTAGGTAGCCCGTTGGGGCTGGTGTTGCCTGCGACGCCAGCCCCGACGACATCAAAGCAGGCTAGTCGAGCACCCCTGTTCCGGGGTGTCAGGCGAAACTTATGGAACTGGCCTCCTCCGGCTTTCGTCAGCCGGTGCCGGAGAAGGTGAGATCACATCGGGCTGACTACGCACGTAGTGGTCTCGCTTGAACCGTCTTCGGACGCGGGTTCGATCCCCGCCGCCTCCACCATTCTTAGTTCCAGGAAGATCCAGAGAAGCCCCGTAGGTCACTGACTTGCGGGGCTTTTCTCTTTCCAGCCCTCGCCAGGCCAACTCCCCCAACCAACCACTTCCTCCATCGGGTGACGAGCCCCCGGCCGGTCCTGCTCCAGGGGCCAGCCCAGGCCGATGACCCCAGCGATGACGACCCGGTCGGGAATGCCGAACTCCTTCTTGAGCGCATCCTGATCGAGCCCTCCCAACCAGAAACCTGCCAGACCCTGACTCAGTCCCGCCAGCAGCAACTGGTGGCCGAAGATGGTGCCATTGCGGATTGCGCTGTCCTGGGGATTCGCAAAGCAGGAGCGGATGAAAGTGATGGTCTCATCCCGTTGGTCGGGGGCATGCGACCCCCGGGCGATGAGTTCATCGGCAGCGCGGGGGGCTTCTTCTTCGAACACGAGGGGATCGACGGCACAGATCACGGCCAGACCTGCGGCACTGACCTGTGACTGGTCGAGGCAGCAGCGCTGCAAACGCTGGCGATCCGTGTCGCTGTGGCAAATGATGGGTCGCCAGGGCTGCAGGTTGAATTCGGAGGGGGCCGCGAGGGCCGCTGTCAGCAGCGAGTGGACGAGTTCGTGCGGCATCGGCTGTTCGGAGAAGTCTCTAGCCGTCGCTCGTAGCAGCAATGATTTCAGGAATCGGGGATGGCTGCCGGGGTGTGGATCGAGAACCCCGAGGTGGCCATTCTCCGGATGGCTCCACGCCCATGGTCGAATCTCGGCGCGGGCATAGCCGCCCTGTACGAAGGGGTCGTTACGGGCGAAGTCTTCAGCCTGTTCCAGATCGGGAAACTCGCCCACCACCATGCCGCCTGCCTGCAGGTCGGTGAAGGGACCTGCCGCAATCAGGCGTCCTTCTGCGTTCAGGCGATCGAGGTGTTCGCAGTGATTGCGGATGACATCGATCGGGCGTTTGGCCTGAGGATCCACGGCGTGAAGGAAGATGATGTATTCAGGCAAGAGACCTCTGCACAGGCGGGGTAGGCCGGACGTTGGCATTTTCCTCGCGTTCAGAGGCAGATGGTGACATCGGTCTTCGCGAAATCATTGCCCTTGAACAGCAGCGGTTCACCGGAAGTTCTGCTCAATGCGTAGCTGAAGCAGTCACCGTAATTCAGCCCGGCAGGGTGGTGCCCTTTGCCGTATTCACGGAACGCATGGCGGGCGACCTGAAGTTGCTCCTCGTTGAAGGCGACGGTCTCGATGCCAACCTTGAGCAGCAACAGATCCAGTTCACGACTTCCTTCTTCCCCCAGCTCGCTCTCAACTACGAGGCAGGCCTCGAGAATTGACGCAGCAGACATGAGCCGCACTGGATCGGCCTCAATTGCTTCGCTGAAGCGTCCTGCGTCCACTTCACCGAAGAGTATGGCGATCACGGCAGACGTATCGATCACCATCAGGTTGGCAAGCCGTTCTCATCATATCCAATGATGTCGTCGGCGGTGGTCCCTGTATTTCGTGGCAGGGCGGCACACCGCCGGCTGATTTCCATGATCGCGTCCTTGAGGCTCAACGGACTCTTGGTACCCTCACGCTTCAGGCGCTCGCGCAACGCGATGGTCACGGTCTGCGTGATTGTTTCACCGGTCAATCCTGCAAGCTCACGGGCAAGCCGGTCTGCTTCGGGATCCTTGATGTTCAAAGACATACTGGTTTCTCCAATAAAGACAAACAGGAACCTTCTTTATCATAACCTCGTGGAAGTACAGATGCAATCGCTCTCTTGCCCTCAGATCGTCGAAAATGGGGGAATACAGTAATGGCTCTCGATCGTGAAGAGGATTAGCATACTGGCCCGTCCGCATCTCCTTCCAGGGGAGTTGAGACTCATGCAGGACAAGCAGGCATGCTGGCACCCCGGCAGCCGCCGCCTCGGTGACGCAGATCATCGACTGACGTGACACGACAGGAAGAGATCACATGAATCCAACATGCCAGAAAGTGCCATCCCCCAACGTTCCCGAAGACTTCCGCGTTTGCCGCAGGATGCTCGTCGGTCCCGGAGTCAATGAACCCGACCCCTTTCCCGGCTACACGGGGTTCGTGGGTTGGGAGGCCGTCATCCGCCTGCGCGATGGCACCTGGCTCCTCGGTTTCAGCGCCGGGTACTGGCATGCATCTCCCCCTACGCCATGGAAGATGGATGCAGATACCATCCGGCAGTGGCAGGAGATCGGCTTCCCGCAGCAAGTCAACGCCCCCACTGGGGGCCGGGCCATGATCTGCCGCTCCACCGACGAAGCGGCAACGTGGAGCAAGCCGGAGACGCTGTGGGACAGCCCCCTCGACGATCGCCATCCCAATTTCTGCGAACTGACGGACGGCACCGTGTTGTGCAGCTTCTTCACCTACCCTGGTGGCGGGACCATGATCCTGCGCTCCACCGACGCGGGACAGTCATGGCAGCAGGCCTGCGAGCCCCTACCCGGTGCCACCGATGGCCCCATCATTCAGCTGCAGGACGGCTCGGCCATGATCTGCGTGTATGGCCACATGTATGACGATGCTGAGCACGACGAGTGCACCCTCTTCCGCAGCCGGGATGGCGGCAGCACCTGGGAACAAGAGGCTGAATTCGCCGCCGACCACGACATGAACGAAGGCACCATTGCCCAATTGCCGTCGGGCCGCATCGTGCTGGTGACCCGTCCCGAAGCGGATGTCTGCTGGTCCGATGACAATGGCTTGACCTGGTCCGAGCCGGTGAGTCTGGGTATGCGTCTGTTCGAACCCGGTCTCGTTGCTCTGCGCGATGGCACCCTCCTCTGTCTGCACGGTTCGTATGCTGCCGGTGGGCTGGCTTGCATGATCAGCCGTGACCACGGACAGACCTGGCTGGTTCCCGAACTCGACCGTGGATTTCCCGTCGATCCCAGCGTGTACGGATACGGCAAGGGCATTGAGTTGCCCGATGGCTCGGTGTACGTCGTCTATATCAATACCGGCGGCCACAAGTCTGAGGACGCGGTGAGCAATGGCATCTGGGCGATTCGCCTGCGCGTGCGCGACGAAGGGGACGGTATCGATCTGCTGCCCGTTCCCGGAGCAGGGCAGGATGACACCGGCCAGAAGAACACAGAGCAGAAGAATACCAGTGGACCGCAGACGGCGACTGGAAAATGATGTGACGTTGGCTGGAACGTGGAGGCCGTAGGGCGTCCTGGGTCTCCTGACACGCTTCGTGTTGCGCTGCCGGTTGCGGCCGGGGTTGCAGGCCTTCCTTTGTGCACCCGGAGCAGATCCTCTGTCCGGGATCTGGTCGGATGATGAGCGACGGTCGATGACTCGTATTGTCACTCGGGGAACGCCTCTTTTCAGGGATTCGGCCGTACATTCGTTACTTGATCATGACACGAGCAATACTCTCATATCGACAGATGCTGGCCGCGATCCTGGTGTTGCTTCTGCTCGCCCGGGGCGAGGTCGGGGCGCAGGCCGCCACCGATCTCATTCCGGTGAGCCCGCACCATGCCGAGCTGATGCGGCACAAGGACACGCCGACGTTGCCGGCGCTGATCGGCGAGGGGGGCTTGCCGTCTGTTCGGTTGGCCAGGGCGGCACGACCGGCGCAGCAGCAGAAGGTGGTCTTCGGGTTCCTGCCGTATTGGATCGATCATGTCTACTACGACCAGATCGATTTCGACCTGCTCACCCACATCGCTGCCTTCTCCGTCGAGGTGAATGGGGACGGCACGTTGGGAGACGATCACGGTTGGCCGTGGACGGGACTGATCGATGCGGCCCATCGGCACGGTGTCCGGGTGATTCTGACGGCAACGCTTTTTGGAGACAGTGATGTGAAGAGGCTGATTGAGAGTCAGGAGAATCGGCAGCGTTTCTTCGGGCGGATTCGGGACAAGATCCTGGAGGGTTCGGCAGACGGCGTGAATATCGATTTTGAGGGACCTGGTTCGAATGGCTGGCCGAGGTTGGCCGCCGACTTCCTGGCCGAATTGACCGCCTATCTGCACGCCGAGATTCCGGGATGTGAGGTGAGTTTCGCCAGCCCGGCCGTCGACTGGAGTGCACGTTGGGATTTCGCCGAGATTGCCGCCAGTTGTGACTATCTGTTCGTGATGGGGTATGCCTTCTCCGGCAGCTGGAGTGGCATGAGTGGCCCCACGTCCCCATTGAAGGGGGGCAGTCGCAATATCACGACGACGATCACCGACAGGCGCGACTACGGCGACGTGACGCGGAATCATCCCGAGAAACTGATCCTCGGTGTGCCCTATTATGGTTGTCGATGGACAACGCTGGGGAATCAGCCAGGGTCTTCGATTAAGGACTTCGATGGATATCCGCAGTTGAGTGTGACACTGCAGACGGCACCGGCTTATGGTCGCCTGTGGGACAGCACGACGCAGACGTCGTGGTATCGTTACCAGCTGGCCGGCGAGTGGATCCAGGTGTGGTTCGATGACGCCGGGAGTCTGGCACAGAAATACGATCTGGCGTTGGAGAAGGATCTGCGAGGCATCGGCATGTGGGCTCTCGGATACGAGGGGAACCGAACCGAGCCCTGGCAGCTGGTGGAAGAGAAGATTGGCCGCCGGGCATCCACTGCGGTGGTTGAGGACAGAGGGCGTCCTGAGGACAACGGATATGACGTCCGTCCCCAGGCGGTGCAGGTGGGGGACGGTTATCCGAATCCCTTCAATGCATCGACGGTCATCGCTTATCATCTGGCCGATCCCGGACAGCTGGACGCGCAGCTCTACGATGCACTGGGGCGTCACGTGAAGTCGTGGCGCCGAAGGCATGAGGCGGGTGGATCGTATGCCTGGCAGTGGGATGGCTTCGATGAACGGGGCGACGATGTCGCCTCCGGTGTGTATCTGCTCCGAATGCGATTTTCCACCGATGACGGCGAGTCCGAGTCGGTGGTCGAGGTGAAAACGAGAAGAATGGCTTTGGTGCGCTGAGATGCGACCGGCCTCAGACAAGACCCGTTGAAACAAGAGATCAAGGAGATCACAATGAAGGTGGAGGAGTGTATTCTGTTCAGTGGCGGCGCACAGGGCGCCGAGGCCGAGTTTGGCGCCAATGCTGAGCGTCTCGGCATCGATGAGGTGAATTTCTCATTTGAGGGCCACACGCACGTGCGTGATCGCGGTCTGCGGATCCTCAATCACGAGGAATTGCTCAGTGGCGACATCAGCCTGGCGTATGTCTCCAAGTTGATGAATCGCCGCTTCAGTGAGGGCCCTGCATTTCGCAAGGTGCTGCAGACGATCTGGCACCAGATCAACAATGGTCAGGAGATCTACGTCATCGGTGAGATCCTCGATGACAATACGGTGAAGGGCGGCACGGGTTGGGGCGCTGAGTTCGCCAAGCTCTGCAACAAGCCACTCCACGTCTTCGACCAGGTGCGAGAGGGCTGGCATACATGGTCTGGTACTGAATGGACGGCCGTTTCCGGAAGTGATGAGCCGAAGATCGAGCACATCCATTTCACGGGCACGGGCAGCCGGCATCTCACCGACGCGGGTTCGCAGGCGATCAAGGGGCTGTACGAGCGCTCGTTCTAGTCTGGCTGCATCAGATACACAAGAATAGCGCCGCTCCCGGTGATCGGGGGCGGCGCTACTTCTTTGTCTGTGCGACTCTATCCGTACGACTATAGTGGTTCAGCTCTGTAGAGCGGCGATACGCCGATTCACGCGTTGGCGCATCTGCAACAGCCAGTCGGCTTCACGCGGATACTGCTTCATCGTGATCGGCTCGCTGAGGCCGCGTTCGAGCAATGCCACGGTCTTGTCGCGTCCCTGCAGTTTCTCGAGCAATTGCAGGGCACGCTGATCCTGCAGTGCTTCGCGGAAGACCTCACCGCGGATTGAATCGAGGGGGCCGTCCGGTCCCGGATACACGATGAAGGCATCGCCGGAGGGGAAGCCTCTGTTTGCATCGGTGACGCGAAATGGGTCGATCGGTCCCAGCGAATACTGGCTGTGGTAGAAGTTGAAGCCCCACTGCAGGAAGCCGACCAGGTCGTAGCGGTAGAGCTGGGCGCCCAGGATACGATTACGGGCCGAGGGCATGCAGAAGAATCGGTTGGCCACATCCTGCCACTGGGAGACGCAGTAGTACGTCCACAGGCCCTTGATCTGTCGCTCGACAAAGGGTTCGATGTGATTGCTGGCCGGAATGGGGTGTTTCACGAGACCGCGATCGTAGAATTCGGGACTCGACAGGGCATCGATGAAGGGGAAGCCACGCAGGTGGCCCTGCACCATCTCGGCGGCGGCGGCGAAGCTTTCCAGATGGTCTGCGTGGGGTTCATCGGAGACGTGGAAGTAGCAGCGTCGGCGCAGCTTGTTGCGATCGATGAACCGAACCAATGCCGGCAGGAATTGGTCCAGGAAGCGACGGTAGGCCACGCCCGTGGCCGAGGTGTTCCAACCGAAGAGCTTGCGGCCTTCAACGTCGACGATCTTCGGACAACAGGTGGCGCCCCACTGGGTGAACAGGTGGGACATCTCGAAGTAGCCCACATCACAGCGATTGGCCATGCGTACCCAGCGTTCGAGGCGCTTGAATCCGAAGTCGTATTCAGCCTCGCCTCCTTTGCCACGCCGCGTCACATCGACAAGCTGCACGGTGGGTCGCTCGCCACCGACTGCGGTATCCAGTGGCGGTGTAAACAGAGGGGTCAGGAGCAGGTTGATGCCGTGGTCGACGGCGTTGGTGACGAACTGCTCGACGCGCTCCCAGTGCGCCTCCGACCAGACATCGTCCCCGTAGTAGGTGGCCAGGCAGTCGGCGTGGAACCACTGGGTGTGCACGAGTTTCTGCTTTGGCAGGACGGCACCGATCACCTCCAGATGGTAGAGGCCCATCCCAAGGTCCTGCTCCCCTTCACAGAAGTGGACCTCCACGCGGTGTTTGCCGGCGCGCGCGCGGCGGGGCACGCGGATCGTGATCCAGATGGCGCGCCACTGTCCCGGGGGGACATTGATGCCATCCGGCATGGGCTGGAGAAGATCTGGATACAGACCCGGTGTCGTGCGCAGCACATTGTCGTCGAACTGTGTTCCCGGCAGCTCGCTGGGGATCAGGGCCACCTCGCGAATCTGGACCGGGGCGGCCAGGTCGGTGTCGACATCGACGAAGACCTGCTTGCGCAATCGGCTGGATCGGTAGGCGACCTGAAAGGAGAATACCTCGTCGCGCAGGGCGCTGCCCTGACGCTGGGGCGACTCGGTGAGATCCTCGTCAGCGAAGACCTTTGTCAGTGAACTGAGGGTTCGGATCTCGAAGTCTCTGGCGGCCATCGACTCAGTCTCTCCTGGTTGCGAAGTGGGGCATGACCTGCGAGGGCCAACCTAGCCTAGTCGGGTCCTTTTTGCGAGGGTGCACATTTTCCTCGCCAAGGAGCACCGAAAACAGCAATTTGGTACCCACGAACCCTGTCGGATCCGGGCCTTTGGAGATGGACAACAGTCATCATGCTTGATCACGATCCCATCCAGCGACGAATCATCCTGTGCGTCGATGACGACGAGGAGATCCTGCAGTCTCTGCGTCGACTGTTGCAGCGCGACGGGCACGACTGCCTGGTAGCCACCAGTGGCCAGCAGGGGCTCGAGTTGCTGGCGCAGCACGATGTGGCTCTGATTGTCTCGAATCAGACCATGCCGGGAATGGTGGGCAGTCGTTTCCTGGAGGAATCCAGGGAGGTCGCGCCCGACGCGATCCGCATCATGCTCACGGGACACACCGATCTGGAGACGGCCCTGCAGGCGATCAACGATGGGGGCATTCATCGATATCTGACCAAACCCTGGGATGACGACCAGCTGCGAATGACAGTGCAGGAACACCTGCGCACGCACGCGGCGCAGATGCAGACACGCGATCTGCTTGCACAGTTGAGAGAGAAGAACGAGCAACTCGAACGATTCAATGCCGATCTCGAGATGCTCGTCGTGGAACGGTCCAAGGAACTCTTCTATCGCGTGCGGGAACTGGAGGCACGTGATCGTCTGGCCCGTTTCATGATGACCGTCCACTCGCTGGAGGAGACACTCAACCATGTGGTGAGCGTCGTAGGCGAGACACTGGATGCGATCCAGGTTGAGGTCCAGGTGACCGAAGCCGATACGGCAGGCACACCCAGGGCTTCGTGGCCCGCCCATGCGGTACCCCTCGATGGGGAACAGATCGCTCCCCTCGTGAGGGAGGCGGCGTCGAAGGGTACACCAGTGATTCAGCAGGAAGGCAATCTCTACCTGTGTGTTTCGCCGGTCACACGCGATGGACAGACACTGGCCGTCGTGATCCTCTCAGCTCGTGGCAGTGCAGAGCACGCCGAAGAAAATGCGAAGATCCTTTCCGGCATCTGCCTGGCGGCGGCCTTCGTCATCCACGAGGCACAAGAGGGATACGATGTCGGCGGCTGGCGTGATGCACTCGACGAGGCGCTGAGTCGCGTCGACGATCTGGTCGACTGATCGCAGGCGCCTGTGTCACCTACACACTCATCACGACGACGCGCCAAGACTGGCGAAGCCTACCAGGACGCGGCCGACAAGGCCTCAGACAAACAGGCGACGCCGACGGGCCCGATCATGACCTGCCTGCCCGCTGCTGGGGCGACGCCTGATTACGAGGCCGTGCGTCAGGCCCTGGTTGCGGACAGCATCGAGAAGGCTCTCGCTGCCAATCCGTCTGCGCAACTGGTGGCGCCCGGGGAAGAGTTGATGGTTCTGCCCGAACCGGCTCCTGCAAAGGCTGAGGAGGCGGAGGGCGAAGCGGCACCGCCACCGACACTGCTGGACGCTGGCGATGGGGTGAAGGAGGAGCGTGGGCGCCTGGTCGCCGAGAGATATGGCTACCTCTACGACACGGGCAAGGCGCTGCAGATCGTGTCGCCGTTGTGGATCTCACCGGATGGCATGCGGGTCTGCTTCATCCACTTCCGACAACTGCGCACCCCAGCCCGGGTAGATCAGCAGACTCTGCAGCAGATGCTGACCGACGTCGGCGCCGTCGCTGACCCGGAGCCCGAGGCGGTGAAAGAGCTGCTGGAAGGGCTGGCGCCCGCCGAAGCCAAGGGTGTGCTGCTGATGAATGGCGAACCCGCCCGGCCCGGTGAAGACGGGAAGGTCGACTACGCCTTCGACCCCGATGTTCGTAGTGGCGCACTGCGAGATGACGGCTCCATCGATCTGCGCGATCGGAATTCGTCGATCGGTGTGAGCGAGGGTCAGGTCGTAGCCACCGTCTACCCACCCACAGAGGCAACGAGTGGTCGGAATGTGAGAGGACAGGACGTGACGGCCGAAGATGGTACGGCGGCCGAGATCACTGCGGGTGCGAATGTGACGGCGGCCAGTGGCGATGGTGGCACCGTGGTTTTCACCAGCGCCATCGCCGGCAATATCCACGTCAAGAATGGCCAGGTTGAGGTGAGCCAGGTCTTCCGTGTCGGTGGCGATCTCACCTACGAAACGGGGAATGTCGACGTCGAGGGAGATGTCGAGATCAATGGTTCGGTGCTGGCCGGATTCCATGTGAAGGCAGGGGGCGATATCACCATCAGCGGTACCGTTGAGAATGCAGTCTCACTGACGGCGCGAGGCGACATCATCGTCACCCAGGGGATTCTCGGCGAGGATACGCAAGTTGTGGCCGTGGGCAACATGACGGCGCGATTCATGCAGAATGCCCACGCCATGATCGGCGGGGATCTGACGATCGGCAACTATCTCTACAATGCGGACATCCGCTGTGGGGGTCGAGTCACCGTGTCTGATGCGGGGGGCGGGCGTTCCGGGACCATTGCCGGCGGTCTGGTGCTGGCCACCGGGGGTATCGCGGCCTGTTATGCGGGCTCACGCAGTGGTGATCGCACGATCATTGGCGTAGACGGCACGCCGACCGATACGGTCAAGGCGGATCGGTTGCAGGAGATGGTGACCGAGCTGGATGGGCGGATCAAGCGATTGCTGCGCATGCTGGGGATCACGCAGGTCGAGGCGGATGCCCTGACGCGGTTGATCAAGGCGGCGACACCGAGCAAGCGATCGAGTATCATCGCCTTCGTGAAGCGTCTTCGCACGCTCCTGGCAGAGCGGGAGAAAGCCTCGACTGAGCGCGATCAATTGCTGCGTCAGATTCACGAACAGGTGAAAGCAGGCGCGCTGGAGATCACGAAAGAGGTCTACGGCGGCACAGAGGTGCACTTTGGGCAACATGCCGTCACCGTGGCCACAAAGACGCCGCCCTCCGCCTACTACTACTCCGACGAGCAGATCCGCAGCCGGGCGCTCACTTAGGTCGCAGCGCCTGATTCTTTGACCTGGTTCCAGACGGCATCCATCGCTTCCAGGTCCATGTCTGCCAACTGCTGGCCACGCTCCTGGACGATATGTTCCATGGCGCGGAAACGATCGTCGAACTTGCCTACGGCCAGTCGGAGGGCGTCTTCAGGCACCAGGTCGAGGTGACGACCCACATTCACCAGCGCGAAAAGCAGATCGCCGAATTCTTCCGCGACCCGTTCCTGCCCCGCGGCATCGCCTTCAGCGATGACTTCGCGTAATTCCTCGAATTCCTCCGATACCTTGTCCAGGGGCCCGGTGATCTCCTGCCAGTCGAAGCCGGCGCGCCGTGCTTTCTCCTGCACACGCTGGGCCCGCAGCAGTGCCGGCAATTGCGGTGGAACACCATCCAGCGCAGATGGCGGCGGCCCGGTTTCCGTCTGCCGCTCCTGCTTCTTGATGGCTTCCCAATTGGTTACCACATGCTCACTGTCATCGACTTTGGTGTCGCCGAAGACGTGTGGATGTCGACGGATGAGTTTGTCGACGATCGCCTGACACACGTCATCGATGTCGAAGCGTTTGTCCTCGGTGGCGACCTGCGCGTGGAAGACGACCTGCAGCAACACGTCACCCAACTCTGAACACAACTCGCCATCCTCATTGTCGATAGCTTCCAGAACCTCGTAGGCCTCTTCTATCAGATAGGGCTTCAGGCTCTGATGATCCTGCTCCCTGTCCCAGGGGCATCCATCCGGCGCGCGCAATCGCGCCATGACATCGACGAGGGCATGGAAAGGCCGGTGGTCAGACAAGATTCACTCCTGCGGTGAAGGTGTGTCGAGTTCGGTGTATTTCACATTGCGACCGCGCGCCTGATCGACGGGATATCGCTGACCCGAGATGGCAAGCTTCTCGCGCAGAATCGTCGTTGCATCCAGATCGAGATTCGCACACATGAGCAGGACGAAGTAGAGGACGTCGGCCAGTTCGTGGGCGATCTCCTGCTTCTGATCGGCATCCTCGAGTCGTTCTGCCATCTCTGCATCGCTGCGGAACCGGAAGTGTTCCAGCAACTCACTCGCCTCGATGGACAGGCCGATGGCCAGGTCCTTGGGAGGGTGATACTGATCCCAATCGCGCTCATCGACAAATTGTCGAATCCATCCCTTGAGATCGGCGACGGCTGTTGTGGAGTCGGTGCCGGACATGAAGTGATCCTCTTGGTGGTGTCTGACGTCTGGTGGCGGTGGTGGAGAGAATGCAGGCGTCTGAGACGTTGGTCAAACGTTTGGCAAACAGATGCGTCTCAAGTTGGCATGCCGTGGTGCCGACACGAGGGATGCGGTGTCGTGGGACGTAGAAAGGCGAGTTGTGATCTGACTCACCTTGTGATACGCCTCACGACAAAGAAATAGTCTGTACCACAGTCTTGGTAACCTTCGGGAACCATGCACGTCCTCACAGGTTGTACGAGGAAGCCCAGGGTTGATCCAAACAGGGGTCGACTGTGACAAGCCAACCAGGAGGGTCTTGATGGCGAGAGCAAATGGACCACCGGTCAGCGGCGAGCCGCGCGTGACGGAGGGTGACAAACTTCTGTCGAGTTACCTGCAGGATATCGCCGATTCCACACCGTTGTCTTCAGCACAAGAAGCCGAACTCGCACGCCGGATTCGTCAGGGCGACGAGGGAGCGCGGAACCTCCTCGTGGAGGCCAATCTGCGCTTCGTCGTTGCCGTCTCTAAGCAGTATCAGGGGCGAGGACTGACACTGGCAGAGTTGATCAGTGCCGGCAATGTGGGGCTGATCACGGCCGCAGAGCGCTTCGATGAGAAGCGCGGTTTCAAATTTATCTCCTATGCCGTCTGGTGGATCCGCCAGGGCATCATGCAATCACTGACACAGCAGTCGACGGTTAGGGTTCCACTGAATCGGGTCGACATGCTGTCGAAGGTCTCGCGGACGCTGGCCCAATTGCAGCAGGATGGTGAGCCACCCTCGATCGATCGAGTTGCAGAGAAGTTGGGGTGTGGCGTCAAGGAGGTAGAGCAGGCGTTGGCCGTCAGCAACGCGGTGCGATCCCTGGATGCACCTTTCGAAGGGGCAGAGGGGGATGGACAGTTCAGCCTCCTCGACTGCTTGTGCGACGAGAAACAGACAAGCGCCGAGGATGACGTTCTCACCTTCAGTCGTTGTTCTGACGTGAAGGAGGCGCTGGCCAAGTTGCCGCCTCGGGAGGCACAGGTCCTGCGACTCTACTACGGTCTGGACCAGGATCAGTCGATGACACTGGATGAGATCGGCCGCCAATTCCGCCTCACGCGGGAACGGGTGCGCCAGATCAAGGAACTGGCCCTCGGCAAATTGCGTCACCCACGATTCCATCGCCGCTTGAGGGTCTATGCAGAGAACTGATCCGGCCGAGATCTGACAGAACCTGTTCAGGCACGACCATTGCTTACTACCTGGAGTCCCTCGAGACCAAGCCATCTGATCCCGGAAGGATCTACCGGTCTCAGAGGACTCCGGGTGGGAAATGGATTCCCATCTCGCACTCAAGGGAACACGCGGGCTGCCGATATATAGGATGCAGACCCCCCAAGAGAGGAACTGAGCAATGGAGAGCATCACCCCACGTAGCCGCGTCTCCAAGGGCACCGTCATGATGCGGCTGGGTGCCTTTTTCTTCGTCACGACCGGACTATTTCTCGGCGCACTACTGGCGGCTCTTGCCGGCGTTTCGGGCTGATCTGGCTACCCTCGCCCTTCCAGGCTGAGGGGCGTCACGACCCGAGGAGACGACTGCACACCTCCGGGGTTTGAGGCCGCACCCAAACCTTTGCGGCGGCCCCCGGTCGGGCTGCACACGACACGACATCTGCTGTCCGCCAACAGCGTTGCTGCACACTTGCGTGCCGCTTGACGCTCCCTGGCAGGGCAGGCTATATTGCGCTCCCCGTCACACGGCTGTCATCAAGTGCAGCCGTGATTTTTTGTCCAAACCGTCGACTGCATCAGGGCGCGTGGACATAGCGATGGACACTGAAGGGTTGGCATGGGTCGAGTCATTGCGATAGCCAATCAGAAGGGTGGAGTCGGCAAGACGACGACAGCCGTCAATCTGTCGGCCTGCCTGGCCACAGAGGGCCATCGCACACTTCTGATCGATCTGGATCCACAGGCAAATGCCACCAGTGGCTGCGAGGCCGGCATGTCGCGGGCGGAAGGTTCCGTCTACGATGTCATGCTCGGTCAGGCTCCACTCGAGGCGGTGATCAGTTCCGTCGATACACCGGGCCTCGACCTGGTACCCTCACATATATCTCTAGCCGGCGCTGAAGTCGAAATGGCCGCCGTTCTGGGCCGCGAGCAGCGTCTGTCAGATTCCCTTGAATCGGTTCGTGATGACTACGAATTCATCATCGTGGACTGCCCGCCCTCTCTCGGGCTGCTGACGGTCAATGCCCTTACCGCCGCCGATTCGGTGCTCATTCCAGTGCAATGCGAATACTATGCGCTGGAGGGCTTGAGCAAGTTGCTCAACTCAATCCAACTCGTACAGCGATACCTGAATCCCGAGCTGCAAATCGAGGGTGTGCTGCTGACGATGTATGATGACCGCCTGCAGTTGTCGAAACGTGTGGCGGCCGAAGTGAAGTCATACTTCAACGACAAGGTCTACGACACGCTCATCAAGCGGAATGTCACCCTTGCGGCGGCACCTAGCTTCGGCAAACCCGTCATCTTCTATGAGCCGCGATCCACCGGGGCTGAGAACTATCGTTCGCTGGCACGCGAACTGAGTGGATCGGGCGGCGCTGCAGCCGCCTGAGGCGCAGCCGAACACAACAGCCGAGCACATCTCGACACGACCTCGGATCTGACCCGATGATCATAGACACACACTGCCACGCCGGTCTCAGGAAGTATGAGCCGGTGGAGTCCTTGCTGTATCATATGGATCACAATAATGTGGACCGGGCAGTCCTTATCCAGTACGGCGGCAACAGCGACAACACGTATCTGCTGGATTGCCTGAAGCGCTTTCCACAGCGACTGACCGCAGCGATGATCGTGGATCCCTCCGATGACGGGGAGGCTGTGCGCCGCTGGGCTGATGCAGGTATCGGCGGTATCCGGCTGACTCCCGCCGCACGTTCGACGTCGGCAGACCCGCTGGCGATCTGGCGCGCGGCCAACGACTGCGGACTCGTGGTCAGCGTGCACTGCAGTCTGGATCTGCTCAACGGCGAGGCCTTCCGCGACGTCGTCGATCGATTTCCGGATCTGTCGATCGTGCTCGAACACCTGGGTGGGGTCAAAGCTGACGCCGAGCCGCCCTACGAGGCCTTCACGAAAGCACTGGAACTGGCCGACCATGCGAATGTGACGATGAAGGTGCCAGGTTTCGGAGAGCTCTGCTCCGTGCCTCTGCCTTTCGACCCGATTCCACCACTGCCTCGATTGGCGTTAGAGGCATTTGGCGCCGATCGCCTGATGTGGGGGAGTGACTATCCGCCCGTCAGCAGTCGCGAGGGATATACCAATGCCCTGCGAGTGCCGCAGGAGTATTTCGCGGATCTGCGTGTGTCCCAGCAGGCGGAGATCTTCGGCGAGACGGCCCAACGGATCTGGTTCTCAGGCGAGTGAGTCTCTAGCCCCGCAGCTATCTCCTCAGCAGGAATCCCTTCAGCAAAGGTTCATCTCCATCTGGCTCGTAGTCCTGTCCGGACTGCGTGATCGGATCGATGTGTACGGGGCGCAGCTGGTTCAGGCTGGCTTCCATCTGATCGTGCGACCAGCCTTCGTGATTGCTGGTCACCAGCAGCCAGCCATCCTCACTGAGTACATCGAGTGCCGATCGAACCAGATCCGGCAGATCGTCGATGATGCGGAAGGACGGCTCGCCCCTTCGACGGCCCCGGGCGAAGGACGGCGGATCACAGATGATGCCATCGAAGCGTCTGCCCCTCTTGTGACAGCCTCGCAGGAACAGGCGTGAATCCACGGCAGCGTGCGTGATGGAATCGCTGACCCCATTGAGGCGGGCATTCTCCTCGGCCCACTTCAGATATCTCCGGCTCACATCGACCTGCTCCACTTCGGTTGCCCCCCCCGCGGCCGCTGCGATTCCGAAGGCACCCGTATAGGCGAAGAGATTGGCGATGCGTCGACCCGCACTGTGATCGCGAACCCAACGGCGATTGCGGCGCTGGTCGAGAAACAGACCTGGAGACTGGCCCCGATCGGCGTACAGTGCCAGTTGCAGGGGAGCTTCAGACGCGATCCAGTGGGCCGGGGCATGTGCCGAACACCAGTGACGTCGTTGATGCGGGTCCTTGCCCCGGTCACTCATGCCGTGCAGATGCCAGTGTGTGGCACCCACACGCTGGCACAGGGCATCCAGCTGCAGGTGGAGAGACGGTGACGGGTCCTGTGGGTAATACCAGTATCCCCAGCAGACGTCGCCGAACCGATCGAGACGCAGATCGGTGTCTTCCGTGTGCAGCAGGCGAAGACACGACTCGTCACTCAGCAGTTGCTGTCGTCGTTGAAGAGCGGCTTCCCAGGCCGTCGGTAGCTGGCTCATTCGGCGAGGCCTGAAGGGAGCCGCGTCGGGTGAATGCCATGACGACGCAGGCGATCGAACAATGTCGACCGTTTGAGTCCGAGCTCTCGCGCGGCGGCAGAGATATTCCCCGCGCAGCGACGAAGGGTGTCTTCCAGCTGGTCTCGCTCCGTCACCTGGGGCTCATGGGTCGGATGGCCATCGATGGCCCTGCACAGGTCTGCTACGTCGATCCAGGCTGAATCACACTGGAGCACGGCACGTTTCGTGACAACGTCCAATTCGCGCACGTTGTTGGCCGACCAGTCCTGCTGTCGCAACCAGCTTCCGGCCTGCGTTGTGAAACCGCGCAGGTGCGGGCGTTGCAGGCGATCCCGATGCAGGGCAAGCAACCGTTGTGCGAGAGGGAGAATATCCTGACGTCGTCGCCTCAGTGGCGGCAGATCGATGATGAAATCGGCGAGCCGGAAATAGAGATCGGCGCGAAATCGGCCTTCCTCCCGGGCCCGCCGAAGATCCAGGTGAGTCGCAGAGACGATCCGGACATCCACATCTTGTTCTTCTGTGCCGCCGAGAGGGCGCACGCGTCGTTCCTGCAGTACGCGCAGCAACTTTGGCTGCAGTCCCGGTGGCAGATCACCGACCTCGTCAAGGAACAGTGTACCCCCGTCAGCCTGACACAGCAGGCCGGGGCGATCTGCCTCGGCGCTGGTGTATGCGCCCCGGCGTACGCCGAAGATCTCGGCTTCGAGTACACCCTCGGGCAGGGCAGCACAATTGACGGCGACGAAGCGATGGCCGCTGCGGACTGGGTCCGCCTCGTGGAGAATCCGGGCGACCAGCTCCTTGCCCGTGCCGGATTCCCCCTGGAGCAACACGTCGACGGGGCGGCCCAGAACCCGTCGCACGCCATCGAGGACAGAATCCATGCCGGTCTGGTTTTCGAAGCACCGGGCGGTCTCGCCAGACAGTTGCGGTGATGTCGTGGGCGTCATCATGGCAGGTAGTATGACACCGCTTGCGCTGTGCCTCAAGCGAATCCTCTTCCGCCGCGACGCACAACTTCGTGGACTATGGATCACAAGTGACACGAAACGCATTGCCGGCCGGTACCGGTGGCCGATGGGACCGGTACCGACCGCCGCTTCCGAGTACTGCGTGTGCCACTGTGGGGTGCGATCGGCACGCCACTTGCCTTGTCCTATGTCGAAGCTGACTCACAGCGATGCACTCATCACCCACCGGAGGAACAGATGGATCGCTATGAACCCGCTCTTGCATATGCCCCGCAATATCTCGAGACGGAGAAGGACCAGCAGCAAGCCCATCCGGCACTACTGGCGACTCAGAGTGTGGCCATGGGCCACGTCCTGGATCGAGTGACCAGCATTGCCGCCTCTGAGTCAACAACCCTGATCACGGGGGAGAGTGGTACGGGGAAAGGTGTGATCGCCCGCCTCATTCACCAGCGCAGTACGCGGGCTCGGTCTCCCTTCGTCAGCGTCAATTGTGCCGGATTGCCCGAAGGTGTGCTCGAGTCGGAGTTGTTCGGTCACGAGCGGGGCGCATTTACCGGAGCGGTGCGGCAACGTCCAGGGCGCTTCGAGCAGGCGCGGGATGGCACGATCTTCCTTGATGAGATCGGTTCAGCAGATGCCCGTGTCCAGCAACGTCTGTTGCGGGTTCTGCAGGATCGCTGCTTCGAGCGGGTCGGCGGCACACAGACCCTCGTCAACGAGGCCCGCGTCGTGGCCGCTACCAATGTCGATCTGCAGGCCGAGGTTGAGGCAGGGCGTTTTCGCGAGGATCTGTACTACCGATTACACGTTGTCCCTGTGGAAGTGCCGCCTCTGCGTGAACGACGGGAGGACATTACCCACCTGGTCGAACACTTCCTGCTTCCCGTTGTTGATCGCATCGACGGCATCACTCGGGAGGCATTGGACCGCCTCGTGGACTATCCCTGGCCGGGGAACATTCGCGAGCTTGAGAACACGATCGAGCGCATGGTTGTACTGGCGAAGACGCGTCGCCTGGGGCTCGGGGATGTGCCCGACGAGATCCACCACTGGCGGGCAGGAGACGGAGCGCACCGGATGACCGATCTCGGGTCGATCTCGTATCGCGAAGCACGAGAGTGGTTCGATCGCCAGTTCCTGCACCGGGCGCTGCAACGGCATCAGGGTGTGGTCACCCATGTGGCCGACGCGATCGGCATGTCTCGGAAGAATCTCTACTGCAGGCTCACCCGTCTGGGGATCGACCCAGACCGCTTTCGCCCAGGGCATTAAGAGCCGACTCGGACTCGAAGCGCACCAGCTGCCCACGCAGATATTCGAAGTGCTCGCCACCTTCCGGCTCCAGAGCGATGGCCCTCTTCATCAGGGCGATCGCTCGGCCGGTGCGCCCCTGGCGGAACTGCACTTCAGCATAGGTGTCGAGGTAGACGACATTGACAGCATCGGCCTTGACGGCCCGCAGTGACAGGTCTTCGGCCCGCTCCAGTCCGATCCCCTCTTCCGCATACGTCCAGGCGAGATTGTTGAGGATCAGGGGAGTGACCAGACGCTGTTGCGCGGCGACTTCGTAATACTGAATCGCACGCCGCGGCAGACCGGTGTTGTAGTGAACCTGGGCAATGAGAGAAGCGGTTTCGACGGTATTCTCTGCCGCTTCCAGTGCACGTTCAAAGTAGATTTGGGCGCCGTCTTCTTCGCCCTCACGGAGCTGACATTCGCCGATGCCGATCAGCAATCGCGGGTCCTGGGGACGCAACATGAGAGCACCCTCCAGGACTCGTGCCGCATCGGCAAAGCGTTCTGTGTCCAGGTAGAGTCGGCTGAGTTGACGGTGCGCGAAGATCTGCTCGGACTCATCGACCTCCGGAGGCAGATCCCCCACGGCCTCCTCCAACAGAATCAGAGCCTGATCGGGGTCATCATTGATGGCCCAGGCCCAACCAAGATTGGCCTGCACATACCAGTTGTCCTCGACCGTACGACTCAGTTCCTGCAGTGCGCCAAGTGCGATCTCAGCGCAATCCTGCTGGCCACACAGCGAGCGCAGGGTCGAATAGATTCGCACGTCGTTCGGGTCCCGACGCAAGGCACCAGCCAGGGCCCCGACGCTTTGTTCGTATCGTCCCAGACCGGCTTCTGCCAGGGCGGTGACGACGCGCATGTTCGAGTCCTGGGCATCCTCACGCACGGCGCGCCTGGCTTCGCGCAGGGCACGCTCAAATTGTCCCCGCTCCAGCAGATGGACGGCGAGTTGACTGTGTTCAATGCCGGGCATGCCGCAGTGGTTCTGCACGACGAAGACACCCGTAACGGCCAGGGCCCAGGAATGGCGTTGCAAGGATCGTAACAGTTGCATCAGTATTCGTGTCGATGAGCGTAGATGTGAAGCAGCAGACCTATGGCCAGGGCATTGGTCAACAGAGATGATCCGCCATAGCTCAGGAAGGGCAGCGGCAGTCCGGTGACGGGCATGACACCGATCGTCATGCCCACGTTCACGAAGACATGGAATGTCAGCATAGAACCCAGGCCCACAGCCAGCAGGCTGGCGAAGCGCGAATTGGCCAGGGTCCCAATGAACAATGCGCGCCAGATCACGAAGAGGAAGAGGGACAGAACAAAGACGGTCCCCATGAATCCGAGTTCCTCGCCAATGACGGAGAAGATAAAATCCGTATGGGCCGCTGGCAGGAATTCGTATTTCGTCTGCGTGCCCTGCAAGAAGCCCTTGCCGGTCGGTCCACCGGAGCCGATCGCGATCTTCGACTGGATGATGTTCCAGCCTGATCCCAGCGCATCGCGCTCGGGGTCGAGGAAGGTCAGAATCCGCGCCTTCTGGTAGTCACGCAGGAAATTCGCCCACAGATAAACGGTTACCAGACCGGCGGAGAGATTCACGGCGAGCATCGTCAGTGTCACCCACAATCGTGCCAGCAACAGCTGAATCACGACAGAGCTGATGATGATAAAGAGGGCGAAAACGATCGGTGCCTGGTCCTGCCACAATGGTTCAAAGGAGCAGACGACACTCAGCAAAGGCGCGACGAGAAAGAAGATGAACAGGGGCCGCATGCCGGCCCAATAGAGCATGGGGATCAGTGCTGCTCCGAAGGAGACGGCTGTGCCCAGATCGGGTTGCTGTGCAACGAGAGCCATGGGAATCACCGGAATCGCGACGGCACCGACAATGGATTTTGGGCTCGCCACGTGGGAGGAATTTCGATCTCCCAGGAAGCGCGCCAACGCCATGATGGTCATGATCTTGGCGAACTCGGAGGGCTGCACACGCAGTCCACCCCCGGGCGTCAGACTGAGCCAGCGGGCCGGATCCCCAGTACCAAAGGCCAGTACCGCAAGAAGGGTCAGCAAGCCGAAGGCATACAGCGGGTAGGCGAGATCGAAGAACAACTTGTCTGGAACGTAGATGATGGCGACGGCGACAATGAGGGCCAGTACGGAATAGGCCGCCTGCGCTCGCCAGAGTGTAGATCCACTGGCAGCCGAATAGATCATCGTGATGCCGAAGAGGATGGCCATGCCCGCTGCCACGATCAAGCCCATATCGAGTTCGCGTTTCACGACCCGGACTCCTCGCCCGCGTGTCCGTCGGTCGTGGATGTGACCCTGCCCTCGCGCCGCAAATGATCCTGCAGATAGGCCTCGATCACTGCGCCGGCGATGGGCCCGGCAGTCGAACCACCGCCGCCGCCATCCTCGACGACGACCGCGACTGCAATCTCTGGCTCGTCAAAGGGAGCAAAGGCGATGAACCAGGCGTCATCATTCAGACGGGGACCCTGGGCCGTCCCTGATTTGCCCCCAAGGTCAATGCCCGCGACCTGGGCCCGACGGCCCGTGCCCTTCTCGCCGTAGACGACGCGGTGCATGCCCAGTCTCACCGTCTCCCATGAGGCCTGGGACACACCTTCGATCTGTTGAGGCGGCGGCGCCTCCCCATAGAAGTGGGGGGTGACCAGCAGGCCGCCATTGCCGAGGGCGGCTGCGTAACGGGCCACCTGCAGGGGGGTGGCCAGCATATAACCCTGGCCGATGACGAGGTTCATCATGTGACCGGTCACCCAGCCTTCCTGCTGAATGTGATATTGCCGATCCGGCAGCAGCCCTGCCTGCTCTTCTGGGTCCAGATCGATGCCGGTTGGCAGACCGAAGCCGAAGCGTTGCCCGTATTCGTGCCACGACTCGATCCCAAGAATCAGGCCCAGGTGGTTGAAGTAGATGTTACAGCTGGTGGCGATCGCATCCAGAAGGTTGAGTTCGCCGTGGCCATCGCGATTGTTGCACCGGAAGACGACATCACCAACCTGCAATGAGCCGGCACAGGCCTCGAAGGTCGACAACGTGTCGGTGATTCCTGCCTCCAGGGCGGCGACGGCGGCGACCAGTTTCAGTGTCGATCCCGGGGGATACCGACCGGAGATGGCGCGATTGAGGAGCGGTCTACGCTCATCCTGCACCAGATGACGTCGTTGCTCCTGTGCACGATAGCTGACGAAGACATTCGGGTCGTAGGAAGGCTGTGATACCATGGTCAGCACGGCGCCGGTGCGGGCGTTGAGGACCACGACCGATCCGGGGAGGGAGTCGGGCATGGCCCGCTCGGCAGCGCGCTGGATGTCGAGGTCGATGGTCAGCCGCAGATCGTGACCTGGGATGGGCGCTTGCTCGCGATCCGGGAAGGGACGCTCATTCGTGATACGGCGCTTGGCGTCCATCTCCACGTAACTGACCCCATCGATGCCGCGCAGGCTGTCCTGGTACACCCTCTCCAGGCCCGTCTTGCCCACATAGTCACCCCGCCGGTAGCTGCGGGCCGATGTGGCCATCTCGCCTTCCTGCATTTCGCCCATGTAGCCGATGATGTGGGCGACCAGGTCGCCCTCCGGATACAGGCGCTGGGGCTCGATATCCACATGCAGGGGGAAGCCATCGCCCCGCAGGCGCTCCTCGACAATGGCGACCGTCTCAAAGGTGACATCGCGCTTCAGGCGGATCGTCGCATCGCCGCGGTGATACGGAACTGATTCGCCGATCGCTTCCTCCATGGCGGCGACGGCGCGGGCGTCATCCTCCTTGCTTCCACTGATGAGGCTGATGCTGTAGGAGGCTCGATTGCGGGCAAGGACTTCGCCGTCCCGGTCCAGAATCAGACCCCGGGGCGCTTTGACCCGCCGCTTCGAGTAAATGTTGTCCGCCGACTCCTTGGCATAGTCGTCGGCCGTCGTGATCTGCAGGTGAAACAGTCGCAGGAAGAGGACTGCAAAGAGCAGGACCACGCCCACCAGCAAGCCGCGAAGCCGACGTCCCCAGTCTTCGAGGATTTCAGGATCCACGGCGCCTCAGGATGGAATCAGCTCGTGTCGGAGCCGCAGGAAGCCGGCGGCAACGAAACCGAAGATGGCCGTGTATGCCGCGTGGCCGAGGCTGTAGCGCAGCATCAGGTAGGGCACATCGACAATCGCAAAGCTCGAGTGCAGCGTGTAGTAGGCCAGATCATGGACCAGGATGGCGGCGGTCAAGACCGCCAGCCGCACCTGGATCGCATCGGCGACGAAACCTCCACGCGTGACGCCGACACCAAAGCCGACGATGGCGTTGATCAGCGCATTCAGGCCCAGTTCGGTTGGGGCGAAGGTGTCCTGACACAAGCCGATGGCGAAACCGAACAAGGTCGCCTGCAGGTGGCCGCTGGTGAGGGCGATGAAGACGACGACCAGCAGCACGAGATCGGGCAGAATACCTGCAACCTGGATATGGTGGACCCACGTCGTCTGCAGCAGGAAGGCCAGGCATAACAGCAGGGCGTGCCGAACGACACTCAGCAAGGTCGGTCTCCTCCCACCTTGATCACTCGACAGCCGTGCGAATCTGCAATTCCATGCCCGTGAGTAATGTCGAGGCGAGGCTCATGTTGTTCTGCCGGGCAATGTCGGTTGCGTTGAGGCCGAACTTCCGGGCGATGCTGTAGAGTGTGTCGCCACGCACGACGGTATAGATGGCGACGCCGGTGCTGGCATCACTGACGATCAGGCTCTGTCCGGGTTTGATCAGTGACCCGGCCAGTCCATTCCACGTCTGGAGATCGTCGATCCGTACTTCGTATTGGCGCGAGATCGACCATAGAGACTCACCATCCCGCACCAGGTGCGTCAGGCGGCCCCGATCGTCGGTCGTTGAGACGCGGCGGTTGGCAGTGACCAGGCGCGTCGGCTGACTGCCGACGGTGAGCTTCTGGCCAGGACGTATGACGCTGTCCGTCAGACGATTCCAGCGACGCAGATCGGTGACACTTGTTCCAAAGCGGCGGGCGATCGTCCACAGAGACTCGCCTGAACGGACCGTATGGACGTGCCCATTGGCTGGGGCGGGTGTGCCTTCCACCGGAATGAAGAGGGTCTGGCCAGGACGGATCAGGCCGCGCTGCACTCCATTGGCTTCGGCAATATCTGTCGATGACACGCCAAAGGCCCTGGCAATCGTCCACAGATTGTCGCCACGCTGCACGGCATACTCGTAGACACCGGGCAGATCCGAGGCGGGCAACTTAGCCAGACGCGAGATCAACTCGCCACCGGTTCCGGGTGGCACTTTGAGACGGTAGTTCTTGACCATGGGCGGCGTGATGGGGCGGCGCAATTCTGGATTCAGCGCACGCAGATCTGCACCCTTGCCCAACATGCGCGTCGCCGTCTCGAGATGAACGAAGCGCTTGAGATGCACTTCTTCCCAGCGAATGGGATCCTCGAGTTCCGGTAGGGTGAAGCCGAACGTCTCAGGAGAGCGGGCAATCAGAGCGGCCGCCATCAGCAGTGGCACGTAGTTCCGGGTTTCCCGCGGCAACTCCAGAGACCAGTAGTCGCGGGTTCCGGCCTTGTCTATTGCGCGTTGTACTCGACCGGGACCCGCATTGTAGGCAGCGAAAGCCAGCCGCCAGTCGCCGAAGCGCTTGTGAAGTCGGCGCAGATGACGGGCAGCGGCGCGTGTGGACTTCACCGGATCGCGACGCTCATCGACCCAGTGATCGATCGTCAGGCCTTCGAGTTTGCCGGTGTATTTCATGAACTGCCACAGGCCCACGGCATGGGCTCTTGAGTAAGCCCGCGGCTTGAAGCCACTCTCGATCATCGCCAGGTAGAGCAGGTCCTCAGGCAGTTTCTCTTCGCGCAGGATGGGCAGGATGATGTCCCTGTAATGACCTGATCGCTGCATCCAGGCGGTCCAGGTCTGCCGTCCGCGTGTCTGGAAGAAGGCAATACTGGAAGCGACCTGTTCGTTGGCATCGATGGGTAGATCACACAGGGGTGCGACCTGATGGATGCGCACCATTGGTACGGCATCTTCGGGCAGTTGTTCGAGATGCTTGTTCTGCATTTCGCGCAGCAGCAGGGTGAGTGGGCTGTCTGGCGAGAGGTGCTCAATGTGTGGCAGGACAGACATGTAGGCACGTTCGACCGCATCGGCCACGCCGTCCGCTTGTGCCTGGTATAGCGCGCCGCCGCTGTTGTCGAGTTGTGGATTGTCATCGATCGAGGCCAATAGGTGATAGGCGCCATCCAACTCGATTCGAGCGGGATCAAAGCGGCCGGCCGCCTGTTCGTCGAGGGCGCGCAGCAGTCGCCAGCGGGCCCCGAGAATCGCGGCATCCAGTGCACGCTCGGCCGCCGTATCCACGACGAGGAGCGTGTCTGCTACGACAGGTGTGGCTGGCGCATGGGCACGCCACGACACCATAGGCGCGCAGGCCGCCAACTGGCCAGCCAGGAGACACCAGAGGATGCGCTTCAAGGGCCGGTGACCTCATCTTTGGGCAGAAAGACCTCGCCTCGTGTCTTGGTGGAGTTTCGATAGTGGGCACGGACCCGCTCCACCAGACGCTGGGCGTCGGCTTCGTGACGGAAATTGCCGACCAGAACCTTGTACCAGGGTGCCTGGAACTTCACATCCACATCATCGCGACGCAGCCGGCGCATGGCAGAGCGCTGGAAATCGACGGCCTCACCGTGATCGCGGTACTGTCCCAGCAGGACGCGCCAGCCAAAGGTTCGCACCAGTTCAACTGGGATCTCCTCTTCCTGCACTGGGGGGGCCGCATCGACGACGGTCTCCGGTAACACGTCGAAGCCAGGGCGATCAGTAGCCTGAGAGGTCAATGTGTCAGTGATGATGTAGGCGCCGCTGTAGTCCTCGGCCAGCAGCGCGATCCGGCTGCGTAACAGGCCGGCCTGCTCGGGATCGCGGAAGAGGCCCGCCCGCACGGCGTGTAATTCACCCTGGGGCACGACGTCGACGGGAACATTCAGTCGGCGCGACAATTCCTGCGCAATCTGTTGAGCCCTGTCGGTTCG
Source organism: Gemmatimonadota bacterium (assembly GCA_018673255.1). Next base: position 127,982 of record JABHDC010000253.1, read on the forward strand.
ACTCAGGGCGATCACCTGCACACGGTGCACGATCAGAGAGGTCGTGTCGACGGCTGCTGCTACGACGGCTGGTCGTGTCTCCACGTCCGGTTTCGCGAACTGGGGCTCAATGAGCAGCAGGTCCTCCCGGAACTGTGCAGGGTCAAAGGACTCTTTGATGACGACGAAGTCGCGCGATTCCTCATCCTGGGCGTTGACGTTGGCCGCCACAAGACATGCGACCAGTCCAAGGGCCAGATGTTTCCTCATCACTTCAGGCCTTCATCGTGCGGCAGGAATGGCAACACCCCATTCCCGCAGTGTCGGTTCAAAGGGAGGACGCGCCACACCATGTTCGGTAATGATGGCAGAGACCAACCGTTGCGGTGTCACATCGAAGGCGGGATTGTAGATCTTCACACCTTCTGGAACCGTACGGCGCCCGAATCCCTCGCTCACTTCCGTCGCCTGCCGCTGCTCGATGGGAATCAGATCGCCAGAGGCCAGATCCAGGTCAACGGTGGAGGTGGGGGCGGCCACATAGAATGGCACATCGAATTCCTGCGCCATGACTGCAACACCGAGCGTACCGATCTTGTTCGCCACATCACCATTGGCAGCGATCCGATCTGAGCCAACGATGACACAGTCGATCTGGCCGGCGGCGAAGAGGCTGGCTGCAGCGCCATCGCACAGGACCGTCACATCGATCCCCGCCTGCGAGAGTTCCCAGGCGGTCAGTCGGGCGCCTTGCAGCAAGGGGCGGGTTTCATCGGCGTAGACGTGCAGACTCTTGCCGGTCTCGACGGCAGCATAGATCACGCCCAGCGCAGTACCGGACCCGGCCGTGGCCAGTGCGCCCGCATTGCAGTGGGTCAGGACCGTGGCGCCATCTTCGATCAGCGCCGCACCATGCACACCCATGCGCCGACACAGGTCTTGATCATCTTCACGCACGCGATGCGCTGTTGCCAGTAGCTGGTCGCAGATGGCCGCATTCTCACCGGTGGCCCCGTCGAGGGTGTGGCGCATGTGCTGCAAGGCCCAGAACAGGTTCACTGCCGTGGGTCGGGTCGCAGCCAGTCGCTCCACATCGCGTTCGATGGCGGCGCGGAAGGCAGTCGCCGGCAGATCGCGCGCACACAGGGCGCTGACGACGACACCATAGGCGGCGGCGACGCCGATCGCGGGCGCCCCTCGCACGCGAAGCATCTGAATCGCTTCGCACACCGTCTCGACGTGGCGGCAGGCGATCGTGCACACCTGCAGTGGCAGCAGGGTCTGGTCGAGGAGTTCAAGCCAGCCGCCGCCCTCCCCGTCACACCACCGAAGGGTGTGCGTCTCAGTCATTGCTCAGATGCCAACCCGGTTCGGCTTGGGGTGTGGCCTCGACCTGATTCTCCAGGTCCTCAAAGCGTACGGCTTCGGCATCACCCCAGAGACGCTCAAGGGCGTAGAATTCCCTGGCTTCGTGACGGAAGACGTGGATGACCACATCGACGAGATCGACCAGAACCCAGCGCAAGCTGTCGAGGCCTTCCACGTGCCAGGGGCGATGGCCAGCCTGTCGTAGCGCATCGACGAGGTCGCCACCGATGGATCTCACATGTGGGTCGGACATGCCGGTGCAGATGATGAAATAGTCGGCGCTGTCGCTGAGCCCCTGCAGGTCGAGGGCCACCACATCCAGAGCCTTCTTGTCCTGCAGCGTCTCGACGATCAGGCGCAATCGTTCGTCGCGCGCGAGAAATTCTTCTGTCGAGATGGTGCTATCTCCGTTCAAGGTCAAACAATCCCAATCTGCGATAATCGTGTCCGATGATGACCTCGACCTGTTCCAGTCGATAGGCATCATCGTCGATCTGCTGAATCGTGTGAGGAATTCCGAGCAGGGCCGCCACCGCCTTTGCCTGATCCAGGTCACCCGTGCGATCGATAACCATGGACTCCAGGTAACCAAAGCTATCCGCATTGCCCTCGCGGATCACATCCAGACCCAGAGAACGGGCGTGGCGTGTCATACGCGCGGCCAATTGCGGTTCACCCGCACCATTGAGCACGGCGATACGCGTCTCCTCGCTGAGCTCAACGTGAGCGGACCGTATTTCCGGTGCCGAACCCGTCGTGTCGAACCAGGGTTGCGCAGCGACGATGAGCAGGCCGACGCCTGCGACGCTCGCAGTGAGCCAGAGGACTCGTTCCAGCAAGACTGATGTCAGTCTGAGCGCACGGCAGCGCGTCCGCGGAGGTCGGGTGAGCCCAACAGACTCATCCACGACTCGGGTGGGTGTCCACCGGCAGATACAGACCTGTCGGCAAACGGAATTTCCAGACCATTAAAGATGGCCGTGCGGACCACCTTCAGTCAATCAATTCATGTGGACGACGGGAGATGGTGCAGCAGGCGGGCACGAAGTGGGTGTGCTGCGACGGCTCACGGGGGGGCCGATTCAAGTCAACCCAGGCGGGCGAGACGAAGTCGCAGCGGGCCGGTGGGAGCAGTTCGGGTGGCCAGGCGGGAAGGAGTCCATGCTGGCAGAAATACAGGCCTGAGATCAGCTCAGGTGGGAAGCAGATCGGCGCCGATGCGGATGGCCAGGTAGGCGGAGGCGAGAAGAGTCAGGACACGGGCAAGGCGATCACCCAGACCAGTCGATTGAGCCAGATCAATCGACTGAGGCAGATCAATCGACTGAGGCAGGCTGGCAGATTGTGCCAGACCGGCTAATCGTGCGAGGCCGTTTGAAAGTGCGAGGCTGGTTGATAGTGCCAGGCCGCTTGACTGTGTGAAGCCGTTCGATAGTGCCAGGCGGTTTGGAAGAGACAGATTGGATGATTGCATCAGCATGTGTGTTGTCTCCCAATCAGATCGTGGCCAGCCGGATAGAAAACAGCCGAATAGTGAACAGAAGTGCGGTGAACATGAGGTCAGTGAACACACGTATCATAGTGCACATGATAGCAGGTGTCAAGCAGAGAATACCTCTCTACGGGACATACACGCCAGAGCGCACACGCCGACATCGACACCCGCAAGATCTTGCGGGTCGATGAAACCAGGAAAAGGAAGTGTAGCGAAGGGTGGCGCTAGAAGAGGGCGGAATACTTGAAGGTGAAGATGTAGTCCGCTGTGCCCCGTTGCTTGGCTTTGGAGCGCGAATCGTAGATGTCGTACCCAAAGCCGAACAGGAGTCGGTCCTTGTACAACGACACGGCCACGCCCAGGGAAATGGCGATCGAATTGTTCGTCGACAGCGCCTCGAGGACGTTGCCGATGGCGGTCAGATGGATGCCGGACACGGAGGGATTCTCAGAATTGTGCCATCCTGCGAAGGCGATACCAGGCAGACCGATGAGTCGTTCCGTATCACCCTTTACAGGATTTCCGTCCTTGTCCCGGTAGTTCCGACCGGGACGAATGGTCAGGAACGACACCAGTGGCTTGGCCTCAAACTCAAACTTCCAACCACCCGCCTCAAAGATCTGCGTCACCGTCTGAGGTGGGGCATCTGGATAGGAGCGTGTCGTGACCCGCATCCGCACGCGCCGATTGCCATCTTCGCTCAGGCGGAGATTGAGATCCTCCGCCAGGATGTGTCCTTCGGCGTCTTCGTAGATATCGATGGTCGTCTGCCGGGCCGATCCCTTGGGATCGTAGTTGTCATCGAGTTGGACCCACTCGACGTTGATGCGTCGCCCGATCAGAGCCTGTCGCAACGAATCGGGGATCGTGAAGGCCACATCGATCTTTGTACCGTCCAGCAGGACGAGGGGCGTGTTGTTCCAGTTGACCGGGCTCGGCTCGGGATCGGCTTTGCGCGATGTGAGGACCTGGGTGATCCGCGTCAGGTCGATACTCTCCAGTGCGCCGATGCCGCGCACCTTGATCGGCTGCGCCTTGTCGTGCACATCGTTGCTGACCAGCAGGATCTGCGCAAATCGCTCCCCGAGTGCCTTGGCGGTGAAGTGCACCTTCAGTGTCGTCGACTCACCCGGTTCCAGGGCGAAGGCCTCCGGTTCCAGCCGCACCTCGTCTGACAGGGAATTGGCGGCCACCCGCAGTGCTGTGTCACCCGTATTGGTGGCCACCAGCGGACGGGTCTCCGTCTGTCCGAGGATGACATAACCCACGTCCATTGGCCCTGGCGGATGCAGCTCGATCTCGGCGGCAACACCGGTTCCGTTGAGCAGCATTTCCATCGTTTCGGTGCCCTCTTCCCAGAACCCCTCAATGCGCAGGGTGCCGCTGCTCAGGCCTCGTGCGCCGGGCGCGTAGGTGATGTTGAGGGGCAACGTCCGCAGGCTGTTGGCCGGCAGTAGATACTTGTTGTCGACGGAGACCTGGGTGTAGAGGGTGAAATCGTCACTGGTGGAGTGCAGGCGACTGATGGTGAAATCGGAATTGCCAATGTTGGCCAGATCCACAACGGCACTGGCAGATTCGCCGACGGGGACGCGATCGAAGTCAAAGGTCGTCGGACTCAATTGCAGGAACTTGCCCGTCCCCACCAATTCGAAACGCTGACTGCCCTCCTCTGTCATGACGGTCAGCGTAACACGCCGTTCGCCGATTTCCTTTGGCCGGAACAGGATCTCGACCTTCGCACTCTCTCCAGGCTGCAGCAGGGCAGCCGTGTTTTCCAGTTCGAATTCGGGGTGCACACCACCTTCCAGTTCCATCTTCACCGTGAAGGGGCTGCCTCCCCGATTCCACAACAGCACCTGCTGTCGGATCGGTCGGCCCAGGGGCGCTGCGCCAAAGTGAATCGGTGAACGATTCAGAATCTCAATACGGGGCGGGCCGACGTGGGCGGAGCCGGTCGCCAGCAAAGTGATCTCTGTGTATGCCGGATCATTGCTCGTGAGCCTGATCTGGCCCTGCAGAGGGCCCTCATATCGAGGCGTGTACGTCACGGTCAGATCGCGGCGTTCATCGGGGGCAATGGTCAGTATCGAGTCGCTGACCGTGAGCCCACCACCACTGGTGGTGATCGATGAAATCTGCAGATCTGCGTGGCCGGAGTTTAGTAATGTCAGGAAGCGCTGTGTGCTCGTGCCGACATCGGCCGCTCCGAATCGGAAGCCAACCTGTGGCAGAGGTGACACGGCCAGACTCGGCGCCAGCCCATTTCCGCGCAACGGGACGACCAGGCTTCCCTCGGACAAGTGGCTGGAACGCACATGCAGTCGAGCTCTCTGAGATCCACCCGTCTGCGGCTCGAAGCTCAGTTCAATGCTGCGTGTCTCGCCAGCCAGTAACTCGCCGACATAACCTCCCGTCACCGAGAAAGGGCCCAGAATTGGCTCGATCGACACTTCATCGATCTGGATGCCGACTGGACTTGGGTTGGATATCTCGATGGTCGCCGTCGAGACCTCACCCACGTTGACATCCTCGAAGGTCGGTCCTGCAGCGGGCCGAACATCGAGGGTCGGTTGGCTCACGCGAGCTCTGAGAACGACGTGGAGTTTGTCCGAGCCGAACAATTTGGGCAGAGACAGGTCCAGCGCGCCATTGAAGTCGCGGACCAGCGGGGACGAGAAAGAGAGTTCGAGGTCGCTGCTGGCCTTGGCTTCGACAAACAGTGTGTCGACGGCAGCGGCGAAGGGCGCGCCAATCTCGACGTGGACCTCAACGCGGTCATTTCCGGCATTGGTCAGCCGCACAGACCGCCGGACGGTATCACCCGGGCGGGTTACACCGAAATCTACCGGATCCGGCTCAACCTGAAGGGATTGCCCGTGGACCTGGCTGTAGCCAAGGGCCAAAACGAGCATCAACAGGCGCCGGATGTGAGTCAATACGCGCACAGGGCACAGTTCAATCGTCGTTCATGGTCAGGCAAAAAAAAAGAGCGACCAACCCACCAGAATGCCGGTAAAACATTGTCGAAGTTCCACGTTCTTAGGAAGAGTGGAAAACTTCCGAAAGGGCAGACTGTTCGTGGGTTCAGGTCACTCTCAAGGGCCAAGATAGCCGTGGGCATTATGAGTGTCAAGAATTGTGGACGACTGGCCCGAACCATCGGTTCCCGGCATCAGTTCGTGTACAGTGCCCTGCTAAGAAGTAATCCCTGTATTCGGCCGCCGATCCATCCTGGTTCACCGCGTTGCGCTACCTCGATGGGTCCCACTGACCCACATCGGTCGCGCGCCTTGTGAACCAGGCGCCTCGACGCCCGAATTTCACAAGGTTGACTCCTTAGCAGGGCACTAGCCGAGAATCGACTGCAGTCCCCGTACAAGTCGATTCATTCCCTCTTCGACGCTGTCGGCATCCAGTGCACCGTAGGCGATGCGCAGGTGACAGGCGTCCAGACCGAAGCCGCTGCCGGGAATGGCTGCCACGCCGTGTTCCCGGACGAGCCGTTCCACCAACTGCATGGGCGTCAACGGGCTGTCGAGGCGGGCCAGCAGATAGAAAGCGCCGTCTGCGGTGGGTACCTTACAGCGCTCGCCCAATATCGCCAGATGCTCGAGAGCCATCGAGCGCACGCGGGCGAGTTCGTCGATGAATGGCTGGCAGTATTCCCTCCCCGCCGACAGCGCACCCAGGGCCGCAACCTGAGAGATGACAGGAGGGCAGATCAGGATCGTATCCTGGCTCTTCTGTAATCCTCGCAGCAACCAGTTCGGCACCACCATGTAACCCACACGCCAGTTGGCCAGCGCATGGGATTTGGAGAAGGAGAACAGAGAGACCGTGTGCTGTGCCGACTCCGGCAATGAACCCGGTGAAAGGTGCTCAGCCTCATCGTAGGTGAAATACTCATACGCCTCGTCGCTGATATGGACGATGCCGCGCTGCTGACACAGATCATTGATCTGACGCAGGGCGTCTGCATCGTAGACGGCACCAGAAGGATTGTTCGGCGAGATCGTCACGATGGCCCGTGTGCGGGGCGTGAGCACCGCTTCCACCGCCTCGGGTTGCAGACCAAATGCGTCGTCCGTCCTGGCCATGACGGGGCGGGCGTTGGCCATGACAATGGCCATCTCGTGATTGAAGTAGAATGGCGACATGACCACGACTTCGTCACCGGGATCGCACAGGCACAGGACGATGTGGTAGAAGGCCATATTGCTGCCGGCGGTGACGAAGATCGATTGGGCCCCGTCGTCGAGGGTGATGCCATTGTCCCTCGTCAGCTTCGCCCGCAGCCCTTCGCGTAATTCCGGGATGCCGGCAGCGTCCCGGTAGTGGTGATCGGCTGCATTGCTGCCGAAGTCTCGAACCGCGGAGAAGACCTGGGGTGGGGGCGGATAGTGGACGACGCCCTGCCCCAGAGAGATGGCGTCAGGGCACTCACGCAGCAGCGCCGCCACATCGGGGATCACCGGAGCCTGGACAGCCTCCATGCGGGACGAACCCGCCACCTCATCTCTCACGTGGCCAACACGGCCTGCAGGCGGTCGTAGAGGCGATCGATCTCCTGACGCGTGCCTTCATCGAGGTGGAATGCTACCGGAGACCGGTGGACCTGGTTCGGGAACAACCCCTGTCTGTTGAGCATATGGCGTTCAGAGACGATGAAGCCGTCGAGGCCGCCCTGGATCTGCAATGTGACGATGGCGCAGACGGGGTAGTAGACCTCGTAGGCACGATCCCAGTCGCCAGCTTCGCAGGCATTCCACAGGGCCACCAGGCCATCGAGCATTTCGACGCCCGGCATGGTGCCGACCACGCCACGGCGATAGGAGTCGATGAGCAATTGCCCGCCACTGCCCTCGAAGATGGCCGCCTTGCCACCCGTGAGTTCCACGAGCCCGCTGATGCATGGGCCCAGGGGAGTCGCTTCGGGTTTGAAGAGGACGCGCGATCCGTGCTGAAGGAACAATTCAGCCTGGAGTTCCAGTGACATCGCTTTGCCCACATACGAGCTGGCATCCTGCACGAAGACACCGATGTCGATCTCGTCGAGCAGCTCCTCGAAATATCCGCGCAGTTCCGGTTCAGCCAGCCCCTGAGACAGGGGCGGGATGGCCATGATCGCTGACGCGCCACCGTCTTCAGCGGCACGTGCAAAGGCGCGAGCCTGTGCTGTGCTCTCGGCACCCACGCTGATGACGACAGGGCCGCGGCCGGCAGCGAATCGCACCAGATGCGCCGGCATCTCCAGGCGTTCCTGTGCCGTCAGTCGCAGGGTGTCCGACACCAGGGCGAGGCCGAATCCATGTGCTCCGGTGTCGAAGACGTAGTCGATTTCACGTTGCAGCGTCGTGAAGTCGATGCTCTGATCTTCGTGATAGGGCATGTGGATGATGGGCAGGATGCCACGAATCTCACTCGGATCGATCACGATGGGTCTCCCGTGCCTTGCCGACGAACGCTGAGCAGGAAATCGCACAGATCCTGTGTGGCGGCGGCCATGTAGTAGGTGAATTTCCGGCGGCGATCATACAGTGGCTCACGGCCGTCACCGAGCATGCATCGGGCGCCGGCCTCTTCTGCGATCAATGAGGGCGGACCCACGTCATAGATCTCCACCTGACGCGTGAGATAGGCAGCAAGATCACCCTCGGCCAGTTGTGTCAGTACCAGGGCGGCGCCGATCGGGTATTCGTGTGGGTCGAGGCGTTCGCGCGCAGGCGCCTGGAATGGGCGGGCCTTGGTGGAGATGAAGGCCCGCTGCGTGCGGGGACGGGCGGGTAGTTGCAATTGTCGCGGGCGACCGGTGCCTTTCTGCAACCACGCCCCCTGACCGCGAATGGCCGTGAACAGTTTGCCTTCGGTGGGGCGTGCCACTGCAGCGGCGATCATCCGCCCCTTCCGGCACAGGCCGATACTGATATGGTAGGGCGCGTCACCCTTCTGGAAATGCAGTGTTCCATCGATGGGATCCAGAATGACAACATCATCCCCCTTGTTGCCGGCGAAGGCCTGACGCATGTCCGTCTTCTCTTCGGCAATGCAACGCAGGTGAGGGAAGTGACTGAAAACGGCCCCGAGGATCAGATCCTGGAATGCGCCATCCAGGACGGTGAGTGTAGCAGAGGCGGTCTGAGCGTGCTGCCCCGTAAGGCTTGTATCGGCGCTCTTGCCGATATCGACAACGTCACCGTGAAAGATGAGCGAAGCCTTGGCGCACTGGCGCACGACGGGGACAACGGCGTCGAGGAAGGCCTGGGGCGAAATCGGTCGAGGCATGGATCGCTCGCGTCACCTGGAATGGAGGAGGCTTGATCAGGAATCCAAACAACGCCCCGGACGCGGGGCATATCAAGGGGTGAGCCTCGGTGATCGCTCATAGAATGGGATCGATCTGAGGGTGCAACCTGTTGCAGGCGTGTAATTTGCGTTGACGACCGGGGTCAGACACTGGTATCATCGCAGGAGTTGGATGTTCGCCTCGCCCCTGACCGCAGATGCTGGAGTGTGTGCCCTTGTCCAAAGAACGCGTCAATAAGCTGATTCAGGTGATTCGCAAGATCCCGCTCTTCGACGGGCTTGGGCCGACGCAGATTCAGTTGGTCCTTGGTGCCTGCGGTCCCCGCCGACTGGAGGAGGGGGAGATCGTATGTGCCGCCGATACGCCTGGCGACGAGATGTATATCCTGCTCAGCGGCGAGGCGGCCGTCTTCACGACAGATGACATCGAGACCGCCCGGATTCAGCCTGTGGCGACGATCGGTGAAATGAGCATCGTCACCAATCAGCCACGTACCTCGACGGTCAAAGCAGTCCAGGCGAGTAACGTGCTGGTTCTGAAGAGCCTCTCTCTCGATATGGCGTTGAAGAGAGATCCAGATGCGAATGTGAGGATTCTGCGCAATGTCGTGGGGATTCTCGCCGGCAAGATGAGTGCGGATTCGGCTCGTATCCGTGAGTATCAGAAAGATCTGCTGCAGCAGCAGGAGAGTGGCATACAGTCACAGCGTTTCCTGGACACGACTTTGGCCATGTTGGCGAAGGAGACAGGCACCGATACGCAGGCGGTTCGTCAGCGTATCGAAGAGCAACTGTCTTCTGCGACCGATCGACGCGTCCTTGTTGTCGATGACGAGGAGTCGATTCGCACCCTCCTGTCTCAACTGCTGGGTGACTACGACGTTGTGACGGCCAAAGATGGAGCCGAAGCATTGGAAACGGCTATGGAGAGCGCGCCGGATCTGGTCATCACGGACATCAAGATGCCGGGCATGGATGGCTACACATTGCTGATGAAGCTGCGGGAATTCCATCCGGACGTACCTGTCCTTGCCCTGTCGGGATACGTCAAGGATGAGGACATCCGGGAGTATGACTTCGATGGATTCATCGCCAAGCCCATGAAGGCAGACGAATTCAAGAATACGGTAGCGGCGGCTCTCGCCTCACGCTGAAGAAGCACGACGAACAGAAAGAGGCCGCTCTCACTCAGGTGAGGGCGGCCTCTTTTTGTTTGGTCTGCTATCGCGCAGGATCAGCCGGCAGCTTCACCGTATTCGCTGGTCTTGCTCTGGAGGCCCTTCAAGACCTTGTCCGGACTCATGGGCAACTCGGTCAATCGAACGCCGATCGCATCATTGATCGCATTTGCGATCGCTGCCATGGGTGGAACGATCGGCACTTCACCCACACCTCGGATGCCATGGGGGCTGGCAGGATTGGGAACCTCCACGAGAATGCACTCCAACATCGGCAGATCCAGCGCCGTTGGCATCCTGTAGTCGAGGAAGGTGGGATTGGCCATCGTCCCATCCTCATTGTAGAAGTAGCCTTCCGAAAGGGCCCAACCGATGCCCTGGGCGGCACCGCCCTGGATCTGTCCTTCCACGTAACTGGGATGGATCGCCTTGCCCACGTCCTGGACCGACGTATAGCGAAGGATCTGCACCTTGCCTGTATCCTCATCGACGGCGACGTCGACGATATGGGTGGCGAAGGCATTGCCGGCGCCAGAGGCGTTGATCGATCCGGTTCCTTCGATCGGCCCACCGGTCGAGCCCTGTTGTGCGGCCACCTCAGCAAAGGTGAGGCGCTTCGACGGATCGTTCGTGCAGACGAAGGCATTGTCCTGCCACGCGACGCTGTCCTCTTCCACTTCCAGATGAACCGCTGCGCGGGCGGCCATCTTCTTCTGCGTATCGATGGCGGCATTGTAACAGGCATGGCCGGTCGCGTAGGTGACCCGGCTGCCTCCCGTGCCATCGTGGAAGCCGATCGAATCAGTATCCACGACGGCAGGCTTCACGTCATCGACGCCGATGCCGAGGGTCTCGGCGACGATCATCGCCATGGCGGCCCGGGAGCCACCGATGTCGGTGGATCCCTCGAGGAGACTCACTGTTCCATCTGTTGCGACAACGATCGTGGCCGCAGACTGGCCGCCGCCGTTGAACCAGAACCCACTGGCGACACCACGGCCGACACCAGGCGCTTTGGCGCTCTTGTAGTGCTCAGAGTCGCGGGCGGCCTCCACGGTTTCGACACAGCCGATCCTCTTGTACACGGTGCCGTCGGCGCGGCGGGTCCCTTCCTGCGATGCGTTCTTGAGACGTATCTGAAGGGGATCCATGCCGATCTTGATGGCCAGTTCATCGAGCACGGATTCGGAGGCGTGCGCGGCATTGGGCGCACCCGGTGCACGGTAGGCAGTGGATTTGGGTTTGTTGACGACCACATCGTAGGCGTCGATGTGGACATTCGGGATGTTGTAGGGGCCGAAGATACAGGCTGCCCCGGCGCCTACTGCTGAGCCCGGAAAAGCGCCGGCTTCGTAGGCCATGTATGCCTGAGCGGCAGTGATCTGCCCGTCGTTGGTGACGCCCATCTTGCACTTGATGTAGCCACCCGGGGCCGGCCCGGAGCCTTCAAAGACCTCGGCGCGCGACATGGCCATCTTCACCGGCCGACCCGTCTTGTGGGACAGTACAGCGGCGGCCGGCTCCATGTAGATGGGGAACTTGCCACCAAAACCGCCGCCAATCTCACAGGGGATCACCTTCACCTTGGAGATCGGCACCTGGAGCACCTCGGCAACCTGGTCGCGAATCTGGAAGGCGCCCTGTGTGCTGACCCAGACGGTGATCGAGCCATCCTGCTTCCACAGGACGGTGGTCACGTGCGGCTCGATATAGCCCTGATGGATGGTGGCGGTGCGGAACTCGCGCTCAACCACGACATCTGCCGCAGCGAAACCGGCGGCCACATCACCCGAGTCCTGCTGATTGTGGGAAGAGACATTCGACTTCCTGCCGGAGTCTTCTCCCAGTTCCCGTGTCGTGCGATTCTCATCCAGCAGTGGCGCATCGTCCTTCATCGCCTCGAGCACATCCACCACGGCAGGGAGGATCTCGTATTCCACCTCGATCAGCTCGAGGGCTTCCTCGGCGATGTGTGGGCTGGTTGCGGCGATCGCGGCGATCGCATGTCCCTTGTAGAGGACCTTGTCCGATGCCAGCGAATTGGATGCGATCTCACGGATATTGACCGTCGTCTCGCCGATGGTGGACATCTTGTCCACCGTGGCGACAAGGTCGTCGGCGGTGGCGACGGCCCGTACTCCCTCAAACAGCTCCGCCTTGGACGTATCAATGCGCTTGATGCGCGCGTGAGCGTGTGGTGATCGAAGGATCTTGCCATGCAGCAGGTCGGCGGGTCGCACGTCGGCGCCATAGACAGCGCGGCCGGTCACCTTGTCTTCACCGTCGTGGCGAATCGGACGGGTGCCGATGACGTTGTAGCGACCGTTGTCGGTCATCTCGGGGTAGTTGGGCTTGGTACCCATGGTCTCTCAGTCTCCTGGGGGACGCGGGGTTGCATGATGTCAGGCACGAGGGCACTACAGAAGGGACTTAGGCTAATCAGGGGCCAGATCGAAGTCAACGACGGTCATCCGGTTCATGCCGGCTCGGGGGCGCCCCGCATCCGGGCATTGCATAGGGCTCGCTGGTAAGGGGAGATCAGGTTACGCTGACACGTGGGTCGCATTCGACTACGTTTGGCCACCCGAGCTGTGGGCCCGGACAGGAGAACCCTCCCATGAGCAATGCGTCAGCCGCCAACCACCGGCTTCTCGTCGTCGACGACGAACCGGCTATTCGTCTCATTGTACGCCGTGCATTCCCCGACCTCGAGGTGGAGGAGGCGGCAGATGCAGATGAGGCCCTGAGGTCGATCGGTCGATCGGCGCCGGACATCGTCGTCACCGACATCCACCTGACCGGTATGGATGGCTGTGCATTGCTGGCTCGCATCCGTGAATCACATCCTCATGTGCCCATCATCGGGATCTCCGGATATGTGAGTGATGCGGATGTGCAGGACTTCGACTTCGACGCATTCCTGCTCAAGCCTCTCGTGCTGGGGGACCTGCGTGAGCAGGTGTTGGCGGCCCTGCGTGAGGCATCCGGCCGCGTCAGCTGATCTGCAGTCGATCCTGACCTGAGTCCGGACCTGACAGAGTCAGTCAGAGGCAGCTACCTTTGCTGCCATGAGCACACCAACGACCTGGCCGCCAAGCGTCGAGGCTGCCGCCCTGGATGACGACACCGTTCATCTCTGGCGTGTGCCGCTCGACACGGACCCCGAGACACTCGAGGCGTGCCGTGCCGTTCTGGATGTGGAAGAGCATCGTCGTGCGGATCGATTCCGGGCCAGTCTGCAGACGCAGCGATTTGCCGTCGCCCGCGGTACATTGCGCCGCCTGCTTGGATCCTACGTCGGTATTGATCCCGGCCAGCTGGATTTTTCCTATGGCGAGCACGGCAAACCACAGCTTGAGCTGCCGGCGGTGGATCTGCACAGCGACCTGCACAGTGACCTGCACTTCAATGTCAGCCACTCGGGCGGGGTGGCCCTGATGGCCTTCGTGCGAGGGCGCGCTGTCGGGGTTGATGTGGAGCGCACCGAAAGGGAGGTCGGCTGGGAGCGAGTAGCGCGCCGATTTTTCTCACGCCCGGAGCTGGACGAGTTGATGGGTCTGCCTCCCGAACAGCGACGGTCAGGATTCTTCCGGTGCTGGACCTGCAAAGAGGCTTACATGAAGGCGACGGGGCGGGGGATCACACTGGGGCTGGGGAATTTCTCGGTCCGTGTCGATCCATCCCGGCTGGCCCAATTGTTGTGGGCCGCCGAGGGACAGGTCGAAGATTGGTCGTTGCTGGCAGTCGATCCGGGGCCGGATACGGCCGGGGCCCTGTGTGTGGCAGGGGACGGCGAGCTGAAGATCGAACGCTTCGCGCCTACAGAATGATCTCGCGGTTCACGCCGCGCATATCCATCTCAAAATCGATTCCTTGAATCGGTGGCCGCGTATCGTGCAGGTGGATGCCCATACGACGAGCGGGACCGAGACGATTCAAGATGACATCTTCATGGAATTCGTGAATCGGATAGATCGTATACACGTTGATCACATTGAGTAGATCCCAGCGCGCGCCCAGGCCGTCGAGCCGCTGTTCCATCACCTTCATCACGTAGTCGGCCTTCTCGTGCATACTTTCGGGCGAGGTGTCGCCCCGGCGGATGATGCCGGCGTCAACCAGAACGCCATCACGCAATTCACCCGCTCCGGCGATGACGAGACTCGGGTTTACCTGACTGTGCTCTGCCTTCACGACATATCCGAATGCATGCAGCTGGGGATCGGATGGCGGGGCATAGGCCGGGGAGACATTCGTTCTGGCGAGAGGATTCAGTTCGTCCTGATAGAGATCCCAGTCCTTGAGCACCTGACAGTAGGTCTCATTGAAGTCGATGAATCCCTGTATCGAGTACGGGGAAGGGCAGCGTAACTGTATGCTGCACAACGACGTGCGGTCGCATCCGGCGTCTCGAAGGTGACGATCGATGAGGTGGAATCCGTCCCGCCAGGGTGTCGGGGCCCGAAGGGTGACAAAGACGATTTCGTGCCCCGGATCGGCGATGACCCCACAGGAATAGGGGTCGATACCTTTGAGGAAATGGTAGTGGCCTCGGGGATTGGCAATCAGCATAGGTTATCAGACTTTGTGGTTGACTTTGCACAAATTGCGCATATTGTACCAGTACAACGAGTTACAGGCTTTCAAGGTACGCCCTGAAGGAATTCGTTTCAACCTTGTGACGAAGGTTGAGCCGTTTGAAACAAGGGGCATGGAAGCTCCAGCACCTTCCGCCCCAGGAGGTGAACCATGGCTACCGTCGATATCAATGCCGCCGCGGCCAGCAATCCATCCGCATCGCCACGCGAACGGGCCCAGCAACACCTCGGGCGCCTCGTCGCCAGTCTGGAGGCGGTGGCCAGTCGTATCGATGCCAATGACACCAGTCAGACAGAACGAACTGTGCTGCGTACGCGATTCCATGATCTGCAACGGCAGGTCAACCGTCTCGACGGCATCGTCGCCGGGGAAGGGCTGGAGGCGCGAGGGCAGTTTCGAGCCAACCAGTCGGCTGACCCCGGATCGGCCGCCAGTGCGCCGGCCCGCTCAAGAACAGACCAGGATCGCGTCGAGATTGCCCAGGCCAACGTAGAGGCTGCTGCCCCACCGGCGGCGCCCTCGGCACCTGAGGCTGGCACGGACGGGGTCGACCTCGTCGTCTGACAGGCAACGAACACAGGACTCGTCTGGCGCAGATCATCAGGCGCTGACCATCTGAGTCGTCTCGGCATCCGCCGGGGCGACCTTTTTTTTGCCACGTGGGCAGTCGCTCGACGTGGCGTGGTGGACTATCTTGCCCGCCTTCTTCACCCCACTCTCCTCTTGTGCAGGGAGCCGGTATGAGTTGGCAGGTCCTGATTCAATCCGACGTTGAGCCCTATGTGACGATCACCGAATTACTCGGCCAGGCGGATATCAAGCTGCACTGGTGGCGTGATGAGGCACCTGAGGCCGACACGGACTTTGGTGTCATCGACGCCATCTACAGTTACGGCCATTTCGCCGTCACGGGCGCGCTGATGCGGCAGTGTCCGCAGTTGAAGATCGTCAGCAATTTCGGCGTTGGCTGCGATCATATCGACCAGGCGGCGGCGATCCAGCTGGGAATCCCTGTGGGCAATACACCTGGCGTGCTCGATGACACGACGGCGGATCTGACCTGGGCGCTGCTGCTGGCTGCGGCGCGAAACATCGTGCGTGGCGATGCATTCGCCCGGGGGCCGGATTTCAGGCGATACGATGCTAGCTTCATGCTGGGACAGCAGGTCACGGGCGGCACGATCGGGATCGTCGGTCTGGGGCGGATTGGTTATCAGGTCGCCAAGCGGGCTCTTGGGTTCGACATGCCCATCCTCTATCACAATCGCAGCCGCAATGAAGCCGCCGAAAAGGAACTTGGCGCCCGATGGGTTGAGCTGGATGAATTGCTCGAGACCTCCGACTTCATCACGCTGAACATGCCGCTGACAGAAGACACGACGGGTATGATCGGTGCGCGGGAATTCGAGCGGATGAAGAAGACGGCTGTCGTTGTCAATGTGGCGCGCGGCCCGGTCTGGGATCAGGAGGCACTGCTGGCTACGCTGCGATCGGGGCATCTGCATGCGGCCGCTACCGATGTCACCTATCCGGAGCCGCTGCCTCGCGATCACGATCTGCTGGAAGAGGAACGACTCGTGTTGCTGCCACATCTGGGCTCGGCCACGCGTCAGACCCGCGACGCCATGGCACGCATGTCGGTGGTGAATCTGCTGGCGGGCCTGCAGGGCAACCGGGTGCCGCACCGGATCGCCTGAGATGTCGGCAGCTGTGCCAGGAGGCACTGGCGGTTGCGCCGATCGGCATCTTTGAGAGATTCTACATCCTGGTGCGAAGATGGCACCCCGCGTATCGTCACCAACCGATCTGAAAACACTCTCCTGGAGTTCTCCCGCCATGGCAGATGCCACGCACTACAAAGTCATCATCATCGGCTCAGGCCCGGCCGGATTCACGGCCGCCCTCTACACGGCTCGTGCTGATCTGGCACCACTGGTTCTGGAGGGTGCCCAGCCGGGTGGTCAGTTGACGATCACGACGGATGTGGAGAACTATCCCGGTTTCCCCGAGGGCATCATGGGACCGGAGATGATGGAAAAATTTCGCGCCCAGGCGCTGAAATTCGGAGCCGAGGCGCAGTTCAAGACGGTGACGGCCGTCGACTTCTCACAGCGCCCCTTCAAGATTGATGCAGAAGGAACCCCCTATACGGCGGATGCCGTCATCGTCGCCACGGGTGCATCGGCTCAACTGCTGGGTCTGGAGTCGGAGACTCGGTATATGGGCCACGGTGTTTCCGCCTGTGCCACCTGCGATGGATTCTTCTTCCGCGACAAAGAGATCGTCGTCATCGGTGGCGGCGACACGGCCATGGAAGAGGCCGACTATCTCACGAAATTCGCCTCGAAGGTGACCGTCGTACACCGACGCAATGAATTCCGCGCCTCGCGGATCATGGAGCAGCGTGTGCGTAACAATCCGAAGGTGGAAGTGGTGACCCCCGCCATCGTCGACGAAGTACTCGGTACCGATGACGGCATGAATGTCACAGGCGTGCGTCTGAAGAATGTCGAAACGGATGAGACCTTCGAAGTGCCGTGCGAGGGCTTCTTCGTCGCCATTGGCCATCGGCCGAATACGAGCCTCTTCGAAGGGATCCTCGACAGGGACGAAACCGGTTATCTGATCACCGCACCAGACTCGACGAAGACGAATGTCGAAGGTGTCTTTGCTTGTGGTGACGCCCAGGATCATGTCTTCCGTCAGGCTGTAACCGCAGCGGGCACAGGCTGCATGTCGGCGATCGAAGCGGAGCGCTGGCTGGCTGAACAGGAATGACGCTACGCGTCATCTTGTGAGAATGACGCGTAGCGTCATTCTCTACCAAGAGGATCAGCGTGGGCGAAGTGGCAGCCGGTTTGCGGCGTTCTCTGTCAGGAGCATCAGCAGGTAGGAGCGACGAGAGCTATAGCGAGGCCGGGGGTTATTCCCCGGCCTCCTCTCGTTCTGGTACGGCTCACGTGGCCAGTTCGGCGTAGACCTCTCGTCCGCGACGGAACAGCTCCCGTACGTCCTCACGCTGTTCGTCTGAGTTGTAGCGCCCCATCGTGTCGATCCACTTCAGTGATTCGTCGATCGAGTCGAGGAAGAAGCGGGCGCTGTCCTGCCGGTGCGCCGAGACGCGGCCGCAGGAGAACCACGTGGGACTGGTGTGGGCATAGAGTGACTGATTGAAGCTGTCGCGGCTGTGGCCCCACAGTCGCGCCACGATCCATCCGTCGTGTTTTGCCACGGCCCGGCAGCGCACCTTGCCGTTGTACGCATCGCCCGCATCATAGCCGCCGCCTTCGGCTGATTCACGATGTACGACCTTCCCATCGACGACAACCTCGACGGCATCTACCGGGTAGTGGGACTGAAAACTCACTTCGACGTTGAGATCGCCTCCGCCATCCAGTGGCAGTGTGGCGCCAATGGGTGCGTCGTTGACACTCATGTCGATGATGGGGCCATTGGTGATGATCGTGCGGCCCTTCTTCATGCCATCGATCCAGTTTGCATAGGAGAATTCCTTCTCCGTATGCACGTAGACGCGGTTGTTGGAGCAGACGAACCAGTCGGTGCCCGTCGAGGCGGGCAGACGCAGGCCGCAGTTGAGGAGTTTGTACCACAGATCGTATTCGGGATCCGACCAGAAGGGATCGAAGAGATTGAAGGCATCCAGCTTGCCCAGAGCAGCGGCCACGGGTGCTTCCATGCCTTTGCCATTGTGGCACCAGATCACCAGCCCGCCCTGCGCTCGGGCATCATCACAGCAGGCGCACAAGGGGGGCCAGTCCGGGTCGAACTGTGATGTGAGTATGTGACCGCGACTCACCGGCTGCACGATGTTACGGAGATTGAGGAACATCACGTGGCCATAGCCCATCCCCCAGGGGGACTCCTCGCCGTAGTGTCGATTCTCCTCGCCGATGTCGAGCACGTGATGGGCTGTGGTGAATTCGTTCATCACCCCGATCGGATATTTGTTGCTCGCATAGGGCAACTGTCGCCGGTCGAGGATGCTGACGACGGTCACATTGTAACCTTCTACCGAGCAATCGATACCGAGACGGTCGTCGGGTCGTGACTCGTTCTCATCGTAGTGGATGTGTGTATTGCCGGGATACCAGTGGTTGCTCTGCGGGTCCGTCCAGCGCTCGAGGCGGATCTCGGTGTCCACCACACCGGCTGCCGGGGTCTCCAACACGACCCGCTGGGGTCGGTATTCTGTCCCGCGCTCGACGAGGATGTCCGTTCGGCCGCGCCCCGTGTTGACGGTGAATTCTCCCTCCGGCGCGAAGAAGAATGGTGTGCCGGGACCACGCTTCAGCAGGGCGCTGGCCGGGTGGTGGAAGTTGCCGCCGGGTCCCAGGACGTGGACCTTGGCGTCGATCTTCTCATCTGTCGCTGCATCGATGATGGTACCGTGGAGTATTGCCATGGATTACCGCCTCGTCAGTCAAACAGACATCAGTGCAATTCGTAGGTCTCGTAGGGGTGTTCGCAGGGATTGCCGCGTGTGATGTGCATGCGGCCATGGTCAGCTTCGATGAGAATGGAAAAGACACTCGACCACCAGCCGGTGGCCGAGTCGTCGTTCGGGTGGCGACAGATCGAGCGCGGGTGACTGTCGTGATCGCTCAGGATCGTCTCGAGATGCCCGCGGCCAATGGGCCTTGTTGCCCCGCCAAGCAGGTCGTCGATCCGGCACTTGCGAGGGCCGGATTCGATCAGCTCAGGAAAGGCATCGTTGTGCGCCACCAGGTCAGGGTGGAGGCAGTGGTTGGTGTGCGTGACCACGCCATCGCCGTCGTCATCGGTGAGCAGATGGACGTCATCGATGGTGACTTCGAGGTCAGCCGGGCCCTGAGGCGTCGCCAGCAGGATGTTGGCGGGAATGGCTCGATCGGCACGGCGCACGGCCTCGACCGCCTCATCCAGAGAGCGGCTTTCATAGATGGCGCGAACGGTGAAGTAGTGAGGTACACCGTGAGCGCGGGCAGGTGCCGGCAAGGTGTTGAGGCATACGCCCATCCCCGCATCGTTGACGCCGATGTAGGCGATCAGACCAGCCTGCGTGATCGTGGCGAAGTCCGGTGCGTCGGCGGGCCGACGGGTGAGCACGACCGTGAAGGGGTCCAGTTCGACGTCGTTGTCCCAATTCTGGCCGGCCACGGCGCCATCTGCGCCCGTCTCACTGGACAGGGCAAAGGCCGTACATCCTGCCTCGGGTGGGGTTGCAGCGATACCATGGCGGTCATCCTCAGCTTGCAGCTGATTGCGAACCTGCAGCAGCATCAGGCGTTCGACGGGAATACCGCTGGCATGCGCCATGCCTTCCAGTTCATCCAGAAGGTGGGGCGCATATCCTCGAACCCGGTCGATCGAATCCATGGCCACAGAGATGGCCGCCTCATCGGATATGTTGATCGCCTTGCGGGTTCGCGCCATGGCGATGGCATCGAAGCCGAGAATCTCTTCCCGCAGGGATTCGCCGATCTGTTCACCCATCTGCCGCGATGAGCCGGCAACGGTGACTTCTCGATAGCGGGTGGTCATTCGGCGATCTCCTCGGCTCGGATCTCGAGCACGACTTTGCCGATATTCGCATTCGCACTCAGTACATCGTGAGCCTCCTCGGCGTCGGCGATGGGCAGCACGCGATCAACGACCGGGGCGATGGCCCCGGTCAGCAGGGGATCCCAGAATCGCTCGCGGAAATCAGCCACGATCTGCGCCTTCTCATCTACCGGGCGGCTGCGCAACAGAGAGCCGATGATCTTCAGTCGCCGGGTCAGCACGAGTCCCAGGTCGATGTCGCTCTGGCGACCGCCCAGCAAAGACAGCAGCACGAGCCGACCCCGC
The DNA here is from genome assembly GCA_018673255.1 of Gemmatimonadota bacterium. Next base: position 148,754 of record JABHDC010000253.1, read on the forward strand.
GGCGCCAGACAGCGCAGATTGCGGGACAGGTGGCTGCCACCGGCCACGTCGAGGATGACATCGACGCCGCCTTCTCCCAGGTGACCGGCGACCTGGTCGGCGAAGTCCTCGTCCCGCGAGTCACAGACGAATTCGGCGCCGAACTGGCGGCAGCGTTCCGCCTTGAGATCGTTGCCGGCACTGGCCAGCACGCGGCATCGGGCATGACGGGCCAACTGAATGCCAGCTGAACCGACACCACTGGCGCCGGCGTGGATGAGTACGGTCTCGCCCTCCTGGAGTTGCCCTTCACCGAAGAGATTCAGGAAGGCTGTCAGGAACACCTCTGGCAAGGCGGCGGCGCGGGTCAGGGGCCAGTCATCGGGTACTGGCAGCAGCAAACGATGGTCGACGGCGACCCGTTCGGCATAACCACCGCCAGCCAGCAGGGCGCATACACGGTCACCCACATCGAACGATCCCGTCTTGCCGGGATCGGCGACGACACCAGCCATTTCCAGGCCCAGGATATCCGGGGCACCGGGTGGGGGTGGATAGTGGCCGGCTCGCTGCAGGAGATCGGCTCGATTCACCGACGTGGCGTGGATGTCGACGATGACGTCGCCGGGGCCGGCAACTGGGTCGGCTACCTGCTCCCACTGCAGGGCGCGTTCTGTGCTGTGCGTATCGACGGTGATGGCGTACATGGTCTTCCGGCGGGTGAGTGGCGGGTGGTGTCAGTGGATCTTGCCAGGCGTGTGGTATCAGACTGGCGGTGGCGGATCAGGTGTAGCTAACGTTCATGCATTGCCCGACTGCCATCAACTACCCGACTCAAGCGATCCCATGTCGCAACCTGCTCGTCTGAATCTGCTCTACGATCCTGCATGCCCTCTGTGTATGCAGTTCCAGCAGACCATTGGAGACTGGGACGAGCAGGGCCTGATTGCGCGGATCGCTCTCGATGATCCGGATCTGGTGGAACGGCTGACGTCAGAACAACTCGAGGCGGCCCAGGCTGAACTCACGGTCATCGACCGGCTGGGCAATCATCACCACGGGATTGAGGCATTGCGTCGGCTGACCGAAGTCCTGCCAGGACTGCGCCGACTTTCCTGGGCCTATCGCTTGCCGGGGGTGACCCCGGCGATCCGCAGTGTCTATCGCGCCATCGCCAGTCGTCGCAAGAAGGCGCGTCCCTGCTTGAAGTGCGGGCAGAAGTGGATGCCATCCATGAAGTGGAGTCGACGGGGACGTCGTTCGTGATGAGCACCGGGGCGCCGACCATTCATCTCACCGAGGCAGATGCTCGGCGTTTCTGCGACGAGTTCTTCTCGCAACTCGGTATGCAGGATCGGGAGATCGCTGATTGCACCGATATCCTTGTCGAGACCAGCCTGCGGGGTGTCGACAGCCACGGGATCGCCCTGGTCGCCACCTTCGCTGAGCGCATTCGTAGTGGCCAGATGCGACCTGGTTGTACTCTCTTCGTCCGTCGTGAGGCAGCTTCCACGGCCTGGGTCGACGGGCAACAGGGGATGGGGCCATCTCTGGCCCGCCGGTGTGTGCACATGGCCATGGATAAGGCGCGGCGCACGGGAATCGGCGCGATCTCTTTGGCTGACGGCAACTATGTCGGTGCACTGGCGCCGTATCTGCTACCCATCGCTGAGGCAGGTTTCTTTGGGCTCGCAGCTGCCAACTCGACACCACGTGTGGCGCCGCTTGGTGGGCGCGAAGGTGTGCACGGAACCAATCCCATCGCCTGGATCGCCCCTGTCGTCGATGGCGATCCTCTGTTATTCGACGCTGCAACCGGCCACGCCGCAGCCAGAATCCGGCAGGCGGCAGACGAGGGCCGACCACTGGCACCCGGAATCGCCCTGGATGCTGACGGGAATCCGACGACGGATCCCGCGGCGGCTACTGCAGGGACCTTGCTTCCTGTGGGGGGTGCCCTCGGATTTGGCCTGGGGCTGCTCGTGGATGTGTTGACGGGAGGTCTGGCCGATGGACCCGTGGGCACCCAGGTGCCGCCCGTGTCGGACTGGTCATCGGCGTATGGTGCATCGCTCTTCATCCTCGTCGTCGATCCAGCTGGATTTGGCGGTGTCGAGGCCTTCTCGCGTCGATGCGCTGACCTGTGTACGGCTGTGCAGATGACTGAGCCCATGGCCGGCGGCGACCCGGTGCGATCTCCCGGTGAACGGGCGCGGATGTGCCGTCAGCAGCGGCAGGTCGATGGGATTCCCATGAGCCGATTGCATTGGGAGGCGGTCCTGAAGCGGTTGGCCGACTGCGATCTCGACCTGTCCCGGTGGGACGCCTGAGACGGATTTTCGCTTGCTGGTGGGATGCGCAAGCGGTATATTCGCGAGCAACTTACATCATTTTTTCGCGTTGGGTTCATCGTTCCATTCGCCTCTATCCGGGCTGACTTCCTATGAGTACATCTGATCGCCAGGTTGAGGGCGTCACCGTTGAGATCTTCGGTGAACAGTACCACATTGGGGGTGATCCCAAGCAGGTGCAACAAGTCGCCGAATACGTCGACAGCAAAATGCAGGAGGTCGCCGGCTCTCAGAAAGGCCGGATGCCCAAGGCGCAGGTGGCGATGCTGGCGGCGATGGAAATCACCGCCGAACTCTTCCGCGTCATGTCGGAGCGCAAGCAGTTCACGGACCGGGCGCACGAGAGCATCGAGCGCCTGACTCAGTTGGTCGAAGATCGTGGCCGCATCACCAATGAGGCGATCGCCGACGTTGACGAGCGCCTTCAGCAGCGAATCGCCGAGCGTCAGGAAGTTGTCGTTCCCGAACGTGTGCGGCAGCGGCAGCAGGTCACGACTCCGACGGTCTCATGAACCGGAAGTGGCCATGGACTGGCGCCCTGCCGGTCGCTCTCATCCTGGGACGTGTCGCTCCGGGCCTGGTCGTCACAACTCTGATTACCACAGCTCTGTCTATCACAGCTCTGGGCGCCATAGGTCTGGGCGGCTGTGCATCAACCCCGGCCTATCTCCAAGAAGACTGCCCGGTCTATGATGATCTGGGGTTACTGCGTGTGAATCCGGCCGGCGCACCCGATCGACATCTTCGCATTCAGGCCGCCTTCCAGGTCTGCCCTCCGACTGAAGGGCTGGCGGAGATTACGCGCAAACGGATCGAACTCAAACACCACGCCATCAGTCTGCTCAGTGCGCAGACTGCCGAGCAACTGGCGCATCCGCTGCGTGCCGAGCAACTGCGTGAACGTTTGTTGCTGATGGTGAATGAGCACGTCCTGAAGAAGAGCCAGGCCATCGACGTCTTTATCACCGAGATGGAATTCGAGTAGACCCCTCTGGTTCGCAGGCTCCAGCCCCGGCTGGTGAAGACTCGATTCGCACGCCGTGATCCGTGTCCGCGACATGCGATCTGCTGCAGGATCACCCTCGCAGCGCAGCCTCAGCCACGTCACACAGCCTGATCGCTTCATCGCCGGATGCGCTCTCCGCGATGATCCGCACGACGGGCTCTGTATTCGATGCGCGCAAGTGGATCCAGGGACATTTCCTGCCGCCTTCGATATACAACTTGACGCCGTCTACGACCGGATGCCGTTCGGCATCCGGATAGAGATCCAGGAGATGGGCGATCGTTCGTTGCAGATCCGCCCCGTTGACATCACTCACCTTGCGTTTGTCGATAGCGTATCGCGGTAGGCGACCGACGATTCGATACAGGGGCTGACGTGTGCGTGCCATGGCTTCCAGGACCAACGCCATGCCGACTGCCGCATCACGACCCGGATCGACTTCGGTGAGAACGACGCCGCCATTGCCTTCGCCGCCGATGACGGCGCCCTCGGCCACCATGGCATCCACCACATGCACTTCGCCGACTGGCGTGAGCAACACGGGGCAATTGTTGACCGCAGCTGCGTCACTGACGATCTGCGACGTCGACAGTGTCGTCACTACGGGGCCGCGACGACGGGCGGTCACCGATTGCACGGCCAGAGCCAGGGTGAGGTCCTCGCCCAGGGGTGCGCCATCTTCGCCGACCAGGGTGACGCGATCCGCATCCGGGTCGATGGCGAAGCCGATGTGGCAATTGCCATCCGTCACAGCTCGTCCCAGATCCACGAGATTCTCACGGATGGGCTCAGGGTCGTGGGCAAATTCGCCATTCGGCTCTGCGTGAATGATGTGCGCCTCCACGCCCAGTGCCGTCAGCAAGGCTTCGGCAAAGAGCCCGCCGGTTCCATTGCAGGGGTCCACGGCGGCACGCAATCCGGCGCCGCGGATGAGATCGACATCAATGGTGGCCAGCAGGCGATCAAAGTGGATCTGACGAACCTTCTCTGCATCGACCGTCTCTGATGTGCCCTTTGCGGCGCCCTCTCGGCGACGTCTTTCGTGGTAGGCGGATTCGACGAGAGCACCATCGGCGGCATTCAGAAAGATCCCATCGCTGCGAATGAGTTTGAGGCCATTCCAGGCCGCCGGATTGTGGCTGGCGGTGAGGATCAGGGCGCCCTGGGCTTCCATCTCCAACACCATCATCTTTGCCACCGGCGTCGGGCACAGGCCCAGGTCGATGACATGGCAACCGGCCGCCATCAGCGAGTCGCTGACGATCCGCGCAAAGGCGGCGCCTGATGGACGTGTGTCGCGGGCGAGCACGACGCGGGCCTGTTCAGGCAGCCAGGTGGCGAAGGCGTCGGAAAAGCGGGAGACGGTTTCGTCGGTGAGTGAAGCCCCGACGATGCCCCGGATCCCGGATACGGACACGATGAGTGGTGCATCGCTCATTTGGTGCTCTCGCAGGAAAGTTGGACGGATACCTCGGCGCCTCGGCCGAGTTTGTAGCGCTGTGCAGCATTGCCATCACGGATACTCAGTTCAAGAAGGCCGCCACTGCCAATCAGCGCCAACGGCCGCCCCGGGGCAACATCGGCATACGTCGACGACAGGCCCGATACTCGCGCCTGCCCTGCCGTGACACCGGAGATGACCACCCCGGTCAGATCGTCGGCCCCAATGTTGGTGACGAGATTTCCGAAGTGGTCCACGTGCACGACGTGGCCGATCAGGCTGTCGGCGGTCCGTTCGCAAACAATCTGCGGGAGACAGATGGCATCGGCAACGCGGGGGCCGGCCTGGGAGATCTCGAATCCAGCTGCAAAGTGGGCTGCCGCCGGGGCAAACAGATCTCTGCCATGGAAGGTGGCACTCACCATCTGCTGGATCAATTCCGGATGGGTGATCTCAAATGCCCTGGTGCCAGGTCTGGACAGGACGTGAGTGAACAGGCCGTTGTCGGGACCAACCCAGCGGTGTCGGCCGTCATCAACGACCAATGCGCGGCGTTCGCTCCCGACACCAGGATCGACGACGGCCAGATGTACTGTGCCTGGCGGAAAACATCCGGCGGCGTGCCGAAGGACATAGCTGCCGTCCAGCACGTCCTGGGGGGCGATGTCGTGGCTGATGTCGATGAACTGCAGATCGGCGACGATGGACAGCATGGCGCCCTTCATCGCCCCTACATACGGGTCACGCGTACCGAAGTCGGTGGTCAGAGTGACGATGGGCACGCGCTGGATCAGCCGCTGCTGCCATCACCGGCATCACCGGTATCTGATCCAATGTCACCCGTGTCTGTGCCATCACCGGCATCGCCAACGTCCGATCCGGTGTCACCCGCGTCGGTGCCATCACCCGTATCCGACCCTGTGCCGTCGCCTGTGTCCGTACCTGGATCTGCGCCCGTGTCACCAGAGTCACCGGTGTCCCCAGGGTCGGCTCCCCCATCACCCGTATCCGAGCCTGTGTCAGATCCTGTACCGTCGCCTGGGTCTGCGCCGGTGTCGTCCCCGCCATCACCCGCGTCTGCGCCGGTATCCGGGCCGTCGATCTCATCGAGGTCGACGGTCAGGCGCAGGTCGATACTGACTCGCGTCGTGTCATTGGCGGCGATGGTGATGTCGGTCTGGGTGCCGGCGAGGATGAGGCGACCGCCAAGATCGTAGCCCTCGATGGTGAGCGTGATGCCTCCTCCGGGAGACAGGGCCCCGATCGTGAGCAGGGCAGGTCCCAGGGGGGTGTCGTAGGTGAGTTCCTTGATGACCGTGGGGGCATCCGGCACCTCCAGATGGGCGACCAGGCTGTCAACGACCGTCGCCAGGGCCTTTGGCAGGGGCACGGCGACGGTCAGCGTCGCCTCGGGGGCCACTTCCGACTCGATGGATGTATCCGCATCGAATGGATTGTCTCGCTCGAGTCCGGCACACCCGATTCCGCACACGAACCCCACGAAAAGGGATGCAGTCAGAAGACTGCGGCAGGGGGCTGTGCGGGGTGTCGTCATCATAGTAGATCCTTCCGGGTCAGGCCAAGTATAGGCAGGGGCCCGACCCTCTACCATAGAATCGGCACGACCACCGACCTGCTTGACACCCTCGCCGGCTACCGTATCGTCATGCCGGTTCACCCGAATCCCGATTGCCACCCTTGCTGATGGCCGATACATGTCCGTTCGATTGAGGTACTATGCAGTAATGCTGTCCCTGCTCGGGCTGGTGTCATCCTGCGCTCTGCTTGGACCACGCTCCTCCGGTCTGGATGGGCCACCACGACTGCAGGCGGAGTTTTCCAGTGAGGATGCCAGCGCGCACCTGCGCTGGAACCGGGTGCGGGGGGCGGACTTCCTGCGCTACCAGATCGAGCGCAGCCATTCGCAAGCATTCGACAGCGAAACCTTTGAAGTCGTTGCCGAACAGGCTGATCCCAACGACACCACCTACGTTGATGGAGGTATCACGGGAGACCGGCGCTATCGCTACCGGGTGCTGGCCTTCTATGCAGTCGGTAAGGATCACGACAAGGAGGCATCCGTTGCCAGTGATCTGGCTGAGGGTGGCATCTTTCCTTTTACCGAAACGTGGTCCTTGCCACCCGGTTTCCTGCCGACCCGCGTCCTGGTGTCGGGTGATGTGGTCAGCGTCGTCGGTGCCGGGGCAGGTTTTGTGGCACGCTTTGATCGAGAGGGCCATGAGGTGGGCCGTTGGCGATTTACGTCCGGTCTGAATGCCTGTCTCGAAACGGCGACACTCGATGGCCCTTCCCTGGCGACGGGGCCGGATGGATCGATCTACGTTGTCCACAATGTCTATGAGGAGGGCAATGCTCCCCTGCCGCGGTGGACGAAATTCAGCCCCCTTGGACAACTGCTGTGGACGAAACCACTGGAGACGGTCTTCGTTCGCCACATCGTGATCGATGAGGAGCAGATTCTCATCGAGAGCGTCAGCCAGATGCAGTTGTTTGACTATGATGGCGTATTCATCTCCCGCCATCCCGTGCCGCCGCTGATGGTGTCGAGTCTGCGCTGGTGGCAGGGATCTCTGGCTTCCCTTGTCGAGCCCCTCGGTTTTGACAGCTCAGGCTGGCAGGCGCCACGACTCGTCGTCTATTCGGGGCTTGATCGACAGCAGACGGAAGCCGTGTACGGTCGCGATCCGCTCTCGGAGGATGATCGAGGGGCCGGGCTGCTGCGGCGACCGAGCGACTTTGCCGCCGATGAGCGCACCGGGAATCTGTATGTCGTCAATGCCGGCCACGACCGCGTCGAAGTCTTCCGCGATGCACAATTCCTGACTCGCTGGGGACGGCAGGGCGACGGGCAGGGGCAGTTCAGTTTCCGCGGCAAGGCCTGGGTGATCGATGATCTGACCTCCGGGACGCGTCATCAGCGTGATGTTGTGGCCGGTGGGATCGCTGTCGATGCAGATGGCTTCGTCTACATCGCCGACACCTTCAATAACCGCATCCAGAAGTTCGAACCCTGACCCACGTGACCTGATCTACGTGATCCATCCACAGCGTGTTTCTGCCATTTTGCTCATACGTATTGTGACGTGGGGAATTCTCCTGCTGACCGGACTGCTCCTCGGGCCGGCGCAGGCCAAGACGCGGTACAACGTGTGGGCGAAGGAAAAGATTCGCTATCTGCATGTCCGCGTGCAGTCAGATCCCTACAATGCGCAGCTACGGGTCCTTCTGGGTAATGCCTACTTCGCCGATGGCGATCTGCTGCGGGCCACGGTGGAGATCGAGCGGGCCATCGAGTTGGACTCGACCTACGCCGAGGCACACTGCAATCTGGGAATCGTCCGCCAGACCCAGTCACGATCAACCGAAGCGGAAGCTTCCTATCGACGGGCCCTCGTCATCGATTCTACGCTCGTTGAGGCGATGGCAGGTCTCGGGACCCTGTTGTGTCGTTCACTGCGTCATGGTGAGGGCATCGACTATCTTGCACGGACCCTCGAACTGGACGCCCGACGTGACGACGCGCGTTACAACCTGAGTGTCGCCTATCACCGAGTGGGTGACTATCGCCGGGCCGTTGAGCAACTGGAGACACTGCGTCGGCGCCATCACGAGTTCCCGGGATCTCGCCGTGCCTTGTCTCAGGCCTACTTCGCACGAGGACTCGTCCTGTTCGATGCGCAGCAGACTGTGGAGGCGCTCACGTTCTTCGGTCAGTCGATCGAATTACGGGATCATGCAGATGTGCAATATGCCGCAGGTTTGGCCTATATGAAGCTGGAGGATCTGGCCGGCGCAGAAGTGGCCTTCGCCCGGGCGGTCGACCTGGAGCCGGATCACGTACCTGCCATGCACAATCTCGCCAATATTTATGAGCTGACGGGGCGCCTGGATCTGGCCGCCGCCCTGCTTGAACAGGTCGTGTTACTGACACCTCATCTGCTCACGATCGACGCGGCGCGAAGTGCCAGTTACGACGAAGCCATCCTGATGAAGTGAGCTACTATCTTCATGTACAAGTGCTTGTGACACATGGCATATTGCGTTGACTTTGCTCGAGGAGGCGTCTACATTGAAAGGCTGTAGAACACGACGGATTCGTTATTCGAACGGATCTGTTACACGAACGGATCTGTAATCGCAGATTTGGTGGGTTCGACGGATAACGCTCTCACAAACACGTGCATGCCGTCCACAAGGCGGGCGCCACACGCGAGGCAAGAGCAAGACGACGAAGCCCGCGTGCAACACGCTCGCTATTTTTGTGTCGAATGTGCTGCAAAGTCGACCGTTCGGGACCACCTCCCACATTGGGAATGAGTGGCTAAGGCCACATTGGGGACGCATGGCTAAGGAAGACTCCATTGAGGTACAGGCGGTCGTGAAGGAAGCGTTGCCCAACGGCTTCTTCAAGGTCGCGATGGAGAACGGACACGAGGTCCTGGCACACATCTCCGGCAAGATGCGCAAGTATTACATCCGCGTACTGCCAGGAGACCAGGTCACTGTCGCTCTGTCTCCCTACGACCTGACTCGCGGACGCATTACATTCCGTAACCGCTGAGCACCGTCGCAGGATCTGCCGAGTGCTCAACTGCTCTCGCAGGAACCTTCGATTTGAAGCACCGGTGAGGCACCATCGATCATTCCCGTGACATCACGGGGACGCGAGGGGACTTAGGTCCTCGCCACAGGCGAGCGTCGGGCGGTGCGTCGCCAGATGTTCCATTTCCGCTTCCATTCTCTCAACAGAACGACGACCTATGGCCAAGCGCTCCTGGCCTTTCGCCGAGGCGACGCAGATCCAGCAGCGTCGGACCCGGCAGGATGGCAACGACAGGCCCGTCCTCTTCCAGACTGGCTATGGCCCGAGCGGACTACCGCATATCGGGACCTTCGCTGAAGTCGCCCGGTCAAGCTTCGTACGGACCGCCTACGAACAGCTGACCGGCGAAAAGACCCGGCTCCAGGCCTTCTCCGATGACATGGATGGCTTGGTCAAGGTGCCTGGCAATATCCCCAATGGCGAACAGTTGCTCGGGCCGCATCTGGGCAAGCCGTTGAGTGTGGTTCCGGATCCCTTCGGTTGCTGCGAGAGCTTCTCCGATCACAACAACAAGAAGTTGCAGCAGTTTCTTGACGCGTATGGTTTCGACTACGAGTTCAAGAGCTCGAGGCAGGCCTATGCGGATGGTGAATTTGACGAGGGTCTCGTCGTGTTGCTCGAGAAGGTCGACGAAATCCTTGAGGTGATTCTGCCGACGATGCGCGAGGAGAATCGCGCCGGATGGTCACCATTCTTCCCTATCTGCCCGGCCTGTGGCTCGGTCTATGCGACGCGCGTTACCGCCTATCATCCCGAGCAGAAGAGCCTGTCGTATTCCTGCGATCGTGCCAGCGAGGGATACAAGGGCTGTGGGTCTGAAGGCGAGCTTTCCGTGCTCGGTGGCCATGTCAAAGTGGGTTGGAAGATCGACTGGGCCCTGCGCTGGTTCACCTATGATGTGGACTACGAGATGTCGGGGAAGGACCTGATCGACTCGGTCAGGTTGTCGAGCCGCATCATCAAAGTCATGGGCAAGCAACCGCCGACGACGATGATCTATGAGTTGTTCCTCGATGAAGAGGGCAAGAAGATCTCCAAGAGCGTCGGTAAGGGACTCAGCGTCGATCATTGGGTTGACTTTGCACCGATCGAGTCTCTGCTCTACTACATCCTGCAGAATCCGCAGCGGGCCAAGCGTCTCTACTGGGATGTGGTGCCCAAGTGTGTTGACGATTACCTGGAGGCCCTGCGACGCTGGCCCGAAGTGGCCGACGAGAAGCGCGAGGATACAGATGTCTGGCATGTCTTCGCCGGTGGCAAGGACGTGCCGGCCTACGACGCGAGTGTGAATTTCACTGTCGTGGGCAATCTGATCTCTGCATTGGGAACCGATGATGAGACGGTGTTGCGTGACTTTCTGCTCCGTTACGATCCGGCGATCGGTGACTATCCTGATGTGCTGGCTGCCCTCGTACACAAGGGTCTGAACTACTACCGTGAGCAGGTCGTGCCGCACAAGGTGTATCGGGAGCCGACCGAAATGGAGCGTGCCCTGTTTGGCCAGCTCTGTGAGCAACTGGAGGCCAGTGATGCTGTCGACGAAAAGGAATTGCAGTCGATTCCCTTCGACGTGGCGCGGGCAGCCGACCAGGAACCTCGGGAGCTGTTCACCAGCTTCTACGAGGTCATCCTGGGGCAGGAACGCGGGCCTCGATTTGGTACATTCGTGCGATTGATCGGCAAGGATCGCGTGCTGAATATGCTGCGGGAAAAGATCGGCTGAGTCTCGCTCTCGGCACCTACAGAGAAACACGGACAGAAAATGGCCCGGCAGGAAATCCTGCCGGGCCATTTTTGTGTACCTGTCAGGACAGGGTCCTTACGGCAGCTGGATCACCGGTTCCACAGGATCGGGCCGGTAGAGTAGCACCGTGCGACCCAGGACCTGAATCAGATGTGACTCTGTGGCGATGGCCAGCTGTGCGGCCGCATCCTTGCGGTCCATCTCGCAGGCTCGTTCCAGGCGGATCTTCACCAGCTCAGAGGAATTGTAGGCATCGTCCACGGAGGCCAGGACGGGGTCGGACAGGCCCTGGCGACCAACGGAGACGGCGGGCTTGAGGCCGTGGGCCAGGGAACGGAGGTGGCGGCGTTGTTTGCCGGTCAGGTCGGTGATTTCGCTCATGAATCCGATACCGAGAAGGTAGAGTCGACCTGCAGGGATCCAGTGTGCATGCGCCGTTGCACGGCCCCCTTGAGTGCCGTCTTGATCAGATGGCGACTACCGGGGATCAGCACACTGAAACCGAACAGATCTGTGAGGAATCCGGGGGTCAGCAACAGCAGGCCCCCGGCCAGAATGAGAACACCATCAAAAATCTCGTCACCCGGGAAATGCGCCGAGCGCACGGCCTCCTGCAGGCGCAACAAGGCACGCAGGACCTGAGATCGGGCCAGCCATGCGCCGGCGGCGCCGGTCGCCAGGACGATGGCGATCGTCAGCGTGACGCCAATCCGGCTGCCGACCTGGACGAGCAAGGCCAGCTCGATGACGGGAATGAGCGTGAACAGCAGGAAGAGTCGAAGCAGCAAGAGCACCGATCCAGTTTGGTTGAGGGCACAGGTGCCCTGTCAGGGAGTCATCCTTGCATTCGGCCGCCGATCCATCCTGGCTCACCGCGTTGCGCTCCCTCGATGGGTCCCATTGACCCACATCGGTCGCGCGCCTTGTGAGCCAGGCGCCTCGACGCCCGAATTTCACAAGGCTGACTCCCTAACAGGGCACTAGAAGATCCACGTCAAAGGTCGTCGTGCGCAACAGTATTATGCAGTTGGAACGAGGTTTGCGATCTGGTGCGCATGGAAGCCTCGAGTCTCAAGCGCCGCTGCCCCGCCTTCGTGGCCGCTCTTGCGTTGGCCGGCGGGATCCTCTGTTCGCACCTGTGGCCGGTGTCGGCCGGGCTCTGGCTGAGTGTTGCCCTAGCCTCGTGGGGGACCGCCTGTGCGCTGCTGTGGTGGCGTCGGCGGCCAGGTTGGATCTCGGCGATGTTGTGGATCGGGGTCGTCGCCATCGGCGGATTGCGTCACCATCAGCACACACGGCTGTTACCTGCAGATCACGTCGGCCGCGGCATCGCCTACGGTGCAAGAGGCGAATTGTCGGGTCGCCTGCTCGGCGATCCGGAGTGGCGGCCAGATGGTCGCCGGCGTGTTCGGCTGGCCCTCGAGTCACTGCGTCCTGAATCTGAAGAGCATCTCATCCCGCTGAGCGGGGATCTCCTGCTCACGATCGGTGAAGAGGTCAGCACCTTTGAGGCGGACGCAGCCGATCGAGTGCGCCTGCGATGCCGGGTTCTGGAACCCCAACCGGCGCGCAATCCGGGTGCCTTCGACTACCGACGCTTCCTGGCTCTGAGGCATGGCGTACATGCCACGGCGAGCATCTATCGTGACAGCGATGTCCTCGACATTCGGCCCGAACCCGAGTCGTGGTGGGCGCGACGGCTGACAGGTCCCCTGCGCGACTCCATGCGGACATCACTGACAGCGCATCTTGGCGGTCCTCAGTCGGCACTGCTGGTGGGCATGCTGATCGGTGAGAAACACGCAATCCCTGATGAGGTGGCATCGCGCTTCCGGGCGACGGGGTTGGCCCATGCACTGGTGATCAGTGGTTTGCACGTGGGACTGGTGGCGCTGTTCCTGCTGACGCTGTTGAAGGTGCTGCGCCTTCCTGACCCGGTGGCATGTTGTGTCACCGTGGTGTTGCTGGTGGTGTATGCGATGGTGACGCAACTGCAGGCCCCGGTCGTGCGTGCCAGTGTGATGGCGTCCATCGTCCTGATCGGGCGCGCTGTCGAGTTGCCGGGATCGGTCCTCAACAGTCTGGGTCTGGCGGCCCTGGTGCTGATGGTCGCCCAGCCGACGAGTGTGCTCACGCTGTCTTTCCAGCTGTCTTTTGCGGCGACGCTGTCCATCATCACCCTCTATCCGCCGCTGATCACACTGATCCCGGCCAGATGGTCTGAAGGGACATCCTGGGTCGGCACGTGCATCAGTATGCCGGCCACCGTGTCGCTGGCAGCACAATTGGGAACCGCCCCCCTCATTCTCCATCACTTCGGGCAGGTGGCGCCTATCTCCCTGCTGGCCAATCTGCTCGTCGTGCCCCTACTCGGGATCGCTGTGGCGCAGGGTCTGCTGCTGGTGCTGGTCGCACCGATTCTGCCCGCGGTGGGCACGCTGGTCAGTGGTGCCTGTTGGCTGACGCTGACCGCCCTGCTGCGCATCGTGGAGCTCTTCGCCGTCGTACCTGCATGGAAAGTGGCTCAACCCTCACCGACGATGACCAGTGTCATGGTGGGCCTCATCTGCCTGGTGACATTCGCCATCTACCTGCCTGTCCTGCGGCGCCTGACTCTCGTCCTGGCGCTGGTCGGTGCCAATGTGTGGGTCTGGGGCAAAGCGAGTGCCGCCGACGAGTTGGAGGTCCTGTTCCTCGACGTCGGCCAGGGGGACGCAGCATTTGTGCGATTCCCCAATGGCAAGACGATGGTCGTCGATGGCGGTATTCGCAGTCGGCGCATCGATATGGGTGAACGGGTGGTCGTACCGTGGCTGCGGCGACAGGGCATTCACGAAATCGATCTCGTCCTCGCCTCCCACCCCCATGCCGATCACATTGGCGGCCTGGTGCATCTGCTTGAAGAAATGCCGGTGCGACACTTTATCGATGGGGGACAGCAATATGATTCCTGGACCTCCAGGCGATTACACGAACTGATCGAGGTACGCGGCGTCACATACCATACCGTGCGTGCCGGAGACAGTCTGGCCGGGCTCGGTGGAGTCGGGGGGCTCGTTCTGCATCCGACACCGGCCTTCGTCGACGACGGACACTCTCTCATGGGGTTGAATGACGGGTCCGTCGTGCTGCGTCTCGACTATGGCGGTCGGCGGCTGCTGTTCACGGGAGACATCGAACACGATACGGACGCCTCGATGCTGGCCTGGGGCCAACGACTGCAGGCGGATGTGCTCAAGGTGGCCCACCATGGATCGAGCACCTCATCGGGGCGCGCCTTTGTCGATGGTGTCGATCCTGTGCTGGCGGTGATCTCGGTGGGTGCCCACAACAAATTCCGTCATCCATCGACGTTGGTCACGAAGCGACTGGCAGCACGGACGACCCTGATGCGAACGGATCGAGATGGTGCGGTCTGGCTCCGACTCAACCGGCAGGGTCGGATGACGGTGGGATCTCAACTCACGGTCGTTCCATCACGTAGAGTCGAGTAATACCCCGCTGGTCTCGATGATATGGTGAATCGAGCGTGATTGCAGCGCCTGGTGTTTCCGCACCTCCCCGGGGAGAGGTGCTCATCGTAGTGTCGACAGCTGCCGGGCGAGGGTATCCACGACGAGGTTGGCCACTTCGGCGAAGAAGGGGCCGAGGCGATGGTCGGCCGCGGCCGCGCCGAGCTGGGTGCAATGGTCGATGTCCTCGTAGTACACCGAGCGCCCCGTCTGGGTGTCCAGAACATCGAGACCCAGGTTGATGCAGGGCTGCAGATTCGTGGTCAGGCCCTTGAAGCGCATGGACTGAACGCGAATGCGTATGTCATAGGCCGGATCGACGAGGGACGTGAGGTCACGCTGGCGGAAGGCCCAGGCGATCGAGGGAACGGTGGGCAGGCCCCGAACCACCCCGGGCACGATGAAACGCTGGGCGTCACGAACGGCCTCACGGGCTGCGGCTTCGTCCTCGGAGTCGAGGTAGATGAAGAGCGGCTCCAGCTTGTAGTCGTATTTCTCGGTCCAGCCGTTGACGACGACACCGACCGGTTCAACGGCAGCCACGAGAGGGTCGTTGACCAGTTGGTCGCGCACGAGTCGAGAGAAGAACTGCAGTGCTTCCTCTGGCGGCGTGCGTGCACCCCTGGCTGCCCAGCGCAGGTTGGTATCCAGGAGAAAATCATCCTGCGATGCCAGGATCTTGCCCAATCCCTGACCGAGATGATCCAGGAGTCGTGAGACCTGGCGTTTGGACAACTCCTCCCTCGATTCCAGGACGGTGCTCCAGCCTTCGTCTCGGTCCTGGTTGAGGTCGGCCAGGTCCTGCAGGCGCCCGAGCAGGTGATGGCGAATATCGGCCTCGCTGCGGTGCGTGATCTGTGCGACATGCTGCAGTAGATGGCTGGTGCGGATGGGCGCCGAGGCCTGCAGGCCCGCATCCAGATACCGCAGGGCAGCCATCAGAATCGGGTCGTCGGTGACCGATGGGAACGTCTCCTCGCCCATAGCGGCCGTCGACAGAAGACAGATGAGCAGCGTGTAGGAAGCGACTGTGCGCACTCTCATCACGTACCTGGCACCACCAGGATCGGTACCTGCATCTCGCAGGGGGAGATCCCTGCATGACCGCCACGAAGAGGAAAGACCCCGTCACCCTCATCGATCAGGAATTGCACACCATCGTTGGCCAGGGCCAACCAGTCGCCGATACGTGACCGGAATTCCGGAATGAGCTCGCCGCCGAACCAGCCAGCCTCCACCACGGCATCCATCGGCAGAAGGCTGGAGGCCGCCGCTACGGTCGAGTCCAGCAGAAGCTGTGGGTCCTCACAGGTCAGATAGGCGGCCCGGCGCCCACCCGTCGGTCGATGAGACAGGCCTGCAAGCAGATCCGGCGGCATGACGCACGCACGTTCCGGGTCCATCAGGGTCTGGCCGTGGTCGGCGGTGATCATCAGGGCGCAGTGGTGCCGGCGGCAGACATCGACGAGGCGGCCAATCATCAGATCGACGAATTCCAGCTCGAGGGCGCTGCCCTCTGATCCGAATCCCGGCAGATCGGGCCCATCCGTATGGGCAATCGTGTCGATGTGGGGCCAGTAGAGACTGATGTGGGGCCGCCCCCGGGGCTTCGCATCGATCAGTGCCTGCTCCAGCAGGGCCGGCAACTGTGATTGCGTGTGGTATCCCAAGAAGTGGCTGCCACGCTGTAGGAGGTCGGTGAAGGCCGTGCCTTCGTAGGCGGAGGCAGTAATGGCATAGGACGGTACGCCGGCTGCTTTCAACCGCTCGTGAATCGTGGGCTGGCAGCGCAGAAGATCATCGTCGATCGCTTCCTGGGGGCGGCCGACGGGGGCGAAGTGCAGGACATTGCAGGCCGCCTGGATCTGCTCAAGCCACAGGACGTGGCCCAGGATCCCGTGTTGGGCAGGTGGCTGAGCCGTGGCCAGACTGGTCAGGGCGGCTGTGGTTGTGGAAGGGAAGATGGACGTCAGTTGCCCAGGTGGCCCGACTTCGTCCACCAGGCGTTGCAGGTGCGGAGCACGCCCCGCGTCCAGCCCGGCCTGCAGTTGTGCAGATCCGAGGGCGTCGACGACGAGACAGGCGACCCCACCCGGTGCGTCCAGTAGAGCCGGGTCGACCAGGTCGTGCCGCAGGGGCGCCGAGGGTGTCTGGCACCCGAACGCAGCCAGGATCGATGCGGGGACGTTGACGATGCTGCCGCCATCATAGTCGGGTACTACGCCTGCGCCGTCTGCGGCAACGGCCTCAACCGCTGCGAGGGCAGATCCGGCGTGGGCACTCATCGGCGTCGGTCTTTCAACTCGATCCAGTATCGCAGTTTCTGGATGTCTTCCTGGCCCTTGCGACCTTCGGCTCGACGCACGGCGCGATCCATCGTCAGACTCGACTCGAACTGCCCCCCATTGGCCTCGATGATTCGACGTGAGGGCTGGTTGTCCTCATCGCAGGTGATCAGAATCCGATCCATTTCGAGATTGACGCACACATCGAGTGCGAGTGCGAGAATGCGCCGCCCGTAGCCCTGCTGTCGCCGGTCCGGTCGGATGCTGTAGCCGATGTGACCACCGTAGGTGATCAGGTAGGGCGTGCCCAGCTCGGTGCGAACCGAACACTGACCGATGTATTCGCCGTCATCGATGAGCCAGTACAGATGATCACGGTAGCCGCTGGAGTGCAGGCGGGACGCGTCAGCCAGCTGCTTCAGATCCCAGACAAATGTTGAGAACTCGCGGCGGAGTCGATGCAGGTCGTAGCCGAGGAATGGCGCATAGGTCGACTCCAGACGCTTCTCGGCGACGAATGCCGTTGCGCCGTCCAGAAAGCTCTCGCGATAGATTTCGGCCGGCGTCTCGAGTGAAACTGCATCGAGGACACCGGCCAGTGCGCTCTCAGGGCTGGTCACCTGGGCCTGGTCTCAAGAGGGGTGAATCGGTAGGGGCAACCTTACGGGGCGGCCGGATTCCCTGCAAGACCGGAGGGTAGTCGCTATTGAGCACCTGTCCCCCACTCGGCCAGGGCGCCGCCACTGTGGAAGGCGACCAGTGCCGCCGCACCGACGGCAAAGGCGACATACCAGACGCCGCGCAGCTTCGGCACCCGGATACCGGCGGCCATGGCGGCGGCGAGCAAGAGATACAATCCCAGAAGTCCGGGCCGCAGGAGAGTGTCTGGTGCGAAAGAGCGAGCCACGAAGGCGAGTGGGATGAAGAGGGCCGAGTAGGTTACGGGCAGACCCACGTAGTGTTCGGCCGTTTCTGATGTTGTGAGCCCGACGCGTTCGAAATAGGTCAATCGCAGGATACAGACACTGGCATACACGATGCCGACGATGATGGCGATTGGGGTTTCGACATAAGAATAGAGCAGGGCGGCAGGAGCCAGTCCGAAGGCGCAGGCATCGACGAGACTGTCGAGGACCGGGCCGGCCGCACGGGCCTCGTCACGCCTGAGGAGATTCTTGGCCAGCAGTCCATCGAAGAGGTCGACGAGGCCGCATCCCAGCAGGCAGAGAACGGCTGTGATCGGGCGATGGTGGGCGGCATGGATCACGACACCCAGAGCCAGGGCCAGTCCGGTCAGCGTGAAGAGATTCGTGACATCCAGTTGTCGCAGGACGGGGCCCAATCTACATGGCTCCCGTCAATCGGACGTAGGCATACAACACGGGTGCCGAGAACAGGAGTCCGTCGAAGCGGTCGAGGATACCCCCCATGCCGGGCAGGGCCTGGCTGAAATCCTTGATTCCCGCCTCTCGTTTCAGAGATGATGCAACCAGGTCGCCGAGCAAGGCAAAGATGGCGACCAGAGACGAGGCGATTGCCATCTCGAGCGGTGACCATTCGGGGACGAGAAAGCTGGCGAGGTAGCCCACGAGGATGCATGAGAACAGGCCGCCCAGAGCACCCTCGACGGTCTTGCCGGGGCTGATCTGCGGACACAGTGGATGTTTCCCCAGCAAGCGTCCGAAGCCGGCGGAGAATCCGTCCAGACAGTTGATCAGCACGACGAGGAGGGCGAAGACGCCGAAGTTCAGATCCACGAGAAGGATCACGTGTGCGATGGGCACCGACACCAGCACCGATCCGAGACCGATACTCATCATCGTAGCCATCGGCACGGGCTTACCTGTGAGCAGCATGGGGCCTGTGGCGCCGATCCAGGCCGCGCATGCGATTCCCAACAGCGCGGCGAAGGCGTCACCCGTCACAGCAAAGGCGATACTGAGTGCGGCGATCGCGGGCAACCACCTGCCACTGGGGGCATCCCCGAATCGTGTTCGCACACAGTCGAGCAATTCGCGCCAGGCGAGAAAGGTGACCACTGCCGCGCCACCCACCAGACCGAGGGGGCCGAGGGCACCCAGGATGACGTTGGCCAGTCCGATGGCGAACATCACCGTCAACCGGATCCAGTCATTCTTGTATGTCGCCGCATCAGGGCGTCGAATCAGGCCGAGGATGATGATGAAGACGTATCCGCTGCCGATCAGCCAGGCGCACACTTCCAGCAGCGGGTAGGCCACGGGATGGACCTGCAAGGGCGGTAGGGCATCGAATATCATGGGGCAACCTCCGTTGCCAGATGTTGGGCGACGCCTGAATCCGGGCCCGAGTCAGGTTCCTTTGCCATCTGCCGCAGGAACCTGAAATGGGCCGCAATGGAGGCCCTCAGCGTTGGCTGGCAGAAGTAGTGGACGTCGTGGTCGGCGCACGCCTGCCTCACGATCTGACTCAGGGCCGGGTAGTGTACGTGACTGATCCGTGGAAACAGGTGGTGCTCGATCTGGTAGTTGAGGCCGCCGATGCACCAGGACAGGAGGTGGTTGCCGTGGGCGAAGTTGGCGGTCGTTTCCACCTGGGACACGGCCCAGGCATCCTCGATCTCGCCCGAATCGGCATCGGGCGTCGGGAAGGTGACGTCCTCGGTCGAGTGGGCCAACTGGAACACGATGGAGAGCACGACACCGGCGATCAGGTGGATCGCCGTGTAGGCGAGCAGGACTTTCCAGGGGCCGTGAATCCAGGCAGGAAGGATCAGCGCATAGGCGTAGTAGAATAACTTGGCGCCGAGAAAGGCGATCGTCTCACCCATCCTCGGCTGGCGCAGCTGTACGGGACCGGCCCGTCTACCGAAAAACGAGGAGTAGTCGCGATAGATGACCCAGAAAAACGTGTGCAGGCTGTAGAGTGGCAGTGCGTACCAGGGCTGCCAGCGGTGGTGCTCGAGCCACTGCTGATCAGGGCTCAGACGCATCAGGCCGGAAGACTGCAGATCACGATCGAGTTCGTCGACATTCGTGTAGGTGTGGTGCAGTCCGTTGTGCTTCTGCCGCCAGAGGTAGTTGCTGCCCCCCATCAGATCGAGGGTGTAGCCCATCAGCCAGTTGAGGCGTGCTGATGACGAATACGCCCCATGGGCGCCATCGTGCATCACATTGAATCCCACCAGGCACATGGTGACACCCGTGAAGATTACGCCGGCAATGGCCGCTTCCCAGGACTGGGCGAACCAGACGAGGTAGCAGTAGCCGGCGATGTAACCGGTGATGCACACCAGTGTTTTCAGGAAGAGGCGCCACGTGCCCGTGCGGGGCAGCTGGGTCGTGGCGAAGTACCCATCCACCCGTTCCTTCAGATCCGGGTAGAAAGGGGATCGGGCCACATACTGTACCCGTTCGGTCATCGATCGTTTCCTTGTATGCTCAGGACGGGATGGCAACGACGCAGTTGCCCCCATCACGTTTGCCGGCGAAGACGGCGCCATTCAGTAGAGAGAACATCTCTTCCGTCGTCGCTCGTGGGTCTTCGACGAGGCTGGCATCCAGGCAGGCAATGCCGATGCTGAGGGTGATATCGACGCCGGCCTGCTCCGCCTCAAAGGTATGCCCTGCCACATGCTCGCTGATCTCTTCGGCACGAGCTCTGGTCGTATCCAGATTTGCCGATCCCAGGGACACGGCGAAGTGCGTCCCGTCCAGGTGACCCAGCTGGTCTTCGCCCTTGAGCACACCTTGCAGAATCCTCGCTAGCTCCACGATGGTCGCATCGCCCGCATCGCGACCCAGACGTTCGTTGATCAACCCCATGTTGTCACCGGAGATCAGCATCAATCCCATCGATCGGCCGTCATGCTGAGCCTGTTGAATCTCCTGTGGCATCAGCGCCTGCAGGAAGGAGAGCTTGTTGGGCAGTTGGGTCAGGCGATCGGTTCCAGCCAGCAGTGCCCAGCGATGGTTGATCGCGCGCAGGCGTTCGATCTCTTCCTGGGCCTGCCGAAGACGCTGAAGATCCTCTGATTCGGTGGCACCGGACTCAGGTGTCGGGGGCAGTGCCGTGGACATCTCCGTGGCCGCTGTTTCCATGTCGGTCTCACTCATTTCGCCCACGACTGCGTCCTGGGTCATTTCCAGGGTGAAATCCTGCCACAGGCCGTGGTAGATCCCCTTGTGATTGAGCAACTCCCGATGTGTGCCCTGTTCGACGAGGCGCCCCTGATCCAGGATGAAGATCTGATCGTAGTTCACGACGGAGGTCAATCTGTGCGTGACGGTGACGACGGTGCGATCCTTCCCAAGTTGCTCAAGCGTCGAATTGATCGCCGCTTCCGTGCCGGGATCGAGAGCCGAAGTCACCTCGTCCAGGACAAGAATTGAAGGATTGCGCAGGATGGCGCGCGCCAGGGCGATGCGCTGCCGCTGTCCACCCGACAGGGACATGGCCCCCTCGCCGACGACGGTGTCGTAGGCCTCAGGCAGAGACATGATGAACTCATCGATTTCCGCAGACCGGGCAGCGGCGACAATCTCCTCGTCGCTGGCGTCGAGTCGTCCAAAGTGAATGTTCTGCCGGATCGTGGCGCTGAAGAGGAAGGCCTCCTGGAAGACGGTGGCCACCTGGGAGCGCAATGTGTTCTCCGAGACGGCTCGCAGGTCGCGACCATCGATGCGAATCGTCCCGTCACGGGCCTCCTGGAAGCGGGTCAACAGACTCAGGACTGTGCTCTTGCCCGAGCCACTGCGGCCGACGAAGGCGACCGACTGCCCGGCGGGGATCGTGAAGCGGAGTCGGTCGAGGACGGTCTCGCCTTCTGTGTAGCCGAAGGTCACATCCTCGAAGGTGATGGCATCGTCGAAACCTGCCAACTCCTCAACTCGACGGGTGGACTCTTCCTCAATCGGTTCGTCCAGGACTTCCTGGATACGCTCCAGCCCTGTGGCTGCCTGCACCAACTGGGGCGCAATGCTGGAAAGGGAGCGGGCGGAATTTCCCATCCCGGAGAGGAGTGCGAGGAAACCGACCAGTGTCCCCCCCGAGATGTAGCCGGAGATCGCCAACCAGGCACCAGAGAGCAGGACGATGAGCTGAATCAGGAGCACGCCGGCGCTGGCTGACTTCCCGACCAGGAGGCTCGCACTGTGCAGATCCCGACTGCGTGTGTGCAGGGCGCCGAGACGGATGGAGAAGCGCTCCAGGAAAGCGTGCTGCAGTGCATAGGCGCGAATCAGCTTCTGAGCTATCACACTTTCCTGCAGGGCGCCCAGGGTCGCCGAATCCTCCTGCTTGCGTTCTGTTGATGCGTGGCTCGCGCGGGGGCTGAACAGCTTGGGGCCGATCATGCTCAGGGGCATGGAGAGCAGGATGATGAGGGCCAGTCGCCATTCGAAGACGAACATCCACACAGTGGCTACGATCATCGCACTGGTATGGAAGATGGCCTCGTAGATCGACTTTCCAGCCGCCTGTTCGACGAGGGTCATGTCGGTGGTGAATCGGGTCAACAGATCGCCAGCCGGACGACGCTGCAGCACGCTGAAGGGGACCTTCTGCACCTGGACGAAGAGGCGTTGGCGAAGATTGCGCATGAGATCCGCCGTCAGGCGTGAGATCAGGCGAAGATCCATCCATTCCGTCGCCAGTTCGAGCACATACATGGCACCCAGCAGCATCGTCAGCAGGCCCAGATAGCCGAGATCCTCGGCAGGGATCGCCACATCGAAAACCTGCTTGTAGATCACCGGCAGACTGGTGTAGACGCCGACCTGTATCAGCACGATGACAACGAATGCGGCCAGGCGTGCCGGGCTGTCGGCCATCAGGCGCAGGATATTCTTGAGGAAACCGATGGGGCTCATCTGGACCGCTCTGGTTGGTGTGTGATCGACCACCGTATCTGCCTTAGTGGGCTGACTCGCGGTCTGGGATCATGACATCCCGGCTGAAGGTCGCGTAGAGAACGGGGACGAATCGTGCCATCCCTGCGTCGCGAATCGGCTGCAAGAGAAGTGAGGGGCTCACCTCGACGATGATGCCTGCCACAGCCAAGCACCAGCCGATCGTTGCGTCATGTTGTTTTCTCATCGCGACTGATAGAATCATCGCGCGCGCCTGAGACTGCGATGGTCGTACCGAGTTCGAGTAACGTCTCGACCCCTTTCTCCGACCATTGCAGCAGGTCCTCATCCGGTGTCCAGGCACCCTCAACACCAAACAGAGCCACCGTGGATCCGCCGAATTCGAACCAGCCCTTCTCCGCACCGCGGTGGCCCTCTTCGGAGCACTGCACGATACGGCCCACTGCCATGGCGCCGACTTCGACGTATGCGAGCAAACCGAAATGCAGGCTCTGCTGCAGGGTTACCTGTCGCTCGTTGCGTGACAGGATGTCCGGTTGCTGACGAAGGGCCAGCGGATTGACGGAGTGCAGTGCCCCGGGAACGGTCCACCGATCGACCACCGGACCTTCGTCGACGAAGTGGAATCGATGATAGTCAGGGGGGCGCAGACGGATGATGATGGCGGGTCCATTGAGGAAGGGCGCCGCCCGGTCCTCATCGCCCATCAGGGCAGCGGCGGTGAGATACTCGGCCTTAATAGGTAGGGGTTGGGCAGCACCGACCTGCTTCCAGGCCAGGCACACACCCTCGGCCCAGGCCGGCATGGCAGTGGCTTCGCCCAGGAAGTCACGCACGCCGTCACGAAAGCGGCGGACAAAGAACTCGTTGAAGTTCGCGAAGGGACCGGACTCGAAGGCCTCGAGGTCGATTCCGTGGTCCCGTGCAAAGGGGGCAATCCGGTTTCTGCTGGACCTGCCATTGCAGAGGAACCAACGATACAGACGTGAGAACCAACGTCGTGAACACACATAGCGAAGTACCAGGTTCCCGAGGATCGATCCGTAGAGAAAACGCAGGATCGAGGCGTGGGGAACCTTTTCCTCCACGAGGTCGCCGGTCTGCCGGTCCCGGTAGCTGATATGTGTTGGGGAAGATGACATCCATTACTCGCCTGTTGCCCCGACCTCAGGCAACCAGATCCTCAGGCAACCAGATACCGAAGCGTCCGCCGCGGCATCACGAGGTGCTCTCGTCCGACTGCAATCTGTGGAAGGATATGTAAGAGGATCTGGACAGGGAAGAGCGCGAGACAGCCCCGATCTGTCAAGGGAAACGTTCCAGATGCGCGACAGCGGCCCCGGTCGAGGCTGACCGGGACCACGTTGTCAGATTGGGGTTCGCGCTGTGGCGAACCCGCTGTGAGGGGATCATCCCAAACAGGGGAGGGAGATCCCCCCGATCAGGGATATGCTGCGGATACGACGTGGGCTTCCGGCCCGAGATACTCAGCCGACATACTGCGATTCTCTCCGTCTCGCAGACCGACGCTACTTACGTAGTTGCCGAGGCTTCCCAGGACCATGGCGATGGTGACAAAGGCGATCACGACTACGTAGAGGTAGCCCACCTCGGAACACCATGTCCGGAAGTCCTCGCGGCGAACGTATTCCACGTTTCACCTCCAAGGGTGTGGGGTCTCTGTGGAGCCGAGTCCAGAGGGGGCGGATGCAGTGCCGGTACACTGCACCCGCCATTCCTCAGGCATCGGCTGTGATGCCATGCTGGCGGCAGAGCCGGCGCAGGCGGGGGACGGCTCCCCCTACCTGGCGACCATTGCGACGGATGCCGAACAGGTGCTGGCTCACGACGCGTCGGTTGATGCCCATGATCTCGGCCACCTCCTCCTGCGTCTTACCGTGGACAAAATACAGGAGCAGGGCCTCACGCTGACGATCTGTCAGCGATGCGGTGACCAACTCCATTACAGGCCCAAAAAGCCGCCCGGCTCGGGCCTGGCTGCGTCGCTGCAGACGACGCTCCTCAATCGGTTCGAACCAGAGCGCTGATTGATCCGGATAGCGCTCCAGGTCGCAATGATCGAGACGGACTTCCCAGAAGTCAGGGTTGTACACGAACGCTCTCTCCCATGTATCTGCCTTCAAGAAAAACGCGAGAAATGCCTCGCGTTCGACGCGACAACTACCTCGCGTTACGGGCACGAAAAAAGCCGCAGTGCCTGTGAGGCGGCTGCGGCTTCTGGAAGAGAGTAACGGGACCTTATTTCAACATTTCAGGTCCCAACTCCTGTACAGAGGCAGCCGCCATCACAGATCAATACCACATCCGCGAGTTCGTGAATTCGCATCATTTGCTGCCTCCTTTTCTGCGCGTTGCTTGTGGTCTGGCTCGACGAGGGATGAAGCGAGACGCGCGACCCGTGCTTCACTCTCGATGACACTACCATCGTACCGGTGTGACTGATACGATGTCAAGCCTTATGACAAGAAATCCTGCAAATCCTACAAAATCTCTCAGGAATTGCCAGATCGGCTCACCCGCTTGTGAGGGCGGGTCCTCACCTCTACGACATTGCGGATGCACTTCTTGATGGGGCTCCGAAAGAAAAATCAGCTGCGCGCCAATTCGCGTTCGCGCAGGCGTCGGGCGGCAGGGGTCTCGATCCCGTGCCGGCGGCATGCACGGGAGAAGCCACGCATGGTCAGGCCGATGGCCGCCCCCGCATCTTTGTTGGTTCTGTAGAGTCGAGCAACACGAGCGAGTGATTCGGGAGATACGGAATTGAGCAACATCGGTCGCAATTCCTCATGTACGCGGCTTCTGGGGGCATGACACACGCTGCAATATACCCCGGTCACCGAGTGCCCAATATCCGTACTTCTACTGAATCCTGGCCCCAAGCTGTCATTATTCAGAGCTTGCCTACCAATGTGAGATTGACGGCCAATCCTCCCTGCTGCAGGAGAGACCTCCCATGGGAATGACCATGAAATCTGCTGCCGATCCGGCAACATCCTATGCACTGTACGCATGCTTTCGAGAAGCGACGGTGCGCCCTTTGCCCTTTGCAGTCTATTCGGCCGACACCCTCTGGACCGACCACCACATCTCAGGTCAGATGCTGGCTTGCCACCTCGATCCTGACATCGATGCCGCCTCGCGGTCCCATGCCTTCATCGATGCGTCGGTCGCCTGGATCTTTGACCGTTTCGATGTGTCCACGAACACGAAGATGGCAGATTTTGGCTGTGGTCCCGGCCTCTACTGTCAGCGATTTGCCGAACAGGGCGCGTCGGTGACGGGGGTCGATTTCTCCGTCAATTCGCTCAATCATGCCCGTCGCCAGGCAGAGGACGCGGGGTTGCCGATCGAGTATGTTGAGTCGGATTACCTGAGTTTTGAGACGGATCGCCGCTTCGATATCATCAGCCTCATCTACTGTGACCTATGTGCCCTTGGCCCCTCTCAGCGTCTGGAACTGCTGCGCCGGTTCCGGCGTTGGTTGACCCGGGACGGTGTCCTTCTCTTCGATGTTCACACGGTAGCGGCATTCGAGACTCGAGGAGAGTTTCTTAACATCGTTGCCTGTCCTGACGGCGGCTTCTGGTCCAAGACAAGTCATTTTGAGATTCACGCCGCTCATCTCTACCTGCGCGAGAAACTCAGTCTGGATCTGTACACGATTGTCGAGGATGGGCGGACCTGGCAGGTTTACAACTGGCTGCAGCACTTCGACCATGTTCAGATCGCCCGGGAACTGGCTGAAGCAGGCTTCGAGGTGGAGACTGTCTACGGCGATGTGTGCGGCGCACCATTTGATGCCACCACTCCCGATATGGCGATCGTCGCCCGTCCGGTGTGACCGGTCCAGAGCGCAATGACTCGAACGAGGGTGGTCATCCCGTGACCCACGCTGGTCTGTTTAATTCGTCCCGTGTGGCCGAAGGCTACGCCGCGTGCCGACCGCGATTTCACGGCCAGGTGCTGGACACCATGGCGCGGCGTGTGTCGTTGGCGCCCTGTCAGCGTGCCCTCGATGTGGGTTGCGGCACGGGTCTGTCGACCGAACCCCTGGTGCAATTTGCACATCTGAGGGTGGGAATCGATCGATCTCACTCGATGCTGCGTGCCGCACCAGCAGTTCAGTCCACAGGATTTGCTGCGGCAACAGGCGAGTTTCTTCCCTTTGGCAGCGCGGTCTTCGATCTGATCACCGTCTCTGGTGCGATCAACTGGATCCAGCGGTCGGCATTCTTGACCGAGGCACGACGTGTATTGCGCCGTGGTGGCTGGCTGTGGATCTACGATGGGGCAGAGCAGGGACAGATGGTCGACACCCCTGCCTATGCCGACTGGTATTCGCAGTATCAGAGCCGACTGCCCAGACCTGCGCGTGATGAACGGCCCGTCACAACCCAGGATGCAGAAGCTCACGATTTCGAGCTATGTGTCGATGACGCCTACCAGCTACAGTTGCCCTTCGGCCTGACCCGATGGATCGGTTTCCTGATGACCCAATCTGCCGTGACCCAGGCCGTGGCCGATCAGCGTGAGTCCCTGAACGGGATCCAGGACTGGATGGCGTCATCTCTGGCGCCACACTTTGCGGGGGAAGAGCGCCTGATGCTATTCGGTGGGCCGATCTGGTGCCTGCAGGCGGGCGGAGGGGACTGAATGCGCTGGATCATGTCCCTGATTGCAGCTGCACTCGTCGTGGTGCTGATCCTCATCGGCCTGTCCGACCGGCCCGACCGGCCCGATCGGCCAACGTCGGCGGAGCCGGACGAAACCCAGTGGTTGATCCGGACAGGCATGGAGGCGCCCGGGTTTGGCGTTGTCGACGCCAAGGGAGACAGTCTCCGGTTGGGCGACTTCCGGGGTCGTTATGTGTTGCTGGATTTCTGGTTCACAACCTGTCCACCATGCCTCGACGAATTGCCACGGATACGGGCCCTGCAGCGCAAGTACGCCGATCGGTTCGTCGTGGTTGGAATCAGCATCGATCGTGATCGTGATCGATTCAGTCGTTTCCTGCAGCGAGAGGAGATCGACTGGCCTCAGGTGCTTGATGTCCTCGACAATGCCGGTGCTGTGCAGGCAATCTATCAGGCACCCTATTACCCGAGTTACTGGCTCGTGAATCCGGACGGCGAGATCGCCCTGCATGGACGCCACGTTCTGCAGAGGCTGGAAGAGGCCGGCCTGCAATACGACTACGCCAGATGACAGGCTGCAGATGACGATGCTCCAGACGACCTGGCCGCCTTCGGTTCGCGGTGCCTCGCGGTGTCTGGTCGTGTGTCTTGTGATCCTGCTGGCGGCGTGTGCCGAGTCACCCGAAGAACTGGTCGCTCGTCTGGGGTCGAGAGATCCCCGCGAACTCAAGGAAGTGACCGACAAGTTGCTGCAATACGACAGCGATGTCGTTCCGGCTCTGCGCGAGGGGTTGTCTTCCCAGAAGTGGCGTGCTCGTTTCATGTGTGCACAATTGCTCGGCACATTGCGTGCGCGGGTGGCCCTGGATGATCTGATTCAGGTACTGGCTGACAGCAATGCCGGTGTCGTGGAGCGCAGTGCATTCGCTCTGGGGCAGATCGCTGCCGAAGAGGCCGCCCTGCCACTGATACTCATTCTCGATCATCCCAGCATCGACGTGGCCCTCTCAGCAACCACCGCCCTGGAGCAGATCGGTTCGCCCCTGGCCATGCCGGCCCTGCTGAAGCGATTGGATGATCCATCCGCCCGACTTCGTCTCCGGTCGATGCAAGCCCTGGGATCCTGCATCGACTCGACGCAGGCCGTGGCTGACACGATCTACGGCCGCCTCGTGCGGGCACTGGATGATTCATCCCATGTGCAGCGGGTGGCGGCCATTGCAGGTCTACGTGGGTTCGCTTACCGTGGCGTTGCGCGGTGGCTTGTGAAGGCCGCCGAACATGAGCAGCCTGAGGTCGCGTATGTCGCCGTGCAGGCCCTCGGAGAGGTCCGGGGTTCGGCGCATCCGGCCTGGTGGGGAGTGGTTCGGCCTGATACATCTCGCATTCCGGTGGTGCTGATGCGTGTCGTTCGTCATGCGACGCGAGATGAGATCCGGGCCAAGGCGATCCAGTCTCTGGGCCAGTTGCAGACGACGGCGGCCGTGCCCCTCCTCGACAGCCTCAAGTCGACAGAGAGGGGGCAGATACAGATCGCGGCAGGCCGAGCCCTGCGCTCGATGGCCGGTGAAGGTTGGGGTCAGGCCTGGTGACGAAGACTTGAGCAGGACTTGAGTCTGGCCGCTTTGACTCCTTGTGTTGGGTCACTTGGGTCCATCGGATGCCCCTGCCACTCACGTCAGAAGAAGGACCAGAGGACAAGTGCGGATTGAACAACTCGGACTCGACGAACTCGAGCCACTGGCGCAGCTATTTGATGCCTATCGCTGCTGGTACGGACAGGAGCCTGATGCCCCGGGGGCCAGAAGCTTTCTTCGCCAGCGAATGGAGGCGGCGGAGTCGGTGCTTTTCGGAGCCTACGAAGCAGACGAACTGGTGGCCTTCACCCAGTTGTATCCGTCCTTCTCTTCCGTGTCGATGGGATTCACGTGGATCCTGAACGATCTCTACGTCGTGGAGACACGCCGCGGCGCTGGCTACGGCCGAGCCCTGATGGAGGCGGCCCGCAAACATGCTTCGACAACTGGAGCCATCCGGCTCGATCTGGCCACGGCCCACACCAATCAGACCGCCCAGCGTCTGTATGAAGGCCTGGGATATGTGATGGATGCGGATTTCCGTCACTACTCGTTGACCGTATGAGTGCGTCCCACGTGCAGTATCATGATGATCGGGCCCCGTCTGTTGCAGACCTCGTCGAGTTGTATGGGGCCAACGATTGGTCATCGGCCAGGAAGCCTGAATTGCTGTGTCGAGCGATGCACGATTCGCACACAGTGATCACTGCCTGGGACTCGGAACGCCTTGTCGGTCTGGGCAATGCAATCTCGGACGGTCATCTTGTCGTCTACTACCCCCATCTGCTCGTGCACCCTGCATACCATCGACAGGGGATTGGCACGGCCATCGTGCGTCGACTACAGGCTCGATACGAGGGATTCCATCAGCAGATGATCGTTGCCGATGGCGCGGCCATCGCTTTCTACGAAAAACTCGGATTCAGCAGGGCGGGAGCGACGCAATCCATGTGGATCTATGACGGTGGCGATCACTAGTGCCCTGTTAAGGAGCAATCCTTAACAGGGCACTATCCCATCCCTGGATGTGTCGCCCTGGGTGAGTCGGTCGGGGTGATGATGACAGCGGCTGTGCAGCGAGGGAAGACCGAAATGGTGAGGAAGGACAATGAGTAAGTATCACCAGTGGAAACGTGACGCAGATGTGGTGAGCACAGACCCCGAGCGTCTGAATCTGGATGTCATTCACGGATTCCTCACCACCTCCTACTGGTGCCCTGGGATCGAGCGCGACACTGTGGCCACGGCGACGCGTCACTCGCTCTGTTTCGGTGTGTATCGCGTCGGCGAAGGTGGCGAAGTGCAGATCGGTTTTGCGCGCATCGTCACCGACTACGCGCGATTCGCTTATCTGCTGGATGTGTTCATCCTCGAGCCATATCGCGGTCAGGGCCTGGGCAGATGGCTGATCGCGTGCATCCTTGAATGCCCCGAGTTGCAGAAGCTGCCCAGTATCGGTCTGGCGACACGGGATGCGCACTCGCTCTATGAGCCCTTCGGCTGGGAACGCGTCCAGTCGGCCGACCACCTGATGAGACTGTCGCGGGAGCTGTAGAATTGGGCAGGATCCGAGTCGCATTGCAGGCGTCCCGATGATGAAGGAGAATTCATGCCACCTGGTGCAACACTGACCGACACCGTGTCAGACTTCTGTCAGTCACAGCACTTCCTGCTCCTCGACTCGCAGCTGAAACAGAACGCGGAGGCCCTGTTGTCCCACTGGGCTCAGGCGGCAGGTGAGGATCCATCGGCGCTGACGGTGAAGGAAGCCATGGCCAGTATGGCGCACCTGGACTTGCCGCTGGATCAGCGACGGCACTTTCCGGAGTTGCTCATGTCGTTTCTGGAATTCCTGCCATCTACGGGACGATTCGCCATGGCCTCCTCCTGGGCAGTCGTGGTGGAGGGCACATCCGAGGCGTACCAGGCGTCCTTCCGGGATGATGGCACGGTACGGGGAACGACGGTGCGCAAACCTGTGGCCCCGGTGGGGCGCAATGATCCCTGTCCCTGTGGCAGTGGCCGAAAATTCAAGAAGTGCTGCGGGAAAGGTTGAGGATGGAATCCAGGATCGGGCACAGCCGGCATACATACCGCAATCGTCACACCAGAGGTGCACGGGTTCTCTTCCGGCTGCTGCTCGGGGGTATTGTCATGGCCCTGGCTGCCTGCTACAGCGTCGGTCATCCACCCCGCACGGGGCCTGCCGAGCAACTTGCCGGATCCGGTCCGCAGAAAGAGATCGTCTTCCTCGTTGAACCGATGGCTAATTTTGCCATTCACATCACAAGTGTTGCCGGTCTCCCCTGGCCCACGGCCTACGGCGATCTGATGATGTCGAGTGTGTCTCCTCAGAATCTCGGTCGCCTGCGGCAGGCGGCGCCAGCTCTGGCCTGGAATCGTGAACACACCGGCGAGCTAACACCCTACTTCGTCTTCCTTCCCGCCTATCTGCGCATGCAGGACGAGTTCGAACTGGAGCAGTATTTCATCGGTTTCGAGAACGCCATTCGTCGGGGAGCCTACGCAGCATTCCGGCAGGGTCATGCCGATGGCCACGATCGCATGGCGAACTGGCTGTTTGATCTCGAGGGATTCTTCGAGGAACGGATCGATTTCTATCAGACAGGCTTCACCTTCATCCGTGAGCTGGGACGTCTCTATGTGGGGCAGTATCGCGACTACGAAGAGCGGATCTGGCCGGATGTCGAGCGTGATCTGGAAGATGTGGCAAGTGAGATCGAGAGCCAGACGTGGTCAGTCGACTTGATCGCCACATGGGAATCGTTGACGGGTGAGCGTTATGATGGCCGGCGCTTCGTCGTTTCCCTCGTGGCAGCACCGATGGCGATCCCGACAACGGGTCTCAGCTACGGAGAAACACTATTGTCCGTGCAGGATGATCCCGATGAGATGACGCGTGCCGTCAGTCTCGAGTTCGGTCGGCATCTGCTGATCGAGGTGTTCAATGGGGCCGTGAGCGAAGCATCGGGTACAGACAGACTCGATTGGACGCTGTTTGCCGCCCATCAGGCGCTGACCGAGCATTACAACCGGCGCATCTTCCCTGGGTATCGATCCCAGATTGACAATGACGTGGAGCGCTTCGCTGCTGTATTTCAACAATTGCACGACCAGCGACCTGAGGCGACGGCAAGGCAATTGATGCGACAGGGCCTGGTCGCCTTCCGCCGTGAGACGATGTAAATGGCGCCCGGCACCCGACGATGCTGTGCGCACCATGAGGAGTGGTCAGCATGACAGGTAATGTCGATATGGGGATCAGGCCATCCGGCGAGACGCCACGGTACTGGCAATATCGCGGTCAGACCCTAGTGCTGTTGGGTGGCAGTGACGACGACAATCTCTTCCAGATGCCGGATGTGGAGGAGCAACTCGATCTGCTGGCTGCCAATGGCGGGAACTTCCTGCGAAATACGATGTCCGATCGACCGGACCTGGGTTATGAGATCAAGGCTTTCGGGTGCAATGCGGATGGGGTCTACGATCTTGCCACCTGGAATGACGAGTACTGGGATCGCTTCGAACGCTTCCTCGAAGGGACGCACGAGAGAGGAATCATCGTCCAGATCGAGTTGTGGGATCGTTTCGACCACAGCATGGAGCCCTGGCAGACGGACCCCTTCAATCCAAAGAACAACGTCAACTACGACCATGAGTCATCAGGGCTGGCCGCCGACTATCCAGACCACCCCTGCCGCAATGGCCAGCCATTTTTCTATACAGTGCCGGAGCTGCGTAACAATCAGATCGTGCTGCCGTGGCAGCAGGCATTCATCGATCGTGTCCTGTCACTCACGCTCCAATACGATCACGTCCTCTACTGTGTCGACAACGAAACGTCAGGTGATCAGGCCTGGGCACGTTACTGGGCCGATTACATCACCGCGCGTGCCACCGCTGCCGGTGCCGAGATCCACGTGACCGAGATGTGGGATCACTGGGATGTCAGGCACGAGACACACCGGGCGACCTTTGACGATGCCGATCGATACCGGTTCGTCGACATCTCGCAGAATAGTCAGACCCCGGGAGAGCCTAACTGGCACCACGCCCAGTGGGTGTGGCATTTCCTGCGGGCCCGGCCGCGGCCGATGAATTCCACGAAGATCTACGGTGCCGACACGAGCAAGTGGACGGAACGTGGAATCGATGCAGCCCATGGCACACAGACATTCTGGCGGAATCTCATCGGTGGATTCGCCGCGATGAGATTCCATCGCCCGCCATCCGGTCATGGGCTGGGAGAGACCGCGCGACGTAATCTTCGGGCCGCGCGATCGGTGGCAGATCAATTCGATTTCATGCGGGCGGAACCGGATTCAGACCATCGGCTGATTAACGAACGGCAGACCAACGAAGCCTACATGACGCGCGTGCCCGGCAAGCAGTACGCGATCTACTACGTGGACGGCGGGTTGGTTGGTCTCGACCTGCGCGGGAATGCAGGTCGCTTCCATCTGGACTGGTTCGACATCGATGGCGAGTGTGAGCATGATGCCGATGGTGTTGATGGCGATCAGTGGGTCACTCTTGCAGCACCGGGCTCAGGTCCGTGGGTGGCGTTGCTCACCCTTGAAGAGCAAGGATGAACAGGTCGTAATCATCCTCCGTAGTAGACGTCCCCACCGATGTCGCTCAGAAGCAGGCCGACTTCGTCAGGACGCCCATCAATCTGCTGCGACAGGCCGGCGTCGATGACCTCGGCAATGAAGATGGAGTGATCGCCCTTCTCGAGGCACAGGTCGAGTTTGCACTCGATGAAGCCCGTAGAGCAGTCGAGAATGGGAGCCCCCGTTTCACCGATCCGGAACGATTCCCCGGCCAGAGTTCCCCCCTTCTCCCACACGGTCTGAAAGAAGGTGCGGGCCAGTCCATCATGCTTCTTGTCGAGGATGTTGACGGTGAAGGCGCGCGACTCCCTCACGATATTGTGCATCACCGAACCCACGCGGATTGCCACGACGATGAGGGGTGGTGAGAATGAGGCCTGGCTTACCCAGCTCACGACTGCACCCATGGCCTGGTCTTCTTCACTCTGGGTGGTGAGAACATGCACGCCGTAGGGGATCATGCGCATGGCTGTGTTCTTGGCGTAGGTATCCATCATTCTCTCCTTGTGGTTTACAAGGATGTACGGAGATTCGCGCACGTGGGGCAAGCGCTTGCCGTGGATGTGGGTCGCGGCTAGGCTTGGCCATCTAGGAGAAATGCGATGGATGACCTGCGAATTGCGACGGCTCAATTTGAGCACCGTGATGGTGACAAGCGCTACAATCTGTCCCGAATCGAGGCACTGACGCATCGTGCAGTCGATGCCGGTGCTCAGATCGTCAGCTTTCACGAGGGCTGCATCCCGGCCTATTCCTGGCTTCAGCCCATGACCCGCCAGCAGTTGGCCGACGTGGCCGAACCGGTTCCGGATGGTCCCTCGGTGAAGGAACTGATGCGGATCGCGCGGGAATACGACACGATCGTCATGGCCGGGCTGATCGAAGTGGAGCAGGACCGGCTCTACAACACCTACGTCACCGTGTCCGGCGATGGATATGTCACACGGTTTCGCAAATTGCATCCATTCGTGAACCCTCACCTGTCGCCAGGCGAGGGCTACAATGTCATCGAGTTGTGCGGCTGGCAGGTAGGATTCCTCATCTGTTATGACAACAATCTCGTCGAGAATCCGCGCATCACAGCCATGATGGGGGCGCAACTCATCATCGCTCCCCACGTAACCTGCTGCCTGCCATCGAACATGCCTGGTCGTGGTGTTGTGGACCGCGAACTATGGGAGCAGCGCGAGCGTGACCCGGTTCGTCTGAGACAGGAATTTCAGGGACCCAAGGGGCGGGGATGGCTCATGCGCTGGCTGCCGACGCGAGCCTACGAGAATGGCGTCTATTATGCCTTCAGCAATCCGATCGGCTGGGACTACGACACGGTCAAACCGGGCTTGTCGATGATCATCGATCCCTTCGGGGAGATCGTCGCTGAATCGGATGCACTTGGAGAAGACGTCGTCGTCGGTCTGCTCACGCCGGAGAAACTGGAAAACACATCCGGCTCACGGTATCTGCAGGCACGGCGTCCGGAGCTATATGGGCCGTTGGTGGCCCCACAGGATTCGGTTACGCTGCCCGGCTGGCAACTGGAGAGCGACCACGACGACAGTTGAGTCGTCGTCGCATCAGAGCTCGGTGAGGGCGAGTTCCAGCCAGCCACTGCTCCAGTGGTGGGTCAGTTCGGGGCGGCGTAGAAGGGTATGTGGGCAATCTGCCTCTGCCAGCTGATCGCCCATGGCCACCATATCTGCATCGAAGTTGACTCCAGATACAAGGATGAGCCGATGCCCCCGGTGTCCTTGAAGCTCCAGATCCGTCACCCGGCGGATTGGCAATTCCTCCCGCCATGTCTCGACGTCGCTGTAGAATGGACCGGCACCCCACTGGGTGGGAATCGCTTCATGCGCGAAGGGGGCATCGAAGATGATCGTCGCTTCGACACGATCCCCGAGAGCACGGGTCAGATGCCAGGCACCCAGGCCGGATTTACTGAAGCCCACCAATACGAGACGATCCAGATTCAGTGCAGCGATCTGCTCCAGCGCCTCGGCACGGATCTGTTCGTTATACCAGACCATGTGCCCGAACCGGACCTCGTGGAAGACGAGGTCGCTACGGCCAACGATCTGTGACGGAGGAAATCCGTAGGTCGCGTCCTCGGGTTCAGTGGCGGGCAGGTAGACGATGTCCATGACCTAAAGCTGGCGCATGACCTTGGCATGATGCAACTCGTTGACGCAGATTGTGGCCTCCAACGAGAAACCAGCCGGGACCCTCACGAGGGGTCACGCGGAAGGAGAAGGTCAAGTGCAACCGAATATTCTGTGGATCTCACTCGAGGACACGAGTCCTCGCTTCGGTTGCTATGGTGATCAAGTCGCCCGTACTCCGAATATCGACCGTCTCGCAAGACAGGGGTGCATCTTTCCGAATGCGTTCTCTGTGGCAGGTGTCTGTGCCCCCAGCCGTGCGGCGATCATCACCGGCATGTATCCCACGTCGATCGGTGCACATCACATGCGTACGAGCCACACCAGTGCCGACGCGCCCACCTTACCCACGCCCTATGACTGCTGCCCTCCACCGCATGTGAAGTGTTTCACCGAATATCTACGGGCGGCGGGTTACTACTGCACGAACAATGTGAAGACGGACTACCAGTTCGCGCCGCCGCGCACGGCCTGGGATGAGTTGAGCACGACCGGTCACTGGCGCCACCGTGCACCCGGCCAGCCGTTCTTCGCCGTCTTCAATCCCACGGTGACACACGAGAGTGGCATGTGGCCGGAGAAGCGCAACGGCTCTCTGCGGACCGATCCCGATCGAGTCGAGTTGCCACCCTATCTGCCCGACACGCCGGCCGGCCGGCAGGCCCTGGCCCAGCACTACGACAATCTCGAGACGGCCGATGCTCGCGTGGGTGAGTTACTCGACCAGCTCGATGCAGATGGCCTGGCAGATAACACGATCGTCTTCCTCTGGAGCGACCACGGTGAGGGCCTGCCGCGAGGCAAACGCTGGCCCTACGATGCGGGAATCCGCATTCCTCTCATCGTGCGCTGGCCCGGCACATTGAGTGGCGGAATCAGCAATCAGCGTCTGGTCAGTCTCATCGATCTGGCGCCGACCATGCTGTCGCTGGCCGGCGCCGTACGGCCGACTCATCTGCAGGGCCGGCCTTTCCTGGGCGAGGAGTCAAAGCCCCGGGACTACGTCTTTGCCTCCCGTGACCGCCACGATGAAGCCTACGATCGTGTGCGGGCCGTGCGGGATCGGCGCTACAAGCTGATCCGTCACTACGAACCACAGCGGCCGTATCTACCTTGGATTCCGTATCGCAACAAACATCCGGTCATGCAGGAGTTGTGGCGGCGGTACGCTGCCGACACGCTCGAGGGCGCAGAGAATCTGCTGTTCCAGTGGCCCCGCCCACCGGAGGAGCTCTACGACACGCAGGCCGATCCCTTCGAGATGGTGAATCTGGCCGACGATGCAGACTACGCACCGATACGAGTGCGTCTGCAGCGTGCCCTCGGCAGTTGGATCGAAGAGGTCGGCGATCTGGGTGCGATCAGTGAGTCAGAGATGGTGCGCGGCTGGTATCCGGACGGGAAGCAGCCAGTCACGGCGGCGCCGGTTGTCTCATTCTACGATCCGGAGCGTGATGGCCTGGAAGTGGCAGACTCTCGACCCATCGCACTGCGGTCGCCGGCATTGGCTCAGTTGCAGTGCTCGACCCAGGGTGCCTCGATCGCCTACACCTTCGACGCCGGCGACGATGTACACTGGTCTCTCTATTCGGAGCCTCTCAGATTGCGCCCCAAGACCCAGACGCTTCGTGCACGAGCGATCCGCATCGGTTACCAGGAGAGTGACGAGTTGGAGACGAGACTCGAGGTCTCCCCATGAATGCTCGGTCTCTCAAAGTGACTCGATCCGCACGCGCTCTCAGCCACAGGCGTGTGTTTATCGTGGCAGTGGCGGCGTCATGACGCGGAAGCGACCGATCGTAATCGTCGAACCGGATCCGGCCTGGGCCACTCAATTCCAGGAGATGGCGGTGGTCCTGAAGGCTGCACTGGGGTCACTGGCACTGGCCGTCGAACACGTGGGCAGCACATCCGTGCCTGGTCTGCCTGCCAAGCCGATCATCGACATCGACGTCGTCATCGAGTCACCGGAGCAACTGCCCGATGTGGTCGAGGCTCTCGCAGCCGTGGGCTATCGTCACGAAGGCGACATCGGCATTCCGGGTCGGGAAGCCTTCATCCTCGATGGCGCCGAGGCGCCGAACGATGGCACCGGCAGGCACTGGCCCAGGCACCATCTCTACGTCTGTGACCAGGACAATACTGAACTGGCCAAACACCTGATGTTCCGGGATACCTTGCGCGCGCATCCCGACATCTCGGCGGCCTACGCGAAGGTGAAACGCGAGCTCGCAGAGACCTATGTGGACGATGTCGATGCCTACGCCGAGGCGAAGGCATACTTCGTCGAAGGTGTTCTGCGTACCGCTGCCGAGTGGGCAGGTAGAGACGGCGACGCGGATCCGGGACAGATGGGATCGGAGATCCAGGCCTACTATCGCCGGGGTCGTGAAGCCACTCGATGCCAGGGCGGAAGTGGTCTGCTCGAGTTTGCGCGGATTCAGGAATTGGTACGCCGGTATCTGCCACCGGCGCCAGCGATTGTTCTGGATGTGGGCGGTGGACCGGCCACCCATGCCGGCTGGTTGGCTGCCGATGGTTACGAGGTGCACTTGATCGACCCGGTGGAAGAGTTGCTCGAGGATGCCCGAACGGTCTCGGCGGCGCAGCCTCAGGCGCCGATTGCCAGCATCAGGATGGGAGAGGCCAGGCAACTGCCCCACGCTGATGGCAGCGTCGATGCGGTCCTCCTCTTCGGCCCCCTCTACCACCTGACCCAACGGCAGGCGCGCATCGAGGCCCTGCTCGAAGCCGGTCGGGTCGTGCGGCCCGGGGGCGTCATTCTGGCGATCGGTATCTCCCGTTTCGCCTCAGCTCTGGATGGGCTCCTGCGCCGGTTTGTCGATGACGAAGCCTTCATCGAGATGATGGAACGCGACCTGGACCAGGGCCAACACCGCCGACCGGCCCATCGTGCCACATATTTCACGACGGCCTTTTTCCACCACCCCGATGAGCTGGCCAGCGAGGCTACTGATGCCGGCCTGGAAGCGCTGACCACGCTGGCGATCCAGGGACCGGCCTGGCTTCTGGGAGACTTCGACGAACGATGGGCCGACGAGGCGCACAGGGAGCGGATCCTGGATGTCCTGCGTCGGATTGAGGCGGAGACCTCGATGCTGGGGGCCAGCGGTCATCTGATGCTTGTGGCGCGCAGGCCGGCATGAGCACCGAAGGCAATCAGACAGAGAGGCATTTCCGCCTGAGCCTGTCCGAGGATCAGCTGTCGGTCTGTCGACTCGATGTCGATGGCCGCATCCCTTCATGGGCCACGGGAGATGGATTCTGGGCCGTCCTGCGACGTGAGATGGAACTGACGGTGGTCTGCATCACGGATCGCGTGCCTGAAGGAACCTGTCATACGTCGGGTTGGCGTGCCCTGACCATCGATGCCACCCTGGATTTCTCAGAGGTCGGGATTCTCGCAGATCTCACCACACTTCTGGCACGAGCAGGGGTCTCCATCTTCGCCCTGTCGACGTATGACACGGATGTTGTGCTTGTGCAGGAAGCTGTACTCAGCTCAGCCATCGAGGTGCTGCGGGCTGGGGGGCATGAAATCGCGGACGTGTCTGGAGACCGACCCCACCCAGAGCGTTAGCAGTGTTCTGCCTCTTGCCACTGTCCGATTCACGCACGACCATACGACCTGTGACGCGACGTGTCTGATTCCGGGCGCCTGTCGCCCTTGATCGCGGCCAGAGCCGATTCAGTATTCATCCGAATGGAGAGTGCGAGTGGAACTGCCCATCTACCAGGTTGATGCCTTCACTTCTGAGGTGTTCGGTGGCAACCCGGCCGCCGTCATCCCTCTGGAGGCGTGGCTGGCGGACGATGTGTTGCAGTCGATTGCCGCAGAGAACAACCTGTCAGAGACAGCCTTCTTCGTCCCGTCTGCGGGGCACTTCGAATTGCGCTGGTTCACACCGACCGTTGAAGTCGACCTGTGTGGTCACGCGACGCTGGCCACGGCGCATGTGTTGTTCGCTGAGCTTGGCCTCACGCCGAATCTGCTCAAGTTCAGTTCGGCGAGCGGGCAACTGACCGTCGAGCGGGAGGAGGCCCAGCTGGTCCTCGATTTTCCCGCCTATGAACTAGAATCTGCGCCAGTGGACGAAGTGCTCTGCCGAGGCCTCGGTGCGACCCCACGGGAGGCCCATAAGACCCGTGATCTGCTGGCGGTCTTCGAGACCCAGGATCAAGTCCTGGCGCTGACGCCTGACTTCGCTGCACTGGGCCAGGTTGAGGGTCTAGTAGTGATCGCCACAGCCCCGGGAGAGGACTGCGACTTCGTGTCCCGATGTTTCGCGCCACGCGGGGGAATCGACGAGGATCCGGTGACCGGGTCAGCTCACTGCACGCTGACACCCTACTGGGTGAACCGGTTGGGCTCGTCTGAACTGCGTGCGCGTCAACTGTCAAAGCGCGGTGGTGAACTCAACTGCGAGTTGCGAGGAGACCGCGTTCGCATTGGTGGTCAGGCGCAGCTCTATATGCGCGGCAGCATCTTCGTCTAACGTGGCACGTTTGCGCACACCGGCGATAGATCGAGTTGTCCTGTTGGGCGCCCTTTGCCGCCGGTCGGCAGGTCTGACTGTCTGTCTGCTCGCCTTGTGTCTGTCGTGGATGCGTTGCGCCGCAGTGCATGCACAAGAGCCGGCCACCTGGCCCGATCCGACGCGCTACGAGACCACGATTGCCGCCTTTGAGGCTGCTGACGCGGTGTCGATGCCGGCGCCACGTGGCATCCTGGCGATTGGCAGCTCGAGTATTGGCGCCTGGCACGGCACGATTGAACGCGATCTATCCCCATTTGTGATCATTCCCCGTGGTTTCGGGGGCAGCGTCATGAACGATGTCCTCCACTATGTCGATCGTGTGGTGTTGCCGTATCGGCCGAATGCCATCCTGTTGTACGAGGGTGACAACGATGTCTCCCGCGGCATCTCTCCCGATTCGATCCGGGTCTGTTTCGAGGCGCTCGTGGCCCGCGTGCATTCAGCACTCCCCGAAACGCGCTTCTACGTGCTGTCCGTGAAGCCGAGCGCATCTCGCTGGCATCTGTGGCCTCAGATGGAGCGAGTGAATCAGGTGCTGTTGGAGGCCTGTAATCTGGACTCCCGGTTGATATATATCGACGTGGCTTCACCCTTTCTGGGTGTCGACGCGCGCCCGGATTCCTTGCTTTTCAGGAAGGACCGGCTCCATCTGAACTCGGCAGGCTATCAGGTATGGACCGCGATGGTACGGCCCGTGTTGATGGCGGGTGAGGCGCAGTATGAGTCGGCCGACTGATCAGATGACTGGCCACCCGGCCACAGCAGAGACCCGATGAGAGCGACAGGACACTAAATGAGTGACGACTATGCCCGTGGTCTGGCGCAGTTCCGGCAGATGGTTGGTGACGAGAAGATCGACGACCTGATCGA
This sequence comes from Gemmatimonadota bacterium, assembly GCA_018673255.1. The sequence continues at coordinate 189,999 of JABHDC010000253.1, forward strand.
ACGATTCCGAGCCGTCTGCCCGGATTTTGAGACAGAAGCGGTCAGCGTCGTGGGGGGCCGCATCTGGTCGCGAGGCGGGATCGATCTGAAGACGCGGTCCCTGTGCAGCATCAGCGCCCTGGCCGCACTGGGCCGGGTCGGTGCCCTGAAGCTGAATTTCGAGATGGCCCTCAACAATGGTTGTACCCTGCAGGAGATCTTCGAGGCTCTGTTCCAGGTTGCCGCCTACGCCGGCTTTCCGGCGGCATGGGATGCGCTGGTGATGCTGGAGACGGTCTTGCAGGAGCGCGGGGACGAGGTCGCCTGATATGGTGTCCGGCATCCGAGGAATCCCGATACCGACGCTGCTTGTGGTCCTGCTCATCGGCTGGTCCCTTGCAGCAGGGCCCGCTTCGGCTGCCCATCTCGTGGGTGGCACCGTGCGTGAGGCGGCCTCAGGTGAGGGACTCGTGGCCGCCACGATCCAGATCGAGGGCACCTTCCGCGGCACGATCGCCAACGAAGTCGGTGAATACGCCCTCGAGATCCCGCAGCTGCCGGCGACCCTTCGCATCACCCACATCGGTTATCACTCGCAGATCATCGAGATCACCGATTCTGCGATGACTCGCGTTGACGTGGCGCTGCAGGTCTCACCCCACAGGCTGCCCGAGATCGTGGTCTATCCGGAGCTGGGGGCGGATCTCATGCGGAAAGTGATTCAGCACAAGGCCACGTGGATGCCGCGCATCCAGAGCTACCAGGCTGAGGCTTACACGCGACGGTCGATCGATCGAACCGGTGAGATCATCGAGTTGTACGAAGTGGTCTCCGACGTGTATTGGGATCATGAATTGGGGACACGCGAGGTGGTCACGTCCCTGCGCAAGACGGCCAATGCTGAAGAGAACGAGTTCGCCTCGGCTCTGGAAGGCACGGTGAATCTCTACCACGACGACATCGAGTTCATCGAGTCGGATCTGATGGGGATCACGCATCCGGATGCGCTGGACCACTATGACTTCGATCTGATTGGACGTCGACTCGTGGACGATCAGGTGGTCTACGATCTTCAAGTCAGACCGCGCAATCGGCTGCACTCCGGATTCGAGGGCACGGTGGCGGTTCTCGACAGCGAATTCGTCATGCTTGAGGTCGATCTCGTGCCGACGCGTTCGACGCTGGCCACGGCGATTCCCATTCCCCTGATCCAGGATCTGACCTGGCGCTACCGACAGCAATTTCGCGGCTTCGACGGCCTCTGGCTTCCCGTCGACTACCGGCTGTCGGTGGGGATCAAGATCGGCATGGTGGGACTCCAACTTCCGTTGATCGGCATGGAGCAGGTGACGCGATTTGCCGATTACGAGGTCAACGCCACGACGCGGGTCGGCGAATCATCCACGGCGACCGAGCCCCCCTTCAGCGCCTTCTTTTCAACGGAATCGGTTCGCATGGACACGGTGGCGATCGCCGCCGATACAGCCTTCACGCGGTTTGCGGATCCGGTGCCCATGACGGCAGCCGAGCAGGTTGCCCTCGATACCATTACCGCGCAGTTCAAGGGGGAAAAGGTCCTGCGACCGACGGGTTTTCTCGTGCGTTTCATGGATTTCGACGACGAGATCGATGAGGAGCAGGATGAGAGCGGGGGAGGCACGATCAATGTGACGGTGAATTCCGGTGAGTCATCGCCCGGGCGACCTCTGCGCAGGAAATGGTGGCAGGTCGCCGATTACTCGCCGTCGGGCCGCTTCAATCGCGTCGAGGAGGCGCTACTGGCACTGGGGGCACAGCGCCAGGCGTGGGGACTGAAGCTGCGCGGCAAGGTTGGTTTCAGCTCTGGCCTCGAGAAGGTGAGCTTCAACGTGGGCGGGCGTCGTCAGTGGGATGATGAAGGTCGATCGGCCTACGTGGATGCGGGATATCACCGTGGCGGTGGCAGTCACTATACATCTGATACGTATCCGGTCTTCCTCAACACGGCACAGGTGCTGCTGGGTGAGGATGACTACTTCGACTATTACTGGAGTCAGGGCCTGGCTCTGGACATCGGCGCCGACTCAGGTCGCCTGCAGACAAAGGCACGACTTGGTTTCCGGGCTGAAGATCACTCGTCTCTGACGATGACGACGGATGTGGATCTGTTCAATCGAGGACCGATGCGACCGAATCCATCCGTCGATGAGGGGCGCATGCATCGCGTCGAATTGCGCGTCGAGGTCGGTGGGGGATACAACCGTTTCGGCACGGTGCCGAATCGCCGCCTCGAGGTCTCCGTCGAACACTCTGCCGACTGGATGGGCTCGGATTTCGATTTCACCAAGGTCCACTTCGCCGCCGACTGGCATCAGACGACATTTCTGCAACGGCGCTGGGTTCCCAATGCGCTGGATCTGCGCGTCGTGGGCGGCACATTCCGTGGTGAGTTGCCCGTGCAGCGTTTTGGTGCGCTGGATGTCGCCATGGGGCCCGTGTCACCTTACGGTACACTGCGTGGGGCACACGGCCACCCCTTCGTGGGCGAGAGCTATCTGGGCATGGTAGCGGAGCACAACTTCCGGAGTGCCCCCTTCGAGTTGCTGGGGCTCTGGCCACTGGTCGAGCGGGGCTTTGGCCTGGTGGCTTTTGCTGGATACGGGCAGACCTGGATCGACGAGGATCGCCGGGCGGCTTTTCCCCTCGTGCCACGCTGGACGAAGGTACCCCACAAGGAGGTCGGTGCGAGCCTGTTCCTCTACAACATTATCAGAGCGGATCTGACACGCCTCGTCGATCCTGGAGGCTGGGCCGTGGGGATCAGCCTGGCGCGTTTCGAATTCGACTGAGGTGATGGTGGCAGGCCGCCGAGGATGTTGCGCAGCTGTACCTGTTTGTGCACACTCGCCTATGGACGTCTGTGGAGCGATTCTGGTAACCAAACGTCCCAGGCACCAGACATTCCAGCACGAGAGAGTTCAGAGATGAAGAAGGTGGTTTTCACCGGCGTGAACGGGCAGGTCGCCTATGCGATGCAGAAGGAACTGACCGGCAAGTACGACACGTCGGGCATCAGCATCAAACGGATGGATGAGATCCTGCAGAATGGGGCGCCATCCACGTGGAAAGAGCAGATGGATGCCTATCGCGAACTGCTGATGGAGCAGATGACGACGGCATTTCGGGGCGCCACGGCGGTTGTTCATCTCGGCTGGAATACACGCGACGACAACTGTGGTCAGGGCATGGATCCACTCAATCTCCTGGCCGTCGATTGCTGTTATCAGGCGGCGATCGCCGAGGATGTGGCGCGAATCTACATGGCCAGTTCCGTCCACTCTTACGATTTTACCCACGATCTGAAGGACGATGTCGAGTCGGTGAAGCCCTTTCCCGACGTGCGGGAGAACCCCTTTGGTGTGCCCCCCACAAGCCTGTACGGGGTGAGCAAGCGCTGGATGGAGATATCGGGCCAATTCTATGCGCAGAAGCTGTCAGAGGCGCAGAAGATCCTTGTCGTCCGCCTGGGAGCGGTGGGACGTGAGGATCATCCGCACCGGGCCGGATCCCGCCTGTGGAACAGCCATCGGGACCTGGCCGGCCTGCTCGAAGCATTCATCGAGTGCGAGGATGCACCGAATTTCTGGGTCGCCTTCGGCGTCTCAGACAACTACGGTGAACAGACCACCCGCGGTTACTTTGACTCGGTGAATCCCTACGGATACGTGTCGCAGGATAACTCCTACGACCACTGACTTCACCAGCGGGTCACTGGACGGCGCATTTCGGGCTGGCGCCTGACGCGTTATTCCGCATCTTTATCAGTCCTATGCCCGAATTCGAATCAGGAATCCAGAGCATTATCGACGGCAGGGGTCTGCCGATTGCGATCGTCGGCATGTCGATCGTCTTTACCGCCCTGTCCGCGATTGCGGCCATCATCTCTCTGCTGCCCCGCGTACTGAAGCTATTGGCGAAGTACGTGCCGGAGGTCGACCACCATGCCCCGCGCGAACGCCCCGGTGGTCCCGATAGGGATCTGGCGGCGGTGGCAGCAGCAGCGGCGGCATACCACACCCATCGTACGGGCGCCGATTCATGAGCGTTCTGCAGGAATTCCTCGGCACGACCGGCTTTGCCACGATGACCTGGGGGAATCTCCTCATGATCGTCATCGGGCTGGTCTTTATTACGCTGGCCATCACCAAGGACTATGAACCGCTGTTGTTGTTGCCCATTGGCTTTGGTGCCATGGTGGGTAATATCCCGTCGATCCCCGGCATGGCGCTCAGCGTCTACGATCCGGGCAGCGTGCTTTCCTACATCTACTACGGCGTCAGTCAGGGCATCTTCCCGCCGCTGATCTTCCTCGGGATCGGGGCCATGACGGATTTTTCGACGATGCTGTCGAATCCGCGACTGGTTCTGCTCGGGGCAGCGGCCCAGGTGGGTATTTTCCTGACCCTCATGGGTGCCCTGTATCTGGGATTCACACCGGAGGAAGCTGGCGCCATTGGCATCATCGGTGGGGCAGATGGTCCGACAGCCATCTTCCTGTCGGCCAAGCTGGCACCCCACCTGATCGGTGCCATCGCTATTGCTGCCTATTCCTACATGGCCCTGGTGCCGGTGATTCAGCCGCCGATCATGAGGTTGCTCACGACCCGCAAGGAGCGCCTGATCCGTATGAAGCCGCCGCGCGACGTCTCGAAGCGCGAGCGAATCTTCTTCCCGATCATCGCCTTTCTCGTAGCGGCACTGATCGCGCCCGGTTCGCTGGCTCTGGTGGGGATGTTGATGTTCGGCAATCTGCTCAAGGAGAGTGGTGTCACCGACCGACTGGCGGATACGGCGCGGCACGCGTTCATCGACATCGTGACGATCCTGCTGGGCTTTTCCGTTGGAGCCAGTACGCAGGCACAGACTTTTCTGACACCCGAGTCGTTGTCGATTTTTGGACTCGGCGCCCTGTCTTTCGCCGTGGCCACGGCCGGTGGCGTCATGTTCTGCAAGTTCCTGAATCTGTTCACAAAAGAGAAAGTGAATCCCCTGCTCGGGGCCGCCGGCGTGTCGGCCGTACCTGATTCTGCACGAGTCGTACAGATGGTTGGCCTGCAGGAAGATCCACACAACCATCTGTTGATGAATGCCATGGCCCCGAATGTGGCCGGCGTCATCGGTTCGGCGATCTGCGCCGGTATTCTGTGGTCAGTGATGGTCAAGTGAATAGCACGTAGACGAGAGCGATCTGATGAAAAAAGTCACCTTCATGTGCACGGCATTCCGTGACGGTTTCCAATCTGTCTACGGCGCGCGTGTGCTGACACCCGACTTCCTGCCTGCGCTGGAAGCGGCCCGCGATGCCGGTATCGATTATTTCGAGGCCGGCGGCGGTGCCCGTTACCAGTCGCTCTATTTCTATTGCCAGGAAGACGCCTTTGACATGATGGATCAGTTCCGTGCCACAGCGGGACCGGATGCCAATCTGCAGACGCTGTCCCGCGGTGTGAATGTGGTCGGTCTCGACTCTCAGTCCGGCGATATCATCAAGCTGCATGCAGATCTGTTCGCCAAACACGGCATGACCACGATCCGGAACTTCGACGCCCTCAACGACGTGGAGAATCTGATCCACTCGGGGCGCTGTATCACCGATGCGGGGCTGAAGCACCAGGTCTGCGTGACGATGATGGCCCTGCCACCCGGGTGTGAAGGTGCTCACGACGCCGACTTCTACGAAAGCACCCTGCGGCAGATTCTCGATGCCGGGATCCCCTATGACTCGGTCTGCTTCAAGGATGCCTCAGGTACGGCGACGCCAGCCGTCGTCCATGATTCGATCAAGCGGGCGCGCAAGATGCTGCCGGAAGGGACCTTCATCCACTTCCATACACACGAGACCGCCGGTATCTCGGTGCAGGCGTATATGGCGGCACTGGAAGCCGGTGCCGATGCCATCGACCTGTCACTGGCGCCCTGTTCAGGCGGCACGTGTCAGCCGGATGTCCTGGTCATGTGGCATGCCCTGCGTGGTACCGAATACGATCTGGATATCGATGTCGACAAGGTCCGGGACGCCGAAGAGGTGTTCAAGGAGTCCATGGCCGACTACTTCCTGCCGCCCGAGGCTGTCGCAGTAGAGCCGATGATTCCGTGGAGTCCGATGCCTGGTGGTGCCCTGACGGCCAATACGCAGATGCTGCGTGACAATGGCATCATGGACCGTTATCCGGAGATGATCAAGGCCATGGGCGAGGTCGTCGAACGAGGCGGCTTCGGCACGAGCGTGACCCCTGTCTCTCAGTTCTACTTCCAGCAGGCCTTCAACAATGTGATGATGGGTACCTGGGAGCGGATCGCCGAAGACTATGGTCGTATGGTGCTGGGATATTTCGGCAAGACCCCCGTGCCGCCCGATCCGGAAATCGTCAAACTCGCCTCAGAGCAGTTGGGGATGGATCCCATCGACCGCCCGGTGATGGACTTGAATGATGCGGATCCGAAGAAGGGGATCGAAGCAGCCAAAGGGCGTCTCACCGAAGAGGGTCTGGAGATCTCCGACGAGAGCATCTTCATCGTCGCTGCCTGCGGTGACAAAGGTGTCGCCTTTCTCAAGGGCGAGGCCGAAATGGGGGTGCGCAAAGTGGATCCGGCCGCCGCGTCTGCTGCGGCAGCAGGCGGCAACTACGCCGTTCAGCTCGATGGGCGCTCCTACGACGTCAGTGTTGATGGCGATCAGGTGCGAATCGGCGGTCGTGTCTTCGACTTCAGTGTCGGCGATGGCGTTGCGGCGTCTGCCGACGGTCAAGCACCGGTGGCTGGTGGTGCCTTGATCGATGTGGAAGCTCACATGCCCGGCAAGGTGATCCGTATCGCCGCTGATACGGGTGCCTGGGTCGAAGAGGGTGATCCCGTCATCATCATCGAAGCGATGAAGATGGAAGTACCCGTGCCGGCACCGGCTACGGGTGAAGTGGCGCAGATCAATGTGGGTGTAGGTGAGCAGATCGCGTCGGGTGCCAGCCTGGCGGCGCTGCGACCCGCCTGAGGCAGGCAGCTCAGGCAGGGTGGCAATGAGGGAGCCACTTCAGTTCTGCGGCCCTCGCCAGGGGCTGCGCACACCTGAGATCCTACGAATCACTGGGCGTCGTCTGGCGCAGGTGGCCTGACCAGATCTCCACCGGCGGCGATTCCGGTGCCGTGCCGGCTTTGCGCATCAGCAACTGCCCGGCATCGCCAAAACCCTCCAGTATCCCTTGTTGCCGCGTATCCCCGTCATCGATGACGATGTCCTGTCCCAGGGCCAGGCACTGGCGCGTCCAGTCAGATCGCAGGCCCGAGAACCCTTCCCGCTCCCACGTGTTCAGACGTGGCGCCAGGGCTGCCAGCAACCGTGGCAGGATGTCCTGTGGGGCCAGGACGGTGCCGGTCTGAATCAGGATGGAGGTAGCGGGCTGATCGATCTGCTGCGCCTCTGTGGCCGACATACTCACATTCAATCCGAAGCCGACCACCACGACCCCCGGTCGCAGTTCGCACAGGATGCCGGCGATCTTGGCGCCACCGGCTTCTCCATCCGGGCACACGACGACATCATTGGGCCACTTCGTTCGGGCGTCGATGCCAAGCTCCTGCAGGCAGTCGACGAGGCCCAGCGCCGTAGCCATGGCCACAGAGGCCAACTGACGGGTCGGGGCCTGGGTCCGGAGCAGGAAGGAACAGCACAGGTCACGCCCGGCCGCCGCGTGCCAGGTCCGGGAGCCACGTCCGCGACCGGCTGTCTGCTCGGTCGTGGCCAGCACGTAACCGTCTGCCACCGGGGCGCCGGCATCGATTCGGCCGAGGAGAGCCGTATTGGTGGAGGTGACACGCGCCACCCACTGCGGGTCGAGAAACTGCATGTTCGGGCGACCTACTCTCTGACCAACTCGGAGACCAGATCGTAGGCGAATCTTAGCTCTTGGATCGAACAGTGATCCTGTACGAAGTGGGTCGTGCAGAATAGCAGGCCGCCATCGGCGAACATGCCGAGTACTCGCCGTATGTCGGCGCCCAGTCTGTCGTAGTCGCCGAAGCCGATGGTCGTCTGTACGTCCAGGCCGCCCATGGCGACGAAGGATCCCCTGTATTTCTGGTTGTACAACGCCAGATCCATGCCAGCCGATTCCTGATAGGGATGCAGGACATCATAACCAAGCTGGATGATGCCATCGATCACCTGATTGATGTTGCCATCGGTGTGCAGGCTCAGGTAGGCGCCCCGCTCCTTCACTGCGTCGCACGTGGTCTTGTGATAGGGGTAGATCAGGTCCCACCATGTCTGGGGGCTGAACATGAGTGCCTCCTGGGCACCCCAGTCATCGGAGATGTGGATCATATCGACGCCCAGATCGAGGCAATTGTGGGCGAATGCCTGGTTCCACGCAGCCTGGCGGGTGTAGACCTCGCGCAGATCGTCTGCATACAGGCTGAGATACATCAGGTGATTCTCGATACCGAAGGGCCCGTTGTTGCTCTCAAAGATGCCGGGGGTCTGCACGTAGGTGAAGCGGCCGCGCGAGTCCTTGTAGTGCCGCAGAGATTCGATGATGCCACTGTAGCGGGCCTGGTCATTGGGGTCCGCCATGGGGATATCCAGCAAGGACCGCGGGTCGATGGTGCCGCCGTTGCGGGCACGCAGCTCTTCCAGCGCGTCGGTGGCATAGGTGGCGGGGCCACCGAAGATGTGGGCGAGGTCGAATTCGTAGTGGTCTTCGAAGGCCTCGACTGACCCGAAGGCCTCGTCCAGTTGATCTTTCAGATTGGCTCGAACCCAACCATAGACCGGCGTGCGGTCGGGCGTTCGGCCCTCGATCACCTCGATGACACGTTCCCGTGGCAACACGGTGGCATTCTCCTCTTCTGGTTTCTGCGTCGACTTCTCGTCGGACCGATGGGCTCAGTATGAGTGCCAGCCACAACGCGAGCAAGCGGGCGCCCAGGTCGTGTAGCCGCCAGGGTACGGGCTCAGGACGCCAGCAGATGGCGGGCGGTGCGTTCGAGGGCCTCGCCGGCGCTGTCCGGATCGATCGTGGTGCCACTGTAGGTGAGGCACAAGTTGTGCCGGGGTCCTGACACCAGCATCATACGCAGACCGGGGGGCGTGTGGGTGTGAGCCCATGCATTCACGTCGGCGACGGTGGCATCAGGGAAGGATGGCAGGGTGTCGCCAGCGACGCGCATCCATGTGACCACGAGGCTCTCGCGCCGATTCGTCGTCGAGCGCAGGTGAGTGCGCGCCAGCAGTTCACGCAGCAGGGGCGGCAGCAGGCTGGGTACGACAAAACGCGTCATCGTCGTCAGTGCCGTCGCCGACAGCGTGTCCTCGGAGAGCGTTGCCTCCATGTGATCCTCGACGAGGCGCATGTGGGCCAGATCCTCGGATGGCAGATCCGCCGACACAGACACGACATGATTCTGCAGCGTCGTCGGTTCGGGAGCCATGATGGCGACGGGCACGTAGACCCGTGCGGGCAGATCTCGTTCACTACCCCAGGTTTCGTGACAGGCCCGTACTGCGGCGGCAACGAGTACGGATGTCGGGGACAGGCCGCGTGATCTGGCACTGCGGCGCACATCCAGGATCGTATCCGGCAGGGAAAGCACCTGCCTCCCGCTGTGGGCCACGCCCGGTGTCGGGGCATGATCGGCCCAGGTGGCGACTTCTGGTGCTGTACCTCTCACGGTCCTCAGAGGGGCGCACAGTGAGCGCCAGGCATACCCGGGCCACTCGAGAAGAGGGCGCTGGGAATAACATGTGCGCAGGCGGAAGCTGGCCCGATCCTGTGGGCCCGGTTGGGCCCCGGCCATCGCCGCTCCCAGCAGGCGCAGCAGGACGAGGGCGCCGCGGCCATCGGTGAAGGCATGATGGCAGGTGAACCACAATCGCTGCCCGCCATCCGGCAGTGGCGTCACCACAAGACGTACGGGCAGGTCGCGCGCCAGATCGAGGGGGCACTGACACGTCGCTTCGGCGGCCTGTGTATCAGGCTGTGCGAACACAGCTCGGGCGATAGCCGCTTCGGGGTCAGCCACTGGACGCCAATGGTAGTCCAGAGGGCGGCGAACCACACAACTCACCAGGCGGGATTCCCATCCGGCCAACTGCACATATGCACGGCGCAGCAGATCGACATCGAGGGATCCCGCCACGTCGATGCGCAACCATATATCGGCACAGACGCCGATGGCGTTCAGCGACAGATAGAGGCGTTCGATGCAGTTTGGCGGGGTCGGTCTCATGCCATCGATTGCGGAAGTGATGGGTTGTTTCGGTATACTTGAGCGTGAGGTCAGCTCAGGATAGAAAGGGAGATCGGACATGTCCACACGTGTGAAGATCAGTACGATCGGTGCCCGGGCCGTCAGCGGTCGGCCGGTTCCGGACAATGAAGCGGTGGCTCGTATGATCGCGCACTGGGAGGGACGATTCGCTCAGGTGCTGCCCGATGAGCCGGACTTGATCGTCGTGCCCGAATGCTGCGATCGGTATCCCGAACACCCGATCCCTGAACTGCATGCCTACTATCGTGAGCGTGGTGATCAGGTAGGGGAGTATTTCGCCAGCGTCGCGCGCGACAGTCGCTGTTACGTGGCTTATCCGGCCGTGCGTGAGATGGAAGATGGGAGTTGGCGCAACTCGATGCAGCTGTTCGATCGGGATGGCGAGTCGATGGGGGTCTACAACAAGAACCACCCCGTCATCAGCGAGACCACCGACGGGGGTATTCTCGCCGGCTGCGAGGCGCCTCTGTTCGAGTGCGATTTTGGCGCTGTTGGCTGCGCGATCTGCTTCGATCTGAATTTCGCACCGATCCGTGAGGCCTACATGGACTCACGGCCCGATCTGATTCTGTTTCCATCCATGTATCACGGCGGACTCATGCAGGCCTACTGGGCTTATGCCTGCCGGGCCCACATGGCGACGGCGATCTGTGGTATGCCTTCGGGCGTGATCTCACCCATCGGGCAGACCCTGGCCATGTCGACGAACTACTTCGACTTCGTGACCTGCATGGCCAATCTTGATTGCCAGATCGTCCATCTCGATGAGAACTGGCCGCGTCTGCAGGCGATGAAAGATGCCTACGGTCCTCGCGTGACGATCACCGATCCGGGATACCTGGGCTCAGTCCTGATCACCAGCGAGGATGAGGAGGTCAGCAGCGAGGAGATGGTGGAAGCCTTCGAGGTCGAGTTGCTCGACGACTACATGGAGCGCTCGCTGGCGCACCGGGATGATCCGGAGAACCAGGCTCCCGAAGAACGCGAAGACCTTTAGATCTCTCGCCGGTCTCGCGCCTACCCGAAGTTGCCGAACTGCTGCACCGCGTCGTACATGGCCACGACATTCTCCGTGGGGGAATTGTCCTGTAACTGATGCGTCGGCGCGAAGCAGTAGCCGCCACCCGGCATCATCGTTGCCAGTGTCTCCTGACAGTATTGCAGGACCCCTGCCGGATCGCCCGTCGCCACCGGTCCTGCGGTGCTGATGCAGCCGTGGAAGGCCAGGGCGTGGCCGTATCGCTTCTTCAGGTGAGCGGGTGACATATCCCTGGCTTCGGGCTGCAGTGTATCCACTGCGGCGATCCCCATATCAATGAAGTCGTCATAGACCCAGCTGCTGGATCCGCAGGTGTGGATCATCACGGGTTTGCCGAATTCAGTCGCCAGGTCGACGTATCGCTGATGGCGCGGTCGCAGGTGCCGGCGGTAGAGGTCGAGTCCGATGAGGGGACCTTTCTGCGTGCCCAGATCCTCGCCCAGCCAGATGAAATCGATGTCATCGGCGGCAACTTCCAGGCACCGACGCGTAACGGCGATCTCGTGTTCTACTTTTCGGTTGATCAGGGCCAGGCCAGCCGGATCGTCGGTGATCAGGTCGACGAGGACCTGCTCCATGGTACGGATCATGCCATTGCTGTTGATGATGTCTCCCAGGCCAGGGCCGCCGTAGAAGACCGCGACACCGGTGGCGCGCAAGCGCGCCGCCTCACTCGCCATGGCGGCATAGTCGAAGTCGTCATCCGAAGGCGAGGGCCAGGCGGCGATGGCGGCTTCATCTGCATCACGCAGGGGAAAGTCGCAGAAATCCCAGTAGCCACCGCTCTCGTGTTCGATCCATCGAGTCCGACGGCCCCACAGAGGATCCACCCGGCGATCGGGGATCTCATCGTGCAGCTTTGGCCCCTTGTAGATCGATCCCACGCCACGGAAGTCGACGCCAAGCTGTTGACGAAGGCCTTCATGGTCATTCGCCTCCAGGCCGAAGTGGGCCTTCAGCCGGGCATCGATTCCCGGATTCGCACTGTAGTTTACCGGTACACGATCGACTTCCTGACGAGCGAAGGTCGTCAGCACCCGTTCACGAGAATTCATCGGCGTCATCTCCTCTTCTCTCCCCACATACCCCTATTCATCGTCATCTGGCAAGCCGGTGAAGCGGATGAGGAAGTGTGTCCCGTTGCTCCGATCGACTTCGATCGCGCCATGGATCTGACGGCTCAGGGCGGTGACCAGCTGTAGTCCGAGGCTGGGTGAATCGTGGATGTCGATGTCAGCGGGTAATCCGATTCCGTCATCCTGGACGGATAACTCAAATGCATCTTCATCAAGTCCGCGCAGAATGACAATCAGTTTCCCCTGTCGACCATCCGGGAAGGCGTATTTCAGCGAATTGGATACCAGTTCGTTGATGATCAGACCACAGGGGATCGCTGTGTCGACATCGAAGGAGACGTCGGCCACGAGAGTCTGCACGTCCACCGACTGAGCCACCGCCCCGTATGACAAGGTCAGGTTGCGACACAATTCGTCCAGATACTCGCCCAGATCGATGCGGGCGAGGTCTTCTGTCTGGTATAGATGCTCGTGGACGAGGGCCATGGAGCGGACGCGATTGCGACTGTCGACGAGAGATGCGTTGGTGACGTGATCGTCTTCGGCCTGGCGGGCCTGCAGGTCGAGGAGGCTCGCGATGATCTGCAGGTTGTTCTTGACTCGGTGGTGGATCTCCTTGAGCAGGACCTCTTTTTCGAGCAGCGAGGCACGAATGCGACTTTCTGCCCGTTCGCGTTCGGTCAGCTCCACCTGCAGCTCTCGCGCCCGCAGTCCCAGTTCCTCCTGGACATGGACCAGTTCCTCGTCGCGGTGCTGAATCTGGTTGAGCATGAGGTTGAAGCCCTCGATCAGTTCGCCGAGTTCATCGTTGGAATGTTTGGGTGCCCGCACGCTGTAGAGTTTGTCCTCTGAGACTTGCTGCATGATCTCCAGCAAACGCATGATCGGGTCAGAGATCACAGATCGCAGGCGGAAACCGACGAGGACGGCAATCACTGTGGCGACCAGAATGAAGAGAACGACGATCTGAGCGTAGCGGCGGATTCGTTCGTCCAGCTCGAGCAGGTCGGATTGGACGAAGATTGTGCCGATCCGCTCTCCGTCCAGCATGATGGGCCGCAAGACTTCGATGCGATCCTCATGGAACACGTGACCGATGTCGTGCGCAGTCGGATCGGTGAAGTCTTTGCGATCGCGATGGAAGGCGGCAAAGCGCTGATTCTCTCCATCGTAGATGGCGGCACTGATGATGTGGCGCTCGGATCGCAGGGCATTGAGGGTTTGGCGGGCATCGATCGGATCATCGAAGGTCAGCGCAGCAGTGCTGTTGGTGCCCACCACATCCGCCAGACTCACCAGGCGTCGAGACAGTGCATCGCGCGTGCTGACAAAGTCGAAGGCGACAAAGGCCGCACACGCCGCCAGCAGGGCCGATCCACTGGTCACCAGGATGATGAGCAGCAATTTGTGCCGAATGGAGATGTCCCGAAGACGCATGTCAGTCCTCGGTTCCGTAGATCTCGGCCACACGCAGCAGGCGTGAACTGAGACGAATGCCGGCCGCCTCGGCGGCGGCGGGATTCACGAGGAAGCGGACCTTCTTGCCGCGGATGACGAAGCCGATCATGCCACCGGCACGGACGAAATCCTCGCCATCACCCACGGTCAGGATCGGGCGTGTGGCGACGGTGGTGAAGATTTTGCGCCACCGCTGCTTGTTGATGGCGGGCGTCACGAAAAGCACGTGGCAGGAATCCGTGGAGGATACAGATCCAATCGTCTGAACCTCGATCCTCTTCTGCCGAACGGTCTGACCGACGATGTCGTCGAAGGCTGGGCCAAAAGGTGCATCACCGAGCAGGCAGATCCGCAGTGTGCCGCTGTCTACTTCCTGAGGCCACTGAGCGAAACGAGCGAAGTTGTAGAGGAATGCGGCCTTGACGTCGTATTCAGTCGGCGCGACCTGGGCGCTCAGGCCGCCTGTCGGCAGCAGCAACAGACACAGCAGCAGAAGACGGAGGCGAGCCACTGTCATTGCCTCCAACCGAGGGAGACGAAGATCTCTCGTGGGACGCGTGTCGGCACGGCCCCCACGCTGTTCGAGACTGCCTCGCGGTGTGAAGACTTCAGCAAATTGGCTCCACTGATGGCCACTTCGAGCCCGGAGGGCCACGTATAGGCAAGTCGCCCATTCGCATCCAGATACGAGGGAATGTTTGGCAAGGGACCTGGCAACTGTGCCACCCAGCGGCCACTCACTGCCAGTGACCAGGGTCCCCGGCTGAGCTGCGAACGAACACCGACCTGATGCGTGGGGCTGTCGTTCTCATAGAAGCCGTCGGCGGTTGTCGCGAGACTCTCAGCATCGAGTCTGGTGTCGAGATCAAGATAGGTGTAGCTGCCACGAATCTGCCAGATGGGTGTGAGGGCCCAGTCAAGGAGGATCTCCATGCCCTTTGCCGTGGCCTGGGCCAGATTGGCACCGTACAGAGGCACGACAAGATGTGTGGGCCCTCGGTCTTCGATCGTGTAGGGGAAACCTGGCTCGTGAGTTGCCACATCGTCGTATTCATAATGGAACCAGGTGACGTCCACGAATCCTCTCCCCCCCAGAGGGAGGCGCAGGCCCGTGTCGATGGCGAGCAGGTTTTCGGCCACGACTTCGGTTCCGCCGAGCAGGGCGACCACCGCCTCCGGCGCACCACTGTAGAGGGAATCTGAGGGGATTGCCCCCACTGCGGCATGGAAATCCTGATCGCCGCGTGATGGCGTGCGGACCGCACGACTCACCGCAGCCCACATCGACACATCGTCGATCGGAGCAAACCAGAGACTCAGATTGGGTTGCCACTCCCAGCCAGAATAGCTGTTGTGCTCAAGTTTGGTACCACCCGAGAGAGAGAGTCGCCCCGGCGAGATCTCAACATCATCGTGAATGAACCCGCTCACCAGGTGCGTCGTGCGCGCGGCGGGTTCCAACCACATGGTGAACGTGCCATCGAAGTCGTCCCAGGTGCGCCGATAGCCTGCTCCCCAGACCCAGTTGTGGCCCCCCTTTCGGAGGCGATGCTGGATATCGATGTCCGCATTGTGGATACGTCCCTTGAGAACCCGCTCCTCCCGATCGAATAGATCGACGTAGGCCTGGGCCTCCAGAACATGATCCTGACTCCACTGTCGGCGCCACCGTCCGAGCAGATCGACGGCGAAAAGATCCGCGTCGAAATACTGGGTGGTCGCCAGAGCAGGCACAGGTTGGGCGACATACGTCACGCTCTGTCCGACGCTGCCGCCCCGCGCGCTGCCCAGAAAGGTCAATTCATGGCCCGTATCGGTCTCAAAATCTGCGCGGAACCCGACGCGGTGCATGCGCCAGTCATCCCTTACAGGTAGATCACCGGCCCCCGTCGTGCGACTGCGGTCGATCCGTTCAGCATCGATGCGCAGGTTGCCACCACGGATCTGCCGACCGTGCCGGAAGGCAACCTGTCGGCGCTCATTGCCTGCGCCCATCTCAACGAAAGTTTGAGCTGTGTCGCCGGCAGGTTTCGTGATGACGTTGACGATGCCATTGACGGCGTTGGCTCCCCACAGGGCTCCGCCTGGCCCGCGGATCACTTCGAGTCGTTCCACATCCTCCATGAACACGCCCTGGGATTCCCAGAAGACACCGGAGAACAGGGGTGTGTAGACACTGCGTCCGTCGACGAGAACCAGCAGTTTGTTGGCGAAGAGTCCGGCGAAACCACGTGAGGTGACGACCCACTTGTTTGCATCGACCTGGCCTACCTGGAACCCGGGCACCAGCCGCAGGGCATCGGGCAGGCTGCGAACACCTGCTCGGCGCAACTCATCACCCGTCAGCACGATGACCGCCGCCGGTGTCTCGGCAAGGAGTTGGGGACGCCTGGAGACCAGCGTGACCTCCAGATCCATGAGCTCGTCGAGGCTCAGATCGATCAGCGCTGCATCTGCAGGGCGAACGCCGCACATCAGGATAGCCAGGACCCAACCGAGTCGGGGGATCATGCGGTACCCCCAACGAAAGCAGGAGATCTTTCCAAGTACGATCCAGGCATCACATGCTCAATAGTCGGCGACGGATCCGTCGATGAGACGGTAGTCAGGCCATGTGAATTGCTGGTCGGATCGCTCGCCCACCTGCCGAGCCAGGGTTTCATCCATCTCCACGCCAAGCCCCGGTCCCTCGGGCAGGTCCACGAAACCCTCGTCGTCCATCTGCCAGGTCTTGGTTGCTACACCCTCGGCCATCTGCGTCGTGTAGCCTTCGTGGATGAGGAAGAAGGGAATCGCGGCCGCCACATGGAGACTGGCAGTCAGCCCCAGGTAGGACATCGTGCAATGCGGGGCGAGGGGGACGTGATGGGCTTCGGCCAGGGCGGCGACCTTCTTCATCTGTGTAATCCCGCCACCGTGACCGCAGTCAGGTTGCAGGATGTCGATGACCTGGGCCTCGAGGATCTCACGGACCTCCCAGATTGTGCGATCCCGCTCGCCTGTAGCCAGTGGGACGGGGACTTCCTCGCGCACCCGTTTCATGACCTCGATGTTGCCCGGTACCCAGGCCTCCTCGAGGAAGAGCAGGTCGTCTGACTTGAGGTGTCCACCAAATTGGCGAACCAGAGGGGGTGGCAGCATCGAGTGGGCGTCGAACATCACGGCCCCATCCGGGCCGACTTTGGCGCGTGCATCACGAACCCGACTCAGCAGGTCTTCGATATCGGCCGGTGTGCCGGCGTGATATTTCGCACCGCCCGGGGAAATCTTGATCGCCTTGGGGCTCGGATACATCCAGATCCTGTCACGGCACGGACCGCCCAGCAGTCGGTAGACGGGTACGCCGTGCAACTTGCCCGCAATATCCCAGAGCGCCATATCGATGCCCGAGATCACGTGTGTCATCAGGCCACCACCTCGCAGATTCCGGTGGGCCCGATACATGCGCTGCCAGAGGTGTTCTACACGCGTCGGGTTCTGCCCGATCACGAGTTCACCCAGTGACTCAGCCAACGAGCAGGCGACGGGCGTGACCATGTTGTTGATCTCGCCCCATCCAGTGATGCCCGCAGAGGTCTCCAGTTTCACGTATCCCTTGCGACCTGCATTGATCGCCTGCAGGGAAGTGACTCGGATGCTGGACGCGCGGTCGACGACGGGATCGGACAAGGGTTGCCTCCTGCTCAGGAGTAAGAGGGGAACACCAACGCTGCCGAAAGTAGCGTGCCGAGGTACGCACACAAGAGTGGCGAGCAAGCGAAGTGCATCCGATATAGGGGTAGAGGGGACACTCCCGTGCACGGGTCCCCGGCGAACTTGTGGCTTCACGGCCAGGGTTCGTCCTCCTTCCACGCTAACAAGGAGGTTCAGGATGCAGAATACCAATCGCCCGACAATGTCGAGGCACCAGGGCTAACACAGCCTGATACGGGTCCGAAGAGCTATTCGGGCAGAAGGGGGTCGCCTAAATGCGGGTGACCCCCTTTCTTTGTGTGAGGTAGATCACTTAGGTAAGGTCGTCCTAACTCATAGTTTAATCAGGGCGTAAGGCGAGTTTTACTCCACGGTGACAGGCGAGTCGATCGTCGACCACCGACGACAAGTGACAGTGAGCGCGATCCATGACTGAATGGGCCGGTGTCGGACTGCTGCGTGCTGCCAAGAATGGCAATGCTCGCAATGTTCGTCTGATGCTCACTCGCGGCTCCGACGTGAATGCCACGGACGAAGCCGGCGCGACGGCGCTGATGCACTCGGCCAACAATGGTCACCTGGAAGCTGTCCAGGCGTTGTTGGAGGTGAGTGCAAATCCTAATCATGCGGATTCGTCGGGGTGGACGGCGCTGCTGCGTGCGGCTCAGCACGGTCACGCCGATGTGATCGATGCCCTGTTGGCGGCGGAGGCGGACGTCAATGCGCAGGATCGTCTCGGATGGAATGCTTTGTTGAGGGCATGCCGTGACGGGTCCGTACAGGCCGTAAGGGCACTGCTGGGGGCAGGGTCTGAGTTGGACGCACGAAATGCCGAGGGCAACACGGCACTGATGATGGCCGCCGGATCCGGGCACACTGAAGTCGTGGAGTTGCTGCTGGAGGCCGGTGTCGATGTGGATGTACAGAACAAGGCCAAGTTCACGGCCCTCATGTTTGCTTCACTGCGCGGCCCTGCTGAGCTGGTCTGGCAATTGTTACGCGTCGGGGCGGATGTCTCCCTGGTCGATACCGGTGGCGGGACAGCCCTCATGCTCGCGGCCAAGCAGGGGCACACGTCAGTGGCGCGTACTCTACTGCGAGCCGGCGCCGATGTGAATGCGAAAGATCGCAATGGCCATACGGCCCTGGCTGTGGCTGGCAATGAGCGAGTGCGCAAATTGCTGGAGGGTGTAAAGAAGGGGCTCAAGCGCAAGGTCGAGAATGTCGCCAGCGCCACGACGAAACTAGGCGACGCGGCCAAGTCCGGCAGTGTGCTGGAGATCCAGAAATTGATCCAGTCGGGTGCCGACATTGACGCACCAGACGACACGGGCCGTACGCCGCTGATGCATGCCACCTCGAAAGAGGTCGTGCAACTTCTGATCAAGGCGGGTGCCAATCTCGACGCCAAGGATCAGGGGGGGCGGACGGCCCTGATGCACGCGGCTCGCACGGCCCTCATGCATGCGGCGAATCGTGGTAATCTCGATGTCGTGGAAGCGCTGGTCGAATCGGGAGCCGACGTCAATGGTGGCGATCGTCAGGGCAAGACGGCGCTCATGTTTGCGGCGGCCAGTGGCCATGTGGATGTGACGAAGATTCTTCTGGATGCTGGCGCCGATCCGGAATCAGAGTTGAAGATGGGGCGGACCGTCTTGATGTTCGCTGGCAGCGGCGACATCGCGAAAATGCTCATCGACGCCAAGGTCGACGTGAATTCCTGGGACGAGAGTGGTCGGACTGCGCTGATCTATTCTGCCAATGCCGGTGTCACGACAGCTCTGGTGCAGGCCGGCGCCCAGGTGAATGGAGCGGATGACGAAGGCAATACACCGGTCATGTGCGCTGTCGAAGATGGCGACCAGGAGATGTTGCAGGCTCTGCTCGACGCAGATGCCAATGTGAATGCTCGAACGGCGAGTGGCCGCACGGCCCTCCAGTTTGCCTCTGATGCCGACGTGGTGCGTGTCCTGCTCGAGGCGGGGGCAGATGCCAATGCGGCCGACAACGATGGTCGCACGGCCCTGCTCAATTTCGCTGAAGCGGCCGATGCGGAGGGAGTCCGAGTCCTGGTGAAGGCCGGGGCGGAGGTGACCGCAACGAATTCCAAGGGCGATACGGCGATGACGCTGGCGACCAAGAGCAACGATCGCGATCTGGTGAATGCCCTCAAGGGACAGTGATTCCCTGTCCTGGCCCGCCGCTCAGGTGGGCGTGATCCACAGTGTCTTGATCTCGAAGGGCCGGAAGTAGGTCTCGACTCGGCGTCGGCTCCTGACGGAGATCTCCTCCATGATCTCATCTTCCAGCATGTTCGTCTCGGCGACCCTCGTCACATCTGCGCCAAAGCGGAGACGCGTCCGACGACCAGTGCCTTCGCACTCGAAGAGCCGCAACACGTATCCGCTGCCGTCTTCAGCCCACTTCACCGTATCGATGATGACGTTGTCAGCATCCACGCTGACGAGGCTATCCAGATCACTGGCGCCGGGTGCTTCGATCGTGAGCGGTGGAACATTCAGTTCGTAGCCTGGTCGGACCACGGCAGGCCCGCTGAAGCCACCCTCGTGGGGGAGCAGGGCGTAGGTGAAGGTGTGGCGGCCATCATCTCCGCGGGGATCGGGTCGCAGGCCTGACTTGAGCAGCGTCAGTCGAGCTTCGGATCCATCGACACTGATCCCATACTTCCCGTCGTTCAGGATGGCGACGCCGAAACCTGTTTCGGACAGATCGGTCCAGTGGTGATTGACGACCTCAAACTGGGCGCGATCTGCAGGTCGATTGCGATGAGTCGGCCGGAGCACGTGGCCGAACTGAATCTCGTGTCGAGCCGCCTCGACATGCACATCCAACGGGAAACCCGCCTTCAACAGCATGTGCTGCTCATGCCAGTCGACGACTGTATCAAAGTCGATGCGGGGTGTTGTGCTGTGGACGACGAGGTCCTGTGTCAGTGTGGATCCCTTGCCGACGGTATAGGTCGATCGAATCCGTAATTGCAGCGGGCCATCGGCCACGATCTCCCGCGATTGCAGCCGGGTGTCCGGCTGCATCTTGAACTGCTGGTCGAAGTCGATGTCCCAGTTGTCCCATGCGGCAGGCACATCCTCGCCAATCCAGAATGTGTTGAGGACGCCCCCCTTGCTGACCAACTGCCGGCCACTGGCCTTGTCGAGCAGAGAGCGGATCCGCCCGTGTGCATCGAATCCAACTCTGGCAAAAGGTGTTTCGACACCACGCTCGGTCACCTTGAAGGGAGAGGGCTCCTTCTTCGTGCGTCCGTTCCTCATCGGCAAGCCGATAGCACCCAACGCGGGCAACGTTACGCCCTGGATGGCGAGCTGACGTTGTCCGGTGACGGTGGTGATCTGCTGGCTGACCAACCCGTCTCGATCCGGGACCATTCCCGCTGGCACGCCGGTGAGGCAGATCTCGCCCTCCCGGTCCCAACCCAAGGTGTTGGCGACCAGCAGAGCCGGTGAGCGGTCGCGTCCCTGCCGGGTCGCGGCGGCCAATGAGCCCAGGCCGTCGTTGGTGAGGTCGCGCATCTGTGCCAGCAGGCGTCCCATCTGCTCGATGGCCTCATCATTCACCTCGGGAATCGAACTGCCAGGCAGGATGTCATGGAACTGATTCACCAGGAAATCAGCCCAGAGCTGATGCAGGATCGCTGCCGGGTATTTCTTCGGTCGGCGTGCATTCGAGTGCGCCAGTGCAGCCAGAGTCCACACGAACTCCGCATCGTGCAGGGCTTCTTCGCAACGTCGATTGAGGCGTTTGATCTCGGCGATCGATGTCAGGGTGCCACGATGTAATTCCAGATAGAGTTCGCCCACCCAGCGGGGCAACTGGCCACCCTCCGCCTCGATCCCGCGCATGAAGTCGCTGATGCTCGTGTAGGCCGTGCGTGGAACACCTTCCAGATCGCCCACGCGTCGAGCGTATTCCAGCATCTCGAACTGTGGACCGCCACCACCATCCCCGTAGCCGATTGCGGCAAGGCGACGGTCGGCCGTGACCTTGTGCTGCACGTCCTTCCATTGATCGATGAGGGTCTTGGGATCGGGAAAGCAGTGGATCTTGTTGAAGTGAGACAGCACCGTCGTGCCATCGATGCCCTGCCACTGGAACGTGTCGTAGGGGAATCTCGTCGTGTCATTCCAGGCGATCTTCGTCGTGTAGAAGTAGTCGACGCCACTCTTGCGCAGAATCTGCGGCAGCGCTGCAGAGTAGCCGAATACGTCCGGCTGCCAGAAGGCATCGGCTGTGTAGTCGAAGTGCTGCCGAGTGAACTGCTGGCCGAGCAGGAGCTGACGCACGAAAGCCTCGCCAGACGGGATATTGCAGTCTGGCTCAACCCACATGGCGCCATTCGGTTCCCAACTGCCATCGGCGGCGGCTGCCTGCATGCGCCTGAAAATGCCGGGATACTCGCGTCGCACGATCTCTGCGTGGTAGGGAGAACTCTGGACGAAGCGGAACTCAGGATACTGCTCGATGAGATTCAGGGCGCTGGAGAATGTGCGGGCACACTTGCGCTCGGTCTCGGCGATCGTCCACAACCAGGCCGTATCGATGTGTGAATGGCCGACGATGCCGATGAAGGGTGCGCTGTCACCATTGCGGGCAGAGAGCAAGGGCTGCATCAGAGCCCGGGCGGCGTGCAATTTCGGCCGCCAGCTGCTTTCTTCGGTTTCGGCTGGCATGGCATCGATCGTCTGCCACACATCGGCGAGTCCCGCCAGAATCCGGCTCTTGCGCAGCGAGTCCTCGTCCAGTGCCTCGGCCAACTGCAGCAGGGTCTGCAGATCGAAGACGAAGGCCACAACATCCTCGCGTTGCAGGAGGAGTTCGAACCCCTCGAAGACGCGGCGATGATCACTCGTGTCGAGTTCGTCAGGCTGGGTCCCGATGCATGGGTGGCCGGCGTGGGCCTCTACGGCGATCTGGTAATTGCGTCGGGTGTTGCCGCTGCCCGTGAGCATCACCACAGGGTGGTTCGGATCAAAGACGCCACGGTGTTCGCCATCGACGATGAGCAAGCCCTCAGGCGCACCGGTTGCGGCACGCAGATACACCTGTTGAGACTGGCATCCGGTGGGCAACTTTGTACGGATACGAAACCAGCCGCTGATCCACGATCCTCCCCATGAATCACCAGATCGCACGCGTCTCCATTTCAGGTCGGAACCTGTGGGAAGCTCACGGAAGTGTTCCTTTGTCTCTGCCATCTCGACACCCTCCAGCTGCTCAACGGCGTCGAAGCAGAATGGCGTGTAGCGACGGGCAACGGCTTCCAGTTTGGCCGGGATCTTCTTGTCGTATATGGGATCTGGTATGTGATCTGACATGAGGGTCTGCTTCCTGCGAGAGCGGTGGGTAAGATCAGAGGCGCGACCCGAAGATAGGAGAGACCTCAATGCCGGCCAGTTGTCACGAGTCTTTGGTCGCTGCCCGGTCCATGCGTAGCTTTCATGCATCCCCTCCATCACCGAATCGCAACTGTGGCCACAAGCGGCCAGAAGAGAGGCGACGATGCCCATCATCGACTTCTTCACCGGCAATCAACGACTTCTGCATCTGCTCGGCGGTTTCGCGGTAGGACTCTTCATCGGCTTCCGCGTCCTTCCTGTGTGGTTTGCCACCACGCCCCCCGATGAAGGGCAGCAACAGGCATTGCAGGCGGAAGCGGCAGACCTTGAGGAACAGATTGAGCGTGCCGTCGTGGCCCTCGACGTCGTGGACATCGCCGACGCGAACCTGACCCTCTCCCTCGACCACCGGTTGCGTCGCAGGGGGCAAGCGGTGGTGACAGTGCATCTTCGCAACGACGCCACGACGGATCAGCTCGACGGCATGGCAACCCTCGTGGCCTCTCTCGTGGAGGGTGTTGCGCCAGGGCAGGTAACACTCATCGATGGCACGGGGCGACAACTCAACAAAAGCTCGATCCAGGAATACGAGCAGAAGGTCTTCTGGACCGGTATCGCGATCAACATTGCCAAGATTCTGGGAATTCTGGCTGCCCTGATCACGGTGAAGTTCATCATCAGGGCCGTCGGGCGCTCGGCCGATTCCGAGCAGGATTGCGGAATTGGCTGAATCTTTCGCAGCTGTCCGGCGCGCCCTGCGCAATCTCTCGCTGGCGATGACGGTGCTGGCAGTCGTGATCACCCTCATCTCAGGCCCTGATGGCCTGGACGTCCTGTCCCCATTGCGAACGCCCCTGATGCTCGCCAGCATGGTTGGCTGGGTCGCATATTTCGGGGTGCGATCGGTCCTGAGTGCCCGATCGCAGGGCAGGGGACCGCGGGAAACCCGGACAGTCGAGGGGCCTGCTGAAGAGCTGGTTCAGAAGGCGACAGCTCTCAGTATCACGCTGCAACCCGACCACGAGCCGGGCGGAACGGCGGAAGGGCTCTACGAAGAGGCAGAGCGGCTCTACGACAGCCATCAGTATCCGGCGGCGGCAGAGAAGTATGGTGCCGCGGCGGAAGCACGGGCCTCCCTGCCCGCCTATCTGAACTGGGGCGCGGCGCTGATCAACTGCTCCGATTTCTCCCAGGCTGAAGAGGTCACGAGCCTTGGACTGCAGATGGCGACGCGGATGAAGCGCAAGGATTTCCGCGCCGCCTGCCTGGCGAATCTGGCCGTGGCACGCAATCGTCTGGGGCGGATCGATTCTGCGGAGAAGACGTGCGAGGAGGCGCTGGAGCTGTTTCGCATGGTCGGCGACAGTCACGGTCAGGCTGACGTGACACTGACGCTGGGCAACGTACACGCGCACCGTGGGGAGTACGAGAAGGCAGAATCGGCCTACAAGTCGGCGTTGCAGCGTTTCCAGGCCGTCGGCAATGACGTGGGCCAGGCGAATTCCCGTGGAAATATGGGCAATCTCGCCATGCACCAGGAGCAACTGCCTCAGGCCCTGGCGCACCATCGGGCGGCGTTGAAGTTACATGAACAGGTGGCCAATCCGCTCGGTCGGGCCAATGCACTGGCGAATATCGGGAATGTTCGTTTCCGCATGGGGCGACCGAAGGAAGCGCGGCAGTCGTATGATGCGGCGCTCGAGATTTACCGCCAGATTGAGGTGCCACTGGGCGAGGCGAGTGTGCTTGGGAATCTCGGCAACGTCCTGTTCAAGAGTGGTGAGCACGACGAAGCGTTGCAGACCTATGAACGCACGATCGAGATTCATCGACACATCGGCAATGTGCTCGGCCATGCCAATACCCTCACGAATCTGGGCAGTCTGCTGATGAGGATGGAACGGCGGGCCGAGGCGTTGGAAGCCCTCCACGAGGCGCGCAGGCTCTTCGAGAGTGCCCAGGCGAAGACACGCGGGGCTACGGCCGCCGCAGCGCTGATCGAGCGCCTGGAGGGCGCCGACAAGGCCAACGGTGATGACTGAATCTGCTCTCACCGGCAACTGCAACCGTCCGATGACACACGAGGCGCCACAATGGCGCAACAACAGAACCGTGAACTATGTGCCTGAAAGGGGTGTACGATTGAGAGGAATTGTGCCGAACAGAGTGTGGGGTCTTGTATGTATCAGCACTGCGATCTGCGCGGTGCTCTGCACTTCGGGTTCGGTTGATGCCCAACTCTACTCCGGTCTCACCTGGGAACAGCGATGGGAGATTGCCGACAGTCTCGATCAAGGCAGCCGCCAGGCAGCCAATAGCGGAGATCTGGTCGGTGCGCTCGAGCTGGTGGATGCGGCGATTATAGCGCATCCGTCGCACTATCGTTCATGGCTGAACCGGTGGACCATGCGCATCCGCCAGGGGCTGCAGACGAATGTGTCCAATGAAGATCTGGCGGCGATGATCCTGGCCGACCAGCCTAAGATCGAGGCTGGTAATGCGCACGAAGATCAGGTGTACGTGCTCAGTTTTGGCGATACACGGTTGTTCCAATTGACGGGTGACTCGTCCCATGTGAGGCGGAGAGATCAGCGTCTGGCTACCCACGTGGCAGAGTTCTCCGACACGCCCCGCACATTCGATTTCCAGCTGACCCTGGCGAAATCTGTCGAGTCAGACGGCGCTGCCCGCACCTACTTCGATGCGGCACAAGGTCAGGCGATCAACTCAAGTCGCCGCAGAGCCTGGAGCCAGGCGGCCATCGAGCGGGGGATCGAGCGTCCCGAGTTTCTCAGCGACGAGGACGTGCAGGCAACGATCACACAGTGGTATTCGACCTTCGAAGACATTGAGAATGAGACGACGAAGCTGCGGGAAGAGGCGAATCTCGTCCTGTGGCACGGCCGCCTCTCCGTTGCTCGTGACGACTCGGCGGGTGTCGCCCACCTGGTTGACGCCTATGCCAATCGTCGCAGCAAGCTGGAACCGTGGGAGACACAACTGCTGGAGCAGGGCTGGAAGGCAGAGGTCCTGCCGCTGGCCATCATGGATGCACGTTACGAGGCCCTGCGGGGCGATCTGGCGATTATCCAGGGCGATACGTCCTCAGCCACAGACCGATACCGTGCTGCCTGGAAGCACATTGCGCCGATTCTCGAGGACTGGACTCGAGATCGCCAGCTGTTGTCGGGTGAACACATGGACAGACTGCGCCAGCGTCTCCTGCCTTACGTTCAGCAGCCGTGACACAAGGCGCCTCGTCGTCACGGCGGGGCGCCAGGTGCCAGAGGATCCGGTCAGAAGGACAGCATTGCCTTCACGACCCCCGTTTGTGGCTCGAGCCATGACGGGAATTCTTCCACGACCGCCTCGAAGTCGGTGCGGTGCGTGATCCATGGTGTCGTATCCACATCGCCGCATTCCATCAGCGCCAGGATCCGCCTGAACTGAGCCGACGTACTGTTGCGGCTGGCGAGCAGACTCAGTTCGCGACGATGGAATTCGGGATTGGCGAAGCTGATGGTTTCGAGTTGGAAACCGACGAAGACCAGCCGACCGGCACTGGCCGGAAAGCTGAGGGAAGTTTCCATGGATGCGCGTGATCCCGTGCAATCGAAGACACACGTGGGCAGGTCGCCATCCAGATGCTCACGCAGGTCGGCCAGGGTGGTCTCGGCATCATCACCGGGTGCACGGGCTCCAGCGATATCGAAGTGACCCAGTGCGAAGTCGCGGCGTCCCCCATCCAGTTCAATCATGTGGACGCGGGTTCCGGCCAGGGCGGCGAACTGAGCCGTCGCCAGGCCGATTGGGCCGGCGCCGACAACGAGGACTGTTTCCCCTGAGCCGAGTTGGGCCCGTTCGACGGCGTGCGCGCCGATCCCGAGTGTTTCCACGAGGGCCAGTTGCTCGAGGTCGAGGGTGTTCGACCGAAAGAGTTTCCTTGCCGGCACATCGATAAACTCTCGCATGCCCCCATCCGTGTGCACTCCCAGAACCTGTAGTGACTGGCAGCAGTTGTAGGTGCCGGCGCGACAGGCCTGGCAGGTGCCACACTCCATGTACGGTTCGACGGCCACGTGATCACCTACACACAGGTCGTCAACACCATCGCCCAGCGCCACGATCTCAGCGCCGAGTTCGTGGCCGAGGATGCGGGGGTATTCAAAGAAGGGTTGGCGACCACGGAAGGCGTGCAGGTCGGTGCCACAGATTCCGACGCGGTGGATGCGGAGCGTGGCGTGCCCAGCCGCAGGTGCGTCCGGCTCAGTCGTGTCGGCTCGTTCAAAGCGGCCCGGTTCGGCCAGGATCAAGGTCTTCATGGTGACTCGATCTGTGTTGTGGTGTTGAAACGGCAGAGCATATTCGCAGAACGTGCTCCAAGAGAGCCCCCGCGTCACGCCTCAACGACCGAGGATCTGAGCCAGCAGCGGCGGCTTCTCTCCGAAGCGATTGACGTAGTCGTCGAAACTCGGTTGTAGTCGCGTCTGCAGCTTGGTCTCGTGATGCAGGGCGATATCGGCCAGACGATGTTCCAGCCAGGGGTTGGCAAAACGTTCGAAGGTGGCCGCCGCAAAATCGTCGGCCCCTTCCACGCGATCACCGAGGGCGGGGAGGATCTCCTCTTCGAGCAGTTGATGCAGCCATTTGTCGACGTCGTCGTGGCCGATCGCAGCACCTACTGTCTCGATGCCCATGGGCAGGGCCCGTGCCACCAGGGCCGTGTGGGCGCCATTGAGGATTCGCACCTTGCGCAGGCTGTAGGGTGTGATGTCCGGGACGCGTTCGATGGCGTCATGCTCGAGGAATCCCAGACGCCCATCGTCCTGGATCGCCCACAGTGCGAAGGGCTCTGTCACCGTCAACAGGGCGTCCACGTGCAGCAAGGGGTGTGACGCCGGTCGACCGGAGACGATTCGATCGACGAGGGTGTTCACCCAGCGACACTCGCTGTCGAGCCAGGCCATCAAGACATCTGGCAGGCGCCAGCGTTGTGCCTGCTCGAAAACAAGACCTCGCAGCACATCGGCATTGGCGTCGACCAGTTCGCACGGCAGGATCGTGACGCCGGGCAAACCGCAGTGGTGACGGTGAGCCAGGACGGTGAGCAACTTCGCGGGGAAGGAGATCGGCGTGGATGGCGAGAGGGCCGATGGGGTTTCGGCCGCGGTGTCTGCACCGACCTCATCATCGGCCAATTGCAGACCGGCCTCGGTCGTGTTGGAGATGATCCAACGCAGATCAGGCGATTCCGCCACCTCCAGAACCGCATCCCATTGATCGGTAGCGGACAGGGCACGTGAGATGCCCTGGTCCACACGGATCACCTGATCGACATCGTTTCCATGCGTCAGGCCCCGCACGACGACGTGGTAACATCCCTTCTGGTCGTTGATCCACCGTGTGCGGTCGCTATTCGTGGAGGTGACGACGACGGCCCGGCCCGCATGCTGGCCGGCTTCGTTGGCCTCGTGCAGGAACAGGTCGGCGAAGGCGCGCAGGAAGTTGCCGCCACCAAATTGCAGGACCGTCTCAGGCTGGGTAGGTGTCTGGTCCGGCCTGGGGTGCAGCGATCGATGGCAGGCGTCGTGTCCCGGGCCGGTCAATCGATGACCTCAAGTCGTGTCCACCGCGTGTGGGTGATGCCCCCGCTCGTGCACCAGAACCAGGTCAGCAGTGTGCCGTCGTCGAGTCGACGGCCACCGGGTTTGCCGAAGGCGATGAGCATGTGTTCGGCGAGGAAGTTGTCGTGGTCGGTCGTGCCCAGGGTCGCCTCGGTACCAGCGTCAAATACAACCGCTTCGTGCTGGGTGTCGAAGTGGGTGAGATCGGCGCTCAGGGCGACGTGCACGCCCTGCGGCTCATGACGGTGGTTGTAGATGGCGGCGACGCGGCCATCGGCCAGGGGGATCGGCGTGCAAACCTGACCACGCAGATTGGTCGGGATCGGGGGCGACCAGGTGTGCCCCCCATCGCTGGAAAGGACCTGGTGATTCGTGATGTCTTCACTGGTCCCATACAGGTGGGTCCACATCATCGTATACAGGCGACCATCGGCCAGCTGGCAATTCATCTGATCCCAATAGAGGATCTTCCCCTGCGGATCGTCGGCGACGACGGTGAGATCGCCCCATGTTCTGCCCTGATCGGTGGAGACAATGTGCCAGGCGCGCTGATCGGGTGGTCCCTCGTGGCCCTCGGGTTTCCAGGTTTCCAGTGGCCAGAGCCAGCGGTCGGGCGACAACTGCAACAACTGGCCTGCCGAATTCCAGGTGTAGCGACTCGGGTCCAGATCCACGGGCACAACCTGGGGTGGCGTCCAGGTGCTGCCCCCGTCCTCGGACCAGAACAGGCACATCTCGGGTCGGGCCAGGGCTTCGCTGTCGGGATTGAAGAGGTTTCCGTCCGTCGTCTCGAAGCGAGTGCACGTCATCACCAGTCGCGGGACTGAATCCGTGGGCGCCTCGACGAGGCTGATCTGGGGGCAGCGGTACGCCCAGCCATCGGCAGGAAGTCCACCTGCGTGAATGGAACCGGCTTCCGTCCATGGTTGACCATCGGGGGAGTGCAGCACAACGATGTGGTTGTCGTCGCTGCCGAGTTCCTGGCCCACATGCTGGCAGGCGATGAATGTTCCATCCGGCAGGGGGGTCATCCACGGCATGTAGGCACCCCGCCCTTCGACGAGGGAGAGGATGCCCTGGTCAACGATACGCAGCATAGCAGTCTATTCTCTATCTTGGAACCGAATTCCGGATCTTCGAGACAATACGAAACAGCGAGAGGGAGAGTAGTCGATGACGAGTGCCACAGCCAACGAGGCACGGCAGCAATTGCTGCGCGATGGGTTCTGTCGTTTCGAGCAGGTCCTGGATGCGGATCTGCTCAAGCGCACGCGGCAAGTCTCGGATCGACTGCTCGATGCAGCTTCTCAGGAGCACCTGGAAGAACAGAAATCCACCGGGTCACTGATCAGCGTTCTCGAAGACCCATTCTTCGCTGAACTGATTGCCGCGCCCGCTGCTCGGGAGGCTCTCGCTGCACTCGGGTTCCCAGATCCGAAGTATGCGGCAGGTTTCGTTATCAGCAAACCGGGTGGCTCGCCGCCTCTCTTCTGGCATCAGGACTGGTGGGGTTGGGACGAGGAGTGCTCCTACACATGGGCGCAGCCGATGCAGGCATTTCTCATGTGGTATCTGGTGGACACCACGACTGAGAATGGTTGCCTGCGTGTGCTCAAGGGCACCCATCGCAAGCGCCATTCGATGCACGACGAAGTGCCGGATGCACATACGGCTGAATTGCGCGCCGTCGTCGATCCAGATCATCCAGCCTATCGGGCCCAGCCTGAAGAGGTGGATGTGCCCGTGAATGCGGGCGATCTTGTCATCGGTGACTCGCGCCTGCTGCACTCGGCCCATGCGAACAAGACCGACCAGCGGCGCACGGTAATCACGCTGTGGTACTACCCGGCGTGGGATGAATTGAGCGAGCCGATCCGGGCCCGGCTCTCCAAGGATGGCATGGAGGATCATTGGCCGCCTGAGGCGATCGAGCGCATTGGATCGTTGCGGCCCACCTATGATGGCGACGCCGAGGATGCGAACTGGAATCGCATCCCCGGTCCACGACTCAAGTGAGGGGACACAAGCGTGACTGAACTACGGGTGGATGGGAAGGACCTCGAGCGCTTCACGGCGCAGGCCTTCGAAGGGGTCGGTATGTCCCCGGAGGATGCGGCAGTGGAAGCGGAGGTGCTGGTCTGGGCGAATATGCGGGGGGTCGATTCTCACGGCGTGGCGAGAATCGAATCGTATCTGGCCGCTGCTGACAGTGGCAGCATGAAGGTGAAGCCAGATGTTCGCATCATCAGCGAGAGGGCGGCGGCGCTCTATATCGAGGGTGACCATGCTTTTGGCCCCGTCGTCACCTCGTACGCCGTGGGCCTGGTGGCAGAAAAGGCCAAGCAAGCCGGCGTCGGCTGGGCGCTGATCCGAAATACGACGCACCAGGGCGCCATGGGGTACTACACTGAGCAACTGGCGTTGCGGGGGCTGGCTGGAATCGCCGTCGTGACGAATCCACCGAATATGGCCCACCCGGGTACGAGGGCGGCAGGTGTGCACAACAGTCCGATCTCCTTTGCCGTGCCCGGCCCCGATGGTCGCGGACCTCTCGTACTCGACATGGCCACCAGTATTGCCGCCTTCGGCAAGGTGATGGTCGCCGGAGACAAAGGGGTCCCGATCCCCGATACGTGGGCGCTGGATGCTGATGGTGATCCCACGACCGATCCGGCAGCGGCGCGCACACTGCGGCCGGCCGGTGAATACAAGGGCTACGGTCTGGCCCTGCTGTTCGAGTGTTTCACCAGTCTCATGGCGGCCAATCCACTGGTCTCGCCGAATATTCTGGCCGACAAGACCGGGCCGGCCACGTCTGGCGCACAGAACTCCTTTCTGTGTGCCGTCGATGTGTCGATGTTTGGCGATCTGACCGACTATCGGCAGGAAGTGGAGGACCTGATCCGTGCCGAGAAGTCCCTGCCCCGGCAGGATGGCGTGGACGAAGTCTTCGTGCCCGGTGATCCGGAATTGCGAACCCTGGCTGAGCGTGAGCGGGATGGGGTGCCCATGCCACCGGGTACGTGGGCGAAGATTGAGGTGGCGGCCGAACGATTCGGTCTGGAACTGCCCAAGCAGGTCTGATCTGCACGGCGAGCACGATCACCGCAACGGTGAGTGTCTTCGCCACCAACCAAGAAAGGCCACATGATGGCCGACGAATCTCTGATTGCCGTCTTCATCGATTTCGAAAACCTGGCCATCGGTCTGCGACCGGGACGCTTCCAGGCTGACATCGTGCTCAAGCGATTTCTCGAGCGGGGGCGTGTCGTCCACAAGCGCGCTTACTGCGACTGGAGTGGCTACCGCAACGACGTGCGGGACATGCATACGCAGGGAATCGAACTCATCGACATTCCCCAGACTCGGCACAGCGGCAAGAACTCAGCCGATATCCGCATGGTGGTGGACGCCATCGACCTGAGTTACGCCAAGGATCACATCGATACCTTCGCACTGATCACCGGCGATTCGGATTTCTCGCCCCTGGCATCGAAGCTGAAGGAGAACAACCGTCGCGTCATCGGCTGTGGCGTGCGCAAGTCGACATCGGATCTGCTCATCAACAGCTGCGATGAGTTCATGTTCTACGATGATCTGGTAGAGAAGTCCCAACAGCGACCGACTCGAAGAAAGAGGGTCCCAGCCCCCGTTCCTGAGCCAGAGGTGAAGGCCGAGCCGAAATCCAAGGCGAAGCCGAAGAGCCGTGCCAAGGGCAAGCCAGCGGTAAAGGCACCGGTCGTTGAACCCGTGGTGGATTCTCCACAGGAAGAGGGCATTGATCGTCTCGTGCAGATCGTCGCCTCGCTGGAAGAAGACTATTCTCCTCTGTGGAGTTCACTGGTGAAACAGTCCCTGCGGCGCGTCGATCCAGGCTTCAGCGAGAAGCGCTACGGATTCCGCAATTTCAACGAGATGATGGCCGCTGCAGCGGCGGCGGGCTACATCGAGTTGGAACATGACAAGTCGCGCGGCAATGACATGGTGCGCCTGCGCGAGGCTTGAGAGGCAGATACAGACTCATCAGCCAGGATGCTGGCCGGAGCTGACGCCGGCCAGCAGATTCCTGGATGCGCTGGCCTCAGGCTGGCGGGTCTTCCGGATGCCCCTGGCGCACCTGCTCTTGCGCCTGCCACCGCGACCACTGGGCCCAGAGAATCGCCAAGGGCACCAGCTGACGAGCGGCCAGGACGTTGAAGTTGTTCGCAACCTTCACGAGCAGGAACCACAGATCCAGACCGCCTGCCACATCAACATCATAGCCTGATGGCCGCGCGAGAGTCAGCCACTGACTTTCGATCCCCAGCAAGACATCGCCGATCTGCCAGAGCAGGAGTACAGGCAGGGCCGCGGCACACCACTCCAGCCGTTGTCGGGCCCTCACGTGTTTCACGGCAATGGCTGCTGTGAGATAGAGGCCCAGATGGTAGGAGAGGAGGCGCAGCCCAATACTGCCCTGTGCTGCACTGCCGCTGCGCCAGGCCAGGTCTGCCCCGTCGATCCACACATAAAATGGGTGATCTGAGCCGAAAGCCAGCTGGGCGAAGGCGACGGCAAGTCTGCCCAGGAGATACTCGATCCAGGCTGACTGCATCGTGGCGATGAAGAGACTGGCCCCGATGAAGGCGGCTACCCAGCGCATGATCAACTGGGTGCTCCCGCGACCGACTCCTCTGGTGGAAGCTGTCGCACGCGATCCACGTGTCGCATCCACAGCAGAAGGACGACGATGACCATCACCCCCTGGGCGATCTGGTCGTGGGCGACGTCGATCCAGTCGGGATGCCGGGCCATCGTATAGAGACAGGGCGAGGATCCGCAGGAGATTCAGGCCGAAGAGCAGGGGCAGATCGCGAGCCAGGGTTCGCAGGCGCAGCGACCACGGGGCCGGCAGGGCCAGGACACCGGCCAGCATCAACAGGAGGGCCTCAATGCCACTACAGCCTCCCCGGATCACGACAGCCGTGCTCGCCAGTTCCGGTTCGATCACTTCGCCTTCGTCGGGGACCGTGCGAGTACCGAGGGTGATGTCACCCCGCCGTTCGATATCGAAGGGGAGCAGGGGGTGGCCGAGATGCTCGGCGGCGATGGTCACCAGTCGTGTGTAGGGCAGGTCGAGGATCTGCCTATCCAGCAGGCGTCGTTCGGCCTGCATGCAGTGGCCTCTGCATAGGCGGGGTTGAGGTGGAGTGCATGGTCTGGCAGTGTTCAGGCATGGTCACTCAAGGATGGGCAGTTATATATCAAGAAATCTTGATGTTTCTCTATCCAACCTGTATACTCAGGGAGCGTGACATTCGTTTCCGCCTGAATCTGCTCGTTTCGCCTGACCTGAACGTATGCCCGAACCTCTGCAAATCTACAAGGCCCTGGCCGACGAGACGCGACTCCGACTGCTTCGTTTGTTGGCGCGATCTCCGTTGAATGTCAATGAGATCCTCTCCATCCTCGAGATGGGGCAGAGCCGGATCTCGAGGCATCTGCGGATTCTTGCCGAGGCCGATCTGGTGACGCGCCGTCGCGAGGGCACGTGGATCTACTATGAGTCGCACGCTGACAGCGACTGGCCCCTGGTCAAGGATACACTCTCGTTGCTGTCCGATCACGAGCGTGAACTGCCATCCTACGAACATGATGTGCAGCGCCTCGAAGAAGCGATCGAACGCCGTCGCCAGCAGACGATCTCCTTCTTCGACAGCCTCACCGATCACAACGATGCCGGCGAACGTCAGAGTCCGGATGGACAGTACTACCGCGAGGTGACTCTGGCCATGATGCCGGAGCGTCTCGATCGTGTACTGGATCTGGGCACGGGGTCAGGTCTGATGTTGCCATCGTTGCTTGAACGTGCAGAGAGAGTCATCGCCGTCGATGCGTCGTCGACGATGCTCCAGCTGGCGCGGCAGACGGCGGGCAAGGCCGCGGTGGATCGCTGCGACTTCCGTCTCGGTGATCTCGAGCACCTGCCTGTCGCTGATGGTGAAGTTGATGCCGTCATCGCCTGCATGGTTCTGCATCACGTGCCCCGACCTCAAGCCGCGATCGAGGAAGCCTGGCGAGCACTGGCGCCAGGGGGAGCACTTACCATCGTCGATCTGGCCCAGCACGCAGACGAGTCCATGCGTGAGGCGCACGCCGACCTCTGGCTCGGTTTTCGACCGATCGAGATCCGTCGCTGGCTTACGCAGGCGGGGTTCGAGGTCGACGCAGCCGATGTCCCGAACAAGAATCCCAATCAATCCACACTACCACTCATCACTCTTCGAGGAACCAAATCATGCTCAAAACCAAACCTCGCCGCACGGCGAAGTCGAGCAGCAACGGCGCCAAGCGTACCAAGAAAGACTACAAAGTAGCAGACATCGGCCTGGCCGAATGGGGACGCAAAGAGATTCGTCTTGCAGAGCGCGAGATGCCCGGTCTGATGGCACTGCGTGCCGAATACGGCAAGAGCCAGCCGCTGAAGGGCGCGCGAATCGCCGGTTCGCTGCACATGACCATTCAGACGGCCGTGCTGATCGAGACCCTGCAGGCCCTGGGCGCGAAGGTGCGCTGGGCGTCGTGCAACATCTTCTCGACGCAGGATCACGCCGCTGCCGCCATCGCCGCTACGGGCACGCCCGTCTTCGCCTGGAAGGGCGAAACGGAAGATGAATACTGGTGGTGCACCGATCAGACGCTGCAGTGGCCTGGTGGCAAGGGGCCGAACATGATCCTCGACGACGGGGGTGATCTGACCAAGCGGGTCCATGACAAGCGCCCGGAACTGCTCGCCGCCATCCAGGGCACGTCGGAAGAGACCACGACGGGTGTGCACAATCTGAATCACATGCTCGCCGAGGGCACGCTGAAGATTCCTGCCATCAATGTCAACGACTCGGTGACGAAGTCGAAATTCGACAACCTCTACGGTTGCCGGGAGTCGCTGCTGGACGGCATCAAGCGCGCCACCGACATCATGACGGCGGGCAAGACCGTCGTCGTGGCCGGCTACGGCGATGTTGGCAAGGGATCGGTGGGATCGATGAAGGGCTTCGGCGCCCGTGTCATCGTTACCGAAATCGACCCGATCTGCGCGCTGCAGGCGTCGATGGAGGGGCTCGAGGTCATGCCCATGAGTCAGGCCGTGAAGGAGGGCGACATTTTCGTCACCACCACGGGCTGCAAGGATGTGATCACGCTCGACCACATGGAGAAGATGAAGGACGGCGCTATCGTCTGTAACATCGGCCACTTCGACATCGAGATTCAGGTCGAGCAGTTGCAGAAGCGTCGCGGCATCAAGCACATCGAGATCAAGCCTCAGGTGGACGAGTTCACGTTCCCCGATGGCCACTCGATCATTCTGCTGGCCGAAGGACGACTGGTGAATCTGGGTTGCGCCACCGGTCACAGTTCCTTCGTGATGTCCATGTCCTTCACCAACCAGGTGCTGGCGCAGATCGAGCTGTACACGAAGAAGCACGAGATCGGCGTCTACGTCCTGCCGAAGTATCTGGATGAGAAGGTCGCCAGACTGCATCTGAAGAAGCTGGGCATCCGGCTCGACAAGTTGAGCACTGACCAGGCTGACTATCTGGGCATCAGCCGCTCAGGCCCCTACAAGGCTGATCACTACCGCTACTAGGTCAGATACTCGCTACAGATAACGAGAAGGGCCCGCGGCATACGCCGTGGGCCCTTTCTTGTGTACAAAGAAAAAGAGCGACCAACCCACCGGAATGCCGTCTTGATTATTGTCGAAGTTCCACCGTGGTGGACAACTTCCATCGAGGCATTCTTCTGTGAATTCAGGTCGCTCTTCATTCGACATGCTTGACGCAATCCTCGTGCCAACCATCGTGTCTCGACTGATTGATCTTCGGGCTGCCACATCAGCCGGAGAGACTGGGAAGATTCTTCCGCGCCTGATACCCGGATGTGGATCATCCTGCCGGAATCAGAAGAGATGCCTGGCTGGAGGAGCCGCCCGGTTGCACGAGCTGCCCGGGTAGAGGAGTTTGGGGCACCGGCGCCTTCATCCATCTCAACTGAATCGATGCTCGATGCGAATCCTGTCGCTCTGTCTGGTGACCTTGTTCTCAGCCTCTGTGGTTCTGGCCCATCATACACTCACCGCCGTTGCTCCCGTCGTGAGCGGAATCGTGATCGATGGCGATCTGTCCGACTGGCCTGACAACGTGTTGACCCTGCCCATCGCACGGTCCCGTTTTGGGGCTGCAGCGGACAGCGTCGATGACCTGCAGGCCTGGTTCCGCGTTGCCCACGACCCGGATTCCTCGAGGCTCTACGTCGCAGTGGAGATGGTCGACGATTCTCCCGTTGTGTCAGATACCGCTACGGCGTGGAATGCGAGCGACGCGTGCGAGATCTTCCTGGATTTCGAACACGGGGATCGCACCTCCGGGTGCATTCAGCACGTGCTCTACGGCCGCCATCACGAGGTGTTCACCCAAGGTGATGTGAATGACGACTCAACGGCGGGGATTGTGTCACGCGCCTATCGCGATGGCCGACACGTATTCGAGTGGCGATTCGATCTGGGTCAGATGGCCGGTGTTGAGGAGCCGCCCGGGCCGGGAGATGTGATCGGGTTCGACGTGTCAATCGGTGATCGCGATGCGGACGAGTCCTTCACCTGGATGGCCTGGGGAGATGGGATCGGCAAACTCGGTGCGCCGTCTCGGCGAGGGGATCTGGCGCTGTTACCCGCCCAGGGTGGCGGGCGTATCACAGGACGGGTGGCCTGGTCACACGAGGGCCAGGGTGTGCCGCCGCGCCGCGTCCAGATCCAGAGTGATCAGGGTTGGCTGCGAGCGGCGGTTGATGCCGACGGCGTGTTCGATCTACTCCTGCCGCCAGGATCGTACGAAGTGGCGACGCAGGACCTTCGCATCGGGCGAACCGGGCGCCGAGCGACGACGATCGAGGTCTCTTCTGGATCTGCGGTGAAGGTCCCGGATCTGATCGTCGATCCTGTCCAGGACAAGGGAATCCTGGTGGGTGAGTTGTTCGATCACCTGGGCCCCGAAGACCCTGGTGCTGCCGTCCTCATCGCCCACGAAGGCAAACTCCTGCACGAGGGCGGCTATGGCCTGGCCGATGTGGAGCACGCCATTCCCAACACACCGCGCACGCGCTTCCGCCTGGCGTCGGTCTCCAAGCAATTCACGGCGCTGGCGGTCATGCAACTGGTCGAGGCAGGGCGCATCGATCTGGACGTGCCACTGATTACCTATCTGCCGGACTATCCACGCGCCTCCGAAGTGACGACGCGTCAGTTGATGACGCACCAGTCAGGGATTCCGAATTACCTGGGCGATTCAGAATTCTGGGCAGAGGCGGCCCTTGGGCGGGACATGGCCGAGTTGCTCGATGTCTTCCAGCACAAGGATCTGGATTTCGAACCGGGAAGCCGCTACAGCTATTCGAACTCCGCCTACGTCGTGCTGGCGCATCTGCTGGAGACGGTTTCGGGCCTCAGTTTCGAGGAATATCTGCAGCGCAACATCTTCGATCCTGTCGGGATGGACGATACAGGTGTCGACCAATACCGGGCCATCGTACCCGATCGCGCCCACGGCTACTCCACTTCAGGTGATGGCATCATCAACACCTGGTGGCTGGATATGTATCTGCTCACGGGGGCCGGGAATCTCTACTCGACCGTGCGAGATCTGCTCAGGTGGGACCAGGCACTCTACACTCAGACCGTACTGCAACGGGAGACGCTGCAGCAGACCTATACACCAGCGACGCTCAATGACGGCAACGAAACCGCCTATGGTCTGGGCTGGCGAATCGGTGAGGTCCACGGGCTGCCGTATATCGGTCACTCGGGCAGCATCAATGGATTCACGACACAGATCTATCGATACACCAGGCACGGCTACACGGTGATCGTGCTGGCGAACAATCCACGCCTGCATGCGGGAGAGGTGGCGCGGCAGATCAGTGAGATCTACCTGTCAGATCAGATGACGTGGCCGACGGCGGTTGCCGCCGGCCCCTGATGCCCTCACACGGCACTCGTCATCCTATTCTACGCGCTTGTAGTCGCCGGCCTCGTCCCAGGCCAGTGTCGTGATGCCGTAGTCGTCCCAGACGATCCGGCCATCTCGCAGCGTCACGCGGCACTCGATCTTCTCCGTCCCGGGGTGGCGGGCGGAACCGGAGTCGACGAAACCAAATTCGCCTTCCCGCACTTCCAGGATGGCGACGTCAGCACCCGCGCCGATGCTCAAGTTGCCGAGTTCCGGTCGACGGATGACCTCGGCCGGCTTCTGCGTCGATCGGTAGATGACCTCCTGCAGACCCATGCCCATGGCGAGGAACTTCGACATGGTGATGTCCATCGTGGCATTGGCGCGCATGCGGCTGGAGCGGTGCAGGTCGGTGCTGATCGTGTCGGGCTGGAAGCCCTGCTGCATGGCCGGTACGGCGATACGGAACCAGAAGCTTCCGCCGCCATGGCCCGTGTCGAAGATGATGCCCCTCTCACGCGCGGTCTTGACGTAGTCGTTGATCTTCAGATTCTCATCCAGCAGCGGGATGTGGCTGGCATACAGATGCGTGTGGATGTCACCAGGTGCCATGCGCTGGATGAGTAATTCCTCGTAAGTGCGCGACTCCTTCGGCGCGAAGTCGACCATGGTGATGGAGTCGGCCAGCCGAGCGGCATCGATCCCGCCCTGGGCGGACTCCCAACCGGATCCACCATAGTGAGCGGATTTTGAGCCGACCACGTGCTGGGGATACTGCTTGATCATGTCGGCACACGGCTCAGGCACCATCTCACCGGCGTCCTGTTCACAGCGTCCGGCCATACCGGCACCCACGATATTGATGAAGGCCAGCACGCGCATCGTGGCCGTGTCGATGACGGTCTCGACGAAGCCCGGGAAGTGCTGCCAGCCCGAGCTGCCCGTGTCGACGCAGGTCGTAACACCGTAGGGCAGGCAGTGCTGATCCGGATAGAGCCAGGCATTGAAGCGACTGAAGGCATGCAGGTGGATGTCGAGCAGCCCTGGGGTGACATACAGGCCGCTGGCGTCAATTTCCTTCGTTGCCGTTCCTGGCAGGTCTTTGCCCACAGCGGCGATGAGGCCGTCTTTCACTGCGACGTCACTGATGCCATCGATGCTGTTGCGAGGGTCGATGACGTGACCGTGGCGGATCAATACATCGTACGCTTGACTCATCTTCTCACCCATCTGGGATCTCAACTCCTGGATTCAACGAAGGACGACCGATGCCGAAGATCGTCGTGATCAGCGGCTCCCTGCATCCCATGAGCCGCTCGCGGGTTCTTGCCCGACATACTGTGGATACACTGGCCTCCATGCAAGTGGAGGCGGATTTCGTGGACCTGCGGGATGTGCCGATGGAGTTGTGCGATGGCGCCGGGGGCGGCAAGACCGAAGCCGTCCTGGCCTTGGGGGCAAGGATCGCGGCGGCGGGTGCCGTCATCGTCAGTGTCCCCATTTACGTCTACGATGTGAATGCGGCGATCAAGAATCTGGTCGAGCTCACAGGGCGTTCCTGGACGGACAAGCCTGTTGGTCTTCTGTGCGCTGCCGGCGGCCGTTCCAGCTACATGTCAGTGATGGCCTTCGCCAATAGCCTGATGCTGGATTTCCGTTGCCTCATCGTGCCGCGTTTCGTCTATGCCACGGGAGATGACTTCGGCGATGACAGAACGGAGTCGATGCATATCGCCAGCGATGAACTGCGTGATCGGCTCGATGATCTGGCCCGGTCGATCGTGCATCTGTGCCGACCCTGAAGTCAGGGGAATCCGGCGAATCGAACCGGTCTGCTGGCATTCGGACTGCTCTTCCGGCAGCGGCGCCGGGCGGGGCGAAGCGACTGAGATTAGTCTGCTGATCGTTTCTCGGAGACGCGCACGATGACGTAGGCGATCAGGGCGAAGAGAAAGAAGACCAGCAGCATCCAGGCGATGCTCTGCAGCGTGCCGATCAGGGCCCGGTAGACTTCCAGGACCCAGCGCTCCGTCGTCAGTGCGAGCACTTCGGGCGGCATCTTGGCGCCCTCGACAAGGCCCCGAGGCACGCGGGGCGTGATGTACTGCTCCAGATCCCAGATACGCACGCCACCCGAGACACCGGTGACGTAAATGGCGAAGGTGATGTACTTGCGCCAGGCCGAAGAGATATCGTCAGCGATGATCCGCGAGAGGATGCGGTCGACGGGATCGCGGAAGACCCGGGCCAGCAGAGCAGCCGTACTCAGGGAGGCGATGAAGGTGACCAGGAGCAGGGTCAGAAACATGGATCCCTCTCTGCCGGGTTGAATTGCGCTTGCGTGGTGAAACACTAGTGCACGGTTGCCGTTCTTACGCGATCGCCGCTCTCAGGCGATCGAACATCTGCCAGAATAGGAAAAGGCCGCCCGCTCTCACAAGCGGACGGCCTTTCTTTCATCAATTTCGCCGACTACGTGGCCGCGTCTACTTGGCCAGTTCGCCGCGGATCTCCTCGATCCAGGTCACGGTCTGCCGCACGTGTTTGGTCAGCGACGCGTAATCCTTGTTGGCCACCACGTCCTTCGTGACCAGATTCGAGCCAATACCCACGCAGGCGACGCCGGCGGTGAACCACGCTTCAAGACTTTCACGTGTCGCACTCACGCCACCGGTGGGCATGATCCGCGTCCATGGGCAGGGCCCCAGGACTGATTTCACGAATCCCGGGCCGCCGACTTCGCCACCGGGGAAGACTTTGCAGATCTCGACGCCGAGTTCCTCGGCCTGGGCAATCTCGGATGCAGAGCCGCAACCGGGAGAGTAGGGCACCTTGCGACGATTGCAGACCTTGGCCACTTCCGGATTCAGCAGAGGGCCGACGACGAAGTTGGCACCGCTGGAGATGTAGATCCCGGCCGTGGGTGCGTCGACGATGGATCCCACGCCGAGAATGATGTCGAGATCGTTGTCGAGGATGTGCTCCGTGGCCTCGACGAAGACCTTCCACGCCAGATCGCCGCGATTGGTGAACTCGACGCAGCGGGCGCCCCCTTCGGCGCAGGCCTTGATGACATCGATCGTCGTCTGCGGATCCTTGTGGTAGAACACGGGCACGACGCCCACGTCGACGATCGAATTCAGGACGGTCATACGGTCGTACTTAGCCATGAACTTTCGTTCCCTTCGCTCATCTGGTAGGTAGTTGGGCACTCACAGGTTAATAGGTCCGCCACGTCACCAAGTGTCAACTCCCCGGGAAAGCGAATGGCGCGTCCGTCACCGGATAGTGATGGTGGCGATCCTCGCCCTTCACCAGGATTGGGCGCCATTTGTGGCCCAGGGAATTCGTCTTCGCCTGCCGCGCCTGGGGCGGGATGAAGCGGACCGTCAGGCCGCAGCGGCGCCTGTCGGATCGATTCGGACGGCTTGCGTGGAACAATTGCCCCTCGTGGATCGATGCCTGCCCCGCCTTGAGTTCTATCGGAACGGCCTTGCTCTGATCGACAAGTTCGTCGGGGATCTCCTGATTGATGCTGAGCAGATTCTGGCCCGATTCCGACGTGCCGTGCGTGGCGATGCCCTCCCGCTGCGAACCGGGAATCACCTCCATGCAGCCATTGGCCAGATCCGCATCGTCCACGGCGATCCATGCCGTATGCGCCTCGGGTGGCTCGAGACCCCAGTAGGTGATGTCCTGATGCCAGGCGACGAATTTCTCGTTGTCCGGTTCCGGATACTTGCAGAAGAAGTGTGTCGACAGCAGCATGATATCCTCACCCATGCAGGCACAGATCGCGTCGATGACACGGGGATCCGTCGACATCTGCCAGATGAATTCCTCGTCCATGTGTCGTCCCTGCAGGCCGATGGCGCATTGTTCCTTGCCTTCGCTCGCCTCGAGTGCGTCGAAGCTGGCGCGGAAGCCGTCCATCTCGGTGGACGTGAACAGGTCGAGGCGGGTCACATACCCGTCGCGTGCATACGCAGCGGTCAGATCCTGAGGGGCAACGGTCATTGTCAGACTCCTGGGTGGCGAGATCGGCAGAACGCCGGAGTTCAGAGCGCTGGAGTATAGCCGCGGTGTGGCAGGGCCGCCAACACCGCAATGAGAACGGATGGGCTACTTCATCGGTGAGAAGTCAGTCGCCACCATCGACTTCTCGATCACTTCGTCGACGATGGCACCATTTGCCTCAGTCACCCGCCGCGTCTCCAGCCACTCCTCGTCGGCACGGAAGGCAGCCCAGCCCTGCTGTGACGCCTCGGCGGAGTCCCAGCGCAGTAGATAGATCATTTCGCGTTCGGTCGGGTCATCCACCGTCCAGAAGCCGACGACGTCGAATCCGTGGCGGGCGAAGATGCCGAGGGTCTTGGAGCGGAAACGCTCGAGAATATCGGGCATGCGGCCCGGCGGGATCAGGTAGGTGCGCAGTTCGTAGATCATGTCGATACCCGGGAAATGGGGGAAGACGGAGTAGGACATGAAAACTCGCGTCCAACACGGATGAGTCAAGGCGCTGGAGGTCAGGGGGCACCTCGGCTACTTTCCAGAAAGCATCCAACCCCAAGCCGAAGGATGAACCCCATGTCGGATGAATCGTATATCGTCAACGAAGAGCTGCTCGACGGATGCGAACCCTTCGATACGGAGGAAGCGCGCGCGGAACTT
This sequence comes from Gemmatimonadota bacterium, assembly GCA_018673255.1. The sequence goes on from JABHDC010000253.1 coordinate 233,196, forward strand.
CGCCAGTTCTTCAAATTCGACGAACGCCGGATCCTCTTCGGTCATGGCGCCCTGCAGGCACTGCCCGACGAATGCGAACGACTCGGTGCCCGTCGCGTCTATCTCGTGCGAGACCCGGCGCTGGATGATCTGAGCCAGCATGTGGAAGGTGAACTTGCCGACGCGCAGATCGGGGTGGTTGCCATCGACACGGCCGTCGTGGCCAACCCGACGGTAGAGGGTGTGGATGCGCTGGCGGCACGCCTGAGCTCGGCGCCGAGCTTCGATGTCGTGGTTGCCCTGGGCGGCGGTTCCACGATGGACAGTTGCAAGGTGGCCGTCACGCTCGCGGCCAATGGCGGGTCAGCCTCCGACTACTTCGGCTTCGATCAATTTGAGAAGGCCGCCTCGTGGCCGCTCATCTGCCTGCCCACCACAGCAGGAACTGGCGCCGAAGCCAGTCGGGTCTCGGTCGTGGCCACAGACCAGGGCAAGCAGGCGATCTATGACGATCACATCCTGCCGGGGACGGCCATCGTTGATCCTGAGTTGACGATGAACATGCCGCACGTGCTCACAGCGACTACCGGGCTGGACGCGATTGGCCACGCGCTGGAGTGCACGGCATCGAAGAAGAGCAATGCCCTGGCTGATGCAGTCGCGCGGGCCTCGTTGCAGGCCGGATTGCCATACTTCGAGCGCGCTGTAACGGATGGTGCCCTCGATGCGGCGGCTCGCCGACAGATGTCCCGTTGCAGCATTCTGGCCGGTCTGCTCCTGGGGCCGATCAACACCGGTGCGGCCCACGCACTGGGTTACAGCATTGAGAAGCTTTCATTTCTGCGGGGGCATCCTGTACCGCACGGCACGGCCGTGGCCCTCGTCCTGCCTGGTGTGATGCTGCACAATGCACCGGTGGCAGCAGAGAAGTATTACTACGCCGCTGGCGTGGCTGGCATCGATCTGGGCGGCGCAAGTCAGGAAGAAGGTGTGGGGCGAATTGTGGCCTGGATCGACGATCTGCGTCGACGCCACACGCCCTATGGCTGTCTGGGGGATGCGGGACTGACTTCGGCGGATATCCCGGAGATGATACAGATCAGCCTGCAGATCCGACGTCTCCTGGATCCCAATCCGGTGGAGGTCACCGAAGCGGACGCCGAACGAATCTACCGAGGGGTTCTATAGGGAGCTCAAGCCACTGGACCGATGCCGCAGGCCCAACGAACTGCATTCTCCATCAGGCGCAGGAAATCCAGTTCCCAGAAGTCCCGCTGGTGACCAAGTGAGGTCGTGAAGGCGCGCCCCGTGCGTTCGCAGGTCCAGGCGACGGGTTCCACATGATCACCTGCCTGGCCGTGGAGCAGGACGCTGGCATCCTCGGCAAGTGGCGTGTTCCGGTAGAGTGCGCCGTAGGCGGGGAAGGGCTCGATCTCATCGAGGATGTCATGCTCGCAGTCAGGGGCCAGCTGCACTGCCGTTTCCTGCCCCGCCTCGAGGTGTCCGTCGTAGTTCCCGCCGAGAATCTCGTGGTCGAGTTCGAGCCAGTGTTGGAAGGCATGGCTGGCCGTGCGGATGCCGATCAGTGGACGCCCGGCGCGGCAGTAGCGCTGAAATCGTTCCAACTCCACCCCCTTCGTTTCCAGGCGTCGCGCGAAGAGGACGACGGCGTCAGCGTCCTCAATGGGTGCGAGGGATACGTCATCGGTCTCAGTGCAGAATGTGACGAGATCGCACGTGACGGGTGCATTGACGTGCAGGTAGTCCCGCAGGATGACGAGGGATTCTTCCGAGTCGTATTCAAAGGACCCCGAGATCAGCACGATCCGGCGATCGCTCACGCGTCCACCTGCATGGGCGTCGTTGTCGTGGGGCGCGGCGAGCGTCGAGGACGCGTCTGCGCCGGTGTTTCAGCCAGTGCCTTCTCCCAGCGGCCGCACCAGGTGGCATAGTCCTCAGAAACCGCGGATGGGTCGTGCCGGCTGCGAACGGTGAAATCCGGATAGAAACCACGTCCCGTGGGCGTGCCGACGGGTTGATATCGCAGATCCAGACTCCAGCGGATATCCTGGGTCCGGTTGGGGGTCGATTGGTGTGGTGTCAGCTTGTGCATGAGCAGCACGTCACCGGCGGCCATGGGCAAGGTGATCACCTCCCCTTCGGGCAGCCCATCCTCGTCGATGCCGAATCCACTGCCCCAGTAGACCAGACCCGTGGCCGGTACATCCCGGATCAGCTGAATGCAGCCATTCTCCGGTGTCGCATCGACGAGGGGAACCCAGACGGTCAGAATGGGTACGGGGTCGGCATCTTCCAGGTGGACCTGCGCGTCCTGATGCCAGGGCGCCACATTCTCTGCCACGTGACGAGACCAGCGTTCGTGTTCTTCGGCCGTACCGGCGGGGAATCGCTGTTTCAGATCCTCCGGTAACTTGGCGCGGCTGTGTTGGATGGGGCTACAGAGAATCTCAGGGCCAACGATGGGCTCGATCAGGTCGAGCAATCGATCGTTCTGCAGAAAATCGAAGACGGCCTCGAGGCGGCAGTCCATGAGATCGACATGCTCGTAGATGGAGAAATCGTGCTCGCAGATCCGCGCCAGGCGCCGTTCGAAGGGTTCATCGGCAAAGGTCTGCGGCAGGCGCCCCAGAGTGTGGAGGTGCTGCGCCTCTTCGTCGATCCAGGCGCTGAAGCCGTCGCGCACCGGCGCCAGGTCACCTTCCATCAGCGCACCCTGAGCCACGACAAAGCCGTGTTCATGGAAGTGTTGAATCTGCTCAGCGGTCAGCATGCCTCGATCTCTCATCAGCAGCCACCGAGCCGCAGGGCACCGACATGAGGTGCCATCGGGCAGCGTCCGCGAGCCAAACCCACCCCGGGCTCTTCAGCCGCCACTGCGCATCTGGGCCAACTGGCGCCTGGCGGCGTCACCACCAGGACCATCGCCATACGCGCGCACATAGCTCGACAGGATCTGCACGGCCGCCTCGGTGCCCTCCAGTTCGCGGACCACGTGGGCCCAATCGAAGTAGATAGGGAAGAAGCCGGGAGACAGAGACGCTGCGGTCTCGTAGTTCTCGATGGCACCCTCCAGAGCAGCCTGAAGAGCGTCGTCATCGCCGGCATCGCGTGCGTCCTGTGCGACCAGATACTGTTGGCAGAGCCCGTGGTAGAGGTACCCTTCGCGTTCGTCCGGATACAGTTCCATGGCCAGGTTATACTTCGAGCAGCAGCCTTCGGCATCGCCGGCACCCCAACGGGTATTGCCCTGGAAGATGAGGGCTTCGAGGCGTGTGCTTTCCACCAGGCGATCGTCCGCATGCTGGAGGGCAAGGTTGAAGTAGTGCCCGGAAAGCGAATCCTGTTTGTCGAAGGACAGGGCGCACGCAGTGATCGAGTAGGCCAGGGCGAATCCGGTGTCGATCTGTGTCGCCTTGATCAACTCTGATGCACCCTCTTCCAGGAATCCGGCGTAGGCCAGGTCGTGGCCCCGCACGAAGTGGGCATAGGCATCCAGATTGTGCGTCGTCATGTCGCCGGCCCGGGCAATGCGGAAGTCATCCATCTCGAATTCGAAGACATCGGCCAGTCGCTGCTGGAAGGCGGTACAGGCCGAATCGACCAGCGCCAACAGCTGGTTATCGTTATCGGCGGTCCAGGAACGGCGCACGAGCACTTTGCCTTCACCGGCCAGATCGTAGAGTGAGGCGGTGAAATGGAGTTGCTCACCCCGTCGTGTGAGCTGGCCCGTTGCGGCGAGACGGATGTCGATGGCAGAGGTGAGTGAGGCGATCGATGCCAGGTCCGAGGCGCCGTCGTCAAGTCCCAGTTCCCGCCGGGCCCGTGCCACGCGCAGGGGACTGACGAGACGAATGGGCTGGAATTCATAGAAATACTGTTCGATGGCGTCGTGGGCGATTCTGCCCAGATACGCATCGTCGTCTCCCGTGCGGTCCTCAATGCCCATCACGGCCATCGCAGGGCGCTGGGCGAGGGGATCCTCGGTGCCGGGATTCGAGTGGAAGATGATGACGGCAGCGGCGGCGATGACGGCGATCGCGCCAACCGCATAGCCGATCCGCGCGCCCTTGTTTGAGCCGGCTGCGGCCGGTGATCGCGGGGGCTGGGCATCGGCCTCTGACTGGCGCGCCGGATCCCACAGCAATTCGTAGATGTGAATGGGACGGGAGATATTCTTGAGGTCTCGCACGCCGACGTCGCGGTAGCCGAAGGGCACACGATCATAGGTGATGGAGAACACGTCATGGGAGACGAAGACCTCGCCGCCACTGGCCTGTGCTTCGACACGACTGGCGACATTCACACCGTCACCAAGGACATCACGTCCTCCAGCCGGATCGTCGGTGAAGACGACATCACCCGCATGGATGCCGATCCGAACGTGCAACTGCCGCTCTTCCGGCAGTCCTTCGTTGCGGACGGCCAGGGCCTGCTGGATCCCGGCGGAGGCGGCGACGGCGGCGCCGGCCGATTCGAAGGATGCCAGAAAACTGTCGCCCGCGGTCTTCAGGGTCTGCCCGCCCTTACCGTCGATGAGCTGTCCGACGATTCGGTTGTGCTCCTCGAGTAGTTCGAGGGCCAGACGTTCATCGGTCTGCACCATGCGGCTGTAGCCGACGATATCGGTGAAGACGATGACGGCGAGACGTCTCTCTTCCATGCGGTATTTGCTCTATTGCGTCTGGTTCCACGCGGCGTCAGTGAAGTCACTCGACGCGCCCGGTTCCTGCGGTGTGTGGTAGACCCCGTCAGACACCTCGGCCGGATGCCGGAAGTGTTGGCGCAGATGCGGGATATACTCGAGGAAGATCTCCGGATGTCCCATGGCGATGTGATTCACCAGCACCAGGTGTTGGTGAATCTGGCCCATGTCGCCCACGTGGGGGACGACGGGGATGTCGAACTTGCGAGCCAGCAGACTCACCGTCAGAAATTCGCTGATCCCGGCGACACGCACACAATCCACCTGAATGAAGCCGGCGGCCTTCTCCTGAAGATAGTTCTTGAAGAGCACGCGGTTGGGAACATGTTCACCAAGGGCCAATGGAATGGGCGAAATCGCCTGGGCAAGTGTCCGATGGCCGATGACATCGTCCGGGTGGGTGGGTTCCTCAACCCAGAAAGGATTCATCGGCGCCAGCCGCTGGCACATGTCGATTGCCTGAGGCACCGTCCACTGCTGATTCACATCCACCATGAGACGCACGTCGTCACCCACGGTGTCACGGATCAGGGCCGCTCGCCGTACGTCGCGCTCCGGTTCGATGGAACCCACCTTGAGCTTGAGTGCATCGAATCCTGCCGCCACGGCTTCGCCAGCCCGCCGCCGCACTTCTTCATCCGGGTAGTGGAACCAGCCTACGGATGTGTCATATCCAGGGTATCCGCGCTCGATGACCCCCTCCCGCTCACCGCGGGTAGGCTCCTGGCCACGTAACAGCGTCAGGACGTCCTCGGCGGTGAGAGCATCTTCGAGATAGCTCAGATCCAGTGTCGCCAGCAGGGCTTCGGGGGACAGATCCAGCAAGAGGCGCCACAGGGGAACACCGCGAGACTTGGCCCACAGGTCGAAGCACGCATTGGTGACGGAGGCGAGGGCCAGATGGATGACACCCTTGTGCGGTCCGAGCCAACGCAACTGATGATGATCGGCCATCTTCCGCATCAGCGGTCCGAAATCCGCCATGATCTCTTCAATGTCCCGGCCCACCAGAGGCTGGGCCAGGGCTTCGGCGGCAGCACAGACCCAGTCATTGCCACCACCCAGCGTGAAGGCGAGTCCCGTACCCTGGTGCTTGCCGGTATCGAGACAGGTCACGGCATAGGAATACTGGGGTTCGGAGTGGATGGCGTCAGAGCCGGCGCCGCCTTCCAACTCGAAGCGGAGATCGCGACTGCTGACGGATTGGATCGAAACGGTCATCGGTGTCGTTGGGCCAGTTGCTTAACGGGTGGGATGAATGAGTGTGCGCCGAGTTGGCCAATCTGGTGTTCTTCACCGGGTCGCGCAACGAATGGACTGGCGGCAGGTGTTGATGGACCCTTCAATACGTGGTCTGCGACGAGGTGAGACCACGCAAGAGATCCCATGTAATGGAGACATGAGTCATGACACAGCTGCTGCCCACGACGAATGCCGATGAGCGCCCGGTGGTGTCCATGTCGGATGAGCAGAAGTATCGTTTCGACGTGAAGGGGTGGCTCCTGCTGCCCGGCCTGCTCAGCGAAGAGGAACTTGAGCCGATTCGTGCACATCAGCTGGCATTTCTGAACGATCGGGAGTCGTTGCCGCCTGATCAGCGTGATCACCATGGCGGCCCGTCGCAGGTGCTCCTCGACCATCCGGCCGTCGTCGGTGTGCTCAATGAAGTCCTGTCCCAGCAGTCGCTGGCCAGTGAAGAATGCTACGGCTTCCGGTATGACCATACCTACACCAGCTACCGGGAAGCGGGTCACGACAACTTCAGCCCTCACGGCGGCGGTGGATTCTTCAACTTCGCCGGCACCTCACACATCTATCAGATGGTACCGGGTCGTATCCACGCCGGATTGTGTCGTGTTGTCTGGGAGCTGAATGAGGTGCGAGAGGGAGATGGTGGCACGTTGCTGCTGTCGGGCAGCCACAAGGCAGCCTTTCCTCGCCCTGAAGAGCTCAGTGGCCGAGACAGCGATATCTGGGACACCTATGCGTGCCCCGCCGGCTCGGTGATGATCTTCACTGAGGCACTGTGTCACTCGGGAACAAAGTGGGTCAATGAAGAATGGCCACGCTTGAGCCTGTTCACCTGCTACAATACGGTGAATGCCCGCTGGGGCCGCCATCAGCCGCCCTCAGAGGTTCTGGCTGCACTGCCACCCAAGCGGCAGTCCCTCTTCCGGGGGGCCTGGCACGGTATGGGTGAAGTGCCGGGTGTGAATCGCTACTGGGACGAAGAGAACACGGCCGTCTGAATCGGGTGGCTCGCCTCGTCTACAGGCCGATCCAGCGATTCATCTTCACGAGGAAGATGTTGTTCCCTTCGTCTGTGAAGCTGTTGCCCAGGCCATTGAGAGGCTCAAAGTCCGGTGCACGGGTCAGGTCCTGCTCCCAGTCGCGGCTCTGCTGCCAGACGACGAAGATCGTGCTGCCGGGGCCATATTCCCATCTGAGTACGAGATTTGAACGCAGCGCTCGTCGAGAGAAGTCAGGATTCTCTTCCAGTGCGTCCGTGTAGGGGATGAAGGCAAAGGAATTTGGCCGGGCCAGTTCCTTGATGTGGCTGTATTCACCGGTCGTGACAAAGGGCTGCATGAACAATTGCAGGCTCAATGTGGGTGAGTAGGCGTAGCTGGCCCGCATCTCCAACTCGAAGGTGCGATTGTCGAGTTCGCCGAAGATGAAGCGATCGTCCTCGTCATCTGCGTCGATGTCGATGTTATCCACCCACTGCGCCGTGTTCTTCTGCACAGCGAGACTGGGCTCGATCTCGATCTCGATATTCGAAACAGGTCGCCATTCGACTTCGAAGCCGAGGCGATTGTTGTATTGATCTCCATTCTGGCCTCTGTTGCCGTTATAGAAGAGATCTCCACTCAGATTGCCACGATCATCCGTCCACAGGCTGGCCCAGAACCAGGTCAGTGCGGGGCGCACCATGACCGGGCCGCCTCGCGTGTTGAGATCATCCTTCACCCTGAAGTCGTGACTGACGCCGAAGTTGAAGCCCCAGAAATTATGGAGGCGGTTCCACATGTTGAAGTTGACGCCCCGCGCCAACTCGTCGCTGTCGTAGTTGCGACGGTGCCAGACATTGAGGTTGTATCCCGATCGGCGTCCGAGCCAGTAGGGTTCCAACATTTCGTAGAAGACGTGGGCACCGGTGTTGATGATGCCATTGCGATTCATAAAACCGAGATCATTGGCATCAAAGCCTTCCGATCGGGCATCGGCATAGAATTGTCCACCCAGGGATCCACCATTCTTCGTGAAGTAGAAGGACCCCTCGTAGCCACTTCCACGGTCCTCATCCTGGCCCGCCCGACTGCCAGCGAGACGACTGTAGATCTGCCACGCGTTGTCGTTCCACTTCAGGTGACCGTCGACGGCGCCCACGTAGGCGGCCTCGAAGTCCTGGCCGTTGACGGCGGTCAGTTGGGCGCCGACGGAGGAGTTGTTGAGCAGATCCTGCTGAACGCGACCGACGAAATAGTTCGTATAGGGTTCGACTCGGACATTGCGGCGCAGTGTGTCGATAGCCCCGGTCTGTGAGTCGGTGATGTATTCCTCGATCCGGGCCCGTTCTTCACTCGTCACCGCATTGATGATGCCGAAGGCGGTGCGATGCTCGGTCTTGCCGCTCACCTTCACGGCACCGAGGATCGTGCTGTTGTCGGGGCGGGTCAGTTCCTCGCTGTCATCGGGCAGATCGAATCGCCCCGGTCGTCGGCCGATCCGGCGCGAGTGGAACAGGCGCGTCGGCCCATCGATGCCGACGATATTCGGTCCGGGATTCTCGAAGATCGAGATCCCCTCCAGGAAGAAGGGACGTCGTTCGCGGAAGAACGTCTCGAAGACGCTCAGATTCAGGACGGCCGGGTCCGCCTCGACCTGGCCGAAGTCGGGATTGATCGTGCCATTGAGAGAGATGTTGCTGGTGATCCCGTAGCGGACATCGACACCGGCTGTGGCGAACAGATCCGTCTCATCACTGCCGCCGTCCTCACCGGGCGACATGGTGACGCGGCCCAGTCCAAAGGGGAAGATCTCGAGCGAGCGCGGTGGCTCAATACCTTCGATGCCTTCCAGGTGGCCAAAACGTGAGACCCAGCCGCTGAGGCCACGCGGGTAGTAGGACCACATGGTCCACTCGTTCTTGCGGGCGATATCCCGCATGACCTGAATGCCCCAGGTGTAACTCTCATCGGGACTGAAGCGCAGCACGTGATAGGGGATCTTGATTTCCGCGCTCCAGCCATTGTCGAGGATCGCCGTGCGTGCTTCCCACACGCCGTCCCAGCTGTCGTCGTCCCAGCCATCGTTGAAGATGGTACCATCTCCCATGTAGCCCGAGGGACCGACGACGAAGAAATGCCCCGTCTGGTGATCGTGGTGCGGGTCGATGTTGATGCTGAGGTCGTCACGATTGCGCCAGTCGTCACGGCGAGCCAGTGCGGTGGAGATGGAGTCCGGTGCGCTGTCATACATCATCGCGCCGATGTAGATCGCCTCATCGTCGTAGACGATCATGAACTCTGTCTTCTCAGAGGACGGGGTTCCCGCATCCGGGTCACGCTGCACGAAGCCGGACTGTACGGGTGCGCTCGACCAGACTGCATCGTCAAGACGGCCATCCAGATCGGGTGCCGTCGAGGCTCGCATGGCACGTGCCACTTTGAGCGGGTGGTTGCTGTATGCCGCGGTGTCGACGGCCGCCGTGTCGGGCGTTGCCGCGTCGTGTCCTTCGTCGGCGGACGTGATCCCTGCCAACAGGAGCACGGCGGCGGGGAAGAAGAGCCTGGATAGGGCGGATGCGATCTTCACGGAGACTGACACTCTCGTCGTTGGGGGACGGGTCTGGAAGCCTGGACTCGGATGATGGGCACTTCAGATACGATGCCGGCAAGGGCCGGTGGGTTTAGACCCCGTCGGCAACTTGCTGAAGAGCAGGGCACACAGATCCGAGGGGAGGACGGCTCTGCCCTCTCCTCGGATCGGATGCACAGACCTGTGTGGCTGGATCGTGATGGGTGCTCAGCCGGCGCGTAGGCAGAGGCGACCGGCATCGACTTCGGCCTGCAATTTGGCGCCGCCCTTCCCGAGGGTGCCATTCACGGACTGTCCCTGTTGGCCATTGGCTGCAACGTCCAATGGTAGATCGGTCTCGATGTTGCCTTTGCGGACGAAGCCCTGCACGTCCAGGTCAGATCCTTCGGGCAGGACGACGGTCACATCGCCTCGGTTGTTACTCAAGGTATACGCACTGTGGACCGGTTCGTTCGATGTAACGGTGATCGCCGCCCGATTGTTCTCGACCATGACCTCGCCCGCGGGATTCTCGATCACGACCTCGCCACGGTTGGCGCGAACCGTCACGCGGCCACCGGCGCGACCCAGGTGCATTGCGCCACGTTCGCATTCGACGGTGACTTCACCATTTACCTCACCCAGATCCAGGGCGCAATGGGTATGGTGGACGACGGCAGAGCGACCGACGGACTCGATGCACAGTCCGGCGTGTGAATTGCGCGCCGAGAGATCTCCGCTGACCTGCCGGATGTTGACCCCACCATGATTGCTGGCCAGGCGTAGTGAGCCGCCGATGTCGTCGATCTCAACCGCGCCGTGATGGGAATTCACGGTAACATCGCCCAGCACCTGGCGCAGATTCACCGGACCATGGTGAGAGTTGATGACGGCTGTGCCGTGTACTTCCTGCGCTTCGAGGGGGGCGTGGTGCGAATTGAGGGACAGATTGCCCCCAATGCGGCGCAACGTGATGCCACCGTGGTGAGCATTCACATTCGCTTCCTCGACGACTTCATCCATCGTGACGCCCGCATGGTGGGCATTGAGGGCGAGTTTGCCGCCGATTCGGCCAAGGACGACACCACCGTGATGGTGGTCGATGCCGGCGTCACCGGATGTGCCCTCCAGATGAAGTTTCCCATGGTGGCCACTGAGCACGACGTCATTCTCCATCTCCGGCACGACGAGATCGCCATGGGACGTATGCAGATTGAGTCGCAGGCGACGGGGGACGTGAAGCAGGATGTCCAGTCGATAGGATGCGTCTTCCTTGCCCTTGGGAAACACGGGACGCAGTGTCAACCGGCCATCGCCTGGTTCCTGTAGAAGCTGCACGGCATCGGCACAGGACTGGGCCGTCTCCTCGTCGCGAGATTTCACCGTCAGGTGAACGTCCGCCTGGAACCTCTCCTCGTCCCAGGTGACCACTTCGATATGCCCGCGGGGATTGCGCAGCTCCAACTCTGACTCCGGCTGGATTGGGGCTTCCTCGCTGAACTGGCGTTCGACCTTCACCGGGAACTCATCATCACCGGCGTTACGTACGGAGCCCAGAGCGTCGCGGATGGCACGGGACACCTCATCGACCATGCCGGGGATTGAGGAGGTCGCCTCCTCAACGATGCGTTCGACATCAGGTGCAGCATCACGGATCACGGTCCGCAGGCGGGGCATCGACGCCTGTACCGTGCGCCGCACGTCGTCGACACTGGATCTGATCTGATTCTCCAGGTCATCGAATTGGCGACCCGTCTTGCTGGACGGCTCTTCCCGGTCGGGCTCATTTCCCGGTGGTGGCGTGTTTTCGCCGAGTGCCTTCAGGAGACGTTCGGCCTCGTCGACGTTGATTTTCCCTTCGGCCAGCATTTCCAGGACCTTCTTCCGTTCGTCGCTCATTACTCCGCTCCCTCCAGCTGTTTGATCGCTTCATCAGGCGTGATGTCGCCCTTCTGCAGGCGATCTAGGATTTTCTGACGCTCTTCGCTCGATGCTTCATCGCTCGAGGCGTCATCGGTTGTTGGGGCCGTGTCCTGCGTGGGGCCCAGTTCACGGACCACCTCGTCGAGTCGATGTCGGACGGTGCTGTACGGAACACCCAGTTCACGCTCCATCTCCTTCAGATTGCCCTTGCGTCGCACGAAGAGTTCCACAAAGGCAAGACTCTCGGGGGGCAGGCGATCGAAGGAACTCGGCTGGAAGCACCCTTCAACACAGGTCTGGCAGCCGGGGCATTCCATGCGTGACACGGTCAGATGTCCTCCGCAGGCGGGGCACCGCTCGATCAGTTTTCTCATTTTTCCACCATGATGTGCAAAATTTGCGGAATACGGCCGCTGTGGTGACAGATTGCTTCGATGATTTAACAAAAGATGAAAATGGAAGACTCTGTCAACTAAAAAATGAACCGCTACGTGAAATAATTACATCAGATGGGATAATTCAGACAGGAAAGGGTAGCCCGTGTGTAAATCTGGACGTCATGGGTTGGGCCACCCGAGGCGACAACGCGAAGGAGATCCGCGTTGTTGCGAGCGGCAGATGGCTGCCGTTGAGCTGATGGTGGGGATCAGCTGAAGATCAGGGCGATGACCACGAGGCGAAGTAGGCTGGGGCCCATCGCCTTGAGAGGTGATAGGTCCGCTCGTGATATGAGCCGCCCGGGGGCGCTACCTCTGCATTGATCCACGCCTCGGCGCCGACCAGATCCGGGAACTCGAGAATCCATACGAGATCGCCATCGCGGCCCGAACCGACGAGACGGAAGACTTCGCCGTGAAGCAGTCCATGGTCGCCGGCGACGTCCTGCAGTCGTTGCCGGCGCAACTCGTCACCTCTCACGTGCGGGGCAATCTCGTCCGATCCTGGTTGCCACCGACTGAAACAGAGCACGACGATCGAACCGGCGTCGACGGCCAGTGCCGGCACAACACGTGGGTCGGCACCATCTTCGGCGTGGATCGTGCGTTGGGGCAGCCAGGCCAGGCTCTCCGGTCGCCATCGCCGGGCCAGGTCGTATTCGTAGTACCCGTAGCGACCATAGGGCGGCGCGACTTCGGCCGACATCCACGCTTCGGCACCGGCCAGGTTGGGGAAAGCGATCGTCCAGAAACGCTCCCAGGCGCCCCGCGGGGTGACCAGTCGGTAGCCGTACATCGACTGCAGGTGATGCTCTCCTGCCACGCTGAGCATGAGATCCACATGCTCCTGCTGGACAGCCAGCTGCTGTTCGGCATCCAGCTGATCCCACGAGGGGAGACGACCGCCACGATACAGGATGACTACGTCGTCCTCATCCTGGCGCGTCGTGGCGGGCTCAGTGTCCGGTGTCATCTCGTTGCCTCCTATGGCGTGCCGGCTAAGTTAGTTGCCTCCGCGGCGCCCCCACAATCTGCGACGCGCAGAAATCTCCCAGCGAAACAATCTTTCAGCGAAGGTCTGAACATGAGTGAGCAGGAAAAGAGCGATGAGCAGTGGCGCGAGCAATTGTCCGACGAGCAATACGCTGTGCTGCGCGAGAAGGGCACTGAACGGGCCTTCACGGGGCCCTACAATGACCACAAGGCATCCGGCACCTTCGTGTGTGCTGGGTGCGGTACCGAGTTGTTCAACTCGGCCGACAAATACGATTCAGGCAGTGGGTGGCCCAGCTTCGTCCGCCCTGCCGCCGATGGGTGCGTGAAGGTCGAGCGAGATGTGGGCCATGGCATGGTCCGTACTGAGGCCCTGTGCGCGAGCTGCGGTGGTCATCTCGGTCACATCTTTCCAGATGGTCCTGCACCGACGGGGACCCGCTATTGCATCAATTCTGCAGCACTCGGCTTTCGCGACGAAGGATAAGAGGCCCGTCGAGCGTCTCGACTCCGGGCCTATTGCACACGCAGCCTGAGAGGGACCCGGCCGAATGCGCCGGAGGCGGGCCCAGTGATGAGCGCCCATCAGACATAGGGAAAACGTTCGTCCCAGGGTGTCGCCGACAATTCTACGAGCAGGTCGCTCAGGGTGGCAGAGGTGGTCTCCAGAATCGTGCGCCCTTTCTCCGAGGATGACGCACGTGTTTCGCCACCGGCACTCTCGGGTACATACAGGTGCCAGGGGCGGACGAAGTTCGCCTTGCTCAGTTTGGGGATGCGCAACTGCCCGATCGGATTGTCCGTCAGCTTGTCCTGACGCACGAGGTCTGGTCGAATCCACAACATGCGAGAGGTCTCGTCTTCGCCCCCATGGTCGGAGGCGTGCTCGATCGGATACTCGACGCCCTCCGGCCACGCGCCCCACGTCCAGCAGACGAAGGGCATGTCATCCATCCCGGCGATCTCACGAAGCGTAGCATCCAGCGTACCGGGGTTTCCTCCGTGGCCATTCACGAAGACGATCTTCTTGATGCCATCTTCCCGGCACTGCATCACGATGTCGATGAGCATCTGCATCAGTGTGCGTACGCCGACGCGCAGGGCGAAGGGGAATCGACGAAAGTTGACGTTGTTCGTGATGGGCAGCGTTGGATACAGCAAGGCACGGGCGCCACGTTCGTTGGCGCTGCGCACAGCATCTTGAGACAGGCGCGTCACCTGGTAACAGTCCGTACCCAGGGGCAGGTGAGGGCCATGGGGTTCGGTCGACCCCAGGGGCAGAACGACGACTTGAGGATCGAAGGCGCGTACTTCCTCGACCGTCATCTCTTCGAGGAGTCCAGGGAAGGCTGGCACAGATGCGTCATTCTTCATCGAGATCTTTCACAGGTTGCAGGCGGCAGCCGCTGGCAGCGAGCTGAAGCGGCTCACCTGCCCTTGCGCAGTCGTGGTTGTTCCGGCGTAAGTAAGGGCATGGTTACAGAAGCCCGCCACAAAGTGCGTTTCCAGGAACGCCGCGAACCCCTGCTGAGCAACCCGCACAAGGGGTGTGCCACATTTCAGCGGTTCAATGGTGACCCGCTCAATGAAGGCACACGGTGGTCTGAAGAAGGGCCGGTCTCTTTCTCTGATCCGGCCGCTCCGGTGCCCACCCCGTTGGTCGCCGCAGGTTATCTGCCTTCGACCGTCTCCTACTGCCGGTGGTTCTGGGATGTGCTGGAACCGTCGCAGGGCCATCTGGATTTCGGTGTCATTGAGGCAGCGCTACGAGTGGCACGCGAGCGGGGGCAGACCCTGCAGGTGCGACTGATGCCTCACGGATCGCAGGGACAGCCACAATTGCCTGCCTGGTATCAGGCGCAGTTTCCGACGCACCCCAGCACACGCAAGGCGGGGCGTGTCTACCTGGAAGCTGAATACGCTGCCCAGCACTACTTCGACGCCTGGGGCCGCGTGATCACCGAATTCGGCGCTCAATTCGATGGCCACCCCGATCTCGAATCCGTCGACCTGGCCTTCATCGGGCCCTGGGGCGAAGGAGCCGGCGACATAGGTGAAGCGGAGATTGACCGCTTCGTCGATCTCTATGTTCAGGCGCATCCGCAGACATCGCTGCTGGCGAACATCGACGCCTACCAATTTGTCTCAGGTATCGAGCGCGGTCTGGGCTGGCGCTGCGACTGTTTCGGGGATCTTGGATTCTTCGGCCGCACCTGGAATCACACCTTCGATGCCTACCCGAAAGCGGTCGCCAAGGCGGGTGCTGGCGATCAATGGCGAACGCAGCCGATCACGCTGGAAAGTTGTGGCGTGCCCCAGTCGTGGATGGATTCTGACTTCGATCTGGAATTCATCCTCGAGCAGGGGCTCAAGATGCACGCCTCCGTGTTCATGCCGAAATCAAATCCGATTCCTGAAATCTGGCTTGATCCCCTGGCGCGATTCTGTGATTCGATAGGGTATCGCTTCGTGCTGCGGCAGGCAGAATGGCCCCGGAAGATTGAGTTGGGCGATGGTCTGCCCGTGGAGATGTGGATCGAGAACACCGGTACTGCGCCCATCTATCGGCCCTACCGGATGGCTATCCGGCTGCGCCAGGATTCGTCGGAGTGGGTCGAGGTGTTGTCGCCCGAACTCACTCAGTGGCTTCCCGGAGATGCGTGGGTCGACGAGA
Organism: Gemmatimonadota bacterium; assembly: GCA_018673255.1. The sequence continues at coordinate 248,725 of JABHDC010000253.1, forward strand.
CAATCCGTCTGCCTACTGGCTTGAGACCGGGGATCGTCGAAATCGATGCAGGGATCATCGGACCCGATGGCGCTGATATGAGGCAGGCGGCGGTGCGCTTTGCCGTCGACGAAACCAGAGCAGACGGATGGGTTGGGTTGGGCACAGTGGAGATTGGCTAGATGAAGAGAATCGGTATCATCGGCGGTATGTCGTGGGAATCGACGCAGACCTATTACCAGCTGATCAATGAGGCGGTGCGCGATCGACTCGGGGGATTGCACTCGGCGCAACTGGTCCTCTATAGCGTGGACTTCCACCAGGTCGAGAGGCTGCAGGCGGCAGGCGACTGGGATCGTGCTGGGGATCTGTTGGCCGACGGGGCGAGAGGACTGGAGGCGGCCGGTGCAGACTTCCTCATTCTGGCGACCAATACGATGCATCAGGTTGCTCCAGCGATTGAAGCGGCCGTGGAGATCCCCTTCCTGCACATTGCTGACGCCACGGCGGAGCGCATTCGCGCCGATGGACTGAGTCAGGTGGGGCTATTGGGCACGCACTACACGATGGAGGAGGCATTCTATCGTGGGCGGCTGCGCGACCGCCACGGGCTCGACGTGCTGATTCCCGGTGAGGCAGCACGTGACACGGCGCATCGTGTCATCTTCGAGGAGCTCTGTCTGGGGCGCATCGAGTCTTCATCGCGCGAAGCCTATCGCCAGATCATTTCCGGTCTCGTGGAAGACGGAGCCGAGGCGGTGATCCTCGGCTGCACGGAGATCTCGTTACTGGTGTCTGAGGTCGATGCGACTGTGCCGCTATACGACACGACGGCTCTGCATGCGGCAGCTGCCGTCGATATGGCCCTCTCGTGAGTTGGGGCCGTACCGAACCATTGGAGGGATGAGGAAGATGAGGCAGAAGGAGATCGGTGCCGCCGCCCAGATCTGGGGTGCACCGGAGAGAGTTGCCCTCGTGTCATCGGTCGACGCGTCGGGCCAAGGGAATCTGATCGCCGTGGGGTGGGCGATGCGGGCGAATATGGACCCACCCGTCTATGCGATCGGGTTGGGCCATAAGAGTCTGAGTTGCGCCAACATCCAGGTGTCCGGCGAATTCGTGTTCGGTATCCCCGGTGCTGACCTGGCGACACAGGTCCTGTATTGCGGAACCCATACGGGTCGGGATGGCGACAAGTTTGCCGCGACGGGGCTGACACCGGCGACCGCTGCCCGGGTCAAGGCGCCATTGGTGGCCGAGTGTCTGGTGAACCTCGAGTGCCGGGTCATTGCCACGCAGGAGATTGGTGATCATTCGATCTTCTTCGGTGAGGTCTGCCAGGCGTGGGAGAGCGACCGTGACGAGTCACGCCTGCTGGCTGTGATCGGCAAGGACAGTGGTTACGAGCGTTTCGATGGCAACGAGATCTTCAATCTGGGGACGATAGGTCAATGAGTGAGCTGCCCGGCATTCAGATCGACCACATCCACCGGGTCGTCGACGACGGTCTCCACAATGCCTTCACGGATCTGGCCGTATTCGAGGGGCGTTACTATCTGACGCACCGAAGTTGCCCGGAGGGTCACATGATCTTCCCGACCTCGAGGATTCATGTGCTGGCCAGTGACGATGGCATCAGTGGCTGGCAGGAGGTCTACAGTTTCTCCGTGCCGGAACGTGATGTGCGAGATCCTCATTTTCTGCTCTTCCAGGGGAAACTCTTCGTCTACTCCGGTACCTGGCTTTGTCCGGCCGAAGGTGATGCGCGTGACATGAATGATCACCTGGGCTACGCCGCCTGTACAGGTGACGGTGTCGTCTGGGAGGGCCCGACGATGCTGGAGGGCACCTACGGTCACTACATCTGGCGCGCCGCGGCCTACGGTGATCGGGCGTACTTATGCGGCCGGCGTCGGCGCGGATTCGCGCCCGGACGAGATGAGAATCGACGCGAACTGATTCAGGCGGCGATGCTGACCAGCGACGATGGTCTGGTGTGGCAGACGGCGGGTCTGTTTGCGGACGGTTATGGCGACGAAACGGCCTTCCTCTTCGAAGAGGATGGCTCTGTGCTTGCCCTGGTGCGTGGGGCAGATCCTGTGCCGGCCCGGATCAGCCGACTGCGTCCCCCCTACGATCATTTCGACCATGTGGAGCTGGATCGCAATGTGGGTGGGCCCATGCTGGCACGCTGGGGGGACCGCCTGCTGGTCAGCGGACGCAAGTCCATCGAGGCTGACCGGCCCGTTACCACGCTCTACTGGCTCGCCGATGACCGGTTGCACGAGGTCACCGAATTGCCCAGCGGCGGAGACAATTCCTATCCGGGCTTCGTCGATCTTGGAGACGGCCGGGGATTGCTGTCGTTCTACTCCAGCCACGAGGGCAGCGGTCGAGGTGTTGCACCCTGTCACATCTACATCGCCGAGTTGCGGCTCACCTGAGAGAGTTACCTGGCATTGAGTACAGAGAGATGGCCGTACCTGCGAGGCGGGTACGGCCATCTCTGTTACGTCTGGTGGCAGATCGTCGGAGACGCTCTTGTCAGTCGCCGAGGGCTTCGTCCATGCGCTTGCTGGCGGCTTCCAACACGCCAGTGAGAGCAAAGTCTCCGGCGCCGATCAGGATCTGCGCGCCCATCTCACGATGCTTCTTCCAGATTTCCACATCCCCACCGGCGGTGCCCCACACTTTGCCCTGACGTGCGGCGGCTGCCGCGACCTGCACGATCGCTTCTTCCAATGTGGGTGCACCGTCGATCAGCCCCAGACGCAGACTGAGATCCGCCGGGCCGACAAAGACGCCGTCGACGCCTTCCACGGCGGCGATCTCATCGACTTGCTGCAGCGCATTGTGGGTTTCGATCTGCACGATGACGAAGGTCTCATCATTGGCATCATCGGTGAAGTTGTCCACATCGAGGGCGTAGTCCGCGTCCAGGCCGGCGCCATCAATCCCACGATTGCCGATGGGTGGGAATTTCACGGCCTGCGCGATCTGTCGGGCCTCCTCTGCATTGTCCACGAGAGGCATCAACAGGCCGCTGGCGCCATCCTCGAAATAGCGGTAGAGCTTCGTCCGCTCCTGTGTCGGGGCGCGGACCATGCAATCGATGTCGTGCTGGTGGCACATGGACAGGATCGACTGCACTTCCCGCTGATCCATCGCACGGTGTTCGAGATCCAGCCAGATGCCATCGAAACCGTGGTGCGCAGCGTAGCGAATGTAGAAGGGGAGATAGTGCCCCAAGGCGCAGAATCTGGCGCAGCGGCCGCTACGCATCTTCTGCAGAACTTTGCTTGTTCTCATCTCTCTTTTTGCCTTTGTGAGGATTCTCGGGTCACCGGGTCTGGAGTTACAACCCGAGTCCGATGAGTCGGTTGGCGTTCTTCCACAAGATCTTCTCGAGGATTTCCGTCGTGATGTGGCCGTCGTCGCGCGCCTGGGTGAGCCACTCGGGATGCTGGAAGTCGAGATCGATGTCGGTGTGGTCGAGTCCCAGCAGCAGGCGATCCTGGAACTCATCGATGAATCCCCAGGCAAAGTCGAGATCGCGCGTCAGTGCATTGAAGCCCGAGCCGGCGGAGATGTCGCCATTGAGTTGCGGATACTCACGCATGAGGCGAACGATCGCGCCACCCTCCACGACTGGTGTCTTCGGATACCCTTCCTTCTGATCAGCTGTCAGATCGCCGCTGATCTCGCTCCAGAAAGATGCCGAGTGACCGAAGAAGACGAGATTCGGGAATGTCTGCAAGACTTTCTCAAAGCGGGGCAATCCCAGCGTGTCGATGACGCCATACGTCGCCTTCTCCGGTGGCGAGGTATGGAAGGTGACGGGCAGTTCCAGCTTTTCGAGGGCGCCGAACAGAGCCATCATCTTCGGATCGTCGAAGGGCAGACGCGCGGTCAGTTCGCCGAATCCTTTGAATCCCACATCCTTGTATTGCGACAGGCCCGCGTGGAAGTGCTCTTCGGTGGTCCAGTCGTGACGACGGGGGTCGATCTCGCAATACGGGATGAACCGACCGGGGAAGGCGTCGCAGATATCGAGGATCTCACCCATGCTCTGCCGCTCCGCCGGGCCATCGGCGGAGTTCAGAGGAAGGATGACGGCCATATCGATCCCCTTTTCGTCCATGCGTCGGATCTGATCCTGGGCACTGAGGAAGGTGTGGCCATTGGACTTGGTCAGGATGGGACGCGAATACACGTGGGCGTGGACATCGATGATCATGGGACAGCGGCTCCGTCGGGTTGAGATTCGAGTGGTTCAAGGGTGGAGGGGATGGGCTGCTTGCGCAAGGCCGCCGGGGGCATGGATGCCTTCAGCGGCAATGACGAGCAACCGATCCGGGGTAGGAAAGGGGTGGTGTGTCGCGAGGGTGGGCGGGCGGTCACGGATTCAATAGACTGTCCAATGGACACGAGACGGCCAACATTGCCGGATCCGACTTCCGGGGCCGGTCTTCTGGTCGGTACATTCCCTGCACAATGCGATCTGTGGATGATTCTCTTTGAGCCAACCTGACCTGGGCGCCGAAACCCCCGACACCGTGATCTTGACGATCCGAGCAGGCGTGATTCGCCTGGTCGTCATGGTGCTGGTGGCCATTCCGAGTCACGGCTGGACCGATTTGCCCTCGCCCGCTGCTGGTGAACTAGCGACGATCGATCCACTCTTCGATGCCGAGGCCACGCGGATTGGATTCCTGGTGGACGTGGGGCGTTACGAGGAGGCCTGGGCATTGTGCGACAGTCTCACCCGTGCTCACCCCGGGCATCCGGCGCCGCACTTATTCACGGCGGGTGCCTATGTGAGTTGGATGCAGAGCTACCGGCTCAGCGACTACGAGGCGCAAGTCGACGAAAGTGTGGCGCGCGCGATCGAGGTTGGCACGCAACTGCAGGAGACGAGTGAAGATGCGTGGTTGAGTTCGCAGATTGGCTGCGCCTACAGCTACAGGGCGATGGCCCGTTTCCGACGCCATAACTGGATCGGGGCGTATCTCGATGGCCGACGCAGCATCAACTACATGAAAGCGGCTCTGGAGCTGGATCCCCAGTTGTACGATGCCTACTTCTCTCTCGGTGGTTACCACTACTGGCGCACGGCACGATCCTCTTTCATTCGGGCGGTGGCCTTCTGGATGCCGGATCTGCGCGACCTGGGCCTGCAGCAGATGGAGCTGGCCGTGGATCACAGTCGCTATGTTCGTCACGCTGCCCTGCATGGACTCGCACTGACACTCTTTGATGCGGGTGGAATCGAGGCGGCTTTGAACCACAACGATCAAGCCATGGGGGTGATCGATCCACCGACGAATGGATCGTTGTATCTGCGCGGGCGATTGATGGCTCAGCTGCAGGACTGGGAGGCGGCGACGATGGCCTTCCAGCAACTGTTGACCAAGTTGCCCCCCCGCGCGATCGGTTACCAGGTGGAGTGCAAGTACTGGATCGCTCGTGCCCATCAGGCGCAAGGTCGTCTCGATGAGGCCCGACAACTGGTAACGGCTGCCATGAAGCAGAGCGAGTCGCGTAATCCAGCAGCTGAAGTGGAGAGCGCCCTGGAGAGCTTCGACGCGATTCATCGACGTCTGGTCGAGCTCGACACCCAACTGCGCGACGCACACTGAGAGACTCTTCGACAGAAGCTCTCAGTGTGCGGTGGCGCGTCTGACGCAACACCCGGTTGAGGGCGTCCTACAGATCCTGCACGGCGCGGATCATGGCAATGATGTAGCCGAACTGGAAGGCCCAGCCCTGTCGGACCCTGCCCGAGACGCCCGGTGGATTGACATCGTCCGGATGCAGCGGTGAATGGTCCGGCATGAGCATGTAGGGATAGCCGGTCTTGTGGAAGATCTTCGCCAGGGTGAACATGTCCACGTCGCCCTCGTCGGGCCAGACCTCGACAAAGTCGTTCAGCCCTCCACGAATATTCCGAAAATGCACGTTGAAAATTTTCTTCCGTGACGAGAAGTATTCAACGATCGGCGGCAACTCCTTACCTGGATCATCGAGTCCCTCGGCGGCGACACCGCAGCAGAAGTTGAAGCCATGATACGGGCTGTCGACGAGTTCACTGAAACGCTTGAGGCCCTCGAAAACGGGGTAGTTCCAGCGCTCCTCGCCCCGCAAGACCGGGGCCGGCGGGTCGGGCAGGTGACTGGCCAACTGCACCTTGTTTTCTGTCGCGACGGGGATCACACGCTCAAGGAAGTAGTGGATCCGTTCGAACATCTCGTCCCGAGTGACTGGTGCGGCGTCGTGTGGCTCCTCGTTGTCGTATTTCGAGAATTCGAAGGAACTGTAGGCCGAATCACCTCGCCCATAGCGAGTCGGGGTCCGCTGATAACTGACGGTGGAGAAGTTGTAGTTCAGTCCCCGCAGTCCGGCCTTACCGGCATTCTCAATCCACTGGCAGATCTCATCGAGATCCTGATCTCGCTTCGAATCCTCACCCCGTACAATGCTGTTGGCGATGGAGATGTGGATCATCTCCAGATCCACACCTTCGGCGGCGGCCTCTTCTCGTGATTTCACCAGCGCCGCCAGATCACCTGGATCAGGGCCACTGTCCATATGATTCACACCGTGGCGGGTGAGGAACTGCAGCTCGTGCTTCGATGTTCCGATGCCCTGCACTCCGACGTACATGGTTCTGTTCCTTCCTAAGTGTCCTGTCGCAGAAATCTGTCGACGTTAGGCGCCCGATCCATCCCGGTTCGCGGCGTTGCACTCACTCTCTGTATCCCACTGATACGTATCGATCGCGCGCCTTGCGAACCGGGCGCCTCGACCGCCGAACCTGCCAACTTATCTCTGCGACAGGACACTAGATCTCAGCGTAGATCTCGAGCAGATTGTGCTCGGGGTCATAGAAGTAGAGGGTGCGATGGCGGCGCGGTTGATCGGTGGGAGGTTCGGCGATCTCGACGCCTCGTTCCAGCAGGATCTGGTAACACTCGTCGACCTGATGTGGTTCGACGAGGAACGCCAACTGAACGCCAGGTGCGTCCAGGCGAGGGCCCTTCCCGTCATAGTCGCGGGTGCGCTGCCGCAACGAGAACAGTGTGTTGCCTGGATTGAAGCTGAGGCCCGTATCTGATTCGCCGCGGATCTCGAAGGGGAAGAGTTCGCGGTAGAAAACCTTCATCGATTCCATGTCGTCCACGAGCAGAATCGTGTAGGTCAGTTCCTTGATGGCGTGCAGCATAGATGTCTCCTTTGTCATTGAGCGCGTGCCTGTGGGTTGTATCCGCGCCACAGATCGTGCAACGTAGGCATTCCCGGCGCCGGCGCCACCATCCCTGTGATCGTGAGAGACCGCCCATGCCAGCAACACCCGAACGCCCCAACCTCGTCTTCATTCTGCCGGATCGGCAGCGTCGCGATACGATGGCCTGTTATGGTAATGACTGGATCCAGGTGCCCCACCTCAATGGCCTGGCAGAGGAGAGTCTCGTTTTCGACAACTGCTATGTGACGCAGGCGGTCTGCTGCCCGTCACGGGCCTCGATCCTGTGTGGCCAGTATCCGATCGATGCAGGCATGCCGGTGAACCGGCACATCCTGTCACCGGACGTGCCCACCATCGCCGAGATGCTCGGTGATGACTACCACACCGGTTACGTGGGCAAGTGGCATCTGGGAGATGAGGTCGTCCCTCAGCACGGCTTCCAGGAGTGGTTCCCCTGCTTCGATCACTGGTGGAACGAATACACGAAACAAGAGCACAAACAGATCCTCTCACCCTACCATCAGTGGCTCGTGGCCAATGGTTTCGAGCCGGACGCGTCTCACCCATCGGGCAAGTACTTCTCTGAGAGATTCCGATCTGAGCTGCCGCTGGAATACCACATGGCCAGCTGGATCGGCGAGACGGCGGCGGGCTTCATCGAGCGCAATGCCGAGGAACCCTTCGTGCTCTACGTCAGTTCGAAGGAGCCCCATCCGCCATTCACGAGTCCCTTCAATGATCTCTACGATCCGGCAACGCTGCCCGTGGACGAGACCTTCCGTCGTTATCCGGAAGGACACTCGCTCTTCAATCGTATCCGGGCCGAATTCTGGATGCAGGCCGTGCACTCGGGTGACCCCCACCACGGCCTGCGTGATGACAGACCTGGATTCGACATGCGCACCGATGAGGGCGCCCGTCAGATGCGATCCAACTACTACGGTTGCATCTCCTTAGTGGATCGCATGGTGGGTCGCATCCTCGGTGCGATCGACGACAAGGGGCTGCGCGACAACACGATCGTCGTCTTCACCAGCGATCACGGCGAGATGGTGGGCACCCATGGGCACGTCGAGATGCGTTCACCCTACGAGGAGTCGTCCCGCGTGCCGCTGCTGATACGGGCGCCGTGGTTGTCACAGGGGAAACGCCGCGTCGAGGGAAACTTCAGTCAGATCGACTTCGTGCCCACGTTGCTGGAATTGCTCGGGGAGCAGGTACCTCAGACGCTACCGGGGAGCAGTCGCGCCGACGTGTTGCGCGGTGCGAGCGATCTGAGTGGCAACGATGTCTTCATTCAGCACAATGGCATCGGCGATCGTGACCTGACCTCGGCGGCCAGCGAGCACAACATGACGCCGGAGCGGGTGGATCAACTGAACATGATGAAGACAGCTCCCTGGCGGTCGGTGGTGACTGCCGACCGGTGGAAGCTGACCCTGTGTGCATCGGATCAGGGCGAACTCTTTGACCTGAACACGGATCCATCCGAGATCAACAATCTCTTCGACCAGCCTGAGCACTACGATCGTGTGCGGTGGATGGCGGCACGGCTCAGGCTCTGGCAGCAGGAGGTGGGTGACACGGCGCCACTTCCGGGTGTCTAGGGTAACGCCAACATGATGGAGGAACCACAGGACACTCACCCGCTGATGCCGGGGATCCGCTGTGCCGAGATCAACAGGTCGGACTGGCCGCGCACACTTCACGACAAACAGCTCACCGGATTCTCGCCGCTGAATCTCGGCATGAGCCAGGCGCCAGCTGTCTGGCAGGAGATCGACGTGCCCGGCGAGTATCGCTGGATCGAGGACGTGGAGACCCTCGCCGGGCCCGCATTCCTCGTCGATGATGGCCGGCTGTGCCTCTATGATGTGGGTGACGGCCAGCGACGCTGGAGCGCATCGGTATCCGGCCACCTGGCCTACTGGGGAGATCTGTTCGGTGACGGCAGCGTTGTGGCACTGATCCGGCAGGCGAATCGCCTCTGGGTCGTGGACGGCTCCACCGGGGAGGTCCGCTGGCAGCAGGTGGCCGATCCACCCCATGTCGATCTGCGTGTGTGTGTGGCACAGATTCTGCCCGCGGCAACGGGACGGCAGGTGGCAGTCCTGGAGCAATACGGGGACGCGGGATGGCTGCTCAGCTTCGAGCCGGATGGATCTGTGCGCGAAGTGTGGCGACGGCAGGTGATCTCCAATGACGTGTGGCCTGTGCGGGCCGACCACGGCTGCGACATCGCCTTCGATCTGACACCCGCCCGACCGATCCTCTGGAATGTTCGGCACCATCGCTGTCAGTCCTTCGATGCGCGCACGGGTGAGCCACTCGGTTCTCTGGAGTATGAGCTGGATGGCGGAATCCGCCGCAACTACGGTCCCTGGCGCATCGCCAGCGGTGCCGATGGTCAGCGTGCGATCGTTGTCGCATCAGAGATGGTGCAGACCCACGTACACGGCCTGCATCTGCACGAGGATGGCACACCGGAACTGGCCTGGGAACGTTACTACGGCGAGGTCTACGTCGTGCCCGGTGTGGCCGTCGAGTTTCTCGGCGTCGAAGATGTCGATGGTGACGGCTCGGAAGAGATCATCTACAACGTGCGTGACCCGGAGCAGGAATACCGTTCATTCACCCGCGTCCGTGATGTGGCGACGGGCGAGATCAAATACGAATTCGCCGATCAATGGTGTTCCGGACTGGTATCGAGTGTGGGTTCGGCCGACGACTCGGTTCTGTTGATCCATCCTGCACCATCGGGGGCTACGCCGGAGCAGGGGCCGCTCCAACTGGTCACACTGTCGGCTGGTGACGCGAAGATCCGGGCCACATTCGATCACGCGGGTCCGTGGGGCACGCTGGGGGTGCCGGGCATCGATGGTGCGGAGATGTTGTTGCGTGTCGTCGACGGCCAGTCCACTGCCATCGTCCGGCTCGACGGGACCACGCTGGAAGAAGTCGATCGGGCGGCGAGTGGCGCCGCGATGTGTGGGTCGATCGGAGCCGGTGTCCGGTGCGGCGACGAACTGGTGATTGCGAATCCCGAGGGGGCATTCGGCTGGCCGGCAGGTGAGGCGTGTCGTTTCGAACTGACCGGTGGTGCGCCACCGACGATGAGCGCGGCGGCGATGGGCACGGCTGGGACGAGTATTGCCGGGATGACTACTGCCGCGCCCCCCGCTGCAGAGCTCTTCGCTCACGTCCCCGGAGACCGAGTCTGGCGGCTGAGTCTGTCTATCGGGTGTCTGGAGACCGTTGCAGATGAACCCTTCCTCGGTGACACATCCCGTCACAGCCCGCTACTCTACGATCTGGATGGCGATGGCGAGCTTGAACTGGTGATCCCTGGTGCTTCGCCTCGTGGCGAACTGACGGTACGGGCGCAGCGAGCGGATGGCACCGATCTCTGGGACGTGGTGTTAGCGGGGGCCCGGACCGATGACGATGGCAAGGCTGTCGCCTGGAATGCCGGGCACTTCCTGGCAGGCTGTCAGGCGGCGGGAGATCAGGTGTCGGGTAAGCAGGGCTCACGAGCTGCCGTGGCGATCACCATCTACAGCAGTCGTCGCGTGCAGGAGGGCACATTCCTGCTCGACGGATCGGATGGCCGCATTCTCTGGTTTCGTGGGATCTACCACGATGGCGACGTGATCCGCGCCTATCGTCCTGTGGGCATTCCCGGTGTCTTCGACTGGGATGGTGATGGTGTCGAAGAGATCGCCTGGGATATGTACAGCTACATGGCTTTCCTGCGGGGGGATGCAGAATTCTCCGCAATCTATGGGGGGCCGAATGTGCGACCTGAGAATGAGGCGGTGCCGGCCATCTCCCTCTACAATGGTTTCACACCCATCTTTCGAGCCGATGAGGCGCGTCCCCACTGGTTCATCCATCACGGCCACGGGCGATTCGGCTTGGTAGGGCCGGATCCCCGGAAGGGACTCTGGTTCGAAGATGTCGGCTATGACACACCAGATCGCATCGGCTTCGTCGATGTGGATGGCGATGGTGTGATGGAGGTCGGCTACGCGCTGCGCAACGACAGGGAATTCCGTTGCCGCGATCTGTGGTCCGGCGACACGAAGTGGACGATCGATCTGCCCTCGCCGCCGAATGGGCCCGTGCTGACGGCGGATGTCGATGGAGACGGCCGTGGCGAATTCCTGGTGGATCGCTGGTGCATTGGCACAGATCAGGACGGCATGGGCGAGATCCGCTGGACGTCACCGGTGCCCTTCGGCTGGGCCGTGATCGCCGACATCGATGGTGATGGGCTGGGAGAGATCGCCTGCTCGAATTCGGGCCGGATCACGGTCCTCAAGAGCACAGGTGGTCCCGAAACTGGTCGGGAGCGGTAGCCCTTACATATCGTCGCCGCTGTAGCCCATCTCCTGCCAGATCTTGCGACCGCGAGCCAATCCCTGGGGGTGGGGTTCGCGGAAGCCCTGCAGTCCCGGTGGTGGCTGTCCTTCGCCAGCATCCTTCGGCCAGGGAGACCAGTGATCGTCCTCGACGGCCTTGCGGCTCGATTCATCGCGGAAATCCGGCATGTCCAGCGGCGCACCCTCCTCCAGGGCACTCTTCCATGCGATGATGCCGACTGATGACATGGCTACGCCGCGATATACGTCGAGGAAGGGGGGCTCCCCGGAACGGATCGCGTTGGCAAAATGGAATGGGGTCCAGAAGTCGCCACCGCCGTGGCCGGCTTTCTCTGCCAGTTCGCCGTGTTCGGGCCATTCGGGTTTGTAGGTCCGTTCGGTCGGTGTGCCTTTGAACTGGGCGCCTTCGGGCATATTCCAATCCTCGTGCCAGATCCGGACTTCACCCGGGCCGTAGTAGCCGCCACCCCGGGTGATCTCCATGGCGCCCTGATCGCCGTGCACACGATACCAGTTGCTGTGGCCCGGCAAGGTCAGGCCGAAGAGACGGAAGACGGCGCCATTGTCCATGCGACAGAGGATGACGGATCCGGAATCGCCTACGTGGGCCACCTCAGCCTCGACTCTCTCACAGCCGATGGACAGGGCATTCACCCGCACCGGCATGGTGTCGGTGATGTACATCAATGGGGCCAGTGCGTGGGTGCAGTAGTAGGTCGACGGGATCCAGTTGCGCCAGTGCTCGCGACCTGGAGCGATCCGCAGGCGCGCGTCGGGCGCCATGGGGTGGTTGTACTCACCCTCGGCGTAGGTCACCTTGCCGATTTCGCCTGTGCCGTAGACGCGCCGCATCTCCTGATTGAACACGGTGTAGGGGTAGTTCTCGGCGAACATGTACGTGAGCCCCGTCTCTTCCACGACACGACACAATTCGACCCCTTCAGCCAGCGTCGTGTTGGCGGCGGTCTCACTCATCACGTGTTTGCCTGCCCGCAGTGCTTGAATCGCAAAGGGGGCGTGCTCGTGGAAGTAGTTGGCCAGGACGACGGCATCCATGTCATGCTCGAGGAATCTGTCGTAGTCGGTGTAGGTGGCCACGCCGTATTGTTTGCCGGTCTCGACGAGTTTCTCCTCCCACTGATCACACAGGGCGACCAGTTCCATCCCCACCGTGTCCGACGCGCCTCCCGCAAAGGATCGGCCGCGTCCTACGCCTATCACACCCACACGAATCTTGTCCTGCGCCACAGTGTTGCTCCCCTGTCATAGTCCAGCGATGGATCGCTGGAGCCTACCGATGGATCGACCAGGGCCAAGATGACCGATGGAGACAACCTGGTCCAGCGCCGACTGCGGTTTGCCTCGACATGGGTGAGAGACGTATACAGATACCCCCGACCTCTCAGGAATCCAGGAGCCGAGCATGACCGAGATCACCCCGACGTATCGGCGCACGCCGCCGGTCAGGAAATGAGAAGATGACGGGACTGACCAAGCAACAGCAGGCACAGTATGACGAGGAGGGATCCGTCGCGGTTGAGGGTCTGCTGTCTGACGCTGAGTGCGATCGCTTCGTCGATCACATGACCGCCCTCTTCGAGGGCCGCAAACAACTCGAAGGATTTGCCCCTCGTGCAGTCAACGAACGCGGGCGAACACACAACCAGCACAACTATGACCCACTGGCCCTGGAATATCTGATTCTCCCACAGCTGCGGGAGCCTCTGCGCGATTGCTTCCGGGGTGTTTCCTTTGGCGCCGCTGCTGAAGTATCCGACAAAGACTGCGAGCCCGAAGGCATTCAATCCATGTATTTCCGCGAAGGTTCTCAGCAGGGCCGGCACCAGGATCAGTTCTACCTGCCCGGGTGTGTCTCCGCCTGGCTCGCCTTCGTGGATGTGGACGAGCGCAATGGCACGATCTACGTGCAGCCCGGCTCACACAAGGGGCGACTCGTCACGAAGGCCGACCTCGAGGCGGGGGGAGAATTCGAAGGCTGCGAATACAACCCGGCAGTGGATGAACTGGCTCGGCGCAACGACACCCCTGAAGTGCCGGTGATCGTGAGCAAGGGATCGGTCGTGTTCTTCGACGGGGCCCTGGTCCACGGGGGTGGTCAGATCCTGGAACCGGGTTCCGACCGTCACGTCCTGGCCAATCACTATATCCCGTATGGACTGGATGCGTGGCCGCATCGGTCGTGGAATCGCCACGATTTCGACGGGAATGTGCGGCAGCATCCGGCCCCTGAATCTGGAGAGAGCTGAGTCAGCAGCCCCGAACAGAGCCTAGGCAGTGACCGGTGTCAAATTCCACAATTCGACGTATTCACTGCTTGTATCCCGCTTGCGGCGCGTGGTCTTATCTGAGGATGCATGCACGGCCTGCCGCTGACGACTCACGAGGGTGAAACGCCCGCCTTCGGCCAGTTCGTGCTGGACCGGATGCTGAATGGACGGATCGGCCGCCTCCTGCAGATTTGAGAACAGGACCACCACGTGCCCTGCAGGCTGGACCCGGCGATGGGCACCGGCGAAGAACCGCTCGAAGAGTGGCGCCTCGTAGTAGATGGCCGCATCGATGGGGCTGTGGGGGGTGCCCAGAATCCAGGGCGGATTGAAGAGGATCAGCTCCGGCTGATCTGAATCGGGCGGATCTGGATCCTCATCGGGCCCGAAGAGATCCATGACCGCTGTCTCAAGCTGACCTCTGGGCGCCTTCCGGCTGATTTCGCGACGCACGCTCTCGATGGCGTTGGGATTGTTGTCCGTTGCCTGAACTCGATCAAAACCCGACTGCAGCATTTGCAGGGCCAGCACGCCGCAACCGGTGCCCACATCCAGTGCCAGTTGCCGGGGGCCACCGTAGACCTTCAGCCACGTGTCGAGAAGTTCGAGGTGCGGGAATCGCGTGGGGAAGTAGGTGCCATAGAATGGATGCAGGCGCCGGTTCAGAGGGGGGATCTCGATACCTTTCTGATACCATTGCCACGCACTGTTCAATCCCTGAATCTGCGGGAATGGCAGCAGAAAATCGGTCACATCGCCATAGAGTTCGGGGAACCAGCCGATCTCCGGCGCCTTGTCGAGGGCCAGTCGATGCGCGGCGACCGGCGCGAGCAGATTCTGCGAGGCTTCCCGATAGATCGTGCGGAAGGCTCTGGAATGGCTGTAGTCGGGTTCATCGGTGTGTTGGGCGAGGAGATGCCGTCTGAGTGCCTGGAGCGTGTTCAGGCCTGTGCTGTAGAGATCGGTGACGAGCAGACGCTCACCCGCCGCCAACGCTGGAGCTGACTTGTTCCAGTCAGACTTGCGGTCGATGTCCCGTATGTCGGTGGAGGCCTCAATGGGATCAGGGCGATACAGCGCCTCGGTGGTGCCAGCAGTTGTTATCAATCGAGCCAGGTTACCTTGTCAGGGGATGTGTTGCCGCACTGAATGACCTGCGTTACGCCGCTGCTGATGGGGCCGCAGGCGGTCGTGGTGGCACTGCGGACCGCCTCTTCGCGCGTCGTGCCCGAGGCGACGGCACAATTCGTCTTCCCATTGTAGGTGACGCATACCTCGCACGTATGCTGTCGAAGGCTCATCGTCGACCACACCAACGCGGTGAGGATGGCCACGACGACGAGGATCCCCAGGCTCTTCTCTTTGCTCAGCGCCATGTCAGTAAGGTTGCCCCACAGCTTCGCACAGGAACTTCACGAAGGCCGATGTCGACTTGCATTTGTCGGCGAAGAGTTTTGGGAAGCCCGGTGCGCAGACCTCTTTCTCACTTAAGTCGGCGAGGGAGATGAAGTCCTTCCGCTTCAGATCTTCGATGAAAGGGTGATCCGCCTCGACGCCGGCTGGTGGCCGCTTGAGAGACTCGCCATCGAGGCTGAATCCCCCCTTGGTGAAGGCCGCACTCCGGATGGCCTTCTTCCACTTGTCGGGGTGCTCGAGGATGGCCGCCCGGATCTCCCGCGTCACGGCTGTCTCCGGGCGCCAGATACCGGCACCCATGAAGACTTCGCCCGGCGCCAGATGCAGATAGAAGCCCGGTGCGTGAGCACTCTTCGCATTCTCGTGCCGGAAATGCACGCCCGCGTGGGTCTTGTAGGGCGTCTTGTCCTTCGAGAATCGCACATCCCGAAAGATGCGGAAGAGTGAACCGCCGACCTTGCGTGGGTCAGCCCGGAAATGAGGGCTGATTCGGTAGAGGGGTTCGGCGAAATCATCGATGAAGGCCAGCAGGGGGCTGCGCACATCATCTTCGAAACGCTGCTTGTTCGCTTCGAACCAGTCGCGCTCGTTGTTCTTCTTCAGGTCACGGAAGAACTTGAAGAGTTTGGGCGTGATGTAGGGATTGTGCGTCGCCATCAGTCGACTGACTCCATCAAGGGATCTGCTCCGCTTCTCAAGGAAATGCCGTGCAGGTACTCAAGCCGTTCAGGCAGGGGAGATGCGGATCTCCACTGCTTCGACGTGCAGACTGTCCGGACCACTGAGGCGGATGTGGTTGTTCTGGGTGCCGTCGAGGAGTGCATCGACGGGAAGAATATAACCGATGCTGCGAATGTCTTCTTCCGATGCAACCCATGCAACCTCCAGATCACCCGATTCGTTGACACTGACCGTCAGGGCGGCATCATCATCGGCGGCGTCGGCTGAATCTGCCTCATCTGCATCCTGACTCTCCTGATCCGGGAGTCCAAGACCCAAGACCAGCTCGGCCGTGCCGCCAGCAGGGCGTGGTCCAGTGGGCAGTGTGAAGAAGAGATCCGCACCGGTGCCGGGGAGCTGCAGTGGTGCTTCGATACTCCCTTCGGGCCCGATCAGGTCGGTGAACGTGATGGCATGTGTGCGTGGCAGAGCCTCGATCCGCTCCAGTGATGCCAGCGAAGAGATGGTCTGCGTGTAGGCATCCCGGACCCATGCATCGGGGATCGTGTCGGGATTTGCCGATGGGAAGTAGTTGAACAGATACACCGCATCGGCGCCCGTGTGCAGGACCTGGGCGGCAGCGCCCCGTGCTTCGGCGGCCGTGACCGGTCGTTTGGGTGCGGTCGGATGATTGCCGCGCAGTATCTCCAGCCCTCCTGCGAGGGTGACGTCGCAGCCTTCCAGTCGTCGACGCCAGTCATTCATGGGCATGGCGAATTCGATCGTCGACCAGCGTGGGCTGATGACGAGCAGATCGATCCAGCCTTCGCGTGCCCAGCGCACGGGATCCATGCCATAGGCAAGGGCCACATCCGGCCTCGACGGAGATCGAACACCCAGCAGGATCTCATGACCTCGCTTCCTGGCTACCGCTTCCACGCGCTGTCGAATCTCGCCAACCCATTCGGTCAGCAAGGCACGCCCCTGCTCCTCTTCGCCGACGCTGAAAAGGAAGGGCTCGCGCAGGAAGTCCAGTTCGAGACCATCCATGTCGTAGCGATCCAGCGTCTCATCGACGAGGGCCATGTAGTAGTCACGGACCTCGACATGGCCAAAATCGAAAGCGCGGCTGTAGTAGTCATCACAATTCTTGCGCCAGAGATGCTGATTCTCGAACCAGAAGCGTCCGTGGATCGGGTGGGTTTCGTTCATCTGGTCGTGCACATCATTCATGCGCAGTGTGATCCAGGGCGTCATGCCACGCAGGCGACAGCGCTCGATCACGCGCGCCGGATAGTCGATGCCTTGCTCGTGCAGGGCGAGCATGTTCGTCGCCAGACTCCGCCAGCGACTGACATCAACGGGGTGGGGCCCGGATGCAATGCCCGCCAGATAGGGCTGGTCATCGGGGCCATCCGGATCGAGTCCCTCCCACGTGGGAGTCCACACGTCAGACGCATAGTTCGTGCGTTGTGCATTGGTGTTGCAGAGGAAGGTGGTGACGCCGCCTTCGGCGATGTGGTCTATGTAGGCGTCGAGGTGGGCCCCGCCCTGACCCTGTGTATGATCGGCGTGGTAGAAGAAGTCGGTGCTGTCTTCGTTGTAGTAGAGTGGTGTCTGCATGCGTCCCATCCTCCCATGATCGCGATGACCTCGGACAACCAATACGTGTGCCACGATACGCTGTGCCCGGCGGCGGGGCAATGGCGTTCGACGCAGGTCTGGTTTAGCGTACCTCAGCCTGCCAGAGAGGTTGCTGAGGACACAAAGACGGGGAGTGCCACGATGCCCACCGACCAGATGCTAGAACCCGACGCTCGCTTGCACAGCTACCGCAACTACCAGAGTGCCATGCCCCTTCCCGACTGGCCCTCGCTGGCCGAATGGAAGCGAGAGCGGCTCCTCATCCGACGACATCTGATGTTGTGTGCTGGGTTGAATGCCCAGACGGCGGCATTCAAGGCGCGGGGCCGCGTCGTGGACCGCTTCGAGCACGAGGGGCTGATCGTCGAGAACATCAGCATCGAAACGATGCCTGGTCTCTATCTGGTGGGCAATCTGTATCGTCCGAAGAACCACAAGGGCCGGCTGCCGCTGATTCTGCATCCTCATGGCCACGCCATGAATGCGCGTACGACGCCCCTGGCCGACTACTCCGTGCCGCACCGGGCCATGAACAGCGCTCTGCTTGGTTGCGCCGCCTTCGCCTACTCGATGATCGACTACGACGACGATACGCGGCAGATCCCGCATCGTTGTCTGCTGGCAGGTCCCGAGAAGGGCTCCGGGAATGTTCTGGGTCTGAGCCTGTTCGGCCTGCAACTCAACAACTCGATCAAGGCCCTCGACTATCTGCTGTCACGCCGTGACATCGATCCGAAGCGGGTGGGTTGCACGGGAGAGTCCGGTGGTGGCACGCAGACATATTTCCTGGCCGCCGTCGATGAGCGGGTGACGGTCGCCGCGCCGGCGGTGATGCTCTCCGGGCACTTCCAGGGTGGCTGCGTCTGCGAGAATGCACCGGGCCTGCATCTGCGATACAGCAATCTGCAATATGCCGGTCTGATCGCCCCGCGCCCGATGATGCTGCTCGGCTGCACCGGCGACTGGACCCACCACCTGCGCGAACGGGAATTCCCGGCCATGCAGGAGCTCTACAAGCTCTATGGTCGGCAGACAGCCGTCGACAGCTTCTATCAGGATGCCGGGCACAACTACAACCAGAGCGCACGTGAGGCCGTCTATGGTTTTATGGCCAAGTGGTTGTTGCATGGTGGTCGCAAGACCACGCTGGTCGAAGAATCTGCCGCACCTGTGCCCGCACGAGAGCAACTCCTCGTCTTCGACAAGGAGATCCCGCCCTACAAGGGGGCGATTCGCGCGCCGAAGAAGCTCATCGATACCTGGCGGGCGTCGCATACAAAACCCGCATCGGCCGATGCGGTGCTGGACGTGCTGGCTATGGAGATGCCTGCCAAACAAGACATCCTGGTGCGCAGCCAGCCGGCCCAAACGAGCTACCGGTCGCAGCGGGACACGCTGCACACGATCACCTATGGCCGCTTCTCCCAGGACAGCAGTCTGCAGGCGGCTTTCCTGCCACCGGGCCGAGGCGTCAACCGCAGCATCCTGTTGCTGCGGTCGTGGAGCGATCAGGCCGCCTGGCGGCGATTCTGCCAGCGTCCCCCGGCGGTTGTTCGTGAGCTCATGGACGCAGGTGTCGGTATTGTGATTCCACTGCTCTTCGGTCAGCAGGGCTCAGGAGATGTTGATGTCTTCCGAGATAAGGCCGACAGCTATCTGGCTTCGACCTACCTCAAGACCGAACACATGCACAGGGCAGACGACGTGGCCACGACGGTGCGAATGGCGCAGGTCGAACTTGGGATTCGTCCTGCGAGCCTGACGATTGTCGCCGAAGCCGGTATGGGGCTTCTGGCCTATGCGGCGTGGTCGTTCCTCCACCACCAGCGCTCGATTGGACCCCTGGTGGCAGATCTCGGGGGTGTCGATCTGCGGGCGCCGGCGACGTGGGTGAAGCGGGCGTATATCCCGTTGTTGCTCGGTGCCGGTGGGGCAGCAGGTCTGGCTCAGTTGAGTAAGGCAGGCAAGGGGATTCTACACGGTGTGAGATCCGCCGATCGTGCCCTGTTGCCGCGCTCCATGCGAACGACAGTCAAACGGGCGACACTGGTGAATTTGATCGCGGATTTGGGCAAGTAGACACAGACCGGGCCGACAGACAAAGGGCCGATGCGACTGGAATGGTCGCATCGGCCCTCTTTGTGAGTAGACGTCTGTGGAAGTGTAGCACGGGGCACGGCTGTTCGGCCCCGATCGGTCAGTCTGATGGCGTTGCCAATTGGAACATCCCGAAGGCGGCGCCCTGCGGATCGGCGACCACAGCCATACGACCAATCTCCGGCAGGTCGAAGGGGGGTGCGAAGACATTGCCACCACCGGCTGTCACCCGTTCGACAGCAGCATCCACATCGTCGATGCCGATATAGACGGCCCAGTGCGGGGGGATCGGCCCCATCTCCGGCCCGATGGGCATGATACCGCCATTGCCACGGTCACCCACCTTTACAATGGTGTAGTTCTCGCCGAAGGGTTCTGTCGTCCAGCCGAAGAGGGACGTGTAGAAAGCTTTGGCCGCTTCGACATCATTCGACATCAACTCGTTCCAGCACAATGCCCCATGCTCGTTGACCCGTTCGGCACCGATGCTGCCCTTGGGTTGCCACACGGAGACGACTGCATTTTCGCCGTCCTGGATCACGGCCATGCGGCCCGCTCCCATCACATCAAAGGGTTCGGCCAATATCGTGGCCCCGAGGTCGCGGGCCTTTGCCGTGGTGGCGTCGGCATCCTCGACGGTCACGAAGCTGGCCCAATGTGGCGGGGCTTCCATCTCTGCAGGCTTCTGAAAGAGACCGGCCACGCTCTTCCCATTCAACATGGCCATGCTGTAGCTGCCACCATCCGGCACGGGCATGTCGAAAAAGTCCCAGCCGAAGATGGAGGTGTAGAAGGTCTTGGCCGCAGCCGGATCGGTCGTGGCGCAATTGATCCAGCTGAAAGTACCGGGGGCGTATTCACTTCGTTCAGGCATGCTGATTCTCCGTCAGGGCGCGCAGCGCGCGATCCATAGATGAAGGGGAGAGCTGTCGCACCGTGGCATCTACGGTAGAAGGGTGATCGAACCGGTGCAACAGATTCCTACGGTGCCCAGACTTCCGTATTTGGCCAGAAGGTGACCCAGGCGAACCACATGGCATTGTGTGCAGGAATCTGGATCAGGCGTTCGCCGGCGAGTTCACCCTCAACCGCCAGGCCGCGGATGTCCCACAATGTGCCGGTCTCCCGGTCACGCATCGAGAACGGGAAACCCTTGTTGACGATCTTGAAGGTGAGCGACTGCTCGCCCGCACGTCGGGCAAATGGAATGGCCATGCGGGTCGAGGAATCCCAAGCGATAGCGACCTCGAGCCCGCCGACGGTGGTGTTGATGATCTGTTGATGATCCATCTCATCAAAGGGGAAGGCGATCGCGTCACCGTCGACGCGCAGACCCAGAACACGATCCTTGATACCATAGGCCTGGGTCTGCCCATTCGGATTTGTGCTCAGTGTCGGCCTCAAGGGAAAGAGCATATTCGCGTCGTTCTCACGGTAATCGCCGTAGGGATACTGCGAATAGCGTGAGCTCGAGTATGTGCCCTTGGCCATCACCTTGGTCTGTGGATACATCTGCTTCCATGCGTGCCAGGTGGTCTCGACGACGGGCATCAGATCGAGCGTGTGCCCCAGTCGGTCACCGGCAACGGCGGTCGAAAAGACCTGCGGATAGAGAGAGCGTGGCGAATTGCGATTGTACATGACCAGATTGGTGTTGTAGAGCAGACCCGAGACACCCAGTTCGAGACGGTTGCCATCGATATCAGTCCCATCAAATACGAGACCCGTGCCCGTCAGGGGGCAGAAGGTGATGCACAAGGGGCGTCCACCAACGACGTCGTTCACGATCTCGTGCCACCAGCCGATATTGTGCGGATAGGCCCGCGCGTCGCCATCGATCACGACACCGAAGACAAGGTCATTGTCAGAGACGTAGCCGACCTGGTCCTTGTCGAGCATGACTGGATCGGTGATGGCGGGAATCGCATCGGGCGCCAGGACGG
This sequence comes from Gemmatimonadota bacterium, assembly GCA_018673255.1. Next base: position 270,380 of record JABHDC010000253.1, read on the forward strand.
TGATGATCTCACGCTGCGGGAAGTCGTCCGCGCTGAACAGGGCCCCCTCCATGCCGGGATGAGTACCCACTTCGATACCGACGTCCGCGATCCGGGGGCCCAAGGGGCCTGGATTGCCGACATCTCCCGTACCGGGTTCGATCGGGTCACCGGCGATGGGGGTGCTGGCAGGCGGCGCATCTGCACCACTGCTGATTGGATTGCCAGCGTCGGTCGTGGCAGGCCCCGAATCGCTACTGGAGCATCCGCTCCAGAGCACAGCAAGTGCAAGGGTCAGGGGCCAGCAGAAACGAGTGGCAAGGCGGTGTGAACGAAACGCGCTAGAGCGACTCATAGGGGATCCATATTGATTACGGCACCGGTGTTTCTTCAGGCAGTCGAGTGCCGTCCCCCCCGGGAGAGCAACGTCTGCATCAGTGAGTGCATGCAATGAGAGTGCCAGGGTTGTTCATCATCGTGAGAGAAGTGTCGTAAGGCATATATAAACAATAATTTGACGTATACCGAAGTCAGTGTGACTCCCAATGGGTCTGGAGCTCTGAATTCGTGGGATTCAGCGATGTCCCGGGATTTCGGGAATCCAGCGGTGATTCCTACGGATCGGATGTGTCGCCCTGGGAGCCATCTCGCCACGCGACTTGCACACCCGAGGGCGATTTCGATACTCCTTAGAGTGTGGCCGCGATCCGCTGTCACAGATCACACGAAACCATCAGAGAATCGACATGACCAAAACTGTGAGTGTGCCTGGCATTTCGTGCGGGCACTGTGTGGCGACGATCCAGCGTGAACTCGGAGAGCTCACCGGGGTTACGCAGGTTCAGGCCGAAGAGACGGCCAAGACCGTGACCGTCTCCTGGGATCCGGATACGACAAACTGGGACGCCATTGCCGACCTGTTGCGTGAGATCGATTTCGCTCCCGCGGAGTGATGGACCATGGCACGTGAACTGATCCTCCCCGTCACCGGCATGATGTGCGCCAATTGTGTCTCGACGGTCGAACGCACCCTGAAGAAGACTTCAGGGGTCACCGACGCGGTGGTGAACTATGCGTCGGAACGTGTCACGATACACTTCGACGAGGGGATCGTCGACGAAGAGAAGTTGGTGGAGCGGATCGAGTGGGCCGGCTATGGCGTCGTGCGTGCCGGCGACGGGGATCTCGAAGACGCGGAGGCTGCCGTCCGGCGTGCCGAGATCGTTGATCAGACGCGTAAGCTCCAGGTCGGGATCGGTTTTGCGGCCCCTCTGTTCCTGCTCAGTATGGCCCGGGATTTTGCATTGCTCGGCGTGTGGGCCCATGCACCCTGGGTGAACTGGTTCATGCTGGCCCTGGCCTCGCCCGTGCAATTCTACGTGGGGGCCGATTATTATCGCGGTGGCTGGATGTCGCTGCGCAATGGCGCGGCGAATATGGATGTCCTCGTCGCCATGGGCTCAAGTGTCGCCTTCCTCTACAGCGTCGTCGTTGCAGTGGCGCTGACCCAGGGCAGCACGGTGGCAGGGGATCATGTCTATTTCGAGACGGCGGCCCTCATCATCACCCTGATCAAGCTGGGCAAGCTGCTGGAGGTGCGAGCCAAGGGTGAGACGAGTGCAGCGATCCGCAAGCTCATGGGACTGGCACCACAGACGGCTCGTGTGATCCGCCACGGTGATGAGGTCGATCTGCCCATCGATGAGGTCGTGGTTGGTGACCTGATCCTGGTGCGGCCGGGTGAACGGCTGCCCGTTGACGGGAAACTCGTGGAAGGGCACTCGACAGTGGACGAGAGCATGCTCACCGGCGAGAGCATGCCCGTTGACAAACATCCCGGTGATGAGGTGGTCGGGGCGACGGTCAACCAGCAGGGCGCCTTTCGGTTTGAGGCGACGCGGGTTGGGGCTGACACGGCGCTGGCGCAGATCGTGCGACTCGTGCAGCAGGCGCAGGGCAGCAAGGCACCGATTCAGCGTCTGGCGGACCGTGTGGCGTCGGTCTTCGTGCCCAGCGTCATCGTCCTGGCATCACTGACCTTCCTCACGTGGTGGCTGGTTGTCGATGCAGGTCTGACGACGGCGCTGATTCGGCTCGTGGCGGTCCTCGTCATCGCCTGTCCCTGTGCACTGGGGTTGGCGACACCGACGGCTGTCATGGTGGGCACCGGTCGCGGCGCCAGCGCCGGGATCCTGTTCCGTAATTCCGAGGCCCTGGAGCGTGCCGAGAAGGTCGGCGTCGTGATTCTGGACAAGACCGGAACCATCACCACGGGCCGACCGACCGTGATCGAGGTCTCTGCCAGCCAGGATGTGTCGGATCTTGTGCGTCTTGCCGCCGCCGCCGAGCGGCGCAGTGAACATCCGCTGGCCCAGGCGATCGTGGATGAGGCGCAACGTCGTGGCGGATCGATCCCGGAGCCAACCGAGTTTGAGGCGATTCCAGGCAAGGGTATCCGAGCGGTCGTCGAGGGCCAGGTGATGATGATCGGGACTCGCCGCCTGTTGTCGGAAGCCCAGATCCATCTTGCCAGTGTAGATGACGACGCATCGTCCCTGGAGGACCGTGGGCTCACCGTCGTCTGGGTGGCCATCGACGATCAGGTGCAGGGATTGTTCGGCATCGCCGATGCCGTCAAAGAGGGTTCAGCTGAGGCGGTGGCAGCCATGACGTCACAAGGCCTGCGCGTCGTCATGCTTACGGGAGACCGGGAGGCGACGGCCAGGAGGATCGCTGCCCAGGTCGGCATCGATGAGGTCAGGGCACAGGTTCTGCCCCACGAGAAAGCAGATGTCGTGAAGGCCCTGCAGGCGGAATCGGGGCGACCGGTGGCGATGGTAGGTGACGGCATCAACGATGCCCCCGCCCTGGTCACCGCCGATGTAGGGATCGCCATCGGCACGGGAACGGATGTGGCCATGGAGGCGGCCGATGTCACACTCATGCGGGGCGATCTGCGCTCGGTGCCCGAGGCGATCGAGCTCAGCCGTGCAACGATGCGTACGATCCGGCAGAATCTGTTCTGGGCCTTCTTCTACAACATCGTGCTGATCCCCGTTGCCGCCGGAGCGCTGTTCCCCTTCAGCGCCCTGCCCATGATGCTGCGCACGCTGCACCCGATCCTGGCCGCCGTGGCGATGGCCTTCTCCAGCGTCAGTGTCGTGGCCAACAGCCTGCGGCTTGGGCGACGGCTGCGGTAGTTCTCTACTCGGTCTTCGTCCAGTGCACGCAGCCCTCGAGTTGTACCTGCCCCGAGCCTTTGGTGATCGTCCCGATCTGCCACGTGTCCAGGCCCTGCCCGACGAGATGAGATGTGATGGCGTCGGCTGCTTCCGGCGTACAGACGACTGCGAGACCGACGCCGAGATTGAAGGTGCGCAGCATGTCGTCATCGTCGACGTTGCCTTCGGCGCGGATCGCTTCGAAGACAGGTTGCACCCGTGAACGATTCAGGTTGATGACGGCATCGGCGTGATCGGGCAGTACCCGCACGAGATTGTCGACGATCCCACCACCTGTGATATGAGCGAGCCCGCGCAGGCCCTCGGTGCCGAGAAGGTCCCTCAGTGCCGGGTAGTAGCCTGTGTGCGGGCGCATGATGACGTCGATCAGTGGTTCGCCGTCGAGGTCTGTCTGGCCGAATGCGGGCCGACGATCCAGCAAGGTGCGCACGAGGGTGTATCCATTGGTGTGCAGTCCATTGGAGGCGACGGCCAGCACGACATCGCCATCACTGATCTTCGATCCATCGACGACTTTCGGTCGGTCAACGACACCGACGACGGTGGCTGACAGGACGAAGAGTCCGTCTGTGACGACGCCAGGTTGCACCGACGTCTCACCACCGATGAGCACACAGCTCTGCTTGCGGCACGCATCGGCCATGCCATCCACGAGGCGTGGCACCACCTTCTTGTCGAGGGTGCCGCAGACGATGCAATCGGTGACATACATGGGGTGAGCGCCCATCATGACGATGTCATTGACCGTGTGATTGATGAGGTCGTGGCTGAGGTCTTCGATCGTGTCCAGTTCGATGGCCAGCTTCTGTTTGGAGCCCGGCTCGTCGGTCTTGATCACCAGGAGGGGATCATCCATCTCCGGAAAGGTTCCCTGCACCAGCGGGGCAAAGGCACCCAGCTGGTTGAGGACCCGTTTGTCGCCACTGTTGATGGCCCCCGCCATCCGGCGCTTCACTTCGTCCGTCGCGTCGATGTCGACGCCTGTGGCTGCATACGAAAGTTTGTCAGTCATGGTCGCATTGCTCGATGGTTGCGGGTCTGTCCGAGCTTCAGTCCAGACCCAGTAGTTCGACTTCGAAGATGAGGGTTGCATTCCGGGGTATCACAGGTGGAGAACCGACGGCGCCATATCCCAGGGCCGCGGGCACTTTCAGTTGCCGCAGGCCGCCCACCTTCATCGACATCACGCCTTCGTCCCAGCCTCTGATCACCTTGCGACGCCCGATCTCGAAAGTGAAGGGTTTGTTCTTCTTCCTCGAGCTGTCGAAGGGCTTTCCATTGGTCAGCCAGCCCGAGTAGTGGACGGTCACTTTCTGACCTTTGGTCGGAGACGGCCCGGATCCGGTGGTCAGATCGTGGTACTGCAAACCTGTCGACGTCGTTTCGTAGTCCTCTTCGGCGATCTTTGTCGGGCCACTCGTGTCGGCCGACTTCGAAGAAGAAGATCCGAGCAGCAGGTCCTTGAGCCAACCCATCAGAGATTCTCCATGCGCTTGAGATGGGCCTCGACGTCGATGAATCGTATAACCGCGAGCACCAGCAGACCCCAGCCGGCGACCAGATAGAAGAGATTGGGGTAAGACAGCAAAGACTGCAATGGGCCGAAGAGGGCGGCGCCACCGGAAAGCCCCATGTTGGCGATGGCCATATACAGAGAGAACTGCGTGGCGGCGACGCGCTTCCAGGAGATCGCCATCATCGTGGCCAGGAAGGAGATGCTGACAAGGGTATCCACGACGTAGTAGGCACTGATGAAGATCCGGGCGGGCAGAGGATCGGACCACGAGGCGGCCAGGGCGGCCATGGCGACGGCACCCCCGCCAAGGATGATGACGCCGGCGGCGATTGTGCGACGCCGTCCCAGACGCTCCACGAGCCAGCCACCGAGGATCATTCCCAGCAGGCCTGCGACGAGTCCCGCCGAGGCTGACAACTCCGAGAAGTCGGTGTGGCCCCAGCCCATCTCCTGCACGGTCAACACGGGCAGCAGGGCGTCGATGAAACCGCGGATCAGGTTGTAGGCGAAGAAGACGAGACCGGCGATCAGACTCACCGGCATCAGGATCACCTGCAGCAGCGAACGTCCGATGTCCCTCCAGCCCTCCAACTGCAGGCTCTTCGTCAGTTCAGAAGCTTTGCCCACCGTCCAGGGGAGCAGCCGCTCGCCGGGGTGCTCGCGGGCCAGCAGGGGTATGAGCATGACGAAGCCGATGACGAGTGCCTGAGCGAACAGCGCGGCTCCCAGGCCGTAGGCGCTCATGAGCCAGGCGCCCCCCGCCGTGGCTGCAGCCACGCCGAGCCCCTTGCCACCCCACATGAAACCATTGGCGCGAGGTTGCTGGTCGATGGGGATGATCTCGACGGCCATGCCATCGACGGCGACATCCTGAAAGGCGGTGAAGAAGTTGACGGCAAAACCCATTGCTGTGAGCACCGCCAGGTGCTGCAGGGGATTCGGCGTGAAGGCCATGATCAGCGATGTGACGACCATGCCGGCCTGAGCCCACAGGACCCATGGACGCCGGCGTCCCATGGCCAGAAAACTCCAGCGGTCCATGATGGGGCCGTTGATGAGTTTAAGACTCCAGGGCAGCAGAATGATGCCCATGTAGGAGCTGATCTGCGTCGGTGTCAGATTCTGCTCGGCCATGTAGGCAGGCACTGCGATCGACAGCAGGCCATAGGGGAGTCCCTGTGCTGCATAGAGCAAGGTAAAGGCGGCAAAGCGTAGAATCCGATGCTCTGAGAGGGCAGGCAGGCCGGTGGAGGGCGTCCCCGTGGGGAGCTGGGTCACGAGAGCAGGGTCCTGTTACGGGGGAACGGAACGCTGCCTCGACAGCGTCTGAGCCGGCGTTGTGCCCGGCCACAGCAACATAGGCGTTCGAGGCCGGTCGCCCAACGCCCGATTGCCTGCCACCCGTGATGCGAATGACGTAGCGACAGAGGCGTTGGAGTGGCGTCGATCGGTGGCTTCGCAGCAGGTCATGGACCGCATTCTCGGATCGAACTACTATCCCGTTCTCCAGGCAACGAAAGCCCCGCGGTCTCTCTCGGACGTACATGAAACCACTGGGCCTTTACACATCCGCCCACCCAGGAGATCAAGGAATCCCATGACCACCGCCACCGTCCAAGCCCACAACGGTGCCCCCACCCTCTGCATCGAAAACCAACCTGTATTCGGCGCCGTCCACTGGATCCCCGAGCCCCCCCAAGAAGGAGACTGGTTCGCCGACCCCTTCGTCCGCCAGTTCGCCGACGCCGGCGTCCATCTGGTCCACTGTCAAACCGGCAGCCGGGGAGCCATCTGCGAATGGGACGCCCCCGACGAAAATGGCAAAACCCACTACTTTGAGCGCCTGCTTCCCCGCCTGCGCCGCATCCTTGAACTGGATCCGGAGGCCTACATCATCCTCCGCGTCCACCTGGAGATGTCCGCCCCCTGGTGGCGAAAGCTCTATCCCGAAGAGCTGGAGTTGTGGGGCGACGGCCGAACCGAAAACCAATCCTATGCCTCCGCGCTCTGGCGCCAGCAGGCGGGCGACTTCTTAGAAGGTCTGGTCCACTTCCTCCAGGGGGTACCCGAAGGAGAGCGAGTGATCGGTTACCAGCCCGCCGCCGGCCAGACCGGCGAGTGGGTCAAAGAAGCGGCCATGGAAGGCCACGCTAACGACTACTCCGAACCAATGCGCGCCTACTTCCGCGGCTGGCTGAATCGCAAGTACGGATCCCTCAACGACCTGCGCCTGGCCTGGCGCGACGGCCGCGCCATGTTCAATACCGCCGAAGTGCCCACACCGGAGGAGCAGGAGGCCGCCGACCTCTACCACTTTCGCGATCCCACCCGAAGTCGAAAGGTCATCGACTACTTCCAGTGCGTCGCCGACCTGGTGGCCGATCGAATCGACTACTTCTGCGGTCGCGTTAAGACGGCCAGCGACGGGCGGGCCCTGGCGGGCGTGTTTTATGGCTACACCACCGAACTGACCTGGTCCAACGGCTTTTTCAATCAGCGCCAGAACATGATCCACCCGGCGTGCCAGCGCTCCGGCCACCTGGGTTTGGCCAAGGTGCTCGACTCGCCCCACGTCGATTTTCTCGCCGGCCCCTACAGCTACGGCTTTCGCGGCATCGGCGGCGACGGCCCCTTCATGTCTATCACCGAATCGGTTCGCCTGCACGGCAAGCTCTGGTTCAACGAGGAGGATACTCGCACCTACAAGTTTCCCCCCGACTCTGGCTACGGCGTCGCCAAAGACGCCCGTGACAGTGTCAGCGTGCTCACCCGCAACTTCTCCATCGGCCTGGAACACTCCACCGCCGCCTGGTGGGCCGACTGGGCCGCTCCTGGCCGCGGCCCCTACGACGACCCCGACATCATGGCCGCCGTGGCGAAATTTGTCGAAGTCGGCACCAAGAGCCTGGCCTGTCCCGACCGCTCCCCTGCCGCCGACCTGGCCGTCATCATCGACGAACCGAGCTTCCTCTACGAGGGCCTGTCCCGCACTCTGGACTGGCCCCTGATCTACCGCCAGCGCCACTGGGGCCTGTCGCGCACGGGCGCTCCCTACGACCTCTACCTGCTCGACGATCTGGAGAAGTTGCCCAGACCATACCGCTGTTACCTCTTCCTCAACGCCTTCCACGTGTCGGCTGCCCAGCGCAAGATCATCGACAGCAAGATTTGCCGCGACGGTGCCCTGGTCGCCTGGAGTTACATGAACGGCGCCATCACCGACACCCTGCACCCCGACAACATGTCGGATCTCATTGGCATGCGTTTCCGCTGGGACATGACCGCCTGGTCCCTCAATATGATGCTCACCGGCTTCGATCATCCCATCACCTGCGACCTGCCGGCCAACACTGCCTGGGGCACCGACGAACACATCGGCCCCATTCCCTTCGTCGACGACCCCGACGCCCACACCCTGGGTACCCTGGTCTCCATCCGCGGTAGTTCTCTACCCGGAATGTGCATCAAGAAAATGGATGACTGGACCTCCCTCTACATTGGCGCCCCCAACATTCCATCCAACGTGCTGCGCGCCATCCTCCAGTTCGCCGGTGGCCACATCTTTTCGCACAGCGATGACGTGCTCCACGCCGGCCGGGATTTCGTCGGCATCCACACGGCTAAAGGCGAAGACAAGACCATCCACCTCCCCCAGGAAACCGACATCTGGGACGTCATGGCCGACCGTAAAGTCGCCACCCACACCAATCAGTTCACCGATCGTCTGGAAGCCGGCGACACGAAGATCTACTACTATGGAGAGATCCCCTGGGAGAAGCTGTAGTGAGGGAGGCCTGAATGGCTGCGGTAGGAGAGTCTGGTGGAACGGAATAAGATTGCATTCTTCCGGGGTAGAAAGATTGGTGGCACGTCAATTGAAGAGGCGATGCACGGGTCCATCGGCTCTCATTGCCGAATCTCAATGGCAAATGTCGAGGATGACTTCTCTGGATTTGACCTTGTGACCTATATAGGTCCGCCGTGCGCCGATATCATCAGAGCAGTAGATGGGAGAACTACTTTTGCGGTAGTGCGAAATCCCTATGACAAGGCAAGGTCGGCGTATTGGTATCTGCGAGACACCATCGTCCCCCCGGGTGCTCCGTTCCGCGATCACTCGCTGGAGTATTGTCTGCAGAACCTGCCTGCATGCGACGATGACTCGCAAGGTCACGGCCAGGGCCATCATTACAAGCACTTCACCATGACTCAGACTCAGTATCTGTACCTCGATGGGAAGTTAGTCGCTGACCATCTTCTGAGGTTTGAGGATCTGGGAAACGAAGTCAACGCCTTCTTCGAGTCCCAGGGATATGATGTGCCAGAGATGCCTCACATGGTGAGAGGCAAGTACGATGCCGAACTGACTCATAGAGAGTGTGAGTTGATAGGAGAGATATTTCACGACGACTTCATCAACTTTGGATATGATCTGCGAGTGTGAGGGCGTGCGCGCCTGACATGCTGGTGGCCGGGTCCGGAATACGCCCATAACAATGCCGGTGAACAGGTTGGATACGGCCTCATCGACTTCGAGTTGGTGATCCAGAGATCGTCGGGCGTTCACTCAGCCATGCGAGGTTGCACTCGTACTCGTTCATGCTGGTGATCACGTGCATCAGACCGTCCTGCGACTGCTCCCCAACGCAGTAGCCCAAACGCTCGGCGCGGTCCGGTCCCATCTCGTCCTCACGCCCGTCCATCCCAGCGATGAGCCGCGTCGGCAGACCGTCCGATACTGGTCGCGCAAATGGCCACGTCTCTCCGTCATCAAAGGAAACAGCAGCAAACAACCCCTGCAGCGGCTGCCTGACGCCGGCTGCATCGGTGAACTGTTGCGCCTCAACCGAGTCCATCGGCGGGTTCGAGAACGAGACCAGCACGAGCGGATCAGTGCCGTGCTCGCACGTCCCGCGCATACGCCGAAGCACTACACGTTGCGATGAATCGACGCCCGGGAACGGGCTGGCCGAATACTCCCATGTTGCGCCACGGTCTGACGAGACACTCTGTGCCATTCTTCCGTCGATGTCGTCGCCGCGTCCGAAGGCGAACAGCCGTCCGTCGGCAAGCTCAACCACGCCGGCATGAATTCCGGCGATCGTGCCGCCCGGATCGAACCACGTCTCGCCGTGGTCTTCACTCAACCAGAGCGCCGACCCGCCGGAGCCGACAGCCACAGCGTCGCACGGCAACACGATGGTGCCGTCACGCAGCGCGAATACGCCCGCAATCGGCATGTGACGCGGACCGTGTTCCTCGATGATCAGCCGCGCTTCGGACCAAGTCGCACCGCTGTCATCCGAAGTGCGCAGGATCGTCGCGAGTGGTCCCCACGTCGCACCAGCGGAGAGGCCGTTGAAGTGGTACATGCGCTTGCCATCGGACCAGAGCGCGGATGCGTGATCGTTCTTGCCGGGCGTGTTCCAGAACAGCGAAGGCTCGTCCCATTCGTCGGCGAGTTTGCCCGCAGAATGGTCATAGCGACGACGGCTCGCGGCGATACACAGTTCACGGCCATGCTCCTCGACGCATGAGTACCAGATCGCCATCATGTCGCCGTTCGGGCACACTGCCAGACCGGGACAGTGATTGTGCGTGCCGAATAGCGGTCCGACCTCACCGTGCTTGACCTTCATGTAGCGATATGGGCCGCCGAACACCGGCACGCTCGACTTCCCGGCAGCGTCGGTCCCTGACCACGCAGTCGCGCGTACGTCGGCGGCATGAAGCGGTGCTTTCCTCTTCCAGATACGCTTGCCTGGTTCGGACTGTGTGCCGATCACTACGCGTAGTCCGATATACCAGTGGCTGTCGGTCGGCAGGTTGCCTGATCGGTTGGCCGATCGCAGGTAGTATGCCTCGGTGGAGTGGCTACCGCCGCGCGTCACGCGGTGATTGCCAATCGAACTGTGCGCCTCGCGGTCTGACATCTGGTGACCAGTGTTGTCACGAACAGTGTCCGCACTCTCTGGTCCAACCGGATCGCCGCACGGCTGTGCGCCATACAAGTCGTACCAGTCCGAACACCACTCTTCCACAAGACCGTGCATGTCGTGCAGGCCCCAAGGATTGGCCGGCGTACGTCCGACATGAAGCTTCAAGGCGCGGTCGGTTACGTGGTCTCGCACCACCGGGTACCACGACTGCCCGATGCTGTTGAGCAGATACTCATCTGGCAGCACATCGCCCGTCCAGTACGCCGTAGTCGTTCCCGCACGGCATGCGTATTCCCATTCGGCCTCAGTCGGCAGGCGGTATGGCAATCCATCGCGTTCCGACAGGGCCTCGCAGAATGCGACCGCGTCGTGCCAGTTGACGAATACCACAGCTTCGTCATCGTCGGTAGAGAAGTCGAGTTTCCCGCGCAGTGCCCTGTGCTCCGGGAATATCTCCTCGTACTGCGCATTCGTGACCGGCGTTGATCCGACGTAGTACGGCTGCGTAAGCCCGATATCATGCACGGGACGCTCGTCGTAGTCCCCGTACCGCCAATGCGAGAGACGTACGAGGCTGTCGTCTATCGGCGCATCGTTGCCCATGAGGAACTCGCCTGGATTGATGCGCTGGAATGTCATTCCAAGTGTGTTTGTGTAGGTCTGCTCGGTGATCTGCATGTCATTCCTCCGTATGGACCGTGATCTGCTATCCTTCAGTCGTCCACCGCAATACACCCATGAGATCACGCTGGATCTGGAAACGAAGCGGTACGTGAACGAGTCGTCGTATACGTTACGGGTATTGCGTCACGTACCGCGACAGGTGCCGAGCAATCTCGTGACATCGACCACGTGCGTCTTGCACGAGGCGACCCGACTTAACGACTACGTTGGCCTCAGAGGTGAACAGGTTGGATACGGCGCCATTGCCGTGAGTCTCGCTGTCCCATGTGTAGCGATTCAGCCGGGCGAAACTTGCATCCTGCCGAAGAACTGCTGTTTTCTGATGAATTGTAGGGTGACGGACCGGGTCGTGGTCCGTGCGCTGCGATTTGAGCACAACGATGTCCTCTGGAACCGTCGTCGACTGCGACGGGGTCCAAGCGGCCTCGAGAGTGGTGCATAGAGCCAGGAGGAGTGGAAAATGGACCGTCGCGGATTCATCAAGACCGCCGCCGGTGCAGTGATGGCGGCCGGGGTTACACAGCAGGCGTTGGCCAGAGATCAACCCGAGCAACGTGTGAAGGGTGAGCCATTCTCCTTCGCCGTGATTGCCGATCCTCACGCGGCGGAGAAGCCGAAGTTTGAGCCCGATCGACTGGGCAACCATGTGGAGCGTTTTCTCCGCTGCACGGATCACATGGCGGCTTTGCCAGCGCCACAGCGTCCAGACTTTGCGCTGGTTGTCGGCGATATCCATATCTGGGAACTCAGGAAGCATCTGGACAGGGTTTCGGTGCCGCTGCACTGCATCGCCGGCAATCACGAGAGTGGCAAGAAGCGCAAAGCGGAGTTGCGCGACGCCTTTCCTGACGACTTCAAGGTGCAGGGCGAGAGTGCCGATTATTACTCCTTCACCCATAAGGGCGCGCGTTTTGTTGGGGTCTGCGATGCTGGCGGGGGTGGCGACCATATCGGACATCTGTGCAGCGAGGACTTCGGACCCCGTGGACAATGCGAATGGCTCGAGAGTGAGTTGGCGCAAACCGAGGCGGTGAAGGTCGTCTTTTCGCATATCCCCACGCACCCACAGGCGCTTGATCAGAACATGTATCTGGCGCGCAATGACGCGATCTACTTCAATGACCTGGTGACACTTACCAAACCGGCCGGTCTGTTCTTCGGGCATATGCATCGGGCCATGCAGTACACCGTGGGCCAGACGCCGGTGCGTGTCGTGCAGTCCTGTGCGTGGAACTTTGGCGACGAGCCACTGGGGGATGACCTGATCCGTGTAGGCCCTGATGGCCTGGTGGCGACGACGATGCTGATGAGCTGACAGAGGACCGGCGTGGCACGTTCGCCTCTCTCGCTGAGAGAGTGCCGCCCAAGCCATGGTCTGGCGGTCACGATTCCTGTAGTGTGTACAGGGTTGCTGTGAATCCTGCAGATGCATGAGGAGAGACAATATGATCACCGCCTTGGTGCTCATCAGTTGCGATGTCGGCGCGGTGCATGAAGTGGCAGAAGCCCTGGTCAATGTCGAAGGCGTCGCTGAGGTCTATTCGATCTCTGGCCCCCACGATATCATGGCCATGGTTCGCGTCCGTGAATACGACGACCTGGCGTCGGTGGTCTCCGAGCGGATTGCCGCCGTAGACGGAATCGAACACACAGAGTCGCACATGGCCTTCCGCTGCTACTCAAAGCATGACATGGAGCAGATGTGGGCGGCGCACATGGGGTAGCAGTATCCTGCCGGGAACTATCGGAGGCGATCCGCGCCGCTCAGAGAGCGGGGCGAGTGCCGGTGATTGCCGACATCAAACCCGTTTCGCCCCGCGATGGGAACCTGCTCGGTGGACGCTCACCGGGAGAGTTGGCGGCAGCGCTGGAGGAGGCCGGTGCCTGTGCCCTCTCGGTGGTGACGGCGGCGGAGCATTTCGGCGGCAGCTGTCAGACCCTGCGCGAGGTGACGGCCGCAACGAGTCTGCCCGTGCTGCGCAAAGACTTCCTGCGCGATTCCGAGCAACTGGTCGAGTCCCGCGACTGTGGTGCCCGGGCCATCCTGATGATCCTGTCAACGATGTCCCAGGAGGTCGCCGCGCAGCTGTATGATACCGCTCAGGAGTTGGGCCTCGAACCCCTCGTCGAGTCACACACTGCAGAGGAACTCGAGCGTGCTCTTTCTCTGACGCCAAGCCTTGTGGGCATCAATAATCGCGATATCCTCCAGCTGGAGACCGACCCCGGTACCGTGGCCACCACGGAGAGTCTGGCACCGCGGGTCCCCGATGGGATCGTGACGATCTCAGAGAGCGCCCTGTTGACCGATGATGATGTGCGCCGGGCTCTGGCGGCCGGTGCCGACGCCGTGTTGGTGGGCACGATGCTGCTGCGGGCGCCCGATCCAGCCGAGCGTCTGCGGGAGCTGGTGAAACTGAAGAGGGTGGCATTGTGACGCGGGTGAAGATGTGCGGCCTCATGTCGACGGATGATGTCGGCCTGGCGGTGACAGCAGGGGCCGATGCCCTGGGTTTCGTCACCGAATACCCCCAATCCGTACCGTGGAACCTGACGCGCGATCGCGCCGCAGCGCTGGTCGCGGCGGCGCCCCCCTTCGTGACCACGACGGCTGTCGTGGGCGGGGCCGTGGAGGTGATGCTGGCCATCGCTGCGACGGTGCAGCCCCACTTCCTGCAACTCCACGGTGATGAAACAGCAGATGAGATCGAGGCTGTGTGTGCCGGCCTGGCCGGTTCGGGCACGAAGGTGATCAAGGCCCTGCGCGTCGACATCGACAGCGGCGAAGCGATGTTCGTCGAACGTGATCCAGTGAAAGCGGCCACCATCCTGGCCAGCACGGGTATCGCTGGCCTCGTGCTGGACTCGAAAACGGCGAACCGTCCCGCCGGCACGGGGATTCCTCTCGACTGGGGTGTGGCGGCGCGTGTTGCCGCCTCATCGGGCTGTCCGCTCATTCTGGCAGGGGGGCTCTCGGCAGACAATGTGGGCGCTGCCATCGATCACGTACATCCATACGGCGTCGACGTCATCAGCGGCGTGGAGTCCGAGCGTGGCGTCAAGGATGGTTGCCGGATGCGCGCCTTCATGGCCACTGTGCGTGCGACGGACGGGCAAGGCTGACCGTGGAGCGACCCTACACCATCATGTTGGTCGCCGTGTCTCTGGATGGCAAGATCTCGCCACGGCGTCAGCCGGGACAAGCCAATCCCATCGGACCCGAGCTCATCGAGCCGGCCATCATGGCCCGGCACAACGCCGTACGGGCTGCCGTGGATGGGATTCTGGTGGGACGCAACTGCATCCTGTTGGATGACTCACGTCTGACCTTGCGTGATGGAGAGGGGTGCAACCCCACACGTGTCGTCCTCGATGGACTGGCCGAGATCCCGCCTACGGCGCGCGTGTTGGGTAAGGAGGCGCCCACGGTCATCGTTGTCAGCGATGATGCACCAGCCAACCGGGTGCAGGCCCTCGAAGCGCGGGGCGCACGAATCGTGGTGGCCGGCCACGGGCGCTACGTGGATGTGCGGCGAGCCATGGAACTGCTGCGCACCGAGGTGGGCATTGAGCGATTGCTGGTAGAAGGGGGCGGCAGCGTGCACCGTTCGATGATCGCCCAGGGCCTGTACGACGAAATCCAGCTGATCGTGTGTCCCTTCGTGATCGGTGGTTCGACGTCGGTCACGCCGGTGGAACGCAGCGCCTTCTGGCCCCATGGACAGGTGCCACACTATCGTCTCGACAAGGCTGAGACGCTCGGTGACTATCTCTTTGTGACTTACAAACCGCGAAACGACATGGCCGCCGATCCGGCTGACCAAACCTGAGGAGACTGAACGATGGACAACGAGGAAACACGCTGGAGGGATTTCGGTGCCCTGGTGGTAAAGTTGACCCGCGGTGAAGATCTGACGCGTGAGGAAGCTCGCGAATGCTGGCGGCAGATCTGTGAGGAGGAACAGTCGGACCTGCAGCAAGGTGGGTTCATTGGCGCCCTGAAGGCCAAGGGCGAGACCCCGGAGGAAGTCGCGGGCACGTTCGAGGCCCTTTACGAGTATGACACCGTCAAAGTGAAGGTGGATACGCCGGAACCGCTCATCGACAACTGCGGCACGGGCGCCGACACGCTCAAGACCTTCAACATCAGCACTGGCGCAGCCATCCTCGGCGCCGCCTGTGGCCTCTACGTGGTGCGTCACGCGGCGAGGGCGATTTCGTCGAATTGCGGCGCCATTGATGTAGTCGAGGCACTTGGCGTCAATGTCGAGCAGGCTCCTGATCTTCCCAAACAGAGCATCGAGAAGGCCGGCATCTGCACCTGGAATGCCTTCCTGCCCACGGTCCATCCCAAGACCCTGGCGCGCGTGCTGTCGCAGATTCGCTTCGGCTCAGCCATCAACCTTGTGGGACCGCTCCTGAATCCGACCATGCCCACCTACAAGGTGATGGGCGTGCCCACACGGGACATGATCGACATCGAGGTTCGCACCTTGCGCGAGATTGGCTTCAAGCGGGCCTTCGTCATGCACGGTCTCGCCGACGACATTCCCGACAAGGGCATGGACGAGGTCTCCACGCTGGGGACGACGCACATCGCTGAGTTGACCGAAGATGGCCAGATCGAAACGTGCACCATTGAACCCGGTGACTTCGGAATCGACAAAGCCAGCTACGAAGACATCGCCTCCACCCGGAATGTCGCCGAGGGGGCCCTGAAGCTGCTGCGCGTCCTCACCGGTGCCGAACAGGGCGCTGCTCGTGACATCGTCTGCCTGAATGCGGCGCCTCTGCTCTACGTGCGTGGCATGGCCAAGAATCTGCAGGAGGGGTTGGACATGGCCCGCGCTGCGATCGACGACGGCCGGGCGGTGGCCAAGCTGCGGGATTGGGTCACCTGGCAGAACCAGAAGCCCGAGGATGGGTTGCCTACCCTCGACAAGCTCATGGAGCAGGCATGACGACGGCGCCTCCCGAACGGTCCACGCCGCTGGACGATGGCGTGGTGGTCAAGCACTCCACCTGCTACTTCTGTACGAGCAAGGGATGCGGCGTGAAGATCCACGTCGCCGACGGCAAGGTGCAGCGCGTCGTCGTCGACTCCGATTGCCCCGTGACTCCTGACTCGTATTGTGCCCGTCCGCACATGGCCGGCGACTATCAGCATCATCCCTTCCGTCTGGACTATCCAATGAAACGGAAGGGCGAACGAGGGGCGGACGAATGGGAGACCATCTCCTGGGATCAGGCCCTCGACGAGATCGCCGCCAAGCTGGGAGACATCCGTCAACGTCACGGCGCTGAGGCGGTGGCCACCAGCTCGGGTACGGGTCGGGGGGCGCACGACTTCGCCAAGACACGCTTCATGAATCTCTTCGGCAGTCCGAACCGATTCGGCGCGGTGACCATCTGCTACGGTCCACGCAGCATGGTGTGGTATTCCATGTTCGGCGGTGCCGTTGTACCAAATCGGAAACCCGGCGTCACGAAGATGATGACCCTGTGGGGACGCAATCCGCACGAGGGCGGCCCCTCATCCTGGCACAGTTTCCAGGATGCCAAGAAGGGGGGCATGCGCACAATGGTTGTCGACCCGCGGCATACCGAGCCGGCCAGGCAGGCTGATCGTTGGGTGCAGCTGCGGCCCGGTACAGATGCGGCCCTGGCCCTGGGGCTCATGCATGTCATCGTGGAGGAGGGGCTGCACGACGCTGAATTCATCGCGCAACGAACGCACGGATTCGAGGCGCTACGCGAGCGACTCCGCGAGTATCCACCTGACAAGGTGGCACAGATCACGGGGCTGTCGGTACCCAATCTGGTGGAGACCGCCCGTTTCTTTGCCGCCAACCAACCCTCGACGATGGTGATCGGCGAGGCCGCCGAACACAGCACACCCAACAGCATCCAGGCGATCCGCGCCATCAACATCCTGCGCGCCCTCGTCGGCTCCATCGACGTGGAGGGTGGTGGGCTGATTGGTGGCCCCCATCCGGGGTTCGTCACCGACGCGGCGATGGAGGCCAACGACCGCTTGCCGGCACAGCAGCGCCGCAAGCAGCTCGGCGCCGACCGGTTCCGGTTCCTGAGCTATCCTGGCTGGGAGCTGGTGGCTGAGCAGATGCAGAAGAAGTGGGGAGAGAGTCACCCGGCAGCGGCGTATCTCAACTGCATGGCCCACGCACCGACGGCCTTCCGTGCCATGCTCACTGGCGAACCCTACCCGGTGAAGGGCCTGATTGTATCGGCGAGCAATCCACTTCTGTCGAATGGCAATACCAAGCTGGTCTATGAGGCCCTCAAATCTCTCGAGTTGCTGGTCACCCTCGATCTGACGTGGACGCCGACGGCGGCAATCTCCGACTACGTCCTGCCGGCGGCCAGCTGGTTGGAGCGGCCCGACATGGGCAATTTCGCCTCCGTCGGGGCCTATCCCCTCGTACAGTTGGGCGAGGCCGCCCTGCCGCCGGTCGTGGCGGGACAGCACGAACGCAAGGACGACTACGAGTTCTGGCGCGCCCTGGGAATGCGCCTGGACCAGCAGGACGACTGGCCCTGGGAGACCTTCGGCGATACGTGGGAGTACCGGTTGGCGGACATCCTGGAGGAGCGCGGCCAGCAGACTCTCGAGGAGTTTGTGAAGGGGAAGCGCTGGGATGCGGTGGCACCAGGACCAGGGCAGGCCCTGGCGGGATCACTGGCCACGCCGACGGGGAAGATCGAGCTGTCCTCCACCATTCTGGAGCAACTCGGCTACGACCCGCTGCCCTCCTATACCGAGCCTGAGATCCCAACGGATATCCGCAAGAGCTACCGGTTGCTGAATATCAGTGGCTGCCGGTTCCGGCCTTACCACCACAGCGAGTTCCGCCACGTCGAGAGCTTTCGTCGTCTCGCCCCTGATCCCATCGTCGACATACACGTCGACACGGCGCTGCGACACGGTATCGCCGGGGGAGACTGGGTATGGATCGAGACGCCGAAGGGACGTGTCAAGCAGCGGGCACGTCTGACGACGGACTTTGATCCCAAGTACATCGTCACCCAGCACGGCTGGTGGTTTCCCGAGCAGCCCGCGGCGGAGCCTTCGCTCTACGGGCTGTGGCAGTCGAACATCAACGTGACCACCGACGATGATCCGGATCTGTGCGACCCACTGTCCGGTGGCTGGCCTTTCAAGGGGCTGTACATGCGTTGCCGGATCTACAAGGTTGAAGAGGGAGATGACGTGACATGAGTGGCATCAACGGTGGGTGCTATTGTGGGGCGATTCGATATCAGGTCACCGGCGAATCCAAAGGCAGTTCGCTGTGTTACTGCGAGAATTGCCGCAAGATATCCGGCGCACAGTCTCTCGCGTGGGTCGGCTTCAGAGAAGAGGATGTCGAAGTCGTCGAAGGTGAACCGGCGACCTACCTGGCCTCGAATGGCACGACCTGGTCCTTCTGTTCGACCTGTGGGACAACGCTCTTCTGGAAGCCAGAGAAGGAAGGGCCCTTTACGGTGAGCACGGGCAGCCTCGACGACCCGGCCGCGTTCCCACCGAAGGGCACGAGTTTCGAGGAGGATCGTCTGCCGTGGGACCGCCTGTATCAGGTCGATCCATGACGCGCGGCGACAGGCCCGTCGTGCTCATGGCTCCTCCTCCGAGCTGCCATTCATCTCCTTGAGCGCAGCCAGGATCGTCGCACCGTCAACACGCGCGTGAACCCGATCGAACCACCGGGCCCGAACCACGCCCTGGGCGTCGATCAGATACGTGCTGGTGACACTGTAGCTGCCGACCACATTCAGGCGATCGTCATTTCCCAGGGGGTATCCGAGATTCATCCTCTGTGCCAGACGCCGGGTGCCCCTGGCTGAGCCCTCGCAATGGAGGGCAAGGACCTCGGCGTTCTCTTCCCGGAACTCATCGACGTGATCTCGCAGCTGCACGAGCTGCCGGGCGCACGGTGATCACCAGTGAGCTCTGGAGAAGACCAGAATGAGAGCTCGCTGATCCCGGATGTAGTCTCCAAGACTGCGGCGCACACCCTCCGAGTCGAGGATGGAGAAGTCGGGTGCCCGCTGTCCCACCTGGGGCAGGAGGTCCACCGGTTCGTCCTTGATGTCAGAGGCATCGGTGGGCGCCCGCGACATGACGAAGCTCTCCAGCGCCTGCGCCCGGGCGCGGCCGTCCGGCATCATCTTGCCGTATGAGAATGCGGCGGTCAGGTCGTCATACTCCGCGGTCAACAGCACCTGGTGACCCTCGTCAGGGAAATCGCTGAGGGTCTGCTTCCACACCGATCGGGTGTAGGATACCGGTCCGGCGCGATGACACGAAAGACAGGAGCGCTGGAAGATGAACCGGCCCGTGATCTCCTGCCACCGTCGTCCGAGTTCCTCGTCGGCCTGCCACGCCGCTCTACCGGCGAAGGTCGCCTCCACCTTCGCATCTTCCGCCGCTTGCGCCAGAGCGCCATGGGAAAGAGCGAGCTTGAGAAACCACACGAGGTGAGTCTTCATCCACTTCCTTCGGTTTGAGCAGCATCGCAAGGCGGATCGTTCGAGGTCGCCGATGGAGGGCGGCTGGTCGGCGGCAGGTTGGCCTGACCGGTCAGGTTTCCCAGGCGGAGCGTGGCAGATCGTCCACGTGCTCCAGATACGGACGGGGAGTTTCTCAAGCAATTCCTACGGGACAGCAGGAGCTGGCACGTACCATCGGCCCAGTGCGTCTTGACGGAGAACACCAGCGTCTGCGCATCGACAAAGCTTAGCCTACCGCTGGCCAGGGGCGGCAGGTTGCGGCCCCTGGCTATTCCTCCCAAGAGCAGAAGCCACCCTCCATGCTGTAGACGTCCTCGAAGCCCTTCTCCTGGAAGAAAGCGGCCCCGCCCTGACTGGTGATGCCATGGTAGCAATAGATGATATGCGTCATGGACTTGTCGGTGTTGGCGATGAAGGCCTCGACATTCGTGTCGTTGATCTGGATCGCACCCGGGACATGGGCCGCAGCATAAGCGTCGGGATCGCGAATGTCGATGAATACGGCCTGGCCGTCGGCCAGCTTTTCTTTCGCCCGGGTGACCGTGATGGTCTTGACGGCGTCTTCCATGTATATGGCCAATTGGCGATCAGGGAGTCGAGGTGGCGGAGAGCAGGCTGTAGCGGGTCCATCGTCGTTCGCCATGTTTCGCCAGCACACCGTCGGTGTTCAGTTTCTTCAGCAGATACGAGGCACGTTGCAAATCCACGGACAACAGATTCCGGCACTCCGTGTTGCTGATGCTGCCGTTCTCCCTCAAATAAGCCACGATTCGCTCTTCCGGAAGCTGGGGCCCTCCTTCGACCTTGGCTGGGCCGCCCGACAACCCTCTTTCGTTCGCTTGCATTTCGCCGCCGCTGAACTCGATGAAGCGCAGATGCTCTGACCGAATCAGGGCGCCCTGGCTCTTGATCAGTGCGTACTCCATCAGGTTCTTCAACTCCCGCACGTTTCCCGGGAACTCGTGATCCTCCAGAAGGCTCAGTGCTTCGCGGCTCATGCCGGGGGATTCGCCGCCCATCTCCTTTGAGAACTCCTGCAGAAAGTGGTCGACCAGCATGGCGATGTCCTCGCGTCGATCGCGCAGCGGGGGCAGGGTCACCGAGAAGCCTGCCAGCCGGAAATAGAGATCCTCCCGGAAACGATCCTGAAGGATCAGGGCGGTCAGGTCACGATGGGTCGCCGACACGATCCGCACGTCCACAGCTTTCTCCTGAGTTCCACCCACTGGCATGACGCTAGCCGTCTCGAGGGTGCGCAGAAGCTTGGCTTGTAATTCAAGGGGCAGGTCACCAACCTCGTCGAGGAACAGAGTGCCACCGTCGGCTTGCTCGAAATATCCCTTGTGCGCGTCGTGTGCACCGGTGAAGGAGCCACGCATATGGCCAAAGAAACTCGACTCGGCCAGATTGCTCGGGATGGCTGCGCAGTTGACGGCGACGAAGGGGCCCTTCGTGCGCGAGCCGCCAAAGTGGATGGCGCGGGCGATCCCCTCCTTGCCCGTACCACTCTCGCCGGCGACCAGCACCGACACAGCGTGTGATTGTCGCAACAACTCGATCTCTTCCAGCACCTCCTGTACGGCAGGGCTGCGGCCGATGAATCCGGCCACGCCGTGCCGCTCGACCTCCAACTGAGTCAAGTGCGACAGCCGGTCGGCCAGTTCGTCGCGTTCGTTGGTCAGCCGCTCCCGCCGCTCCATCTCCTCCTCGAGGTCGCGATTCTTCTGCGACAGCTGTTGCGCCTGCTCCTCGAGCTGCTTGCTCTTGGTCACGAGCTCCCGCAGCAACTGCACGCGCTCCAACTGCGTTCGTACGCGCGCCATGACCTCTTCCTTGCGGAAGGGCTTGATTACATAATCGACGCCACCGCTCTCCAGGCCTTCGACGACGTTGTCGACATCGCCGCGAGCGGTGAGAAAGATGACGGGGATCGACCTGGTCTGCTCATCCTGCTGCAACCGCCGGCAGACTTCGAACCCGTCCATGCCGGGCATCGTCACGTCGAGCAAGATCAGTTCCGGTGCGAAGCGGGCTGCCAGATCGAGCGCAGTCTGCCCTGCATCGGCGAACATGACCTGGTAGCCGGATGTCTCCAGGGCCAGACACAGGACCTCCAGGTTCGCCGGCGTGTCATCCACGACCAGGATTCGAGACCCTCGAACATCGAGTTCGGTGTCAGCCATCCTCAGTTTTCTCCAGCGCGTCGAACAAGGGCGCCATGTCGAATCGTCTTACCGCCACCATCAGAGAGTCGGAAAGCCGTGACTCACGTTCGCCCAGGTTCCGCATCTCGGCCAGGCAGCGTTTCACCTCGGTGACATTCTGCATCTGCGCCGCCTCTTGCAATCGATCGCGCAGGTCGGCGGGCAGCACCACGATTCCTGGATCTGCCAGAGCGTCAGGTTCGAGCGTCGCCTTTCGCTCCGTCTGTGGAAGTGGGATCTGGAACGAAATACACGCACCCTGGCCCAGAGCAGAGACCACGTCGAGGCGTCCTCCCATCAATATCACATGTCGCTGGGCGATGGCCAGTCCGAGCCCGGTTCCGCCGCTGAGGAGACCGCTGGGTCCTTGCTGGAAAGGCTGAAACATATCCTCCTGAAACTCCAGTGCGATGCCTGGACCGCTGTCACTCACCTCGAACCGACAATCGCCCGCCAGTGTCGATACGAGCAGCACGACTTCCCCTTCGTCTGTGAACTTCACGGCATTGCCCAGCAGATTGACAAGCACCTGGCGCAGCTTCGTCTCGTCGCCAACGACGGCGCTCATCTCACCTTCGCACTCAATCCGCAGACTCAGATCTTTCTGTCGACATCTCGCCTCGAAGAGGTCCCTCAGATTATCGATCATCGACGCCAGGTCGAAGTCGTCGTTCTGCAGCTCCATGCGTCCCGCTTCGGACTTCGATAGATCGAGGATGTCGTCTATCAGGGACAGCAGGATTGTGCCATTCTCTCGTATAGAGGTCACACTTCGTTGTCGCTGGGCCCCGTCGAGTTCGGTCTCGTCTTCCAGCACCTGAGCGTGCCCCATGATTGCATTCATCGGCGTGCGGATCTCATGTGACATGTTGGCCAAGAAGGCGCTCTTCGCCTCGTTGGCCACATCCGCAGCTTTTCGAGCGCGTTCTGACTCGGCGAGACGGTCAAGTTCCCGCCGACGCGCTCGGCGATGGGTCACGAGGCGAGCAGCAGCTCCAACGAGCAGGAACCCGGCCAGAATGAAGCCTCCCGTTCGTATGCGACCGGTCCAGATGCGCACCTCGCGAGCTGCGAGCACGTCATGGTAAGCGGCCTCGATCTCCCGGCCCTCCATCGCCCGAGGCTCGAATGTCACCTCATCGAGGCGTCCGTACAGAGAGGATTCTACCGGCGCTCCCCCCAGAACCAGGATGTTGGAGTTTCCGAGCCGGATCGTATCGAGCGAGGTCGTGTCGGCGTCGACCTCCCCATTCACGTAGAGAACGACAGCTGTGCCCTTTCTTACGAGAGCAACCTGATGCCACGATCCGATATCGAGAGCTGTCGCGCCCTGAAATCGCAGACTGTCCTGCGGTCCACTCAGAGCTGCGACCACCCGACCTTCCGGACCGATGGCCAGTTCTAAGGCAGGCACGCCGAAGATATCTCTCTTGGCGATGATCGTCCTGAGGCTGGTCTGCACAGCGTCGAGCCAAAGCCATGTGTGGAACGTGAAATCCTGTCCCCCAAAGTTGCCGATGCGGGGATCTATTTCGACTCGACTCAGCTCACCATCAAAACTGAAAGCCTGGCCATCGATCCCAGGTGCGTAACTGGCCCCGTTGGTGAGCGAGCCGTCGTGGCCGCTGTTCGTGGCATCCCGTGCGTTACCGTCCGCGGGCCAACGAGCCCGTGCCTGTTCGCTGTAGAGGCGCTCGATCTCGTGCTTTGGCAATGCCGAGTCGTAGAGACACACTTCATCGATTCGCCCCGTGAACTGCCACGTTACCTGGTCGGGTCCGCCCAGGAATGCGCCGATGGCGAGATCGGCCCGGCTTTGCGTCAGATAGACATCGGCGTCCAGGCGCCGCCCAACCAGGACACCGTTCACGTAGATGCGCCGCTCGCCCGTGCCGGCGTCCCAGACGCCGGCTACCATGGACCATGCATCTGTGGCGATCGCTTGAGGGCGCGACGCGAACCCGTGAAACGCAGCATCAAGCTGTCGACCGTCGTCGGAGACCAGCAGACTCAACCGCATTCCCGAGATCACCTGCATCAGGTAGGCCCGCTGATTTGTCCACTCCTCCTGGTCACCCCACACACCAACGATGCCCATTTCGGTATCGGCCGTCGGATAGATCCAGGCTGTCGTCGTGAAGCTGCCCGCGGGGACCAGTTCTGGCGCCCACGGTACGCGAACCGTCCCGCTACTCTCAGTGGCGGATTCACCGGCGAACTCGAAGGCCTGCCCAATGACTCCGGGTCCAAAAGCCACCTCACCCTGGATCTGACCGTGATGGTCACCGACAGCATCACGGGCGTCGCCATCGCCGGACCAGTGGGCAATGAGGGGAGAGGACCGCGGGCTCAGATCCAGCTCCTGAAGCTGTCCGGATCTCAGCAGGATGCGCTGCGATGGAATGGACGTCAGATGGCTGAGAATCTGTATTTCAAACAGGCCTGTGTCGGGGGCCGCCAGGGACAACCGACCGACGGTACCCGTGCTGTACTCAAACAGGCGACCTGTGGGGCTGCGAAGACGGACGCCTGCACCGTGAACCGGAGCCCCACGGGCATCACGTACGGTGGCGCGAAGAATGGCGGGTCGGTGTTGATCGTTGATGCCAGGGAAGAGAGTCGTTTCTGTTCGCGCTCCGTTGAGGAGGCGACCGTCGAATCCACTCCGGGTGCCATCTCTCACGTCGCCGTCGTCGAAATCCCACATCGCCACCAGCCCAGGTTCATCGCCCGTGAGGCGTCGTCCCATGTCAACCCGGATCTGCTCGCCGGTACGGGCAACAGACCAGAGTCGCACCTCATCGAGGGCGCCCTCGAATGGGTCATTGCTCTCCCATGAAGAGCGCCCCAGATACGCGTGTGTCCCTATTCCCAGGTCGGCGAAACTTCCCGCAAAAGGATCCTGTCCCACGAGCACGCCATTGTAGTACAATCGCATGCCCCCACGGCCCGAGACGGCTGCCATGTGTTGCCACAATCCGGCTTCACGGGGGACCACGATATTGACGACGTCAGGGTTTGCCTCGTCGCCGGAGTAGATGAAGAACTGCAGGACGGTGGAACTGCCGAAGTTATTGAGCCCCAGGGCCTGCCAGGGCTCGTCTGTGCCGTAGGCAAACCATTGGGTGAACTGATGCCAATCATCCCAGCGCACCCACGCTTCGAGGGTGGCTTCTTCGAGCGTGTCGAAGGCGGCAACGGGTAGCTCTACGTAGGCACCCTCACCATCGAGTTCGAGGACGCGGTTCTCGAGCTTGGGGCCAGGAGATTCCTGCGCCCATGTCCCCGAGCTTGCAGACACAAGTAGCATCCCACCCAGCCATAGCCGGGCTGTTTTTATCCGCAGTTTGTTCATAGCTCTGGTGTGTGTTGACGGCGTTGCAGTAGATGACAAGCCAGGCCAGGTGCACTTCCATTAATTGTGTATCGCACGAACGTGTTTTCACTTGTCGGGCTTGGAGCACTCATCAATGCTATGTCAGCAGATCAGGATGGCCTGACCGGTCAGGTTTCCCAGGCGGATCGTGGCAGATCGCGCCGCCGCAATTCAGCGTTCAGTTGACCCGAATGATCCTGAGAGTGGCGGATGACGTAGATCATCCGCGACAGGAGATTTGGCCCCGTCCATGGGAAGGCCTCCTGAGGAGACAGGATCTCTTCGTCGCTCAGGCCATCGAGCCAGGCTCGTGTCAGGTCGCCCACGTGTTCCAGATAGGCCAGGCACTGGGTCTGATCGGGCAGTTCATCGGCAGCTGTGCCCTCCCAGTCCAGACTCCGACCAAAGAACTCGTCCGTCAGGCCATTCCAGGACTCGGCTTGCTCGTGGCGGCAATACCCGTGAACCGTGTTGATCACGTGCAAGGCGTGTCGCGCCGGGATCAGGTAATCGATGTCACCCGTGCGCCAGTGGTCGGGTGGAATCTGCTCGATCGCCTTGCGCCACTGTTTCCACGTGGCACCCAGCTGTCGATGGATGCCGTCGCCCAGAGCGCTGTGTTGTGGGTCGCTCACGTTCCCCAAGGGATCAGCCATTCGGCCGGCAGATCGATGCCAAAGCCGGGTCCGGGGGGCAGGCCGATCCGGCCATCCTTTGGAATCGGTGTTCCCGGCGTGGCCCGGTAGGCCTTTCGACCAGACGCCGACGCAGAGGCGAGGTTGCATTCTTCGAGGGGCACACCCGGATCAGAGAACTGGATGTATTCGATGAGGTGCACATTCGGGGCGGCGAAACTCCAGTGCTGACCATACAGCTCGTTGGCCCCCGTATGGAGGCACATGGGGATACCGGCCGCGTCGGCTGCATGAGACAGTTTGAGTGCTTCGGTGAATCCGCCGATCCACTTGAGGTCGGCCTGGATCAGGTCGACGAGGCGTTCGTTGGCAGCGTGGATGCCGGGATGTTTCGTGGACCAGTGTTCCCCGGTGGCCATCGTCTGCCACGGGACGCGCTGCCGCAGCGCTCGGTAGCCTTCGATGTTCCAGTAGGGCAGCATCTCTTCCATCCAGGCCATGCGGAAGGGTTTGAGGGCTTCACACATGCGCGCCGCATAGTCGACGTCGTAGGCCATCCAGCAATCGAGCATGAGATCGGCATCGGGGCCGATCGCCTCGCGCGTCTTGGCGATCAGTTCGACTGTATTCTCGATCCCGGCCTGGCCGTCATAGACGGAGTTCGGCCGGGCAAGCTTGAATTTCTGGAAACCGAGTTCTTGGCCCCAGTCGACATCGTTGCCCGTGAGATAACAGGGAAGGGACTGTCGCTGCGGGCCACCGGCCAGTCGATAGACCGGCTGCCCCACGGTCTTCCCCCACAGATCCCACAGGGCCAGGTCGACCCCGGCCACGGCGCGTGCTGCCAGGCCTTCCATGCCAAAGGACAGGCACGAGTGCCACATGCGGTCGTTGCAGGCATCGATGGCACCCACCTCCTGACCGATGACGGCGGGTGCGAGAGTCTGCTCGATGATGATGGCTGCCGTCTCGCCCGTGTCGGTGCTGCCCAGGCCATAGGTGCCATCGCTGGCCGTCGCCTTGACCCAGATCATGCCACCCGGTTCGCGCCGATTCACAGGGCTGTCGAAGCGATCGAAGGGGGTCGCCTGCCTGAAGGTGTGGTGCCAGCCCGCGCGCCAGGGCGTCGTGCCCTCGTGCTCTGGTGGGGGTGGCTCGAGTCGGAAAAGTTCGATGCGGTCGATCGTAGGAGTTGTCATACGGTGTATTCTCGCCGACTCCGGGCTGTGAATCAACAGGCCGCCTGTTTGTCCGTATCGAGAGTGTCGGTAGACTGGTGGGAGGATTGGCGGTTGAGGCCGAGGCTGATGGCGGGTTGGCCCGTCTGGTCAGCATCGCGGGCACGCATAGATTCAAGCGTATGTGTGATACGACATCATCGACGCCCCAACGGCCATGTTAGATACCAGAGAAGATGTCCTGCGGCTCCTTGGGCGACTCGAGTTCTCTTCGAGTCGGGCCGCGATCAAGGTGGGTGTCAGCATTCTGGTCGCCGGGGCCGTCGCCCTGATTCCCGGCTACGAGGCGTTGTCGACACAGGGCCACTGGGCGCTCTTCATCCTCATTCTGGCCGCCTTGCTGTGGACGACGGAAGCGATGCCGGCATTCGCTGTCAGCCTGCTGGTGATGGGCCTGGCGATCGTCCTGATCGGCCATCCGGGTCGCGGGGCTGATCCGAAGGCCTGGGTGATGTTTGTGAGGCCCTGGTCCAGTCCACTGTTGTGGCTGTTCCTTGGCGGGTTGGTCATGGCCGAGGCGGCAACACGCACGGGACTGGACCGCTGGATGGCGGCCGGTGTGCTCGGTCGCCTGGGGCGACGTCCGGCGCCACTGCTGGCTGGCGTGCTGGCGGTGACTTTCATCCTGTCCATGTTCATGTCGAATACGGCCACGACGGCGATGATGCTGGCTGTGATGGCACCCATCATCCACAGCCTCCCTCGCGAGGAGGGATTCGCTCACTGCCTGGTGCTGGGCATACCGGTGGCTGCGAATCTCGGCGGCATGGGCACACTGATCGGCACGCCGCCCAATGCGATTGCTGCCAGTGCGTTGCACGCCACACCCATCGGCTTCGGGCAATGGATGCTGGCCGGTGTCCCACCGGCGATCCTGCTGGTGTTGGCCAGTTGGTTCTTCCTGCGGCGTCGGTATCCCTGGGGTGTGACAGAAGTCGACATCTCCGCGATTCAAGAGGTGCCGGGGGGAACGCATGCACCCCTGTGGCAGAAGCTCGTGGTGATGGCCGTGTTCACGATGACGATCTGTCTGTGGCTCACGACGTCTCTGCACGGGATCCCCTCGCCGGTGATTTCCTTTCTGCCCATCACCATCTTCGCTGTGACCGGCGTGATCGGTGCCGACCAGATTCGGCGCTTGCAGTGGGATGTGCTGCTGCTGATGGCCGGTGGCATGTCGTTGGGCATCGCCGTGTCGGAGACGGGACTTGCGGCGTGGCTCGTGGCGCTGTTACCGACAGAGCAATGGGGTATCCTGCCCATCATCATCGCCTTTGTCGTGGTCGCCGTGGTCATGTCGAACTTCATGAGCAACACGGCGGCAGCCAATGTCCTGGTCCCTCTCGCCATGGCCCTGAACACGGGCCAGGATGCAGCCACGGTCGTGCCCATCGCCCTGGGCGCCTCGGCGGCCATGTGCCTGCCGATCTCGACACCACCCAATGCGCTCGCCTACGCCACGCGGCGCGTGAAGGGCACCGACTTCGTCCCCATCGGCATCTTCGTGGGGCTGCTGGCACCGATCGTCACCGTCGTCTGGACCTGGTTCATCCTGTGAGGCCGGTATGCGACCTGTGAACATCCTGCTCATTGTCGCCGACGATATGGGCTACGGGGACTTCGGCACTTTCGGCGACGGAGGTCCTCGGACCCCTACCCTGGATGCGCTCGTCGACGAGGGTGTCTGTCTCACCCAGCACTATTCAGGATCACCCGTCTGCTCACCGGCACGAGCAGCACTGCTGACGGGTCGTTATCCCCATCGCACGGGGGCCATCACACCCCAGGAGATGCTTGGACTCGACCGGATCGCGACTCGCGAGACGACACTCGGGGACGCCTTCCGACACGCTGGGTATGCAACGGGGCTGATCGGCAAGTGGCACAATGGTGCCCTGGATCCGCGCTTCCATCCAAATGCACGAGGCTTCGACGAATTCGTCGGATTCCGCGGTGGCTGGATGGACTACTGGGACTGGTGGATCGAGCGAAATGGCCAGATGGAGACCTCTGATGGTCGTTATCTGACCGATGTCTTCACCGATGCAGGGATTGATTTCCTGCGTCGACATGGCGGCGGTGGCAACCAACGACCCTTTCTGCTGAGCATGATGTACAATGCGCCGCACTCGCCGTTGCAGGCACCCGATGATGTCGTGCGGCCGTATCTGGATCGAAGGATTCGCCCGGGTGCAGCGATCACCTATGCCATGAATGAAGTCATGGATCGTGGCATTGCCCGAATGCTGGAAGAACTCGACCGACTCGGGATCCGCGACGATACACTGGTCATGTTCACCAGTGACAATGGGCCGGCCATGGGGCTGCGCGCCGATCAGGTCCCCGACGGCGTGAGCACGGATGTGTCACGCGGCAATGCCGGCTGGCGTGGACAGAAGGGTTCGGTCTACGAGGGTGGGATTCGCGTGCCGATGATTCTCCGCTGGCCCGGTGGGCTGGAGGCGGGGCGCACGGTCGATGACCTCGTGCATTTCACGGATTGGCTGCCGACGCTGCTGGGCGTGGCCGGTGCCGCCAATCCCGGTGAACTGCCCCTGGACGGGGGCGACGTCCTGCCGCTGCTTCGCGGTGAAAGACCACAGGAAGTGCCGCGGCGATTCTGGCAGTGGAACAGGTATTCACCGATGCTCACGGCGAATGCGGCCATGCGAGACGGCCCGTGGAAGCTCGTGCGACCGCAGTTGGAATCGCGACCGGCGACGGCTGCGGCAGAGGCGGCGATGGCGGCCTATGTCGATCGCGATATCGAATACAAGTATCACCCCGAGCGTGTCACCGGATTGCTGCCAGCCGATGATCCGGAGCAGATCTTCGATCCGCCGCCTGCGGCTGAGCTCTACCACATCGAAGATGATCCGGAAGAGGCCCACGATCTGGCGCCAGGGGATCCGGATCGGGTGTCACGCATGTTGTCTGAACTGGAAACGTGGTTCGAGACCGTGGAGGTCGATCGAAGGCAGGTGGCCACGCAGAATCTGAGTGATGGATGACAACCACATGTCGCCTCGCCGTCGGTGATGCACCGGCTGGCGGGTTTTGGCGATAGCGACACGAAGAAGGCGCATTGGACATATGAGTCAGAAACAGCCCCATCTCATCCTCATCATGACCGACCAGCAGCGCACCGACACGATCGGGGCCTGGGGTTGCGATCACATGGTGACCCCTCACATGGATCGGCTTGCCGCAGAGGGGCTGTCCTTCCCGAACACATTCTGTCCAGGTGCGACCTGCGTCGCCTCGCGGGCGGCGATGTTCACCGGCATGTATCCCCACAATACAGGCGTCTACAGCTTCGACGACTGGGCACACCATCGCACATGGGTGGAGGATCTGGCAGATGCCGGCTACTGGTGTGTGAACATGGGCAAGATGCACCTGGGCCCGTGGCGGGCACCGGGTGGTTTCCACGAACGCATCGTCGTCGAGAATCCCACGAATGGGTATCTGCGCAGTGGCGGTGGAGATGATGACTGGGGACGCTACCTCAGCATGCACGGTACGGACCGTCCCAACGATCGCCATCTCACGGACCCGGACTGGCGCAAGAAGTGCCAGGGTGCCGCCTGGCACCTGGATGAACACCTGCATGGTGATGTGTATATCGCAGACGCTGCCGTCAGCTGGATCAACAGTCATCAGGGCGACAAGCCGCTCTTCCTGCAGGTCGGATTCACCGGACCACACGAGCCATGGGATCCACTCCCACGTCATCTGGAGATGTACGAGGATCGTGCCATGCCGGTGCCCGTCGGACGCGATGGAGAACTGGCAGAAAAGCCGCCGCAGCAGGAAGCCCACAAACGGCGTCTCGCCGAGGCGCTGGCACATCACGAATCCGGCATCGATATGTATGCTGCAGATGAGGCGGATATCGAGCGCATGCGGCGTCACTACTACGCCAAGGTGACGACCGTCGATGAGCAGCTTGGCAAGGTGATGGCCGCCCTGGAGGCCCGTGGCTATCTGGAGAACAGCCTGCTCGTCTTCTGCTCGGATCACGGCGAGATGCTGGGTGACCACAGTCTCGCCTACAAGTGGCTGATGTACGACCAGATCACGAATGTGCCGATGATCGTCTGCGATCGGCGGGTTGACCGTCCCACTGGAAACCAGGACCGGGACCAGCTACGCGCTACCACAGATCTGGCGTCGCTGATGGATATCGGCCCGACCCTGCTGGAAGCGGCCGGTCTTGAAGTGCCGACACGGTTGGAGGGTAGATCGTTGCAGCCGGCCCTCGACGACGCGGAGACGCAGCCACGGGAATTCGTCTATTGCGAGGACAACTACCAGATCATGTTGCGCAGCCAGACGCACAAACTCGTCTACTACATCGGCCAGACCGAAGGAGAGTTATACGATCTGACCAGCGATCCCGACGAACTGTACAATCTGTGGGGGCAGGCTGGGCACGAGGCGCAACAACGGCGATTGCTCGATCAGGTTCTGCTGTGGCTGGCGGCGAGCAACTACTACAATGCCGGTTACAAGCAGCAGGGCCCTGCGACGTATCGAAGAAACTGGCCTACGGCAGATACACCTTCGCTCACCGGGCCACCAGTACCGGAGCGTCCCATCGATCTGTAGTACCATGAATTATAGTCTACGAGGAAGGAAGTTGGGGAGAGGGATGAAACAGCATCTGATCGCGAATTCGCACATCGACCCGGTATGGTTGTGGGATCAATACGAGGGCATCGACGAGGTCCTCAATACCTTCCGCTCTGCCTGTGATCGGCTCGAGGAGTATCCGGAAGTGTCCTTCACGGCCAGTTCGCTGCAGTTCTATCAATGGTGCCTGACCCACGACCCGGCGTTGTTCGAGCGCATCCAGCAATTTGTCGCAGCAGGCCGCTGGGAGGTGACCGGTGGCTGGTGGATTGAGCCGGACACGAATCTTCCACAGGCGAACAGTGTGGTGCACCAATACGAGGTTTCCCAGCGATTCATCGATACGCATTTCGCCGGTCGATCGACGCCGGTGGCCCTGTTGCCGGATACCTTCGGCCATCCGGCGTCCCTGCCGAAATTGCTCGCAGCGACAGGTCAGAAATACTTCGTCTTCTGCCGCCCGTCACCGGGTGAAAAGGCAGATCTGCCGGCGGATCTGTTCTACTGGGAGTATGAGGGCGAGCGAGTCCTGGCCTATCGTCTGCGCTACCACTACATGCAGGGGCATCTGGTGGACGAAGAGAAAATCCGGCAGCGTGTCGGTGACCCGGACTACGCGAATCACGCGGCGAATGCCTTCTTCTTCGGTGTCGGTAACCACGGGGGCGGGCCGACGATCGAGGAGATCGAACTCTATCGGCGTCTGATCGCCGAAGGCATGGACATGGGGTTCTCCACGCTGGCGAACTTCTTCGAAGCGGCCGAGAAGATGGAGTCGATCCCCACCTTTCGTGGCGACCTGCACAACCACGCCGTCGGCTGCTACAGTGTTCTGCGGGAGATCAAGCGTGGGATCCGCGATGCGGAGCACGGTTTGGCATATGCCGAGCGCGCGCTCCATCTGCCAGGTGTGACGGAAATGGCATCGACATCGGCGACGGCACCGACGGCTGCATCTGCCGACCCTGCATTGCCTGATCTGGAGCCTCTGTGGCGTACGACACTCTTCAACCAGTTCCACGACATCCTGCCAGGGAGCTGTTCACCTGCTGCCGCAGCGATGGCTGTAGGTGAGTTGGGTGGTGTGGACGCGGGGTGGCGCCAGGCGGCCTACCTGTCTCTGAAGAGACACTCGTCGCAGCAGCCCGTGACGTGTGCGGAGGGGGAGTTTCGGATCTACAACTCATTGCCCTGGCCGGTACGTGCGCCCCTCACGCTGGAGTCGTTCCAGTATTTTGTGCCCGACGCGCCATTCTTGAACGAGGCGGGAGAGGATGTACCGGTACAGGCCATCCTTCCAGACGTACGCTGCAACAACCGCCGATGGAGTTTCGTCGATACCCTGCCGGCGCAGGGCTGTAGGATCTACCACTTCAAAGCAGAGGGTTTTGAGCGGGCCCGCGGGCCATCGCCTGTGCAATACGCTTCCGGATCTCAGATTTCGGCTGATGATCTGGTCGTGACGAAGGACGGACAGGTCCAGCGCCAGGTGGGAGAGGGAGACGAGCAGCTCCTTCTTCCGGCGCCACGCTACCAGGTGCTGGCAGACGATTCGGATACGTGGGGCCACGGTGTTGTGACATACGACGATGTCGTGGGCCGGTTCGAACTTCAGTCAACGGCCATTCTGGTAGGGCCGGTGACGAGCCGGCTGTATCAGGGCTGGTCGTATGGCGCATCCCGTCTGGACGCGATCTACAGCATCTACCCCGGCCTGCCTTATGTCGATCTGGAGATTCAGGTTCGATGGGCAGAAGACCGGAAGATCCTGAAGCTGGAGATGACGCAGCCCACGGGCGCTGAGCAGTGGACGATGGAGGCGCCGGGTGGAGCGGTTGTCCGTGCCGCCAATGGGTCTGAGCAGCCACTGCATCATTGGGTGAATGTGGCGCCGAATGTGTCAGTCGTTCAAGACGGTGCCTTCGCCGCCGATTGCCTCGACGGGAGACTGCGTATCAACCTGGTGCGCTCCAATCTCTACGGCTATCACACGCCCGATGAACTGGGCCCGCTCGATCCACAGCATCGAACCGACCAGGGCACCCATGCATTCCGGTTGCGGCTGCTATTTGGGGAAGAGGCACGGCAGGAGCACCTGTCTCGTCACGTCGCCGAATTCCTGGAGCCCTTCTGGATGATTCGGGAGAGTGGGAACAGCGCAAGTTCCGCGTGATGGGCCAGTATGCGATGAGACCAGATACGGGGTCTTGTCGACCAGCGGCGGGACAGGAGCGATCAATCCAGGCCGGCATGTGCCTGACAGGTGTAGTCGGTGGATGGCGATGTGGTCACGGATGGCGAGGGCGGACGTGCCGCCCGGTCGCGGGTAAATCAGCCTTCGGTCTGATTTGCCGGCGGCATGTCCTGAAGGTGGGCCATCTCCCCGAGGGTGCGG
Organism: Gemmatimonadota bacterium; assembly: GCA_018673255.1. Next base: position 304,752 of record JABHDC010000253.1, read on the forward strand.
ATCCTCCACTTGCCGTCACGGCGCTCGACGATGCTGAGACTCGAGTTGCCCACATCGAAGGGGCGCGGGGCCTCGACGGCCAGACCCAGTACGCATTTCATGAACACGCCCAGGGTGCCGCCGTGGCTGACGGCGGCCACGGCCTGCCCTGCATGGCTGTCGGCGATACGGGTCATCACGTCGACGACGCGCTCGTGGAACTGGCGATGGCTCTCCCCATCGGGGATGACGTAGTCGGGATTCCCGGAGCGGTAGGCCTGCCAGACATCGGGAAACTCTGTGGCGACGGTCTTCTTCTGTTTGCCCTGGAATACACCATAGTTGCGTTCACGCAGCCCCGGATCGGTGACGATCTTGTGGTGGCCCGGTGCTGAGACCAGTTCAGCCGTGTGTTCGGCACGTCGCAGATCACTGGTGTAGAGGGTTGAGCAGGTATCCAGGCGCGCCAGACGGGGAGCGAGGGCTTCGGCCTGCCGGATACCCTCCAGGGTGAGGGGAGAGTCGGCCTGGCCCTGGTAGATGCCTCGAGTATTGAACTCGGTTTCGCCGTGGCGCACGAGGAAGAGTGTCGTCGTCATAACAGGCGAAGTTGGTCGTGTCGGTGAACGACGTCAATGACCGCCCACGAATGGCCTGAGAAGTCGTACATTCTGTGTTCCGCAGTATCTGACACCCCCAAATGGATGGAGACTATGGCCAAGGCATCGGCACGTCACATCCTCGTACAGACCGAGCAGGAGTGCGAGGATCTCAAGAAGCAGATCACCGACGGCGCGAATTTCGTCGATGTGGCCAAGGAGCACTCGAAGTGCCCTTCAGGTCGCGAAGGTGGCGCACTGGGTGAATTCTCTCCCGGCATGATGGTGCCGGAATTCGACAAGGTCGTCTTCAAGGAAGACGTCGGCGTCGTTCACGGTCCGGTGGAGACCCAGTTTGGTTTCCACCTGATTGAGATCACCGACCGCCAGGACTGAGGTCCCGGTGAATCGCGGTCGGTGAGCCGGCTGCGTTATCAGGTGTCGTATAAGAACAGCCCCCCGGATCTTGAGGATCCGAGGGGCTGTTTCCTTTGATGCTCGGGCCACGGTGACTCACGTCTTCATGCCACTCAGGGAGATTCCGCCGACCAGATATCGCTGGGCCACCAGAAAGGCGACGATCAGGGGCGCCGCCCCCATGACGCTGGCGGCGAAAACCCGGGGCCAATCGGCGCCGGTCTCAGAGCGGAACAGACTCAGGCCCACGGTGAGAGGGTAGAAGTCCTGATTGCTGAGCACGACCAGGGGCCACTCGAACATGTTCCAGGAGCCCATGAAGGTGAACAGGCCAAGGGTGATCAGGGCCGGTTTGGACAGGGGCAGGATCACATTCCAGAGGATCCCCCATGTATCGCAGCCATCGATACGGGCGGCGTGTTCCAGTTCGGCGGGAATGTTCATGAAGGCCTGCCGCAGCAGGAAGATGCCGAAGGCGCCAGCGAAGCCCGGAATGATGACACCCCACGCCGTGTCGACGAGGCCGAGTTCGCTGATGACCAGGAAGTTGGGGATCAGCAACACGGCTGGTGGCACCATCATCGTTGCCAGCAGCAACCCGAAGAGGAAGTCCCGGCCCTTGAATTGCATGCGGGCGAAGGCGTAGGCGGCCAGCGTGTTGAAGAACAACTGCAGACACGTGATGACGACGGCGTAGATGAAGCTGTTGGCCAGGTAACGATCGATGTGCCCGTAACGAATGGCGTCGATGTAGTTACGGCCGATGGTCCAGTCGGCGCCGGGCCAGTCGAGGGCGCTGGGCTCGCCGCGGGCGTGGGCAAGTTGTTCGCCGATCTGATAACGCGACGGAATGAGACTGGTCTTGTCCTCGGCGAATTCCTTCCGCGTCTTCAGCGATGATCCCACCATGTAGGCATAGGGGTAGACCATCACGAGTGCTCCGAGCAGCATCAGTGTCAGGGCGACAGCACGACTATTCATCATAGATACGCCGTGAGCGGAAGACCCGCATCTGGAAGAAGACGAAGACGAAGATGACGGCGAACAGGAGCCAGGCCAGGGCCGAGGCGTACCCCATCTGGCCAGCCACGGCGAAGGCATTGATGAAGATGGAATAAGCGATGACTTCGGTGCTGCGTTCCGGGCCGCCACTGGTCATGATGTAGACGGAGGTGAAGACCTGGAAGGAGCCGATGATCGTCATCACCGTCACGAAGACGAGGGTGTTGCGCAACATGGGCAGGGTGATGTGGCGGAATTGCTGCCAGTGATTGGCCCCGTCGACGCGAGCCGCATCGTAGAGGAACTGGGGGATCTCCGTGAGACCGGCCAGAAAGATGACCATGTTGTAACCGGCACCGGCCCAGACGCCCAGCAGCGCCAGAGCGGGCAGGGCGCTCCAGGCATTGTCGAGGAGCTGGCCGTAGTTGCCGAAGATGTGGAAGAAGACCAGGGCCAGCACCACGCCCGGTGTGATCGAGGGAAGGAAGTAGAGGGTGCGGAACAGGGCCTGGCCGTAATGGGCGCGAAGACACAGCAGCGCCAGCGGTAGCGATGTGAGCAGCGTGCCGACGACACACATGGCGACGTAGACGGCCGTGTGACGCATGGCGAGCCAGAGGTAGCTGTCCGGGGCGAACAGGGCGCGTCGGTAATTGTCGAGGCCGACGAATTGCGTGCCACCGGCGAAGGCATCGTAGTGCTGGAAGCTCACCCACAGGCTGATGCCCATGCTGACGAAGCTGAAGAGGCACGCCAGTCCCATGGCAGGGGCGATGTAGAGATATGGTGTGAGTTGTCGTAGAAGTGACCGAGACGCCATCAGGCGGATCCTGCCATCGTGTTCCCGGGCCGGAAGCGTGGTGCCACGATGTCGGCGAACAGGCGCAGACCGGTCTCGTCCGGCGCGTCGAGAAACCACATCATGAAATGGGAGATGCCAAGATCGATGTAGGCCTGCAACTGCCCGGCTACGTCGTCCGGGGATCCGATCAGTGTCGTTCGAGCCACTGATTCCGGGACAACATCCGTGTCACCGGCGATGAAGGCAGCCAGTTCGGGTGCAGGAGGCGTCGTCGGGTCGAGTTGGCTGATCTGCTGCAGGCGATCACGCACGCCGGCCAGGTCGTCGGCGATCAGGATCTGCATCTCCAGACTCTTGGTGATCTCGCCCGGGTCACGTCCTGCCCTGTTGCAGGCGTCGCCAAGCAATTCCAGACGCTGACGCATGCCGTCGATGGTGACGGGCGTGCTGTTCCAGCCCTGACCATAGCGGGCACAGGCGTCCAGCATGTGGGGGTCGACTTCGCCGAGCCAGATGGGCGGGTGGGGTGACTGGATCGGCTTGGGTTCACACAGGGCCTGATGCAGGTGGTAGTGCTGGCCCGCGTAGTCGACGGGACCTGCCTGCGTCCACATGGCCAGCGTCATCTCGATCTCTTCGACCAGGTGTGCGACACGATCCGGCATCAACTCGGCCCACGGCAGCCCATAGGCCCCGAATTCTTCCGCCCGATTGCCGCCATCGACGAAGTGGATGAGACGCCCGCTGGAAAGCTGGTCGAGGGTGGCTGTCATTTTCGCCGTCATCGAGGGGTGTCGAAGGAAGTGGGCCATGTGGATCATGCCCAGCTTCGCCCGCTGTGTGGCACCGGCCAGAGTGCACAGCGTCGTCCAGCCCTCCAGGATGGCATCATCGGCACCCATGAACAGGTGATCGGCGACCCAGAGGGAGTCGTAACCGAGCCGGTCGGCGGTGACGCCCAGTTGCAGCGTCGTGGCCGCATCGAGGCGTTGATACCCAGGTGTGCGAAAAAGGCCGGCACCCGGGGCAGCGAAGATGGGGAGACAGAAGCCGAAGCAGATCTCGTGGCTGCCGCTCATCACAGGTTGGTTTCCCATATCAGAGCTTCCCCTGCAGTCGTCGTTCCGTCATCCAGCGCGCCACCTGTTGGTTGTAGCGCGCGTAGACGTTGTCCACGTTGCGTGCCGCCAGTTGCAGCGCCGCCTCGATCGATGGATAGGGGCCTTCGCCGGCGATGATCTCGGGATAGTGGAGGAGCACACTCTCGAAGACGGGATTGGCCTGGTGGTCGACGGCGATGATCTCCGTGTGCCGCAGCTTGTCACCCACGAGGCAGATCTGCTTGACCGTGGACAGATAGGGGCGTTCAGCCAGGGCCTGTTGCCACCGTTGTGTGGCGTAGAAATCAAAGCGCGGGCCATTGTAACCCAGGTGTTTGGAACGCAGCAGCGACCCGGGCAGACCGCAGACGAACTTCAGATAACGCCAGGCGGCATCGACATTTTCGGCGCGCTGCGTGATGACGAGCATGTTGCCCCAGGTGACCGTACCGTGACCATCACCGGAGGGGCCAGGGGGAAAGGCCGTCTTGCCGAAATGTGTCCAACCGAGGCTGTTGCGGGTGATGTCCTTGCCCGACCAGGTGCCGGCCGTGACGCAGGCGACCTTGCGTTCCTGGAAGAGTTCTGAATCGGTCATCTGGCGCCGGAAGGGCGGGGTGACTCGATCGACCCAGTAGAGACGGGCGAGGAAGTCGAGGGTCTCGACGCCCTGTGGAGATGCGAAGAGCGCCTTCGTGCCGGCGCTGTCCTGAACACGTCCGCCATTGGCGGCCAGCCAGGGCGAGAACATCCCCGCCCCCGAGCCATAGGCGGACAACACAAATCCGGCGCGTTTGATCTCGCCATCTGCATCGCGAATGGTCAGCTTGTCGACGACACGCCGGAAGTGATCCCAGTCTCGCAGGGCATCGAAGCGCAGGCGATCGTAGTCGATGCTGCCGTCCTGGCGACGGGCGAACATGGCCCGCAGTTCTTCGTCGTGTGCTGCCTCTTCCTGCAGGATGTCGAGATTCCACAACAGACAGCTGGCATCGATGATCTGCGGGATGCCGAAGACGGTGCCGGCGTCGGCACCACTGTCGACCTGGTTGTGGCGCCAGGCAGAAGGGAGGAATTGCTCTGCTGCGAGGGACTCACCCGATGGCGCGTCGGTATCTGCTGCCAGCAGTCCATTCAGGGGACGCAACATCCCGCGCTGGTAGAAGCCCTCTGCCCAGTACACGGAAGACTGGAATACGTCCGGTGGTGTGTCGCCGACCATGGCCGTCGACAACTTCTGCACGTAGTTGCCGAAGGGGACGATCTGGTAGACGACATCGATATCGGGGTTCTGAGCCTCGAAGGTGCGTTCGATTTCGGCGAAGTAGGCGCCGTATTCCTCGTTGGTGGACGCACTCCACCAGTCCCAGACGCGCAGTTCCTGCCGCGTTTCGTCGCGTGTGATCTGTTCGACGAAGTGGCGGGTCATGCCGGCTCTTGCCAGGACGCCGGCGGTCAGCAGGAGGGCGAGGGTGACCCAGATCGTGGTCTTGAGGCTCGGCATCTTTGGTCAGTCTTCGCCCCGGGCGTCGCCGAGAGGGTTCGGGGCGACGTCGCCTGTTGGTGGTGTTACATGATCCTGAGGTGATGCCGGAGTGTTGGCGCGCCTCGACTGCGTCGAGGCGCTGGGTCCTCCGCTGGCTGGCACGTGCATAGGGGCGACGTCATGCCCCTCTCTCCTCTCGCCGACGCTCTGGGCGAGAGGGCACCAATATACGCGGCCAACTGTGAAAGAAACCAATCCGCGCCCGGTGGCAGAAGAGCTGAGCCTCCTGACAGAGGGTGAACTGAGCGTGATGAGAGGGGACCGATGAGGAGAGATGCTCTCTTCAGGTGGTTTCGGCGCCGGGTTCGGTATCGGAAATCACCAGCAGGCGGCAGCCGGTCTCGGATGTGACTTCGCCATGGTGGGCGCCCTTGGGCACGTAGGCGTAGGAGCCGGCGATGATCGGCCGGCCGCCATCCACCGTGTAGCCCCCTTCGAGGATCAGCCGCTGCTCGGCAGCCAGATGGCGATGCTCGGGGAGGATCCAACCGGGAGGTAGGTCGAGCAAGACCGTCCAGGAGTCGGTCGCACCGCCATTCCTCAGGATCTTGGCTCGTGCCCCCGGACCGTATCCGGGTGCGTCTTCCCACGGCAAGTCTTCGATGGTCACCAGCAATTCTTCACATCCGGCTGCCACGATACACCTCCACCCTTTCCCTCATCCACTGTAGGTGCTGCACTACCTCGTAGTGTCCAAGCCTTCACAGGGCACGTCAAGGTTGGAATTGCCGCGCCGAAGCAACGGCTCAGTCCACGGTAAACCGCCGTGTCGGGGACCAGCCCAGTCGTTCCTCGGTCCAGGCCACGTCGGTACGCTCATACGCCGCATCGGTGGCCATCACGTAGAAACACTCGAAGCCGATATCCGGCGTCTCCAAGGCGCAGACGAGACTCGAAGCGACGTCCCGTGAGTCGATGGTACCCCAGCTGTAGCTGGTGACTGGACTGCCATCGGTGGTCACCATGCGGTCAGCATCGATGATGCTCCACGGACGGATGCTGGCGATCGACATGCCGTGCAGTTCGTGATAGTTCCGTGCCATCTCCTCCTGCAGGAGTTTCGACAGGTCGTAGATCCCACCTGCCTTCAATGGCAGATCGCGGTGGTAATGCGTTGTGTCCGGGTAACCACCGTGCACGGCGCCTGATGAAGTGTGCACAAAGCGCTTCACATCGCACAGACGTGCTGCTTCGAGCAGGTTGCGGCAGCCAACGACGTTGATCGTGAAACCCGGGCCGCCATCCGTGTAGGAGGGATTCGGAGCCATGATCGTATTCACCACTGCATCATGGCCCTCCACGATCTCGAGCAGACGCGGGAAGTCGAGGACATCGGCCTGTATCGCATCGGGAATACCCTCGACGGGGCGCAGATCCAGGGCGGTGACATCGTGATGGACTGAGAGTTGATCATACGCTGGTCGACCGACCAGTCCGGCGGCACCGGTGAGCAGGACTCGCATTGCTGGACTTTCCTCAAGAGTGGGTGACGATAAGGCAAGATGGAGGACTCGACCCGAGATCGTGTGCCCACCCGTGGGTCCGGGCACTGGCGTCGAATGAATGGTTAGGAGAACGTTGGTACATCAGGCAGGTATTGGACAAGTGTGCACGCACCGGGTCCCCATGTTGGCCCGGCTCTCCTGCCTCGCGTTCAACGATCGGTGAATGCTGCCGTACGCAAGGAGCAACAGACCCAATGTCCAGCGATTCGAGCCAGACCTACGACCTGCTGCTGACCGGTGCCCAGGTCCTGGACCCATCCCAGGCACTGCAGGACAGGGTCGATGTGGCAGTGCGGGACGGTCGCATTGCCGCCGTCGGCCCCAATCTCACCGGTGTCGCCCGAGAGCGGATCGACCTGACCGGACGCCTGCTCACACCAGGGTGGATCGATATCCACGCCCATATCTACGCTGGGGCAACGACGTGGGGTATCCGAGCCGATGCGCTGTGTCTCTCGACGGGGGTCACGACGATCGTCGATGCAGGCAGCCCCGGTTGGGCGAATCTGCCGGGATTCATTGACTACATCGCCACACCATCTCGTACGCGCGTGCTCACCTTCGTGCACGTGTCCGGTATCGGCCTCATCTACGGACCGATCGGGGAGTGTGAAGACATCCGCTACGCCGATCCGGAGCGAACGGCGGCGGCCATCGAGCGCTGGCGCGAAGTCTGCGTCGGTGTGAAGGTGCGGCAGGGCAGACACCAGGTCGGCGACAATGGTGTGGAGCCGCTGCGGCTGGCCGTCCAGGCAGGGCGCTACACGAAGACGCCTGTCATGACCCACATCGCCGTCGGTGTCCCCCTGGCCGATGTGCTCGATCAGATGAGACCGGGTGACATCGTCACTCACTGCTACCAGGGAACGGGAGACGGCATCCTTGGAATCGATGATGAAATCGAGCCGGCCGTGCGTGAAGCCAGAGAGCGGGGCATCCTGTTCGATGTGGGACATGGTGGCGGTTCGTTCCGGTTCGACATCGCCCGTGCTGCCATGTCCCGCGGCTTCATGTCGGATGTGATCAGCACGGATCTGCACGCCCACAACATCGATGGCCCCGTATTCAGCCTGGCTGAGACCGCATCGAAGCTGTTGAATCTGGGCGTTTCACTGGAAGAAGTCGTGCGCCAGTGTACGGCCGCGCCGGCGGCAGCGATCGGTCGTCCCGAATTGGGGACTCTGGCCGTAGGATCGGCGGCAGATCTGGCCGTCTTCGATGTGCGCGAGGGTGGTCAGTTCGAGTTCCGTGACGTGGCCGGTGAAGTCCTGGTGGGCGAACGACGTATTGAGCCTCACCTGACGGTGCGTGCCGGCACCGTATACCGGCCTGCGGATCTTGCCGCCGAGTGCGAAGAGGCCGTGAGTCGCGCCCGCGAGATGCGCGCCTTCACCGTTCGTGACTTCCGCACCTTGGGGTGGGCGCCGCCTGCGTAGTGGTCGCGCCGCTCAGGCGAATTCGAGGTCAGCTTGACCCGACGGCTCAGTGGATGACGGTGCCCATTCGTGTGTATCGGGTCCTGCCAGGCAGCGAAGGCAGATTCAGCACGAAGTTTCCCGCATCGGCAAGAAGGGGCACGGAGTCACTTGGAATGGGGCCCGAGACCAATTGAGCCGACCAGTAGATGATCATGGCCTTGCCCTTGATCATCTCTCGAGGGACGGGGCCGAAGAAGCGACTGTCATGGCTGTGGTCCCGGTTGTCGCCCATCATGAAGAAATGGTCCTCCGGTACCACCAGCGGGCCGAAGTTGTCGCGGGGGGCAACCCGCGCAGAATAGATGACCTGGTCCACAACCTTCCCATCCTCGGGAGGCGGTGAACGCACGCCGTCCACGTAGAGCACCTTGTTCCGGACTTCCACGGTCTGGCCTCCCGCTGCGACACATCTCTTGATCAGATCCAGACCTGCCTCCTCAAGAGAGCGGAAGATGACGATGTCGCCTGCATGTGGATCACGAAATGCCGGAAATCGCAGGAGGGGTGCATCCACCAGGGGCAATTCGAGCGGTGCGCCATAGATGAACTTGTTGGCCAGCAGGTAATCACCGACGAAGAGCGTGTCTTCCATGGATCCGGAGGGGATGTAGAACGCCTGGACTACGGTGCTGCGAATGGCGAGGGCCAGCAGGATGGCCACGAACAGTGATGAGCTGTTTCGCAATAGATTGGCGCTGGCTGGGGGGGTGGGCCTGTCGGTCATTGTCTGCCTTGTTTGTGGGGGCCAGTTCCTGAAACGACTGAGTGGCGCGAGTCGTTCCAGCCTTCAGGTCCGTTCGCTGGATGGCTCGAATCGACAACAATCAGAAGTCGAATCCAAAGGGGAAGCTGTCGCAGGCGAGATCCTGCACATCAAAGTCGGGGTTGAGAGAGAAGGCCATGGCCGGGTCTTCATCCACAATCCCCCGATCTCCTCTCAGATACGTACCTCGGGGCGAGATACACGTGTAACCGAGTTGCTCGTAGAAGGGCACGACACCATCGCCGCAATTGAGGGCGGTGAAGGCCAGATCCTCGCGGACCAGATCCTCGTGCGCCCTGAGCACCAGCTGTGTTGCCAGCCCCTTGTGCTGCTGGTCCGGCCCGGTACAGACCATCCCCACGAACCAGCCCTCGTGATAGACTCTGTTCACGAGAAACCAACGCCGCTGAACTGCCACGTGAGAGACAACAAGACCATCCAGGCGGGCAATCCATCTCTGATTTGCCGGGCAGAGCGTGTCAGCGCCACCGAAGGCTGCTCGGAACAGGTCCAGCAGTTCGGCCGTGGGGACGTCTGAATCATCCTGGATGTGTTGGATGTCTGGATCTGTCATCGCGATGCGCTCGGGTTACGTGTATGCCACGACAAAGAGCCGTCTGAAGGGGAACAGGACCCTGCCATTGGCCTGTTCAGGATAGGCCAGTTTCAGAGAATCGGCGACTTCGGTTTCGAATTGCGCCCGATCCTCTTCGCTGTGGAGTTGATCCAGGAAGCGGCGCATCCCGGTACTGCGCATCATCTCCACGATCTGCGCGTGGGACTCCATTTCGAGTGTCAGGCCACCAAGTCGCAGGGCATGTCGATGCAGAGTGTATACGTTGCTACCTTCCCGGGTACCATGCGACCACGATCTGAATCATCCGACCGCCCCCGACTGCTGTACATCCTGACGCGGCCCCTGTTCGCCCAGCGCTTCTTGAAGGGCCAGCTGGCATTCCTGCGAGAACGGGGCTACGACATCACCGTCGTGGCCAGTCCCGAGCCTGAGTTGGCTGTCGTGGCAGCGCAGGAACAGGTCACCGTCATCCCGATCCGGATCCCCAGAGACATCCAGCCCCTCGCCGATGTGTGGGCCCTGCTTCGCCTGATCTGGCTCTGTCTTCGATTGCGACCGGACATCGTCAACGCGAGCATGCCGAAGGCCGCACTGCTTGGGCTCCTGGCGGCACGTCTGACCGGTGTGCCGGTGCGGATCTATGTCCTTCGCGGGTTGCGGTCAGAGACCACGCGAGGGCTGAAGCGCTGGATCCTGGGGCTCACGGAGTGGCTGTCGTCGGCGTGTGCACACCGCGTGGTCAGTGTCAGTCACAGTCTGCGTGACCGCTACATTGCCCAGGATCACGCACCGGCAGACAGGGTCACGGTGATCGGCCACGGCTCCAGCAATGGTGTCGATGCAGCACGATTCGAGGCGGGTGCATCAGATCGTGCGGTAGTCCAATCGCTGCGGCGGTCACTCGGCATCACCGCCGATCAACAGATCATTGGATTCGTTGGGCGCCTCACGCAGGATAAGGGGCTTGTCGATCTGTATCAGGCCTTCCTGTTGGTAAGGGCCCGACTGCCTGATGTGAGATTGCTGCTGGTGGGAGACTTCGAGACGGGCTCGCGGGATCTACCAGACGAAGTGCGCAGGGCGGTAATCGATGACGAAGCTGTGATCGTCACGGGTGTCGTCGCTGAGCCGGCGCCCTACTACGGTTTGATGGATATGGTGGCTCTGGCCTCTCATCGGGAGGGATTTCCCAATCTTCCCCTGGAGGCAGGCGCCTGCGCGATTCCTGTTGTCGGCGTTCGGGCCACGGGAACTGTCGATGCGATCGTCGATGGGGAAACGGGTCTGCTCGCTGACGTAGGCGATTGGCAGGGGTTGGCCGACCACATCATTCGTTATCTGGAAGACCCTCAACTTCGGCAACGGCATGGCACGGCGGGGCAGCGTCGAGTGCGCGAGTCCTTCGCCGGTCAAATGATCTGGAATGAACTCGAGCAGACCTATCGGGATCTGCTTGAACTGCGGGCCTCAGGGTAGACCGTCGTCAGCCTGCTCCCCAGGGGGTGGGTCGATGCAGAGGATCCAGTTGTGTCGTGTGAAATGAATCGTCGATGCCTGGCAGAGGGATTCCAGGCGGCGGCTCAGGCCGTGTCGTGATGAGGTCTGCAGGCGGATCCCGTGCAGCCACAACCAGAGGCGTCGCAGCTGATTGAGCAGATCACGCTCACGGGGTACATCCACGATCAGGCGACCGGTGGTGCGTCGCAGCAGTTCTTCGATGAAATGCACCCAGTCGTGCTGGTAATCGGTGACGCCGATGGCCAACACGACATCGAATGTCTTCTCACACTCTGTATGGCAAGAGTCGACCACACCGACTTCGACGTGTTCCGCCTGATCACGCATCCTGTCGTGGGCACATTGCGTGAATTCGGGGACGAGATCCTCCAGGCGCAGGAGCCGCGGCTTCCCCTTCACGACCGAAGAGAGGAAGACCCCATCGCCACAACCGACGTCGAGCACATCGAGTCCATCCAGTTCTGGAAGGGAATCGCGCACGACGGATCTTCGCGCAGCTTCGCCGGAACGGAAGAGGCGCGATCCGGCCCAGTGGTCACGGCTTGGATATCGACCGCGAAAATAGCTCAGCGCCGGGTGGTCTGCCGGATCGGCGTCGCCGAGTCCCATCGCGGCGCGACTACGCTGCTTTCGGGGTCGTCACTGGGGCACTGTTGCGGCGTGATGGCAACAGCTGCCTGGTGAGCTTGCGGCTGAGGGATCGGAAGAAGCCGCGGTGCTGCCAGAACATCGAGGCGAGTTCGTGGAATCGACCGTTGCGAGCATAGGTCTCCAGATACATCTGCAACTGCAATCGACGCATCGTCGCATAGGGCAGTCCATCGAGTTCGACGGAGGGCGAGAGATACTTGTCGTAGTCATCCCAGTTGGTCGACAGCAAACGGTAACCTCTCTGGCCTGCCTGGGCCCAGGCGTAGACCTCGGTACCCGGGTAGGCGGTGATGATGGCAACCGACAGGCGATGTGGATTGATCCGTGCTGCCAGTCGCATGGAACTACGGATCGTCTTCTTCGTTTCTCCCGGCAAGCCGATGACGAAGTTCGACCACACTTTGATGCCTGCCGCTTTGAGATTCTGCACACACTCCAGCACCTGCCGGGTGTCGGTGCCTTTCTGAGACTGCTTCAGGACCTCGTCATCGCCTGACTCCACACCCAGTTCCACGTAGCCGAAGCCGGCCTTCCGCATGCGCAGGGCCCGCTCAGGCGTGACGCGGTCGACGCGGGTCTGGGCCTTGAAAAAGATGTCCTTGCCACGATTGAACCGCTCCATCCGATCGAGCAGATCATTCGTACGATCTTCGACCAGGCCGAAGGTCTCGTCCTCGAAATAGATCTCCTGTGGTGCGAAACTCGCATGCAGCCACTTGAGTTCCTCTTCCACATCATCCAGGGGACGATAGTGCATGCGTTTTCCGAGATTGCGCGAACAGAAGACGCATGAATACGGGCAACCCCGCTCACTGATGATGGGATAGACATCGAGGCGCTGGAAGATGTCCCAAGCGGGGAAGGGCAACTCGGCGACGCCCCCGTCGAGTACCGCTCTGCCCTGGCCGCGACCTGTGCCGTCGGGATTGCGTTGGTAGACGCCTGGTTCGTCTGGGATCGGCTGTCCTGCCAGGATGGCGCGCACGATCCGCGGTAGCACCGACTCACCTTCACCGGCCACGACGGCATCAAAGTGGGTGCCTTCCTCGATCGCCTGCAGAGGAATGGCGTTGGCGTGGGGGCCGCCCAGCACGACGAAAGGTGGGGCAGTTGCGAGCTTGAGATGGCGGGCCAACTCGTTGGCGCGTGAGAATTCGACGGTCAGGGCGGAGATTCCGACGACGCTCGGGTCCTGCGCCAGGATCTTTGCGGCGGTTTCCTCGATCGACTCGTGCAGGTCGAGCCGGCCGTCGACGGCGGCCACCGACAATCCCTGGCCCCGCGCTGCCCCCAGCAGGTAAGCCGGGCCCATTGGCGCTGTGTCACTCCAGTGCCGCTCCGCCGCATCGAAGGAAGGCGGACGGGAAAGGACGAGATCAATCATGCGACTCGGATCCTGCAATGCCGGATACGGTCCCGCCGTGGGACTGGAGACAGAGAGCCATCTCCTTGCGGCCACGATCATTGGCGTAGTCGAGGGGAGTCCAGCCATTGCCCGCTGTGGCATTGATGTCGGCGCCGTGTTCGAGCAGCAGGGCCGCCTGCTCGGGCCATCCGGACCATTCGCCGCAATGGTGGATCGGCTGCATCTCTTCTTCCTGTGGATTGATGGCATTCACGTCGGCCCCAGCCGCAACCAGTGCCCTCACAATCCCAACCGGACGCTGAGGGTCTTCGGTTCGTCGGTGGCGAATGGCCCAGTGCAGGCTGGTCATTCCATCCGGATCCAGGCGCGTCGCCCACGTGGGGTCGGCCTCGAGCATACGTTCAACTTCCTCCAGCATGCCGAAGGTGCAGGCTACGTAAAAGTCGAGCGTGGCCCCCCGTTCAAGGAGCAGGTCGACGACCGCTTCGCCCTCCGGGAAGTTTCCGAAAACGCAACCGGCGCGATACATCGCAGTTCGCCCCGTCCTGTCATGTGAGTTGAGCAGAGAAGGATCCTCATCCAGCAGGCGCCGCACGTGATCGACCAATCCGGCGCGTGCCGCAATTGTGATCGAGCATTGCGCGCCGGCGTCGACGAACATCCCGGCAATCTGGGTCTGCTGGGGACGATGCCACACACAACCCGAGGAAACACCCTCGATCGGTTTGTAGCCCGGTGCACTGGGCCAGGGCTCGGACACGGCGAGTTCGGGTGCCTGTTTGAGGAGCGCCCGAATCGTGTCGGCATCACCTGGATACAGGGCGGCACGGAATGGCTCGATCAGATCAACGACACGCTCGAATCGGTCCCAGTCTTCGTAGCCGTGTTCCGTGGCGATCGCAAGTTGAGCGTCTGTCAGTGCCGGCGTGTCATTCCTCGCAGGTTCCTGGTTGATACGGCTGAGGGCATTAGTGTCGCCGGCAGTTGCTGCCTGCAGCAGGTCTTCGGCCTGCTGCTGATACTGTGTGAAATCGGGACGTAGTGGCAAGGGGGTGGTCATCACTCGTCATCCTCCGCAATCATTTCGAATGTCCGGTCTTCCAGGACCATTCCCTCGATTGCTGTCAGCAGCCTCCATGTGCCGATCTTGTCGGCCAGGGGCTCCCATATCGAGTCACCGAGAAAGAAGTCCCAGTCATTTGAACGCACATACAACTCACCGGTGAAGGGTGGAGCGACTTCGCCACTGTCGTCTCTGAAGGGTGGATGCTCGATGGTGTAACTGAGTTTCTTTCCCTTCGCGTTCTTGATATTCAGGATGTAGCCAAACTCAATGCCCAGACGGGTGGGTATCGTGTCGCAGAACTTCTCGATGGCGGGCAGATCCCGGGAGTCACCATCCCAGCCTCTGTAGATGCCATGGCTGACCGTCTTGTAGATGATTTTCTTCTTCGCCATCTCAGTCAGTCAGCAATCGATTTCACCACGGTTTCGGTCATACTGACACGTCCGGCATGGATGCTTCTCTGTGCGTGGGTGAGGGGAGCGGATCGAATCACCTTACGTCGGTGTCTGGACCTCAGCAAGTCAGAACTACGCTCGCCCTGATTCGCGAAGGCCCCAAGGCCCGATTTCAGTGAGGTGGTGCTGTCGATCCACGGGGCGCCAACGTGACCATGGGCAGCGGGAATTTCGTGCTTGCCACGGGTCACGTTTGGCCCGTATTGTGCCGGCATGAACCGTTGCCCAACCTGTTGGCTGTCAGCGGTATTGCTGTGCGGGCTCGTCGCCTGCGGTCCCTCCGTGGAAGATCAGGTGGCTGAACTGGCCTCCGGGCGGGCCGACGACAACACACGGCAGGTGTTGCTGCTGGCCAAGGACCGTGCCGTGGCCCCGCTGCTGCGGGCGCTGGAGGCCCAGCCCGGTGTCGCTGGGCGCCTCGACATCGTCACCGTTCTGTCCTCTCTCATGCTCCGCACCGAAAGTGCGCCCATCGAGGCCGCCCTGGCTCGTCTGCTGCGTCAGGACCCGGATGCCACCGTTCGAGCCCTGGTGGCTCGACAATTCGGATTGCAGCGGCGTGAGGGTTCGGTGCCCGTGCTGGCCGAGGCACTCGACGATGTGGAAGGTGATGTGCGTCATGCGGCGCTGATCTCTCTGGGACAGCTGGAAAGCCGTTGGCCGGAGGATCGAAGTGCGATTGAAGCCCGAATTCGTGATCTGGCAGATGATACCCACGAGGCGACGCGCATTGAGGCGCTGATTCTGCGATCGGCCCAGGTTCACAAGCAACTACAGGGCGCCAGGCAGGCTGCCCTCACGGGCGACGTGGCGCGAGCCGAGGTGTTACTGCTGGCCACGCTCGCCGAATCGCCGGGTGACAAACGGGCCGCCTACGATCTCGGCATGCACTACATCAACAACGATGAGATCGGCAAGGGACAGGATGTGCTGCGCACCCACGGCATGTTGCTGGATGCGCCCGTCCTATCAAAGGCGCCGCGCATCGATGGACATGTCGAGCCGGCGGAGTGGGCCCATGCTGCGTATACCGATTCATTCTGGCAACTGAGCAGTACGCATGAAGCAGCGCTGCCCACGGATCTGCACACCGAACTCTGGATCGGCTGGCACCGCGACGGAATCTGGGTGGCCATAGTCTGTTGGGATGAAGATCCCGACAGCCTGGTGATCCTGGCCGACACCGACGATGACAATACCGGTGGCGTCTGGCAGGAGGACCGGGTCGGTTTCTTCTGGGATGCAGATCGTGATCCGGGCGTGTACGTGCAGCACGCCATCAATCCGGCGGGGGTTCACACAGATGCCCTCTATCAGCAGGGCAACTCGAAGGGGGATCCGGCGTGGGATGTGGACGCCGAATGGGCTGCTTCCATCGATGCGGATCGCTGGAGTGTTGAGTTGTACATGCGTTTCGATGACCAGAACCCGCGGCCGCAGCCCGGTGACATGTGGGCGACCAACTTCTTCCGATCCTATCGTGGGTCAGAATTCGTCCAATGGACACGCACCAGCCAACACACCATGCGGCCCGATCAACTGGGGATGCTTGTGTTTCAGCCGTAGTGATCACGGCAGGCGCGCGCGCCCGGAGCTTGTGAACTGGCCGGGCGTGGCGTCATGGTGAGCGACGGACCGGATGTGCCGGCCAGGCTCAGGAAGCCAACGGTTTGTAGACCGTGCACTCCACCTCCAACAGCAGACCGGCAACCAGCGCCGATCCATGGGTGATGCGCGTGGGCTTCGGTGTCCAGTGGAAGATCTCGGCGTAAGCTGCCGAGAAGGCCTCAAAGTCTGCCATGTCGCCGTCTTGAGGTGTCTGGTGCCTGTATTTGCTGCGGTTCCGAAAGGGCGGTAGCGTTGCACCGATTCCTGACCCACCCCACAACTAGAACCGATGCGAACGACGGAGCAAGAGATGGTGAAGTGGAAGAGTTCGAGGATCTCCTGTATGTGGCTGGTTGCCATGGTGGCCGCTGCTACGTGTTCGCCGGCCACGGCCTTCGACTTTGCCCTGATTGGGGATGCGCCCTACAGCCTGGAGGACTCGCTGAGATTCGGTCGTCTGCAGGAGCGGATCAACGCCGAAGATCTCGAGTTTGTGTTGCACGTAGGGGACATCAAGGGTGGATCGAGTTCGTGTGCGGATGAGGCACTGCAGCGACGGCATGACTGGTACGATCGTTTCTCAGCGCCCTTCATCCTGGTGCCCGGTGACAATGACTGGACGGACTGCCATCGCGAAGGGGCCGGTGCGTGGGCACCGTTGGATCGTCTGGCCGCACTGCGGCGGATCTTCTTCACACCGCCGGGGCGGCTGCAGGGAGGTGGCCAGTTGAAGGTCATGTCGCAGGCGCAGAATCCGGCCTATGCGAGTTATCCCGAGCACCTGCGCTGGACGAAGGAGGGGGTGTGGTTTGTCAATCTGCACATCGTGGGCAGTCACAATGGGCGTCGTGGTTTTGCCGCCCGAACGGCAGCTGATGATGACGAGGTCGAAGCCCGTACGGCGGCGGCCCTGGTGTGGATGCGGCAGACATTTGTGGAGGCCAGTGCACAGGATGCACCAGGTATCATGGTGACCATCCATGCGAATCCGCAATTCGATGCCCAGGGTGACAGCCTGCTCACAGCGGCCTTCGGGCAATTCATCGAGGTGCTGCGGGACGAGGTGATTCGTTTCGGCAAACCGGTGGTGCTCGCCCACGGTGATTCACACTACTTCCGTATCGACAAGCCACTGACAAATGTGGGAGGCCGGCGTCTCGACTATTTCACCCGCGTCGAGTCCTTTGGTTCACCGCACATGCACTGGATTCGCGTTCAGGTCGATCCGCGAGATCCACTCGTCTTTCGATTCCGCCAGGAGATCATTCCGGAAAATGCCATCAGGCGGTAATGAGTTTGGGGGCCGGACCGATGGCCTATTGCCATCGTCCGACCCCCAAACTCGAATCGAGAGGCGCCACCCGCCGCCCGGGAATCCCGGCACGGCGGTCAGGGATTTCAGCGGCGCTCGATCCGGATATTGCTGTTGGTCGTGCGGAGACGAATGAGATCGCCGCCTCCATTGATGTCGCCCGTCGCCGTCAGTTCATCGGCATTGCGTCCCCCCTCGATCTCCAGGTCGAAGTCTGACTCGATCTCGTAAGATTTCTTGGGACGATCAAGGCGAATTTCGGCGTCGACCGTGGCTTGCAGGTTGCCAGGGATGACCAGTGTGATATCGCCGCCACCAGTGCTCAGGTCGATGTGCGTGTCGATGTTGGGATCAGCGATGCTGAGTTCGGCCTCAATACCGCCACCACCGGTGCTGGCCTCGATGTAGCCTCTGGCATCCTCGATGTCTATGCCGCCACCACCAGTCGAGGCCTCGATGGGGCCAGCCGAGCGGATGCCGATACCACCGCCGCCGGTTTCGGCTACCACCTTTCCATCGATGTCATTGATCTTGATGCCACCGCCACCGGTCTCAGCCCTGACGGGGCCGGTCGCATCGGCAATGGTGATGCCGCCACCACCGGTCTCGACTGTCACTGAGCCGCCGCAGTCTTTGATGCCGATGCCGCCGCCGGCCGTGTCGACGATCAGGTCGCCACCCACTTCACCGACGCTGATGCCGCCACCTGACGTGCGAACTTCCAGGTCGCCGGTCACGTCACCCACATCGATGCCGCCGCCACCGGTGACAGCGCTACCATTGCCGCCCTGGATCTTCCTGATCCGAATGCCACCGCCCCCAGTACGCACGTCAACGGATCCATCCTGAATCCGGCCGACCTTGATACCGCCACCACCTGTGCGGGCCGTGACATCTCCCTGCAGATCCTCGACCGAGATGCCGCCACCGCCGGTCTCCACGTCTACACTGTATTTCCGGGGGACGTAGATCCGGGTTGAAATCACCAGAGATTCGTCAGAATTCAGGCCACGGGCCTCGGCGGTGATGGATACACCCTCACCGTTTTGCGAGATATCGACGGGGTACTGTGCAAAGAGTTTGCGGGCAGCGGCCTCGTTGTTGGCATCGGTCGATTTCTCAATGACCACCCGCACCTGGTCAGAGTTCCAGGACTCCACCTCGATGTCCCCCTGGTCTGTCTCGAGCGTCAGCATTCCACCAGGTTTCACGTCGACGACGTGATCGATCTTTTCGCTCCACCCGGACAAGCCCTTGTCCACGTCGCCCTGGATGACGGCGAAGAGCGGTGAGGCGAACAACAGAGCCGGTGCCAGCACCGAGCTCAGGATTCTTCCTGTGTGGGTCATCTGTGGTCTCTCCCTGTATGTGTCTTCATCGGCAAGCACTGTTGCAGATGAGATGCCAGGTAGGGCCCGATGGTTTAGAGACCGAACCGGGAATGCCGCGATTTCTCCTACTCGGGTGCCAACTGAGAGAGGGACGAGATGCCATAACACTGAGGCGCGCCAGAGGAGGCCACATCCGGACCGTCCAGCCGGCCATCCACCAGATACACTCGGTCCATGACCTGCTGAGCCCAGAGCAGGACTTCATCGATGGTTGGCACGGCAACTCCGGCCAGATCGGCCAGACCGCGCAGCACGACGAGGCCGTGAGGGATGTCTTCCCAGAAGAATCGACTGTTCTCATCCAGCAGGAACCCCCCATCGACGGGCCGCATCGGGGTGCGCAGACCGGCATAGGCACGATTTCCACGGATGATCGCCTGCAGCGAGCTCGCATCGGTGATATGCTCGGCATAGGCCTGCAGAATCGAGTGGCCAATGGGCAGGACAGCGCTGAGCTGGAGTCCATCGATCCGGGCCTCGAGGGCCACGCGGATCTGCAGCAGTTCATCACTCATGCGCTGGAGGCGATCGGCGGCCGATCCCGTGATGGACTCGTAGAACAGTGGTGGCTCGGCGATCGGCACCCCTTCACGACCGGCGAACATGTCATACATGATGCCGGGGTGCAGCAGCTGATTGCCAGGGTTCAGGGTCATGTTCAGGAAGCTGCGCAGGCGCAGGACAGGCATCTGCAGCAGGTGGCCGAGAAGATCCGAAACCTGGGCGCTGTCTGCTCCCGGCATGGTGACCTGGGCATTGAATGACTTGGCGCCCAGGACGCGCACCTCCTGGCCCGGCGTCACGATCTTGCACATCCAGGGGATGGCGGCGAGGCCGAAGACCGTCGTTGTGCGCCCGTGCTGGTCGAGAATGCGCTGCGCCTTCCAGTCGAAACCACCCGGTGCTGGAGCGGCGCCGACGTAGGCCCCGTCTTTCAGGTGCGGCAGGACGCGTCCGAGGATCTCTTCCTCCACGAACGAGGGTAAGCAGAGGATGACGATGTCCGAGCCCGGAATGGCCTGACCCGCGTCGGCCGTGACAAGCTGAGGTGTTCCGGTGACCTGACGATCGGCGAAGGTGACCGTGATCCCTGCGTCGGTCACGCTCCGCAGTTCCTGCGCACGTTCGGGCGTGGAGACAAGGATATTGACGATCAGATCCTGCCGTGTGGCCAGGAGGCCGCCGAAGACGTGCCCCAGATTGCCGCAGCCGCAGATCGTGACCTGCATGGGGCCGGCATGCCCAATCATGTCACCCGCCGTCGAAGATGCATCCTCCAGGTCGTGGACGAACAGATCGGCCACGGCGATGGATGGGAAGGCCCGTCCTGCGGCGATGAGCATCTCCGTATCCGGAAGAATCCGATCATCCTCCACGACGCTGCGTGCCAGATCGCGATCCAGGCCCGACCTGGTGCAGAAGGCATCGAGGGAGATGTCCGCCTTCTCCAGGACGGATTTCAGCTGGTTGCGCGCAGTGCGACTGCGTACGAATTGAGGCAAGGTCGGGTGTCCGATTGTTG
The DNA here is from genome assembly GCA_018673255.1 of Gemmatimonadota bacterium. The sequence continues at coordinate 325,409 of JABHDC010000253.1, forward strand.
AAGGTTCCGAAGACGGTGGATGAGGCAGATTCCACGCGCAGTCGCTTTTTCATAATTTCGAGGCGCAAGAAGGTAGTAAAACAGATGAGATCGGCCGAACACCCACACCAATCAGGAGACGCAGGGCGGATGAAGGCGGCAAGAGAATTGATGGAGAAGGTGGCGGCAGGTCGGGTTACCACAGGGGTGTTGGCGACGGACCACCTGTGGCCTCAGTTGGTGGAATTCCTGCAACTGGCACAGGTCGACTATCTGATCGCCGACCAGGAGCACGGGACGCATGCCGACACCCTCGTGGCCGAGGTCTGCGCCCTGGGGCGGCAAGTCGACTTTCCGGTGCTGATCCGACCCGTCGACTGCGAAACTTCGACGATCCGGCGGGCCATCGATCGGGGGCCCTGTGGGTTGCTGCTGCCCACCGTGGATACAACGGCACAGCTGGATCGGGTCCGGGATGCGATCTGGATGCCACCCCGGGGGAATCGCCGGCCTGGTGGCCCTGGGAACTACTGGGTCGACAATTTCGCCTACGACGCGTGGAAGACGCAGGTGGAAGACGATTTCATCATTCTGCCGCAGATTGAGTCACGTGTGGGACTGGCGAACCTGGATGAGATTGCCACACACGAGATCACGACGGCCATGGCGATCGGGCCCTACGATCTGTCCATGGACCTGGGCGTGGGTGGGCAGATGGATCATCCAGACCTGATGGCTGCCACTGAGCAGATCCGCGCCGCAGCAGAGACTGCGGGGAAATCGATGTGGCGAATCGGTCACGGCCCCACCATGGTGCGCGAGGGATATCACTTCCTCTGTATCGGTGAACCGATGGCGATGCTGAAGGGGGCTCTGGCTCAACAGCAGCAGGAGACCATCGCCGCTGCCAGTTGATTGTCAGCCCGGTATCTCTTCCTTGGCTGGCTGCGTCGGCGGATCCGGTCGTTCGGGCGCGGGGCGGAAGGGCACGAACTGCAGGGCGTAAAGGTCTGCATCGCGTAGCACGAATCGAAGGCGTACCGGACGTCCTGCCAGTGGCCGCAGGTCACCGCCTGCGGCTGAACGCCAGCGTACCGTGTAGTCGAGGGCATCGCAGAAGATGGGCTCACACTCGTCGAGGCTGTAGCCGGGTATCGCCACGCCCGATTCGTCCTGAATCTCTACGCGGATGTCGCCGAAGGCACTGGTTTCGGCATTGATCGACAGACTCCCGCCGGAGAAGGTCAGGGGGCGTGTGAGGATCTGCCCGCCGTCACAGGGGGCCTGAACCGAAGCGAAACCATCGACGCGAAGTGTATAACGCCGGAAGGCCGTCGATTGTCCCTCCCAGTAGGATTCGGTGGCCAGCAGACTGATCTCGTCTGGGGCGTCCTCGACTTCGGAGGGCGTCTCATACATCCCCCAGAAGACGAAGTTATCGCCATAGACCCACGACTCGGCCTGCCTCGGCCCCGGTCGAATGAAAGCCTCCGACCATCGGTGGAAGTTCAAGCCATCGCGCGTGCTCATGAAGACGGCGTCGGTGACGGTCATGCCGTAGCGCGGGTGATGGGCGCCGCGGTCCAGACGATTCTCGAGTCCGGGAAGATCGAGCATTGGCCCGGACCAACCGCGTTCACAATAACGCATGGGGAAGGCGATGAAGATGTGGGGGGCGCGGTGATAGGGCTGCACCTGATTCGTATACAGGGCCATGGTTGGACTATCCGGATAGCTGACCCACTCGGGCTCCGGGAAACTCTCGAAATCAGGGGCCGAGCAGGTGAGGATGTCGCGCACGCCCTCGCGGAAACCGCGGTGATACAGACGGTATTGTGCGCGCTCATCGTCCCAGAATGCCAGATTCTGTGAGTCGAAAGCCCCCTCGGTCATGAAGGGCGTTTCACTCTTCAATGCGAAGTGCACACCATCGGCCGAGGTAAGCAGGTAGAGCCCCTTCGGGGCATTCCCGCGCATGATGATCTTGTAACGTTCGCTGGCAGGACAAGCGGGATTCGAGTCGAGGAACACGGCGGTATGTGCGGGGGATCCTTTTACGCGGGCGACCATTTCCTCCGTGAGGATCAGATTGTTCGCCGCTGATCCGTCCAGATCGACGATTCCCAATTCGGGTCGGGTCCAATGGATGCCATCGGTGCTCTCGATCAGACAGAGGGTCTCCCAGGAACGGGCCTCTGCCTCGTGTTCTTTCGAGGCAGGGTGGTATCCGCCGCGGTAGTAACACCGCAGTGTATCCCCATCGCGCAGGATGCTCTGATAGGCCGAGCCGTGGCCCTCCCAGGGCGCATCAGAGCGGAAGACGATCTCACGGCGTACGGGCTGGTGCAATTGCAGGCGGGCCTCGCCGCCGAAATGCTCGATCAGATGTTCGTCGATGAACAATTCCCGGCGAGCGCCGATGTCGAGGGCCGTCATAGCGTGGAGAACCGGTATTCCGTCGCCTGCCGGTAGGTCTCACCCGGGCGCAGGATGACGGAGGGGAAGTGGTCGTGATTGACGCTATCTGGGAAATGCTGGGCCTCGAGGCAGAAGGCGTGGTGTTTCTCGTAAACCGCACCTCCCTTGCCGCCGAGTCCATCGAGGAAATTCCCCGTATAGAGTTGCACGGCAGGTTCAGTGGAGAGCATTTCCATCCGTCGCCCGCGCATGGGTTCGATGACTTCACCCAGGAGGCGGGGGCGGCCATTGGGTTCCCAGCCATCGAAGATGAGACAATCGTCGTAACCACCGGCTTCGAGTTGATCGATGCGATCCCCGATCGCGGTGGAGGCCGTGAAGTCGAAGGGGGTTCCTTCCACCAGGGCGATCTCGCCCGTGGGAATGCCGGTCGAATCTCGCACCGTGTACTGGCTCGACCTCAGTCGCAGGACGTGGTCGTGAATCCGACCCTTGTCGTGTCCTCTCAGCTGGAAATAGGCATGATTGGTGAGATTGATCGGTGTGGCGCGATCGGTCGTAGCCATGTAGTCGATACGCAGCCCGCTCGCCTTGGTCAGCGTATAACGCACCTCCACGTTGACCTGCCCGGGGTAACCATCCTCGCCATCGGGGCTCACGTGGGTGAGACGGACACCGAGGCCCTCGAGGCTGTCCTCGACCTCACCGTGCCACAGGGCACGCTGGAAGCCGCCTTCGCCACCATGCAGGTGATTCGGGGGATTATTGATTGCCAGCTGGTAGTCGACGCCATCCAGGTGAAAGCGTCCACCGGCGATGCGGTTGGCGAAGCGTCCCACGATCACGCCCAGTGAGCCGCCCTTCGTCTGATACTCCTCGAGGGTATCGAAGCCAAGCACGATATCTGCCGGTTCGCCGAAGCGATCCGGCGTGCTGACGCCGATAAGAGTGGCGCCGTATTCGGTGATCCGGACGACGGTGCCGCGGTCATTGGCGAGCGTGAAGAGGGCGACGTCGTTGCCGTCGATGGTACCGAAGGTGTCACGGGAAACGGATGTCATATCGTCTCAGCTCTGCATTGCCTGTTGGGCCTTCTGAACTTCGAGAAGGACGTCATCATCGGAAGCGAAGCGCTTGTAGATCATGCGCACGCGGAAGGTGAAATCACGGCCGGGCATGTACTCCCCCTCAGGGATGATCCACTCAAAGTCCCACGCGGGGCAACTTCGATCCGGCAACGTGCCGACGCCACCCCCTGATGGCGAGGAGAAGAAGCGCAGCCATTGGGGCTGATCGAAGACGAAGAGCAGGACCATGTCACCGATGCGGCCGTAGTAGAAGGGCTCATCAAAACGGAAGGGCGCACGATGCCAGTGGAAGGGGCGACTTCCACTTGAGGATGGCCATCTTTCCAGTTCATCATCATCGATGAAGGAGGGCGCCACATTGCTGTGGATCCCGTGTCGTGGCGGGATGTAGCGGAACCAGTCGCCATCAGACAGAAAGTGCAGGCGCGGGTCGTCGGGGCAGTTCATGTAGTTGCACCACGAGACCTCGCGGAAGCTGCAACCGGGTGCGCGCAGGTCCGCTTCGTCACACAGGGTCAGTTCGTGGTGGATCGTGTAGGGCGCTTCCACCCGATACAGGGCCCGGGTACGGCTCTGGCGCTGTCGATCTGGTTCACGTGCCAGCACGGCAGAGGTGGCGTCGAGTTCCTCGAGGAAGGTGCGACGGCCCCGCAATTCACCGGGTAGCAGACCGGCAAAGCTGTTGCCGAAGGTATTGAAGACGCGGTGGCGCGACGTCAGCGACCACAAGCCACAATACTGCGTGCCACCGACCCCATTGCGCACACCATCACCGACGACAGCCTGCAGGTCGCCAGCCTGGATGAGGTGGCTGTGGACCGGTAGCAGGCCCACCATCGATCGTGGTTCCCAGTCACTCATGGCCACCATTATGAGGCGTGAACCAGTGGGCAGCAAATGGGGCGCTAAGCCCCGGGTGTGTGTCAGGCACTGCGCAGCACTTCAGACCAGTCGCGCCAGATGTCGAGATTGGTCTCATCCACGACGAGCGGATCGGGCAAGGCAGCCGGTGTCTTCATGAAGCCGTAGATCGTCGCCTGCCGGATGACGTCGTCGGAGCAATTCCGCCCTGCCATGTGCAGAATCTTCGTGTGCCAGAGCACGACCGTACCCGCTGGACCGTGACAGTCGACGGGGGCCGTATCCGCTTTGATCTGCCCGATGACGGGATCTGTGTAACCGCCCGCCTTGCGATCGGCCAGATGGTCGTCCGTGTGTTTCTCGCCCTCGAGAAAGGCCCGCCACTGCTCCTCCCAGACCCTCGTGTGACTGCCCGGCCACACGGTGAATCCACCCGACGCGGGTGGCAGATCGTCGGTATAGGCGGCGATCTGAAGCTTCCACCGACCATAACAGGCGCCGTCTGAATGGGCACTGGGATAGTCGGGCCCGAGATCCGGACTGCCGGGCAGCGTGCAGTAGAGACCGCGGGTGCCCTGGCCATTGAGCCAGATCGGTCCGGTGGCCGGTAGTTGCACGACGTCCTCGGTCGTGAAGGAACCCTTCTCGGGTCGGCCACCCGTGTCCCCCATATGGCTGGACAGACCCTTCACGACATCATCGCTCATGAAACACGAACCAGTGGTTATGCCATCCTCGTTCAGTCCGGCCGGCCAGACGACGGTCTGCTCACCCAGCAGTTGCTCGGCCACCTGCCACATTGCACGAGGTGCCAGGTTGAGGATGGGCTCCTCGACACCATTGCGGATGACGAAGCGGTTGCCCTTGCCTGAGAAGTAGGGCTCGCCACCGCCGTCGGGTCGGGTGGCGGCCAGCCGCGCGTGCTCCTCGTCGGTGATCGGACCCCACGTGGTCGGGTCGTCGCGCTTCATTCGAGGCAGATGGTTGGCAATGGTCTCCCACATCTCATCGCGGGCTTGTCGGCAGAGATCAGGATCAAGAGCCCCCGGCAGGACGAGATAACCGTCACGTTTGAATGAGGTGATCTGGTCTGATGTCAGCAGGGCAACCTGCGTTGTGCCGGCGAGAGATGGGGTCATGATCTTCCTCTTCGTTTCTGTGAGATTGACAGGATGACGGTGCTCACGACGGTCACGACGAACATCAGTATGGCCACAGAACTGATCATGGCACCCCAGGTCTGCCCCGTGCGCCAGTCGATCAGATCGCCGAGCAGACGCAGGAGCAGGCCACCATTCAAGACCAGAAGGGGCAGATAGAACGCCCGGTGGAATGTGATGGGTATTCCCAGGACGGCGGGGAAGACGAGGGGGCCATGGCCGAAGATCATGGCCAGGACGAAGCCGATGGTGAAGGCGTGAATGGTCGCATCATAGATGGGCCCGACGATCAATGCATCAGGACCGGCCGGATGCACGATGGCGATCAGGGCCACGGCGCCACCGAAGGCAAGCCAGCCGTAGCCGACCAGGAGAGCCACAGCGACGTAGCGGTGTAGCCCAGGCTGTTTCAGGGCGCGACGGGCCATATCGAAATGCATCAGCCAGGCCGCGATGGCAAGCATACCCAACCCCAGAATCGCGTCACCCAAACCCAGCATCCGCGCACCGTGAGATGGCAGCACGGACAGGGCATACTGGCCGTAGCTCTTCACGAGGATCCCGCAGACAAACAACGACAAACCACCAAGGAACCCGGCGTAGGCGCTGACGGACAGCTGCAGGAGACGACTGAGTTCGAGGCGTTCACCGGCGATCGTGAACAACAGGAAACCCATCCACCAGGGTGTGACCGCATACAGAGGCCAGCCGTGCCACCACAGGCCATTGCCGATGGTCCACAGGACCGCCCCAATGGTGATGATGGTCTGGTGAATGGTGAATTGCCGAGCCAGGAAAGGGAGCAATGCCGTCGACAATAGCGCGCTGCCGGCGGTGATGAGGCCGATGGCGAACACCGGTGGCGCACCCGCGATCAGGGACAGGCCGCCGATCCCCGTGAGCAGTGGCCCCAGGTATCCGCGGAAGTGTCCCAGGGCAACGGCACGTTCCAGGCCGATCAGTGTACCCAGGAAGCCGCTGATCATCAGGCCGCCATGCAGACCGGCACGGGCCGGTGTATCCATCAACGGGACTGACCAGTCCAGTCGGGCCAGACCGGCGGCTACGCCCGTCAGCAGCAGTGCCATTGCACTGGCAAGCACCGGGAAGCGCAGGAGGGCGAGCCATTTCATCAAGAATTACACCTTCACACGTGAGTGACAGCGGTAGTGCAGCGGATTGCTCATCTTCAGGGACCTGAATAGGTTCGACTGACCAACCAAAACGCGCCATCACAGGAGAAAGCAACATGGGTACCGAATCCAGCACAGAAGCCTGCTTCAACTGCACCGCACCGGAGACCCGCTCGCCCCTCATCAGTCTGCGCTTCGCCGGACAGCCGATCTGGATCTGCCCGCAGTGCATGCCCGTCCTCATTCACGACACGGCGAAGCTGGCTGAGAAGCTGAGCCAGATGACCGACGGATCCAGCCAGTAGAATAGCAGATCTGCCGCCGGACACACGACACCCGGGCACGTCCGGATCTGCATACCCGATCTCCTACATGAGTGAGTGGCTCTGCAGGAAGGCCTTGAGTTTCGTCATGTCCGCGTCCGTCAGATCGGGCAGCGGCTTGCGGCGCCACCGGCCGCAGATGCCGGCCAGTTCCAGCAGGGCGTGCTGCGCCGCGTCACCACCGGCCGGGTAGGCCGAGTAGAGATGGTCGACAAGGGGCATGTCATAGTCGCGGATGACGCCAGCGGCAGCCGTCAGATCGCCCTTCTCGATTGCCCCCCAGTACGTGTGGGCGATTTCGGGCCTGAAGGTCATGTAGATGGACATGTACCCATCACAACCGTAGGGGTGCATGTCCATGTGCGTCTGTTTCTGGCCGCCGGCGAAGATGGCCCACCGGTCATGGGCGGCCAGACAGGCCTTTCGGGCGAAGACCGAGTTGAAGTCCTCCTTGAAGCCGACGACGTTGGGGGCCTTCTCCAGCAGGATGTTCACCGCTTCCAGTGCCGGTTTCACGCCGGCTGCGCCCAGTGACCCGCTCAGGATGAAGAGTGGCAGCACCTGACTGGCGGCCGTGTAGAACTCAACCAACTCGGCCACCGTGGTGCCGCGAATGGGTGGCACTGCGATGTAGGCGTCGGCCCCGACCGACCGAGCATACTCGCCGAATTCCAGGGTCTTGCCGGTCCACCAGAAATCCCCGGCGGCGATGAAGAGGGCGCGATCATCGATGTGTTCGGCTGTTACCCGCGTCAGCTCCGCGATCTCGTCATCTGTCAGGGCCACGTACAGGCTGTCGCCCGGTGTGTACAGGAGGGCGCTGGTACCGGCGTCGATGGCGTAGTCCACGAACCGGCGAAGGCCCTCGAAGTCTATCTCACCATCCTGGGTGAACGGTGTGTTGATGGATACTACCGGGCCGGTGACTTGCTGGCGGAAGTATTCAGTGTCCATGCGTGGGTCAATCTCGGGTTGTAGGTCTCCGTGATGAGGGCAATGTAGACAAGGAACTGTGGCAGATCACCTGATGGACCGGACAGAGCCCCGGGGGACCGGTGCGGACGTGCCTTTTGAGTGCCCAGGGGTTGTGGGCATACGCGCTGCGACCGTATGAGTCTGCACGTCGAGTGGACTCCACAGGAGGCGAGGGTTCGGCTCCCGCCTCTTTGCAAGAAGCAGAAGTCACCATAGAGAGGAGCCCAGCCCGAGGAGAACAGCGGGGCTGTGGCCTTCGCCTTCAGGGACTGCATGCGGTGGCTCGATCGCCCTATCTGATCGGCACCTGGTGTTGAGGCAGCCGAAGAGCCGGGCTTGCATTCGTTCGCACAATCCGACGACGAACGCGATGCCGTGGGCTGGGTCCGCGTATGTGATTGGGAGACAATCGAACGCTCCTCGAGTCGCGGAACGCCGCGACCCTCTTCCTCCCGCCGGCAATCAGCATCCAGTGCGCTCCGTGACCTCAAGCGTGATTGCATTCTCGCCGATCAAGCGCGATCTGAGAATCACATCGGCATTCTGTACGTAATCTGCCCAGGGCAACTCCGGGACCTGACCTGCGATGCCTTGGGGAAATACGAGGTGAGGGCCGCCGCTGGTCAGCACGACACGGTTGGTGACGCCCTCTGGATCAACGGGAAAACCACCGGCCGTGAGACTCAAGATCCCATCTGACGATAAGTCCCACCAGATCGCGCCCTGCTTCTCGTCACGGAATACCAGGATGACGGTACGTCGGTAGTCCCCGTCCGGGGAAACTGCACTGCTGGAGAAATGGACACGGTATTCGGCCTCGCTCGTGCGGATGATCGCATCGTTGCCAGCGGTCAACACGAGAATCTCCGAGTCTCGAACACCATCGCCGCACGTGGCTGTGATGTTCACTTTCACCGTCTTGACCGCCGAGGAACTGAAAAGGCGGTCATCTTCTCCGCCATCCTCAGGAGTTGAGCACGCAGCGAGGGACAGGAAACTGAGAACGAGCGCGCACCTCATGTGGCTGAGCAAGCCCAGGCCTGCTTCTGTCCGGTTGGTCTTCATCGCTCTGCCTGATCTTCTGTGCGTCTGGTCACTCAGCCTGCCTACCTGATCACGAGGATCTTCTCAACAAAGGATTCATTTCCTGCTCGCATGCGCACGAACCATACACCGGCCCCCGCAACGCCGGGCGTGACACGAGTCGAGTAGGCCCCGGCGGGGCGTTCCTCGTGTATCAGCCGTGACGCGGGCTGGCCGAGAACGTTGTAGACGGTGATGTCTACGTGAGTGTCTTCGGCCAGATCATAGGCGACGATGATCTCGTCCCTCGACGGATTCGGATACGGCACGTGCAGCTTCGTTGTCTCCGGAAGGTGCGGGACCTCAGGCACCGATGTAGTGTCCGGAGGCGTGGGCGTCCATGGTTCAGTGGGGCCGTCGGCGCTCCTGGGGGCGTTGAGTGAATAGATCCCACTTCCCGTTGCCGCGTAGGCGGTCATGGCATGCACTGGGTGGATGGCGATGTCGCGGATGTCGTCACGGGGCAATCCCCCCACGCTCTGCCAGGTCGCGCCTGCATCGCGGCTGATATGGCTTCCAGATGCTGCAGTTACGGCGTAGAGGACATCTTCCGAGAGCGCCATTCTCAGTCTCGTGACCGTGCCGCCAGATGGTGACTCCAGGATCTGCCATGAGTTGCCGCCATCGCGCGTGCGCAGGATGCGGCCACCCACGACTGCGTAGACCTCCAGGGGACGGGACCAGGACACCTCGATGTCCGTCACCGATCCTGGCATGAGATGCTCAAAGGTCTGGCCGCCATCGCGGGTGCGGAAGATGCCGGTGAGTCTCGAGTCATCGGAGCCGACGTAGACGGTGAGTGGCTGGAAGGGGTCGACGGCAACGACATGATATCGGCCATAGTAGTCCGGTGGTCGGTTGCGGGCCCAACGCTGGCCCCCATCCACGGACTTGGTGACCATGCCCTGTGCACCGTAATAGTGGATTCGAGGATTACGAGGATTGACGGCGAGGCCGCTGGTCTCGAGGCCAAGCCGTTGGAAGTCATCCGAGCTGTCCAGCCAGCGGTCCCAGCTGTGGAAGTCATGGATCCAGCCGATCGTCGAATGGCGCACGGGATGGTAGGAGGCCATGCGGATGCTGTCGTCGCTGGCCGGCGTCCATATACCGTCGGCACTGCGGTGTAACTGATGGCCGCCACTCTCGAGTACAATCAGGCTCGTGTCGACCAGGGAGAATCCGATTCGGTCGATGGCGGCCCCCGTTTCTCGCCACCACTGCGCGCGTAGTTCCAATTCAGGTACATCGAAGGTCCTGATGCGCTGCAGGTCGGGGACACTGGTGTCAGCAAGCGGATCGGTCGTGTAGAGACCATGCCCCGTGGCTGCGTAGAGAACGCCATCGTCGTCGGTGTGCTGCAGCAGATCGACAACGAACGCGTCGGGTAGCCCCTTGCCTACTGAAACCCAGGTCTGCCCGAGGTCGTGGGTCGCGAAGATGTTGCCCCGTGCACCGGCCAGGATCCGCTGCCCTTCTCCAGCCTGAGCTGTACCAAGGCACACGGTACCCTCGGTGGGTGACTCGATGTCCTGCCAGTTGAGGCTGTCCGGTGAAGCCCGCAGGAGTTGACCGTCACTCGTCAGGGCCACCAGGCTGGTTCCATCGGCGGTGATGACGATCTGCTTTGCCTTGATGGTACCGGCGACAGTCCATGAACGGCCCCCATCGAGCGTCTGACGCAGGCCACTTACCGGATCGGCGGCCAACGCCCAGCCGCCCTTCTGCGGATGCGTGACGACGGTGGGGAACTCGGCCACCACATCGGGGCCGAGCCAGTCAGGTTCAGCAGATATTATCGTCGACAGAAGGCGGTTCTTCACGCCTGCAATCAGTCGACCCGTCGGCATCACAGCGAGACTCGTGACGGGGGACTGGATCGCTCCGCCATTCCACTCGGTCCACCAGGGAGTTTGATGACCTGGTCTGATGGTGTAGACGCCGCGTTTCCGTGTCGCCGCGAACAGGCGCCCGGATCCAGGGTCGGCGGCCAAGTCGATGATCCGTGTGCCGGGTAGGCCCGCCTCGAGGGATTCCGGCTCACGGCCGCGTCGGAAGCGATAGAGTCGACCCGACGGCGTCCCTGCGTACAGCACGTCAGGATCGGCGGGACTGCCCTCGAGGACGGAGACGGCGGTGCCCAAGCGAATCTGTTGAGCGATCAGCGTCGTGGGACCGAGGAAGCGCCAGCGAAGGGCCGACAGAGCTGACGCAGGTGGTTCAGCGCCTCCCGTATCAGGCGGGGCAGGGTCGTCGTCTGCGAGACTGACGGCGGCCTCGGCGTAGAGTCCACGCGGTGCCGCAGCGAAGAGGTGACGCGAGGATGGGTGGACGGCGAAAACTGACACGGGTACAAGTCCCTTGTATTCCCTGCGCGAGCGGATGCCGTCAGAGATCCAGGTCCATTCGCCACCGTCGCGCGATGCAAAGGCACCCATGAGCCGGGTCATGACATAGACGACAGACGAATCGTCGTGATCCCAGAAGAAGCGCCGGACTGTGGGGCCGAAGGGGCCTTCCACGCTGGGAACAACCTGGGGCAAAGGCTTCAGTCCTGACCACGAGTCGCCCTGATCGGCGCTGACAAGAATGAGGTTCTGTGTCGCATCGGTATGGGAGGCGTAGAGCGCTCCCGTCCATGGCGACAACGACATGGCGCTGATGGGCAATGGGGTCGAGATCAGTTCCCAGGTTGCCGCCGTATCTTGCGTGGCAAATACACCCTCGGCAGTGGATGCATACAGGACGCCCGGCGTCGCCGGGTCGGCGACCAGGGCCGTGACCGATTCGGGGAGTCGGGAGATCTGACTCCAGGTTGTGCCGCC
>JABHDC010000254.1 GCA_018673255.1 Gemmatimonadota bacterium
CCTACCAGGTGTATGGTTATGCCGATCTGGATGGTGACGAAGCGCACGATCCCGGGGCGTTGGCGCCGTATCGCGCCGCCGAACCTTTCGGCTGGCTGGGAAGTATCGAGTTACGAGCCTCGACGACGACCCACGCGGACCTCGATATCCGGTGAACCGAGTGAAGGATCCATCCACTGCCACACCCCGGAGGTAATGTGTTGCGTCAGACCGTCGATTGGGTGGAGATCCTCCTTCTCGTGATCACTCTGCTTGCCCTGGGTACCGTTCACTTCTCGCGGGTCACACCTGCAGGTCGGGCAGAGATCCGACTGGAGGCCGGTCTGGAGCAACTCTACTACCTGCAGGCCACCCACTTCCGCCGCAACGGTACCTACTTCGACCCAAATGACGAAGCTTATCGTGACTATCTGCCTTGGGTGGAGTTGTATCGGTGGGAGGCGCGCGTGGAGGACACGGGATTCCGCGTTGTCGTCTATGCGGATCTAGACGAGGATGGCGGGGCCGGTAGCTGGGGGATCGATTCAACGGCGCCACGGGTGCATCACATCGTCGAAGATTGACCTGCGCCGCCGGTATTTGTCGGTGTTCAGTGGCGAAAGCACGCGTAACCGCATTTGTTAATACAGGAGAGTTCGACCTGACGATGATTCGTCGCCTCAACCGTACTGGAGTGTGCCTGTGAAAGTTCTGCTCGTGGAGGATTCCACCCCTCTAAGGGGCATCATCAAACAAATGCTGGCTCAACTTGGCTACGACGACATTGTCGAGGCAGCCGACGGGCTTGAGGCGTGGGATCATCTCGAGGGGACGAGTTTTGGTCTGCTGCTGACGGACTGGAACATGCCGAACATGTCCGGTTTTGAGCTGCTGCAGCTCGTGCGTCAGACCCCGCAAACGGCTGAATTGCCCGTCGTGATGCTGACGACGCGTAGCAATAAGGAAGACATCATCAGCGCCGTGAAGGCGGGTGTGAACAACTATGTCACCAAGCCTTGCAAGCCGTCAGATCTGAAAACAAGGATCGACAAGGCGATCCGCCAACAGAAAGAGAAACCGGCCAAGGCGACCGTCTTACCCGCCGGTGGCGATCTGGTGCAGGCAGCCGAAATCATCCGTGGGCAGCGCAGGTTCCAGCCCAGTCACCAGGGACCTTGTGTGCTTTTCTACGAGTCCAACGGAGACTACGACGATCTTGAGAAGGGCAGGGAGTCGCCGATTCTGACTCAGTACAGTGCTGTCCGAGAGGTTTTCGCCAAGATCAATGCCGAGTACCCCGGCCTTGAGATCGGTTACAATATCGAAACCGAGACGAAAGAGATTCTGCAGGTCCTGGCGGAAAAGTCGGGACTTGTGCGGATGCTGATGATTGCCATCAACCACCAGAGTGGTCACTCGCTGCTGCGGCGCCTGCGTTTTAGGGTCGAGGACGCGATACCCACCTTCGCGGTGTGTGATAGTTTCATGGGCTTGGAGGCCGAACAACGGGACACGATCTCCGACATGGGAGTGGAGATTCTGGAACGTCGGCAACTGCATCTTGGTAGTGTTACGATGCTGACAGAAGAGAATGCGGTTCCGGAGGTCCAGACGTCTCGCAGCGGTCTGGCTTATCTGGAATTGAAGAAGGGCACAGGGCCCTCGCCGACCCGGGGTGATGCGGTGACTGTGCACTGCGTTGGCAGACTCCAGAGTGGAAGAATCATCGTCGACACTTTGAAGAAGGGCGAACCCCGCACATTCCAGATCGGTGATGGGAGTGTCGTGGCTGGCATGGATGAAGCGGTGCGGATGATGCAGTCTGAGGGCCGTGCACTGGCGATTGTCCCTCCCAACCTTGCCTATGGCACTTCTGGCAATGGCAAGACAATTCCGGAGGACGCCACGATCAGCTTTCAGCTCCAACTGCTGAAAGTGGTTACGCCTCCTGAGGACCCCCTTGTGAAATGAATCAATTCTGACACTACTCATCGAGTGATGCGTAGCACCACAACATCCGGGGGTCTGGTCTCGCCGCTATGGCAGATCTGGGCCCCCGGTATTTTTTTCCCACATCGAAGACAAGGATGTGGGCCCTAAGTGCGTATAAGAAGTGAAGTTACGGAAAATTCAGCCGAAGAATCAAAGACCGACCACACCGAACAGAAGCAGATCTCATAGGATCCACGATGAAGATGAAGACGAGAGTATTGCTGGCTTTCCTGGTGACCGGCCTCCTGCCGATCATCATCGTCGCCTACCTGGCCCTGCGTCAGTCAGAAATGGCGCTCATGGATCAGGCGTACGACCACTTGATCGCGGTCCGTGAGACGAAGAAGGCTCAGTTGAGTGAGCTCATCGGCCGGCGCGCCAGTGACATCATCGTCCTGAGTCGCACCAGAGATGTGATGGCCGCGTATCAGACGTTGAAGGACTACCACGATGCAGAGGGCGTCGGACCGCGAGATCCATTCCCAACCGGTACAGCACAATACCAGAAGCTGCGCCAGGCGGTGGCCCCCTTCCTCGATGCCTATCGGGAGATGTACGGCTACTACGACCTGTTCGTCGTGTGCCGAGCCCACGGCCACGTCATGTATTCGTCGGCTCAGGAGTCGGATCTCGGTGAGAATCTCAACGTCGGCGAATTGCGGGACAGTGGCCTGGGACAATTGTGGCAGCGGGTACGCGAGAGGAAGGAGGCGGCATTCATCGACATGCAGCCGTATGCGCCATCAGGGGGCCAACCGACGACCTTCATCGGCACCCCCGTGATGGACGGGGAGGACTTTGTTGGTCTTGTGGCATTGCAGATTTCCCGCGAAGACGTCAACACCGTCATGCAGGAACGCTCCGGCATGGGCCGCAGCGGTGAGACCTATCTGGTGGGCACGGATCTGCGCATGCGCTCGGATTCCTACATCGATCCGGTCGGTCACAGTGTCCAGGCCTCTTTCCGTGGCTCGATTGCTGCAAACGGTGTGGATACCCAAGCCTCGAGACAGGCCCTGGCTGGTAACACAGGCCACGGCCTGATCGTCGACTACAATGGCAACCATGTTCTGTCGGCCTACTCCCCGCTGGAGGTCATGGGGACGAGGTGGGCGATCATCGCTGAAATCGATCTGGCAGAGGTGCGTGAACCGGTCGTGGCCTTGCGAACGCGCCTGTTGCTGGTGGCGTCGGTGGTTGCCATCGCCGTCATCGCCGTGGCCCTGTGGCTGTCGGCCAGCATCACCGGCCCGATTGTTCGTATTGCCGGCATTGCCCAGCGTGTCGCCAAGGGAGATGTAGACCAGAAGGTCGATATCCAGTCGAACGACGAGATCGGTCTGCTGGCCAATTCGTTCAGTGATCTGGTCGACTATACCTCAGACATGGCAGGGGCGGCACGAGATC
Source organism: Gemmatimonadota bacterium (assembly GCA_018673255.1). The sequence goes on from JABHDC010000254.1 coordinate 3,379, forward strand.
TCGCGGCCGGTGACCTGACGATCACCACCTCACCCCGCTCTGAAGCGGACATCCTTGGTCAGAGCTTCGTGGCCATGACCGATCGACTGCGTCAGGCCTTTTCGAGGCTCAGGGGACAGGCAGCGACGCTCACCAGTGCCTCAGAGCAGATGTCGACGATGGCGAGTCACGTTGCCGCCGGTGCCGGTGAAGTTTCCAATGGGGCCACCTCTGCGGCTACCGCCGCAGAGCAGGTCAGTGCGGGTATGAGCAGCCTGTCTGCTGCTGCGACGCAATCGACGGAGAGTATCACGACGATGGCGTCATCGACGGAAGAGATGACGGCAACGATTGCGGAGATCTCTCGCAATGCGGGCGGAGCTCGGCAGGTGGTAGAACAGGCTGTCGAGGCCGTCGCCCTGGCCTCGCAGAGGATGCACGAACTGCACGAGAATGCTCGAGAGATCGGGGCGGTGATCAGCGTCATCGTCGATATCGCCGATCAGACCAAGTTGTTGGCCTTGAATGCAACGATCGAGGCGGCAAGTGCTGGTGATGCAGGTAAGGGATTCGCAGTGGTCGCCGGTGAGGTGAAGGAGCTTGCGCGCCAGACTGCGGAGGCCACGGGCCGAATCTGTACGAGCATCGAGGCCAGTCAGGCTTCGACAGAGAAGGCGATGGAGCAGATCGATCGCATCGAGCGTGTGATCGGTGACGTCGATGAGTCTGTCGCCAGTATTGCGGTGGCTGTCGAGGAGCAGTCAGTGACGACACGTGATATCGCCACAAATATCAATCAGGCGGCTCAGGGTGTTGGATCGGTGACGGAGAATGTTGCGCAGATGGCGACGGCATCCACAGACATTGCCCAACAGATTGTCACGGTGAAGGATGCCAGCGACTCCTTGCGGCAGGAGGTCGACCGAGCCCGCGAGCAAGCCCGCGAACTGGCGGATCTCGGCGCTGATGTCGAACGGCTCGTAGCGCAATACCGTCTCCCCGAAGGCGAAGTAGACCAGGGCGAGTGAGGATGAATCTGCGGCAGAAGCTCGTCGGATTCAGTTTCCTCCAGGTATCACTCATCGGCGCCGTTCTCCTGGTCGCTTACGCGCAGGATGCCCAGCAGAGGATCCGTCAGGCAACAATCGACAAGGCCCGAGCCATTGTGGTTGCCACCGAGTCCTCGCGTGAAGATATGGCGAAGAAGTGGGAGCAAGGCGTCATCACGATCGAGTTGCTGCAAGGCTGGGCCCGGGATGGTGACATCGATCGTGTGATCGCTGCTGTTCCTGTGGTGACCGCACTTCAGCAGGTGATGTCGAATTCCTCCGAAGGGGGCTACGAATTCCGCGTACCGAAGTTTCAGCCGCGCAATCCGGAGAACGAGCCTGACGCATACGAGGCAGCCGTCCTGCGTCGTCTCTCAACGGGCGAACTCGAGGAATACTACGATCTCGATGAGTCGATAAATTCGATCCGCTATTTCCGACCCATCCGCCTCACACAGGAGTGCATGCTCTGCCATGGGGATCCGGCGACCTCAAGAGAGGTCTGGGGCAACGACGAGGGGCGCGACCCGACCGGGACACGCATGGAGAACTGGAAGGTCGGCGAGGTACACGGCGCATTTGAGATCATTCAGTCCCTGGACGGCGCCGATGCCGAACTACGCCAGACGTTGTGGCGCGCAGCCGGTATCATCGGTGCCCTCGGTCTGGGCAGTCTGGCGCTGTTCTTCGTTCTCATCTCCCGCAGCATCAATCGGCCCCTCGATGAGGTGATGCGAGCAACTCGCCAGGTCGCTCTCGGGCAGATGGCGGCTGCAGAGGTCAGCGTGACATCCAACGACGAGATCGGGCAACTCGCCGACACCGTCCGCGACATGGTCACCTACACGCGCGAAATCTCAGCCGCCGCAGACAGACTGGCTCAAGGAGACCTGACTGGCGATGTCGAGTCGCGGTCCCCAGACGATGTGCTGTCACAGAGCTTTCAGCGACTGATCATCAGCCTCAGGGAAGTCTTCGGTCATCTAGGTAAGCAAGCCGACAGTCTGGGCGAGGCCTCCGATCAGTTGTTGGGTGTGGCAACGCAGACCGTCGGTCATGTCGAGGCGGCCACGACCAATGTCACGTCCGTCGCGGCTGCGGCCGAGCAAATGAGTGTGAACATGACATCCGTCTCCCAGGCGGCAAGCGAATCGACGGGAAATATCACGACTGTGGCGACGGCCACGGAGGAAATGACGGCGACCATTACGGATATCTCACGCAGTGCCCAGCACGCGCGCCAGGTCGCCGAAAGCGCCGTGGATACCGTGGGGAATGCCGCCCATCGTGTGGATGAACTGGGTAAAGCAGCGCATCGGATTGGCCGAGTCGTTGAAGTCATCGTCGACATTGCCGATCAGACGAAGTTGCTGGCTCTGAATGCGACAATCGAAGCGGCCAGTGCCGGCGACGCGGGCAAGGGCTTCGCTGTGGTCGCCAATGAGGTCAAAGAATTGGCCAAGCAGACAGCTGATGCGACAGAGGAGATCCGCGCCAGTATCCTCGCCATCCAGGAGACGACATCCGGTACGGTGTCCGAAATCGGTGAGATCGGCGGCGTGATTGGTGAGGTCAATGAGAATGTCGGCAGTATTGCGGCAGCGGTGGAAGAGCAGGCGGTCACGACGCGAGGCATTGCGCAGAATGTGTCGGCCGCAGCTGGGGCCGTCGTGTCTGTGACGGAGAATGTGTCAGAGGCGGCCACGGCTTCTGCCAGTATCGCGAGTGAGATCACCAGTGTTGAAAATGAAACGGGCCAGGTCAGTGTGGCGATGGAGGGTGTGAATGATCAGGCTCAAGCGTTGGCCCGAATGGGGACGCAACTTCGCGATATCGTTGGTCGATACAAGCTGAAGAGAGACGAATAGATCATGTCCATCCGATGCTTGTCTTCTAACGACAAACACGAGGCGCAGCCATGAGCGAGTTTGACGAAGGTGTTGTTCGCGCCTTCCTGGATGACGCCCTCGAGCAGCTTTCGACCTTTGGTGACGATCTGCTCAGTATCGAGTCTGCCGGTGCCAATGCTGACCCGGAGTTGGTGAACCGAGCCTTTCGGTCCGTGCACTCGATCAAGGGTGGGGCCGGATTCCTGGCACTCGATCGAATTACCGAATTGTCGCACAGCATGGAAGAGGTTCTCAACAAGGTGCGCAACGAAGGCTTGTTGCTGACTTCCGATCGCGCCAGTGTGCTGCTGCAGGCGGCCGATGCCCTCACCGACATGCTCACGAACCACGAGACAAGCAACGAGACGGACATCTCAAGCCACGAGAGGGCGTTGCAGGCCCTCCTCACCGGCGAGGCGTCAGCTGGTCCAGTAGAGCCGCCAGTAGAGTCGACCGACGTGTTCGAGGAGGAAGAAGATCTCCTGGCGCCTCCCGCACCTCCGGCGCCGACAGTGGAAGAAGGTCCAGTCTTCTCGACGACCGAAGATGAAGCTCGAAGGGTGCTGGAAACCCTCGACTATCTCTACCAGTTGGAATACCGACGGGGAGAGGATGCGGCCTTCGAAGATCTTCCATCACTGGCCGACGAACTCAAGGCGACAGGAGAGGTGCTCGAGCATCGCCTGATCGAGGGGAGACTATTCATCCTCTTTGCCACCGCGATCGACCCTGAGGTCGTTGGTGCCCTCGTCGAATTACCCGATGAGCAGATCACTCACTTGAGTCCCGAGGACTTCGCAGGGGAGATAGCCGCCAGCCCCGATGAAGACGCTCCTGCCGAGGACACGACCGACGCAGTGGCGGCTGAAGACGGCGACATGACGCCCGAAGCGATGCTGATTGTCGATGATCCTGCCGCGCAGGGACGCCTTGTCGATGAGGAAGTAGGGCTCTTCGAAGAAGAAGAGGAGGAGGGTGGTGGTGAACACGGACTCTGGGCTGATGATGGTCTTGCCGAGGTGGATACAGGTGAAGGGGATACAGGTGACGACGAGGATCTTCTTGCCGTCGCGCCACCCCAGCCCGCTGAAGCCCCCCAGGTCCCGACCGTGGCGGCGCCGACCACCGTGTCGAGAACCACGGAATTGCCTCCCATCCGTCCCGTGGTCACGGAGACAAGTCTGCGGGTGCATGTTGAGTTGCTCGATGAATTGCTGAATCTGGCCGAGGAGTTGGTGCTGACGCGGAATCAGCTGATCCAGCAGGTCGAGAAGGGTGACCTGAGCCTGATTGAGGGCTCCACGCAACGTCTGGATCACGTCACCACCGATCTGCAGGAAACCATCGTCTCCACGAGGATGCAGCCGGTCGGCACCATCTTTGGCAAGTTTCGCCGCATTGTCCGTGATCTGGCCACGACACTGGGCAAGGAGGTGGACCTGCAGATCGAAGGGGAAGATGTCGAACTGGACAAGACAATCATCGAGGCCCTTGGTGATCCGCTTACCCACCTGATCCGCAACGCCATGGACCACGGCATTGAGGAGCCTCAGGTCCGACACGAGGCAGGAAAGTCATTGCCAGCCCGTCTTCGGTTGCGCGCCGTTCATCAGGCCGGTCAGGTACTGATCGAGATCAGTGATGACGGTGCGGGGATCCACCCAGATCGAATCAGTGACAAGGCGTTGTCACTCGGGCTCTATGATCGCAATCAACTGGAGGCGATGAGTGAGCGGGATCTCGTCCGCCTCGTCTTCCATCCGGGCTTTTCGACCAAGGACGAGGTGACCGACCTGTCCGGGCGTGGAGTCGGTATGGATGTCGTCCACACCAATCTCACGCGTCTTGGTGGTGTGGTTGATATCGAGTCTACCGCTGGCGTTGGAACGACGGTGCGGATCAATCTTCCTCTGACCCTGGCGATCATTCCGAGTTTGCTGGTCGCGCTCGGCGAAGATCAGTTCGCCATCCCACAAGACAATCTCGCTGAACTGGTGCGGATCCCAGCAGCTCAGCGAACACAACGAATTGAGTGGATCGACAAGGCTCAGGTTCTGCGCCTGCGCGGCCGCCTGCTGCCACTGATCAGTCTGCGTCAGGTCCTGGGAATCGAGGTCAGTGGTGATGAGAGTCAGGCCGTCTATGTGGCGGTGCTCAAGGCCGGGGATCTCCGCTTTGGACTGCTCGTGGACGAGTTGCTGGACTCCAAGGAGATCGTCGTCAAACCTCTCGACTCCATCCTCAGTCAGAGTGGCATCTATGCGGGGGCGACGATCCTCGGCGATGGTAGTGTCGCGCTGATCCTGGATGTGATCGGTCTACGGCACTCGCTGGATCTGGAAGAGATCGAAGAGCAACATGCGCCGCAGGAGGTTGAAGAGGCATTCCGCAGTGATGCTCAGCAACTCCTGCTGGTTGAAAATGCTCCCGGTGAACAGTGTGCGATTCCGATGAAACTGGTCTCTCGGATCGAACGGGTTTCGGCGGCACAACTGGAAGAGGCGGGTGGCCGGGCGACATTCCAATACCGGGGAGGACACCTCGTTCTGATGTCCCTGGAACAGGCGGCCAATGTCCAGGCGCTTCCTGAGGCAGAATGGATGTTTGTCGTCATTTTCAGTGTTGCCGGCGGCGAACTTGGCCTGCTTGTGTCCGATGTCCTGGATATCGTTATCGGTGTCTTCGACATCACGACGAAGGGATTCATGCAACCAGGCATCGGTGGGTCGACGATCATCGATGGACGATCGACACTTATCGTCGATCTGTACGGACTGGTTCGGAAGATCGATCCGGCGTGGGTCGAATCACAGACGAAGGATCTGCATGGCGATGCGACCATTCTGCTCGCCGAAGACACGCCCTTCTTCCGAGAACAGATGCGGCGCTGTCTCGAGGATGCCGGATATCAGCTCTATATCGCCGAGGACGGGGCCAGAGCATGGGAGTTGCTCCAAGAGCATGCGGGGGAGATTGATATCGTTGTCACCGATATGGAGATGCCTCACCTCGACGGTCTCAGCCTGACGCGCAAAATCCGGGCCGATGAGCGCTTTGCTCACCTGCCAGTCGCGGTGGTGACCTCTCTGAGTGACGAGGCGGATGAGCAACGGGGTCTGGCGGCTGGCGTCGACGCCTACCTGATCAAGCTTGACCAGGATAAGTTGTTGCAGGCGATCAGTGGTTTCCTCACAAGAGCGGAGGCCTCCTGATGCCGCATCAGGTTGCAGTAGAAGAGACAGCTGAATACGTGTTGTTCGAGGTCGGGCCTTTGACCTGTGGTTTGCGGATTGAGCTGGTCCAGGAGATCGAGGACGACCTTGAGATCACACGTGTGCATCGGGCGCCGGATTGGGTGAGTGGTGTCATCAATCTCCGCGGTCAGTTGCTGACCATTATCGATCTGCGCACCAAGCTGGGCCTGCCCAGTGCCGCTCAGAAGGCGCACCACAAGGTCGTCGTCGTGAAAGGTGACGAGGGATTGATGGGGTTGCTGGTTGACAGCCTCGACGATGTTGTGACGGCTGATCTGGCGGATGTTGAGGCTCCCCCCAGTCACATCGAAGATGTGCCCGGTATCTTCTTTGAGGCGATCTACAAGATGCCCACCGGACTGGCGGCGTTGCTGGATCTGACGCAGGTTCTGGCAGCAGACTGATCACCGTTCTTCTTCTGGTGTGCGACCAGTCCCTCTGAGGAGTCTGGGTGGATTCCATGCAAGCGCTGGTTATCGACGATACCAGCGGTTACCGAGCGCTGTTGAGTGATGTCCTCTCCGGAATCACGGGGGTCGAAGTCCAGGGTGTCGCCGCCAGTGGCAAGACCGGTCTGAGCAGAGCCACTGCGCAGACCCCGGATCTTGTCCTTGTGGATGTCGGTCTGGCTGACATCGGTCTTCCCGAACTACTGAACGATCTTCGCGCGCTGGACGAGTCGATCGGGGTGATCCTGATCGATGTGGATGACCTGAAACCTGCGACCGTGACCCTGGCGCTGAAATTGTCGGCTTTGGGTGCTGTGGGTCGGCCTTCATTGCAGGATGAGAGGGGACGCGGTGATCTGGCGGCAGAGTTGCGCCGGATGATCGATGGGTTTCAGACGCGCCGACTGCTGCGTGGTACCCGAACTGGATCCACATCCCCCAGCAGGCCTGTCTCGACGTCAGATGCTCTGCCAGATAACACGACGTCCAAGCCCGCATCGCCGGCGATCCCGAAGGTCACCGAGACGTTGATCCCTGACTTGCCTCTGGAGGTGATTGGGATCGGTATCTCCACCGGTGGCCCGAATGCGCTTGCCGAACTGTTGCCCGCGCTGCCAGGTGACCTGCCGGTACCCATCCTCATTGTGCAACACATCACCGACACTTTCACGGCTTCTTTGGTGAAGTCGCTGGATGGTAAGAGTCGGTTGGCGATCTTCGAAGGCCAGGAGGGGGTCGTGCCAGTGGCAGGTGCGGTCTACGTAGCGCCCGGCGGGCGGCAGATGAAGGTTGAGCTCAAAGATGCCCAGGCCCGCTTGCGAATAACGGACGATCCACCCGTCAATCACTGCAAACCTGCTGTCGATTACTTGTTTGATTCCATTTCGACGGTGTATGGCGCCCGAGCCTTGGGTGTGATCATGACCGGTATGGGAGCCGATGGTGCAGCAGGCCTCGTGGCGATGCGGCGGGCAGGGGCCAGAGTCCTGGCCCAGGACGAGGCCACGAGTATGATCTACGGAATGCCGGGAGCGGCTGTTCGCGCCGGTGTCGTGGATTGTATCCTGCCCCTCGATCAGCTGGCGCCGGTGATCACTCGACTGGCGATGGCCGTGCCAGATCCTGAGGTCTCTTCAGCGGATCTTCACCGTATCGCCCTGTTCGTACGAGAGCGTTGTGGGATCAACCTGGATGAGACGAAGGGGTATCTGGTCCAGAGCCGTTGGCGAAGACTTTGCCAGGATTACGGTGGCCTCACGCCAACCCAACTGGTGGAACGTGCACACAGAGGAGACGAAGGTCTCGCAAGCCTCCTCATCGATACGATCTCGACCAAAGAGACCTCCTTCTTCCGCGACACCACCCCCTTCGATCTCTTGGGCAGGCAGTTGCTCAAGAGCTTGCTGGTGCATGCGACGAATGCGGGGCGACCACTGGAGATCTGGAGTGCGGCCTGCTCGACGGGACAGGAAGTTTACAGTCTCGGAATGATTGCCGCCGAAACGCTGACCCCTTCGCAGTGCCAGCAAGTGCGCATCACCGGATCCGATCTGTCGACGTCAGCGCTCGACATCGCCAGGGCAGCTGAATACGGCGAGTTCGAGCTTGGCAGAGGCGTCAGTGCCACTCGGCGCCAACAGCATTTTACCGAAGTGGATGGCCGGTGGCGCCTGCGGGAACAGGTCCGGGCGATGGCCCACTTCGAGGCGGCCAATCTCGTCGATCTGCCGCCGATGACGAAGATGTTTGATCTCATCCTCTGCCGGAATATCGCCACATATTTCGACGTCTCGCATCGTCGCCAGCTGTTTGCTGGATTGGCAAAACGATTGAGACCACACGGAATCCTGATTCTGGGATCGACGGAGTCGCTCATCGGCGTCACCGATGAGTTTGTGCGGGAGCGAGAGGCCCAGACGACCTACTACCTGCATCGCTGATGTAGCTGGCAGGAGCTACCGCTGGTGCAGGCGAGGCTCCACATCAGCGCCGGATGGATAGGACCCGATGACGTGTACTGCCTCGACGAGGCTGCCGACCCGGTCGATGGCAGCGCGCGGGCTGGTCGAATCGACATCTCCTGAGAACTCCAGATAGACATCGTAGGACCATGGGAGACCGGCATGTTTGTGGGTCTCCACTTTCAGCACAACCAGATCCTGCCTGGCAAGTTCACCAAGAACCGAGGACAGGCCGGACGCGGTGCTGCCCATCTGCAATACGAGCGTCGTCTTCAGCTCTCCTGCAGGCATGCGGGTCTGACCGACTCCCTCAGGCGCCTTCCCAAGGGCGAGGAAACGCGTGAAGTTTTCACCCTCGCACAGGTCGCGAGCGATGACCTCCATCTCGTGATCGGCCGCCGCCTGTGCCGAGGCGATGGCCGCCTCCTGCCGATCTCCTTCGGCGATGAGCATCTGAACCGCCCCCGCCGTATCGTAGACGGCTTCGATCTCCACATCGGGCAATCCCTGCAGGAATTGCTGACACTGGGCCAGTGCCTGAGGATGTGAGCGCACGCGACGAATCTGTGTCAGGTCGCTGCCTGGCAGGCCGATCAGACAGTGGGCAATGCGCAGGCGAAGCTCGCCACACACGGGCAGATGGCGCTCGACGAGCAGCCGCCAGACATCGTGAATGCTGCCGGCCAGTGAGTTCTCCAGAGGTGCCATGGCGGTGTGGGCGCGACCCTCATGTACGGCATCGAAAAGTTCGTCGAAGGTGCGGCAGGGGACGATGGTGAGGTCGACGGTGGCACCGTCGTAGTACTCGCGCACAGCCAACTCGCTGTTGCTGCCCAATTCACCCTGGATGGCGACGGCAAGACTCGTCATGGGTCAGACTGCGATCGCCATCTTGATGGTCGGATGGGGCTCATAGCCGACGAGTTTGAAGTCTTCGTAGGCAAAGCAAAAAAGGTCCTGGCCTCGATCCTCAATCATCATACTCGGCAGTTCACGCGGATCACGGGTCAATTGCTGGCGCAATGGTTCGATGTGGTTCTTGTAGATGTGGACATCACCGCCGGTCCAAACGAACTCGCCGGGTTGCAGTCCTGATACACGGGCAATCATCAGCGTCAGCAGAGCGTAGCTGGCGATATTGAAGGGCACACCGAGGCCGACGTCACAACTGCGCTGGTAGAGCTGGCAACTGAGCCGACCGTCGCCGATGAAGAACTGGAACAGGCAGTGGCAGGGCGGCAAGGCCATCGAGTCGATCTGTCCCACATTCCAGGCTGAGACAATGAGTCGACGACTATCCGGATCGCTGGCGATGCGGTCCAGCAGTGACTGAATTTGATCGATCGTGGCTCCATCGGGGGCCCCCCACGACCGCCATTGATGTCCATAGATGGGTCCCAGATGGCCATCTTCGTCGGCCCACTCATCCCAGATGGACACGTTGTGCTGATGCAGGTAGTCGACATTCGTGTCGCCTGCCAGGAACCACAGCAACTCATGGATGATCGATCGAAGATGCAGCTTCTTCGTCGTCAGCACAGGGAAGCTATCGGCCAGATCGAATCGCATCTGGTGTCCGAAGACCGCCAGGGTGCCGACACCGGTGCGATCGGACTTTTCGACACCATGATCGAGTACATGCTCGACCAGATCGAGATACTGCTGCATGAACAACTCATCCGGGGATGATGTGGGTGAGTGGAATGGGGCGTCATTGCAGCGATGTTGATACACAATGACGCGCAGAATATAGCTGATCGGTGAAATGTCGAGAAGGGCGGCGGTCGCAGGGCCGCAGCCGACCAAACTGTGCAAGTACCTGCGTTGACAACATCTTGGCCCCCGGCTAATTTCTGGTCTTGCCTAATGTGGCGGCGTGGCCAAGTGGTAAGGCAAGGGCCTGCAAAGCCCATATCCCCGGTTCGATTCCGGGCGCCGCCTCCAATTTCTGGAAAATGGCCCCCTCGCCGACAGGCGTGTGGGGCCGTTTTCGTTGTACCTTGTGATGGGTCTCTGAGTGCCGGGGTGGCGGAATTGGTAGACGCAGCGGACTTAAAATCCGTTGGGGCGCAAGCCCCGTGGGGGTTCGAGCCCCCCCCTCGGTACCAGTAAAAACAGGGAGTTACGCGATTCGGCGTGGCTCTCTGTTTTCGTCAGGCCAGGGCCGTATCATCGTTGCCGGCGGGCGTAGCTGTGGCAGAATTCCCGCGTATCAGCGAAAACCGGTGGCAAGGGGCGCCCATTCGGCAGGGACAGCCACAAGCGCAACATGTGACGCTCTTGCTCGCCTGACTGGCTCTCGAAGCCCGAGCGAGCATGCAGGATGTCGTAGTTGTTGGCCACGATGATGTCACCGGGCTGCATCTCGAACTCAAATGACATTTCCTCGCAGACCTCATCCATCAGGTCCAGTGCCTCGATCTGAACCGGCGACAGGTCGGGCACGTCGGGGAAACGCTGCGCCAGGTCGATGTATTCGCGCTTGTACAACACGTTGAGATGTTCGGCAAACCAGGAGTAGATCGGCACCCGTTGAAATGGGGGTGAACCCGGTCGTTGCTGACCACGGGCATCGAAGTCGAAGGGCTCCTGCAGCACGACGGCCAGATCCGGCCGCCGTTCCAGGATTGTATTGAAGACACCGATGGCACTCACGAGTTTGGAGCGCCCACCCACTCCCGCCGACCGGTGGCAGAGCAGCATGAAGGCGTCGGCACCGTCGTTGTGGTAGTTGATCGGCAGGTTGGTCTGGTAGGCGCGGATATTATCCGAGCGCAGATCGTTGCCTGTGTCGCGGATATCGTGGATCAGATTGCCGGCCGCGTCCTGGGGCTCCGGGTCACCCAGATGCTGTCCTATCGCCCACAACATCCATCGCGCCGTATCGATCGACAGGTCTGCCACCGGCACAGATCGCAGCATCGCGAAACCTCGTCCGCCCTCAAGCTCCGTTCGCAGATTGTCCATCAGGCCCTGCCAGGCGGGCATCGGCAGATCCGCCTGCTCGACGTCCTGCCACCTCGTCTGGGTATCAGCCACAGTTGTAGTGGCGACCTGAAGCTGATCGATCTGTTCCTGCGTGAATTCGACGATCCAGTCCGGGTCTGCCAGCATCTGGGTGCCGTGCCAGGCGGCCGGTATTGCCAGTGGTTGGCGAAGAAGATCACTCATGGACTCATCCGTCGGTTCGCGCACAGGTCATAGGTCGGCTGCCATGGGCGCAGCTTCTCAAAGACGGCACTCGCTGTCAGCACATCGACGTCCCGATTTCGGCGCCCGATGATCTGCATACCCACAGGCAATCCGCAGGGACTGAGGCCGGCGGGAATCGAGGCACTGGGATGCCCGGTGAAGTTGGTCAGGAACGTCAGGCACCAGCCGATCAATCGATTCACCGACTCGTCGTTCACGGTCTCCGGTCCCAGGGTATTGCCATCGGTTGCATTCTCGACGGGCATGCTGGCCAGGGTCGGTGTCACCAACAGATCGTAGTCGCCGAACAGATGCTGCAACACATCAAAGATCTCGGTGCGGATCTCCTGGTCACGATAGTGGTCGAGGACCTTCATGTCGGCATGGCCTTCGACCCAGTCGAGCAACTCCGGTGGCAGGTCCTGACGGTGATCTCTCAGTAGATCGATGCCCTGCCCCTTCCATGCCTCCATGGCAGACAGGGCGATGGGCACAAGCAGACGGCACCACAGGTCGGCCAGCTCCATGTGTGTGCGTTCGATGCCCAGGCTGACGGGCTCGACGTGGGCACCGGCATCGGTGAAGGCGCTGACCGCATTTTCGACGACATCGGCAATCACCGGCTCGATCGGGAAGACGTCCAGTGCCGGGCTGTAGGCGATCTTCCAGCCCTCGATCGAGCCTCCAAGTGCGGTGGCAAAGTCGATCTTCTCGTCGAGGCTGTAGGGATCTCGTGCGTCGGGTCCCGACAGGGCCGTCAGTGACAGGGCGGCATCGGCCACACAACGCGTGATGGGACCTTCCGAAATGAAGGGGGAGTGGCCGGCGAAGGCATTGGGACGGCTGACGAAGGGAACCCGCCCCAGAGACGCTTTGAAGCCATAGGTGCCGCACCATGCCGCCGGTATCCGGATCGAGCCACCCGCATCGGTCCCCTCGGCGATGGGGATCAGGCCATCAGCGACGGCAGCGGCAGAGCCACCCGACGAACCACCGGTATTCTTGTCTGTGTCGAAGGGATTGCGAGATGGCCCGAAGAGGTAGTTGTCACACGTGCCGCGGAAGCCGAGTACCGGACTGTTGGTCTTGCCTACGATGATGGCACCGGCCGCTTCCATGCGCTCAGCGTAGGCGCAGTAGAATTCTGCCTTGATATCCTTGAAGGCGCCTATGCCACCGAAGGTGGTCGGCCATCCGGGTTTGAAATCGAAGAGGTCCTTCATCGCCGTCGGCACACCATGCAGCGGACCGAGTGTCTCTCCGTCCATGACCGCCTGCTCTGCCACACGGGCCCGCGCACGAGCATCGTCGTGGTCCAGCAGGACGAAGGCATTCAGATCAGTGTTGCGGGCGGCGATGCGCTCGAGGACGGTGTCGATGATCTCGAGTGGCGACAGCGACTTGCGTCGGATATGGTCAGCCATTTCGGTGGCCGACATGTACGCCAGTTCATCGGTCAGGCTCATGGTGCGCTCCGTGATCCATTCTCAACTGTGGGTCGGTCGCGCCGACTCGGTCGACATGAGGGTTGCGGTCTCCCCCTGCTGAGGGGTTTCTTGACTGTTGTGGCTGCCAATGGGCCAGATCTCAGACCCAGGCAACAGACCCAGGCAACAGCCCCAACAATAGGCCCAGAATAGCCCATCGCCACCTCACGCGGGCCCGGGCACAAGCTACATCGGTGGCGCGGTGTTCGCACCAACGAGGTGGTGTGCGCCCCGATTCACAGCAAGAAGGGATCACCAGCCATGGAGCACGTAGATACTGATGCGGACAGCGGCATTGAGATCTGGCGATTGGATACCGATCACCGTCCCACTGACAACATCTACGGTGAGCAGCCCTACGCATCCCTCGACGGATCCTGTATTGCTCTGCGTCACTATGCCACCGACGAGCGCCAGGGCGGCCTGTCGATCCTGGATCTGAACACTGGCCAGAGTCGCTCGATCATCGAAGAGGCCGCGAGATTCCCGGCCTTTCATGGCTGGGGCGAGTACCTGTATGGTCAGCAGATCATCGATGGCCGGCTCCTGCTGCGGCGCTGGCACTGGGCATCGGCGGAAGGGGAGACGCTGGTAGAGCTTCCTGCCCACGAAGGGCGATTCAGCTACGGCACCGTGTCTGGTGATGGACGCCACTATGCGGTCTGTGTGCACAATGACGCGCCGGCGCCCTGTCGGGTTCTGCTTGTTGATCTGGAGACCAAGGCGAATCGCGAACTGACGCGCAGTACTGAACGCTATTACAAACACGAACAATTCTCTCGTGACGGTCGCGATCGGGTCATGCTTCAAGGGAACTCGGCAGACGTGAGCCAGGTCTCGCTGACAGCCGTCGACCTGACGGGAGAGATCACCGCCTTTGCGGCGGACGTGCCCCACACGCTGCGACCCACGGGGCACGAGGCCTGGGTCGGTGAAGACTCGGCTGTCTTCTTCTCTACCCGGTGGGACGACGAACAGGGCAATCTGTGGACGGCGACCCTGGGCGAGGATCACCCCACGCCTCTTGGGCCTGCCATTCGCGGTGGGCACGTCAGCGTTTCACGATGCGGGACCTGCTGGCTGGTGGATGATGGCAGTTGTCCCGATGTGCCGCTGAGGATCGGAAACTTTTCTTCCGGCAGATCGGCCCGTGTTGTGTCGACGGGGACCGTGCATGATGACCAGCAGTGGTCGCATGCGCATCCTTACCTGACAGCTGACAATGCCTGGGCCGTGTTCACGTCGAATCGCAGTGGGCAGTCCCAGGTCTACGGAGCTCGGTTGCCTGAGGCTCTGCTTTCGAGTCTCGCCTGACTGGACGATCCAACCAGACACGATGAAGGAATTGAAACGATGAAGAGTTACCTCGAAGCCAGCGGCGTACCCACCGTCAAGATTGGCGCCGCCCAGGTGCCGCGACTCGTCATGGGGATTCACCCATACGATGGCTGCTCCTACCAGGACCCGCAGACAGATGCGGACAATCTGAAAGCCTTCAGCAGGGTCTCGCAGGTTGTCGATGTGCTCCGTGTCGCTGTCGAGGAATTCGGCATCACGACGGCGCAGGTCGATCACATGATTCCCGATCTGGATCGACTGCATCTGCAGGCCGTTCTGGAGACGGAGCGTTTGACGGACACGCAGATCGGTCTGCTGCCCTACATCCTGGTGCCGGTCACGCTCGATGGCGAGATCGTCTCCTATTCGCAGCGGGCCCACGCCACGTTCTATGCCCACGATGATCGTGTGGGTGGCGAGGCCTTCCGCACCAAACTCGAAGGGGATGAGATTCTCCGATACACCCTGTCAGGGTCGATGAAGAACCTGGTGACGCCCGATATCGTGGCACCCTACACGGAAGAAGAGGCCGCACGATTCACCATCGACTACGGTGTGCTGGAGCAATACCTGGGTTTCTTCGCCGGTTGCCAGATTCTGGTCGCCGATCCCGGCGCCGAGATCGATCTGCTGGCCATGACGGGGCGCTTCGATCTGATACGTGAATACATCGCATTCCTGCGAGGCCGCTACGACACGGTGATCACCAGCATTCATCACGCAGGAATTACGATCCCCTTGCTGGAGCAGGAAGGGATCGATGTGGACGCCTATCTGACGCCAGTGAATCGGCTTGGTCACTACATGTTTCCCACGCGGGAACTGGCCCTCGATGCGATCCGCAATTCACGCAAGCCCATCATCGCCATCAAACCCATGGCCGGCGGTCGTGATCTGGGCGCCAGGCCTTTCGATCATGTCTTCAACGAAGTGGGTGTCGCCTCGACACTGTATGGCATGGGTACGATCGAACAGGTGAGGGAGACGACGGCGGCTGCCTGTCAGGTGTTGGGTGCCTGATGACGGCGAGACAGTGAACCAGGAGATAAGCCGTGAACCCGGAGACAAGGGGTGGCGCCAGCTACCCAACACTGTAGCTTGTCCAAGAGGGGCTGACGCCTCGCCCGTGTGAAGTGCACCGCCCCTATTGCCCACCCTGGTGATAGGGCCGATGCTCTTCTGTGGCCTTTCGATCCCCGGTTCCGACGAGATCTGCGATGCTCTACAACTTCAAGTATCTGACCATCAACCGCTTCTCCCAAAGCCTCGAGGACGATTACAGAGGTGCCTTTGGGGATCTGGAAAAGATCTACGGCAGCTACGTCAACTGGATCGGTCGTCTGGCTCTGGAGAACATCTCCAACTCCGATATGCTCTATCACGACATGGAGCACACCATGCTGGTGACGACGGTGGGGCAGCAGATCCTGCTGGGAAGACACCTGACCGATGGGGGTGTCAGCCCGCGCGAGTGGGCGCACTTCATCACGGCGCTGCTGTGCCACGATATCGGCTATGTGCGAGGTGTCTGCCGTCTGGATGGCAACGGGGTGTGTGCCACCGGCATTGGCGACGAGACTGTCGACCTGGATCCGGAGGGCACGGATGCTCAGTTGACGCCTTACCACGTGGATCGTGGTAAACAATTCGTACACGAGCGCTTTGGCTCCAATACGCTCGTGGATATCGATCCAGAACTGGTCGCGTCCTACATCGAGATGACGCGCTTTCCGGCGCCGGCCAACGATCCGGCCTATCAGGAGACAAGTAGCTTTGCCGGCCTGCTGCGGGCCGCAGATTTCATCGGGCAGCTTGGTGATCCCGACTATCTGCGCAAGATTCCCGCCCTGTTCTACGAATTCGAGCAGCTGGGGACGAACGAGAAAATCGGCTACAAGAGTCCCAACGACATGCGCCGTGGGTTTGCCAAGTTTTTCTGGAATGAGGTCAGCCCGTATATCCAGGAAGCGACACGGTATCTGGACACGACGCAGGATGGCAAACAGTGGCTGGCCAATCTGCACTCCCACGTCTTCAAGGTCGAACACTCCGAAGAGACTTGACCGTCGCCTGACGGTCTTCCCCAGCCTGCGGCAGGATGTCTGCTCCGGGTCTCTGTCGGGGGCTCTGTCTGAGAATCTGGGCGCAGCAGGTATCGGGCGTCACCGGCCCTCTTCGGGCCCGACCAGATACATTCCGGCCCCCTCGCGCCGGCCCCACCCGAAACGCCCCGCTTGTGTCACGCCATGGGCGGCGAGTTTCTGCTCGTCGAAGGTGAAGCCGAGACCGGGCTCGTCATTCAGCTCGATCCAGCCATCCACAATCGGGTGTGAATGGGTGAGAACCGCATCGCGCCCATTCTCCAGGCACTCCATCATGATGTGATTCGGCAGGACGGCCGCCACGTGTGCCAGGAAGTTGGCGGCGCAATTCATCATGGTGACCGGTGTCTCGAAGCCATAGGCGACAGCCCCGATCTGCAGGGCGCCGGTGATGCCTCCCGCCCCACTCCCGATGTTGACCACATCGATGGCCCGCTGGCTCAGAAGCGGCATGTAGTCGTCGATCGAATGCAGATTCTCACCCGAGGCGACGGCGGCTCGAATGTTGTCGCTCACCTTGCGCAGGCCTGAAGCATCCCAGCGACGGGCTGGTTCCTCGATCCAGGTGATGTCGAATTCCTGTTCGATGACGTGCATGTAGCGGATGGCCTGCTTCGGTGACCAGTATTCGTTGACATCGATACACAGTTCAGGCGTCCGCCCCGACGTGGCCAGGGCATCGCGCATGATGCCGATTCGGCGTAGATCGCCATCCAGGTCGAGGCCGCATTTGAGCTTGCCCCCGCAGACACCACGTGCCGCCATCTGTGAGTAGAAGGCGTGGAGTTCATCGTCGGACAGGGGCGCGTCGATCCCCGAGGCGTAGGCTCTGACGCGAGGCGAGGATGCACCCAGCGTCTTCCAGAGAGGCTCGTCGTTGATTCGTGCCTTCAGGTCCCAGAGAGCGATATCCAGGGCGGACACTGCAGCGGCGGATTGGCCCCGGTGCCCACCCTTGAAGACGTAGTCGACCATCTGATTCCAGAGCCCGCGAACGCCGCGTGGGTCCTGGCCGATCAGCACGCGTTCGACGAGTTCACTCACCATGGGCCCGCCACCGAATGAGATCCCGCTGATTCCTTCATCCGTATCCAGCCAGAGAGCGGAGCCTGGCATCAGGCGACCACCATCCGGGTCGTTGGCATCGCCAATCGGGCGTTCCATCTCGATCTGATAGGCTTGTGTGCGAACACCGGTGATCTTCATGTGGCTCTCCTGACAGTCACGGGACTACACCTTGTAAATGCGCGCGGCGTTGTCGGCCAGGAGCTTGCGCTGTTCTTCATCGGGACGCGCACTGATGATCTGTCGCAGTGCGCTGGCCCATTCCGCATAGGACGCACCCAGCGTGCACACCGGCCAGTCGCCACCGAATACGACGCGATCAGGGCCGAAGCTATCCAGACAGTGATTGACGGTCGGCGCCAGCGTTTCGGCGGTCCAACCTGTCTGTACGCGGGCAACAATCCCTGAGACCTTGCACACGACGTTTGATTTTCTGCCCAGGGCATCCATGTCCGCAAGCCATTGTGCCGCCGTATGAGAGAAGGGATTCTCCTCATCGAGGTCATCGCCGTTGGTGGCCACAATGTGAGGATCGGCATTGCCGCAGTGATCGAGGATCAGCAGCGTATCCGGGCAGGCCTCAGCCAGGGCGACGGCATCACAGATCTCGGTCGGGCGCAGGCAGACGTCAAAGCTGAGGTCTGCTTTGCCCAGCGCGCGGATGTCCTCGATGTAGGCACCTTCCAGGCAGGTGCCCCTGGGGGTGTCCGGTATGTGCAGGACCTGACGGATGCCACGGATGTGGGGGTTATCGGCACAACGGACGACGACATCGCTGAAACCGGCTTGCCCCGGCCGGCCACCGACCACGGCGGCACGCATGAGCTGGCTTTCGTCGGCGCACAACTGACTGACGTAGTCTGCCTCGGCAGCACTCTGATCCGGTGAGACATCGACTTCCATGTAGACGGTACCGTCGACGGCAAGGCCCTCGACGGCGGTGGCATAGTCTTCTGGCAGGAAGCTTCGATTGAGGATGCCGGCGCCCTCAACCCAGGGCAGATCAAAACGGGACAGATCCCACAGATGCTGATGTGTATCAAGGATGGGATGCATGAGGCTTGTGATCTCCTGTCTGGGCGTCTTACGGCGAGGACGGCGTGACCGGTGGGGGACGGGGCGAACGATGGGCCAGAGTGTAGAGCCTTTTCAGCCACTGGATCAACCCGGGGGCTGATGCACCCATCGACCACGCGGCCCCGGGTTGACGCTGGAACACAGACTGTCGTATCTGCAACGACAGTTTCGTCTTCTCGAATGGATGGTAATGATCATGATACCGACTCTCTCCCGTTTGTCTCGACTGGCTCTCGCGCTGTCGGTCACCTTGACCCTGGCCACATGTGCCGGAACGGGTGCTGGATCCGGCCAGACGGATGCTCCCCTCTATGTTGCCAGAGTTCTGACCGCCGAAGGTGGTTTCACCGGTGGCATCGAGGGCCCTGCAGTCGATGGAGACGGAAATCTGTACGCGGTGAATTTCGGCGCCCAGCACACGGTGGGCATCGTCACCCCGGACGGGGCGGCACAACTGTTTGTCACCTTGCCGGAAGGCAGCACGGGCAATGGAATCCGCTTCGACCGGGCGGGCAACATGCTGATCGCCGATTACACCGGCCACAATGTGCTGCGTGTCGACATGGAGACCCGACAGATCGATGTCTTCGCACATGAGACCCAGATGAATCAGCCCAATGATCTGGCTATCGGTGCAGACGACGCCCTCTATGCCTCGGATCCTGACTGGCGAGCTTCTGGTGGGCAGATCTGGCGGATCAGCCCGGAAGGGGTCGTCCGGCGGTTGGATCAGGAGTTGGGGACGACGAATGGGATCGAGGTCAGCCCGGATGAAAAGTCGCTGTACGTGGGCGAGTCGGTACAGAAGCGCGTGTGGGTCTATGACCTGTCACCGGACGGCGAGATCAGCAACAAACGTCTGCTGATTCAGTTCGAGGATGGCGGGATGGATGGGATCCGCTGCGATGTGGTCGGCAATCTCTACGTCACGCGGCACGGGTCCGGCGCGGTGGCCAAGGTCTCACCAACGGGTGAGGTGCTGCGGCTTATCGAGCTGGCTGGCTCGAACCCGAGCAACATCGCCTTCGGCGGCGCCGATGGGCGCACGGCGTATGTGACGCTGCAGGACAAAGGCAATATCGAGACGTTCCGCGTCGAGGCACCGGGGCGCGAGTGGCAGTTGAAGCAGCGGAACCGCTAGCGTCGCGAATCGAATCGAATCGAATCGCCGTAGCCGGGTACCATCGTTCACCTGAGCGCAGACGGAATGGAGGCAGGATGCGTACAATTTTCATCATGCTCGACTCGCTGAACCGGCACTTCCTCAACGCCTACAGCGACACGCCTCTGGCCCACACGCCGAACATCGATCGCCTCGCCCAGCGTGGCGTCGTCTTCGACAACCACTACTGCGGCTCCATGCCCTGCATGCCGGCACGGCGTGAGATGTATACGGGGCGGCTGAATTTTCTGGAGACGCCCTGGTCGCCGATCATGCCGTGGGATGACTGCCTGCAACCGGAATTGCGGCGGCAAGTCGGGACGTATTCCCACATGATCACCGACCACTACCACTACTTCCATGCGGGTGGGGAGAATTACCATACTCGCTTCAACTCGTGGGAGTTTCAGCGCGGGCAGGAATCGGATGTCTGGCATCCGCTCGTCGAGGATCCGACGATCCCCAACTTCAAAGGCAAGAATTCGCGTCCCTACTGGGTGAATCGGCAATTCAGGGATCCGGAGAGGGACGAGGACTACCCGACGCCACAGTGCTTTGAGCGGGCGATCGAGTTCATCGATAGCAATCACGGGGCCGACAACTGGCATCTGCATGTGGAAGCCTTCGATCCACACGAACCCTTTGCCTGTCCTGAGCGCTACCTGGACATGTATGACGACGACTGGGCTGGAGACTATCACTTCGACTGGCCTAACTATGCGCCTGTCGAAGAAGGTGCCGAGGCGGTCGAGCACATCCGCAAGCAGTACTGCGCCACCCTGACCATGGCGGATGTGTGGCTCGGAAAACTGCTGGACCGGCTCGACGAGTTGGACATGTGGAAGGATACGACCGTCGTGTTCACCACCGATCACGGTCATCTGCTCGGTGATCACGGCTACTGGGCGAAGAACTACATGTTCGACTATCAGGAACTGGTCCACATTCCGTTGATGGTCTGTCAGCCTGGTGTGGCGCCGGGGCGGCGTCAGGCCCTGACGGCCTCGATGGATCTGATGCCGAGTTTCATGGACTGGTTTGGCGCCGAGGTGCCAAACCATGTGCACGGGCGATCGTTACAGCATGTCATCGACGGCGACACAGAGCACCATGATGCGCTGCTCTATGGCTACTTCGGCAAGGACATCAATCTCACGGATGGTCGTCACACCTACTGCCGCCAGGCGTTGCCGGATTCAACAGTTCATCATCATACGCTGATGCCCGTGGGTTTCACCGATTTCGAGGGGCGAGAGAAACTGGCAGCCGCCGAGGTCGGGGTTTTCCTCGAGCACACGCACGGCGTGCCGCATCTGCGCATGAGTACGCCGAGTCGGCGGCATCACAATGCACCCCACGACAATCCCATATACGACGTGCAGGTAGATCCGCAGCAGCAGTCGCCGATCCGTGACGATTCACTGGAATCGCGTCTGGCCCAGCAGATGCGTTCGCTGCTGGAGCGCTTCGACGCACCGGCCTGCCAGTTCGAGCGGATGGGATTCCACTAGTGCCCACGCTGCACTTGTGGGTTCGGCAGCACATGAAACAGGAGACGTGTTCATGTATCGTGTAGGAGTCATCGGTTGCCGTGGCATCGGTATTCGTCATGCTGCGGGCATCGCTGAACTGGCCGACCCAGAACGGGCCCAGGTCGTGGCGGCCTGCGATCTGGCGCCGGATCTGCTTGTGGAATTCCAGAAGCACTTCGCCGGCAAGTGGCCGCAGATCGCCACCTACACGAGCCACCGTGAAATGCTCGAGAAGGAGAATCTCGACATTCTCACCGTGGCTACTTCCGATCATGCCCATACAGCACTCGTGGTGGATGCCGCCGCGGCGGGTGTGAAGGGGATCTTCTGCGAGAAGCCACTGGCCACGACCGTGGAGGATGCGGCGGCGATGGTGGCTGCCTGCGAGGCCCATGGTGTTGTGTTGTCCGTCGACCATACGCGCCACTGGATGCCGATCTGGCATCGCGCTCACGAGTTGGTTGAGGCCGGTGAGATCGGTGACGTGCAATCTATCGTGGGTGCACTGCGTGGCGAGCGGGCGATGCTCTATCGCAATGGCACGCATTGCCTCGACGCCATCTGCTGGTTCTCGGGTGGGCGGCCGATCTGGGTGATGGGCGATCTGGAGCCCGGCTTTGAGGACTACAGCGAGTATGCCGGCGACGGCGGGCACGATCCGACGACCGAGCCGGCAGCCAATGCATACATCAAATTCGACAATGGAGTCACCGCCTTCTACGGCGGCGGATCGAAGACCACCCCAGGGCCGAAATTCTCCATCGAGGTCATTGGCACAACAGGGTGCCTCGTCATTGCCGATAACGAGTCAGCGACGCTCATTCGCGATGAGGTCGCCGAGACGATCACGGCCCCCGCGTGGCCAATCGAAGGCATTGAGGCGGGGATGCACGAGTTGGTACAGATCCTGGAGACGGGAGGAACACCGGCCTCGACGGGGCGCGATGGGCAGGCCGTGGTCGAAGTGATCTCCGGTATCCTGGCCTCGCAGCAGCAGGGACACGCACCGATTCACATACCGACGGAACGATGAGGAGACTGGAAAGATGACCACACACTACCGAGTCGATCGACACGTCGACGCGAAGGTGCCGATGCGTGATGGCGTAAGGCTGTCGGCGGATCTGTTCCTGCCGCGTGGCGCAGGTCCCGCACCCACTGTCCTGATGCGCACACCCTACAGCAACAACACGGAAGCGAATATCGAAAAGGGGCAGCGACTGGCGAATGCCGGTTACAATTGCGTCATCGCCGATGTTCGCGGCCGCTGGGACTCGGAGGGCGACTATACGCCATTCTACGATGAAGCGCTGGATGGCTACGACACGCAGCAATGGATCGGTCAGCAGCCGTGGAGCGATGGCAAGATCGGCACAGCCGGTGCCTCCTACCTGGGCACGACGCAGTGGCGGCCAGCACCTCTGGCCAGCGAGTATCTCACCTGCATGGTGCCCCGGGTGATATGCACCGACTACCACGGTGGTCTGATCTACCCGGGTGGGGCGTTGCAGTTGAACGTGGCCATGACCTGGGGCATGCGAACTCACGGTCGAACCGGCCAGGATATCGAGTTCCACAACTGGACACAGGCCTTCTATCACCTGCCGGTCCGGGATATCGACAAACAAGCGGGGCGCGACCTGCCCTTCTGGCGCAACTGGATCGACCACCCGAGCTACGATGAATACTGGGCGCCCATGGATGATGAGCAGCGCTGGGGAGAGATCCAGGTGCCGGCGCTCAATATGGGGGGATGGTACGACCTGTATGCGAATCAGACCTTCAGCAACTTCAATGGCCTGCGACTGCACGGCGGTTCCGAGGCAGCCCGACAGTCCCAGCTCATCGTGGGTCCCTGGCCGCACGCCCTGAGTGCATCGACACGCACAGGGGATATCGACTTCGGCCAGCAATCACTCTACGATCTGGAGACACTCGAACTGCGCTGGTTCGATCACTGGATGCGTGAGATCGACAATGGCATCGATCGGGAGAAGCCCCTTCGGTTGTTCGTGATGGGCACCAACCAGTGGCGCCAGGAGGATGAATGGCCTCTGGCGCGCACGGACTGGCAGATTTGGTATCTGCACTCGGAGGGCGCGGCAAATTCCGTGATCGGTGATGGCAAGCTGAGTCCGGTGTCACCGGCAAAGGAGTCGGAGGACCAATTCGTCTTCGATCCGGCCTATCCCGTGCAGACCCTGGGAGGTAACAACTGCTGCTCGCCCCACGTGGTGCCCTGGGGGCCACAGGATCAGCGTCCAGCCGAGATGCGTGGTGATGTGCTGTGTTACACCGGCGAGGCTCTCACAGAGGATCTCGAAGTCATCGGTCCCATCGAGGTCGTGTTGTTTGCGGCCACCGACGGCCCGGATACGGACTGGACGGCGAAACTCGTCGATGTGTTCCCCAATGGATATGCCATGAATCTGTGCGATGGCATCATCCGCGCCCGTTACCGGGAAGACCGAAGCAACCCATCTCTACTGGAACCGGGCGCCGTGTACGAGTATCGGATCGAGGTGGGTGTGACGGGGAATGTCTTCCAGAAGGGGCACCGGATCCGACTGGAGATCTCTTCCTCAAACTTCCCACGCTTCGATCGCAATCCCAACACGGGGAACACCTATGGCGTGGATGCCGAGCTCCGTGTGGCGCATCAGACCATCCATCACAGTGTGGATCGGGCGTCGCATATCCGGCTGCCGGTGATCCCAGCGTAGGGTGAGTGACTGATTCGCCGGGCACCTGAATCGCCAGCCAGCTGTATTCCAGTGACCGGCTGGCCGGCGCCGGGCGACCAGTCTGTGTGGCCTAGCCGCCGCCCGCAGACCCGGATCCTCGGTCTTCATCCCGCGTCCGGCATCCACCACAGCTGGTCCCAGCGATTGCCCCCGGTGTTCACCTGTGGGGCGCCCTCAGTGCTGCGACCCTCTTCTACGTACTTGGTCAGCAGATTCTGGAGGCGTTCCACGACATCGGGGTGCTGGTCCTGGACATTCGTGCCCTCGCCGATGTCTGCCTCCAGGTCGTAGAGCTGGATCGGTGGCATGTCTTCTGTTTCCTCGCCCGGCCTGGGCGGACTCCAGCCACCTGATCCGGGGCACATCTCCAGTTTCCAGCGGCCAGCGCGAATGGAGAAGGAACCGTCGATGGAGTGATGGACGGTCGCTTCGCGCAAACCTGAGTCTGGACCTGGGCCTCGACCTGAGTCTGGCTCCTGGCCGCGCCAGATCGGCAGATTGCTGACGCTGTCCTCGCCGGCGTTGTCAGGCAGGGGATCACCGAGGATGTCGGCGCAGGTCGCAAGCAGATCCACGAGACAGACAGTCTGATCGCTCGTCGCCCCGGCGGCGATCTGTTCGGGCCAGCGGATGAGCAATGGAATCCGGTGTCCGCCTTCGTAGATATCGGCCTTATGGCCTCGAAAGACGTAGCTGGGATGGTGTCCCACTGCGGCCAGTTCTTCGAAATCTGCCTGGGGTGAGCACCCGTTGTCGCTGGTGAAGACGAGGATCGTGTCGTCGGCGATGCCGTGCTCTTCGAGTTTGGCCATCACCTGACCCACCACGTCATCGACCATCAGGCAGAAGTCCCCATACTCATTCGTGCCCGAGGCGCCCTGGAATTCAGCACTCGGCAGGATTGGCGTGTGGGGCGCCGGCAGAGGGAAGTAGAGGAAGAAGGGTCTCTCCCCTTGAGCGTGGTCGTCGATGAAGCCAAGGGCCTCCTTCGTGAGATGGGGCAGCACGTCGGCGTGCTCGAAATCAGGAGAGATCGGTCCCTCGCGCCAGAACTGCTTGCCCTTCCGTTCCTCGATTCGACGATCAGGTGCTATGGTGGGGCGATCATTGTCGATGTAGATGTAGGGTGGAATGTCGAGAGAGGCGGCGATGCCAAAAAAGCGGTCGAATCCCACCGTCGTGGGGCCTGCCTCGATGGGCTTCGCAAGATCCAGGTCTTCCTCTTCCAGTTCACCTTCAGGTTCATCGTCGCTTGTTGCGCTCGTGCGACGCGCCCAATCCCAGCCCAGGTGCCATTTGCCGATGCAGCCGGTGGTGTAGTCGTGGTCGTGCAAGTAGGAGGCAACCGTCATTCGGTCAGGCTCGATCAGTGGAGGAGACCAGCTCCAGGCGACACCCTGCTTGAGCCACGACCGCCAATTGTAGCGCCCCGTCAGAATGCCGTAACGAGATGGCGTGCATACAGCAGACGTGGCATGGGCGTCGGTGAAACACATGCCACCTGCGGCCAGGGCATCGAGGTGTTTCGTCCTGATCTTCGATGATGGATTCAGGCAGGATACATCGCCGTAGCCCATATCGTCGGCGAGGATGTAGATGATGTTCGGTTTCATGGTCGATCTCCTTGTCGCCCAAGATGAGACAGGCGAGTTGTGGGCTCAAGCTCAGCCTGGAATCGCCTAGTCGAATCGGCCGGTGTCAGGTCCTGCCGCCGTGTCCTATCTTGTCGTCCGGACACAGGATAGACAATGACCCCACAACGCGAGTGATCGATGAACAACACGCAGAAATATCTATTTGACCTGCAGGGCTATCTCGTCGTCGAGGATGTTCTGAGTGACGACGAATGCGATCAGGCGATCGAGACGATCAAGCAGCGCATGAAGCCGATGGAGAAGACCCCGAACGGGTATCCGTCGAATGGTACCTGGCATTCGGCTGCAAATCTGTGGGAAGCGGGAGAGCC
Source organism: Gemmatimonadota bacterium (assembly GCA_018673255.1). The sequence goes on from JABHDC010000254.1 coordinate 29,625, forward strand.
ATTCCTCTCATTGATCGACCATCCGAAGGTGACTGACGTCCTCAGCGAGATCATCGCACCACAGCTGCGCTGCGAAAGCTGTTACAGTTTCGTCCGCTACAAGGATTGCCCCGTTTTCGAGATGCACGGTGGCAACCGGGGCGGACGCACGAATTTCCGCTACGATGCCCGCAATGGACAGATCTACACGGGATTGACTGTGATCTCATACAACCTGCAGGATGTGGCCCCGGAGGATGGAGGGTTCTCATGCATTCCAGGGTCACACAAGTCAGATTTTCAATTGTCTGAAGAGGAGCGCGAGAAGTTGTTCGCCTTTGGCGGACCCCTCGTACGGACCATCCCCGCGCCGCGTGGCGCCGCGGTCATCTTCACAGAGACCCTGGCTCATGGTGCCGGCAGCTGGCAACGCGAGGATGAGCCGCGTTACGGGCTCTTCTACAAGTACAACGACCGGGCTGCCGTCTACCACGAGCAGGGCTCGAGGCGGCCGAGTGACCAGGCACTGGGCACGATGACAGAGGCGCAACGGTGCTACTTCAATACGGCGTGGCAGGCATTCGGGCCACGGTCGCGTCCTCGCAACGATGTGCCGGAGTTCGGCCCCGGTACGTGATCGAGATGTCCGGCATCAGCGTGGTTTCTTAGGTTCCGCCGTAGCGGGAGAAATGGTCATGTCAGAAGCACCAGCCCTACTGCCTGAAACAAAGACCGTCGCGATCTGGATGCTCACCGCCATCACGGTGGTGATTGCGGCCAAGGTGGTGACCGGTACGCTGCTGAACCAGAAGCGGAAAGAGATCTACAAGATCCGCGAGAAACTTTTCGGCGTGAAAGCGGAGCTTGACCATCATCACGAACGGGTGAAGGTGGCCAAAGATATGATTTCCTTCGCCGAGCGGCAGAAGGGTGAACTCACGCACCAGATAGAGATCACCAAGAGCGATCTGACCGCGCTGGAAGGGGAGGATGGTGAAGGCGAGGAGAAGCATGATCGCTCGGATCCGACGGTGCCGGCTCACATGCGATCACGGGCAGAAGGATTATTCGAATGATGCGAGACCACAGCCATGGATGAGACCCAGCTCTACCTGTTCGACCTGCAGGGCTACACCGTCATCGAAGGCGTGTTGGACGCCGATGAGATCGCTCACTGCAACGAAGCGATCGATCATCATGCCGAGGACATCAAAGAGCGAGTCGGCGATCTGTCTCTGTCGAGTGATTCGTCCACACTGAAGGGCACAACAGGACGCGGCGATCTGGGTGGATTACTCGGCTGGGAACGGCCATGGTGTGAACCCTTCCGCCAGATGTTATGTCATCCCCGCCTCGTTCCGTATTTGAACACGATCCTTGGAAAGGGCTACCGCCTCGACCACAATGCGGGCCTGATCTCGATGCGCAAGGGTGCTGAGGGCCATCTCTTGCATGGATCTTCCGGACCTGATTTTGATCCGCATCAGTACTACATCTGGCAGAATGGCCGGATGCACAATGGCCTGACCGTCGTCGCCTGGCAGTTGACCGACGTCAATCCCGGAGACGGTGGCCTTGTCGTCATCCCCGGTAGTCACAAGGGCAATGTGGCTTGCCCCCCATCGATCCGTAAGTGGGAGGCCCATCAGGACATCGTGAAACACGTGACGTGCAAGGCGGGAGATGTGGTCATCTTCACCGAAGCGGTGACCCATGGCACGATTCCCTGGACAGCAGATCACGACAGGCGCTCGGTTCTGTTTCGCATGTCGCCAGGAAATCTGGCCTATGGTAGAGGCTACGATCCATGGCCAGCCGCCATGCTGCAAGACATGACCCAGGCGCAGGCAGCGGTGCTGGAGCCACCCTACCACACGAGGCTCAACCGACCGGTGCTCAGCGACGACGGTGAGGTCGGCTGAGTCGTGGCCAAGATCGGTGGAGTATCATGTACCCATGGGCCGGCCTCCCGTGAGTGAAGGTGCGAATCTGCGGGGCGTCTTCCCCATCCTGGCGACTTGCTTCGGTGCCGATGGCGCGATCGACTACGGCAGCCAGGAACGGCTGATCGAGTTCTGTATCGAGGGTGGCGTCCATGGTCTCGTGACGCTGGCCAATGCATCCGAGGGACACCTGATGTCGGATGTGGAGAAGCAGGAGCTGCTCAGCTTCGTCCTGCAGCGGGTCGAGGGTCGTGTTCCCGTCATCGTCACCGTCAATCACCCGTCCGCGCTCCACGCCGGTCAGGCGGCGGCCCACGCCGAAGGTGAGGGAGCCAGTGCGGTGATGGCTCTGCCGCCATTCTTCGGTCGGTGGCGCGCTGGCCCCGGTGAGATTGTCGCCCACTTCGGGGCCCTCGATGAGGCCGTGTCGATTCCCATCGTCCTGCAGGACCACGCGCTGAGCGACATCCAGATGTCGACCGACTTCATCGTCGATCTGGCCAGGCGTTGCCAGCACCTGACGCACGTCAAACTCGAGTCCGGTAATATCATTCACAAAGCCCGTAGCTTTGGTGAAGCGATCGGTGGGCCTCTGACGGGAGTCTTCGGTGGAAACAGCGGAATCTTCCTCCCCGAAGAGATGGAAGCCGGTTGCTGCGGCACCATGCCTGCCTGCTACATGCCTGATGTCTTCCGCAGAACCTGGGATCTGATTCAGGCCGGTCACGCCGATCAGGCGCTGGATTTCTTTGCGCCCTTCTCGCGATTGGCGGCCTATGAGAAGGAGGTCAGCAATCGATGCGTCTGGAAACGTCTGCTCGTCGAGCGCGGCGTGATCGCTTCGGATGCTGTCAGAGAGCCGACGCCTGGGTTCGCGACGGACTGGCAGAAAGGTCAGCTGCTTCGTGTGGCCCGGCATGCAGGTCTGTTCGATCTGTGATATACTTGCCGCCCTGTTGACCCAACCTCCCCGATCACCTGTCGCCTGATGAGAGAGAAACCGATCGTGTTGCTGGATCAAATCACCGAAGAGCAGTGGCAGTCGTTTCAGGAGCAGGGATACGTCATCCTGGGACGGGCCGATATGGAACAGATCGGAGCGCTGCAGCAGCGCATCGACGATATCATGATGGGAACGGCGGCGATCGACTACGACCAGGTCATGATGCAACTGGATCGGTCCGATGGTCCCGATTCCACACCCGGACCACAGTCACGCGGTCACAAAGGGGCGACCCTCGCCTATCGGAAGATTCAGGATCTCGAACTCGATCCGCTGTTTCTTGAGTATCTGCAGAAGCCCCTGTACAGAGACATCTGCGCTCGTGCCTACGGCGAACAGAACGACGTGTCCTGCTTCCGGGCCATGTTCATGAACAAGCCCTCCGGTCTGGGCTCGTATCTGATCTGGCACCAGGATCGCTGGACGAATCTGGATCGGGATCCCTTGATCACCGTCTGGACCGCTCTCGATCCGGCAACGAAAGAGAATGGCTGCGTGCAGGTCGTGCCCGGATCACACCGGGAACTGCTGAATCCCGAACATGGCTCCGGCTTCCTCACGGATGAGATGGCGACCCAGATGGCCAATCGCAGCGATACGACCTATCTGGAACTCGAGGCGGGTGAGGTCGTGCTGCTGCACAACTGGCTCCTGCATACGTCCGACATCAATCGTTCGCAACAGTCTCGTCGCGCCTTCAGTGTCTGCTACATGGAGGCGGCCACCGTCACCAATAACGATGCGACGTATCCCGTCATCTTTGGTGACGGCGCCTTGCCGCTGGCCTAGGTCACTGGATCGAATCCATGCTACAACATCTGGACACAGCCGATCTGATCATCATCGGCATCTACATACTCTTTGCCCTGTCGATGGGACCCCTGTTCTATCGATTGGCACGACGTTCGACGACCGATTTTTTCCTGTCAGGGCGCGATCTGCCGTGGTGGCTCTCCGGTACATCGATGGTGGCCACCACATTCTCGGCTGGTGTGCCCCTGCTGATCACCGGGTTCATCTGGACCAATGGTGTCTTCATGAACTGGTGGTGGTGGAGCTTCGCTCTGTCGAATGTTCTCACCGTCGTGTTTTTCGCACGACTCTGGCGCCGGGCAAAAGTCACCACGGACGTCGAGTTCTCTGAGCTTCGCTACGGTGGGCGCCCTGGTGCATGGCTGCGTGGTTTTCGCGCACTCTACTTCGGCGGCATCGTCAACACCTTCATCATGGCATGGCTGACCTTCGGTGCCTATGGCATTGCAGCCGTTCTGCTGGGTCTGGACCCTGGCGTGCGTGATCACACCGAGGTGTGGCTCGTCCTCATCGTGCTGATCGGCCTCGTCGCTGTCTATTCGTCCATGGCGGGCCTGTGGGGTGTGGTCACGACGGACTTTGTCCAGTTCGGCATCGCCATTGCGGCCTCGCTCTACCTGGCGATCACCGTCGTGGGTGAGGTGGGTGGACTGGCAGCAATGCGTGAGCAGGTCGTGCTGCTGCATCCATTGAAAGAAGGGGTCCTCGATTTCTTTCCCACGCCAGGGCTAATCGATATCCCCTGGATCATGCTGGTGAGTTTCTTCCTCGCCCAGTGGTGGTGCAGCTACTATCCGGCATCCGAACCGGGTGGCGGCGCCTATGTGGCCCAGCGCATGCTTGCCACAAGGACGGAGAAGCAGGCACAGTTGGCGACACTGTGGTTCTCGGTCGCCCACTACGCACTGCGGCCATGGCCGTGGATCGTCGTGGCCCTGTGCACAGTCATCCTGTATCCCCAGCATATCGGCTCCACAGCGGAGAATGCCCGGCAGATACAGGAACTGACCTACATCAACACCGTCATCGATTACATGCCATCCGGATGGCGGGGCGTGATGGTTGCCTTCCTCTGTGCAGCATTCATGTCAACGGTCGATACACACCTGAACTGGGGTGCCAGCTACCTGGTTCGCGACTTCTATGCCCGTTTCTGGCGTCCCGGCCAGAGTGAGGCACACTACGTGGTGGCCTCCCGCTTCGTCATGGTGATGACGGCGGTGGCGGCGGCCCTGGTGGCGATGTTCCTGATCGAGAGCATCGGCGATGCCAACCGGATCCTTGTGGGGTGGATGGCGGGCATCGGTCTTGTCTTCGCTCTGCGCTTCTATTGGTGGCGGGTCAATGCCTGGTCCGAGATCAGCGCCATGGTCAGTGCCGTGGGTGTGAATGGCGTGTTGCAACTGTGGGTTGCTGATCAGGCATGGCTGGCAGAGGCGGTGCCCAATGCGTCTGATCGGTCCGCCGTCCTGCTCATGATGGGGGCGGCCGTCGTCAATGTCATCTGGATCACGGTGACCCTGAATACGAGTCCTGAGTCGGCGGAAACACTGGAGAGGTTCTACCGGCGGGTGCGGCCACCGGGTGGCAGCTGGAAGCAGATTGCAGCCCAGAGTGGTGTGCCCCACGAACCTTTCGATCCGAAGGATCTGCTCGCCTTCGCGGGAGGGATCATGCTGATCTGGGGGGCGATTTATGCCATCGGACAGCTGATTCTTGGGTCGCCGACGAGTTCGGCCATCGGCTTTGGTGTCACGGCGCTGGGTGGCTGGCTGACGTGGCAGTTCCTCATCAAGAAGGCCGACCGCGCCGACTTGATGGAGGGTGAGAGCGACGCCCATTCTGTTGAAGCAGAGCCATCCTGAGCGAGGCTGCCCTGAAGAATCAGGCCGACGCTTCAGGCCGGTACTTCAAGTCCGACGTGGAACACGACTGAGAGTCAGATTGCCCAGTACTTCCACAGGTTGGCTGGCGTGTCGTATTTCATCTCTTCGCGATCGAAGCGATTCCACCGGGAGAAGACGGCCTGCCGTGGTCGGGATCCCACATTCATCGATCCGGTGTGACACAGGAAACTGTGCCAGAGAATCGTGTCGCCCGCTTTGGCGGTGAACTCCACCGGGCCTGATGGCGACCGATCACAGAACAGGCCCCAGCTGCGATCATCCCAGTCATTTCGCTGCACGAAGCTGCCATCGAGCTGATCCGGGTTTTCCTGGAAGAAGTCGTGCACGCCGAGGTGGCTCTTGGGCCAGTAGACGAAGCTGCCGCCACCGGCTTCGACATCCTCCAGATACGTGGTGGCGGCGAGCATGAAGCCACCACTCCACCCACCCGGTCCGTATCCATCGATGTGACCGTGGGCTGGTATCTGCCAGGGCGTCCCTTCGGGCTTGGGCCACTGCACCAGCATCGAACCACCTCCGCCACTGAAGAGTCCGCCGCCCAGCTGATCGACGATGGACTGCATCTGAGGCAGATCGCTCAGTCGCGGATCCACGGCAAAATCACCGATGACATAGTTGTCCGGCCAGGTCGAGGCATCCTGCGAATCGGCCCCGATGTGCGCCCAGAATTGCTCCCCCCACCGGGAGATCTGTTCCGGATCCACGAAGCCGGGAAGAACGAGGTAGGCGTTGTCCTTGAAGGACTGAATCTGCTCTGCGGTCAGCACGAATCTTCCTCGGGTCTCTACGTCAGAACAGCCGCGCTGGACGGATCCGGCTCGGCTGGTTTCTGATCATTGGCTGGCGGAAGATAGGTTCGGCAGTCGATGCGGTCGACCGCGAAGATTCACCACGGGCGAGCGGGTTGCCCGTGGTGAATACAGCAATACGGATGGGTCTGGTGGTTACTCAGGCAGCGGAGCGGCGTCCACGCCCGAATTCCGGATTTCCTTTGGACTCAGAAGGCGCACTGGTCGCCTGCGGTCGAGCTTCTGTGGAAGATGGCCGGCCATTCTGGCGAGTGCCCTCGGCCCCCGGGCGGCCACTGCGGCCACGGCGGGATGCACCACTGGCACTGCTGTCTCGCTGCCCATTTGCCTTGGCCGCGGGGCGGCCGCTGCCGCCCTGGCTGTTGCCACGGGCAGATCCGGATCCATTGTTACCAGATCTACTGCTGCCAGATCGACCATTGCCGCGGCCGCTGCCGGAACGACGACTGTCAGATCCATTGCTGCGACCACTGCTGCGGCCATTGCCACTCCCATTGGAGCCGCCTGAGCCGGAGGCACGTTTGGGGATGACTGTGCCATCGGCATGGAGGGTGGCGATCCGATCCGAGTGAAAGCGGTGGTCATCGGCGGTGGTCAACTCGATACCCGTCAGTCGCTCGATGGCCTTGATGTAGGAGAGCTCTTCCTCCTCACAGAAGGACATTGCGACGCCCTCGGCGCCGGCGCGTGCCGTTCGGCCGATGCGATGCACATACGCTTCCGGCTCGTTGGGGATCTCGAAGTTGATCACGTGTGTGATGTCATCGACGTCGATTCCACGGGAGACGATGTCGGTGGCGACGAGGACGCGAACCTTGCCTGCGTCAAAGTCCCCCAGGGCACGCTGGCGTGCGCCTTGACTCTTGTTGGAGTGGATGGCATCGGCGCTGATTCCACTCTTGACCAGATCACGAGCGACGCGATTGGCACGGTGCTTGGTTCGCGTGAAAACGATGGCACGTTGAACGCCGTGTTCCTTGAGCACATCCGCCAGCAGGGCGCGCTTGTTGGCTTTCTCAACGAACAGCACCTGTTGCTCGATGTTGTCTGCCACCGTCGAGGTGGGAGACACGTCGATCCGCACCGGATCGATCAGCAGGTCGGTGGCTAGCTGGGTGATTTCCTGTGGAAGTGTCGCGGAAAACAGCAACGTCTGCCGCTTCTTCGGCAACTGAGCGACGATCTTGCGAACGTCACGGATGAAGCCCATGTCGAGCATGCGGTCGGCTTCGTCCAGGACGACGATCTCGATGCTGTCGAGGCGAACTTCACCTTGTCCCATCAGGTCGAGCAGTCGACCCGGCGTGGCGACGAGGATCTGCGGCTTGCGACGCAGTTTCTGAACCTGCGGGTGAGCGGAGACACCACCGACGATGACAGCACTCTTGATCGGCAGATGTCGGCCGTAGGCCTCCAGATTCTCATTGATCTGCAGGGCGAGTTCGCGAGTCGGTGTCAGAATGAGGGTGCGCAATCCTCTGCCCTGGGTCTTGTTGCCCTCCAGGTGCTGCAGGATCGGTAAGGCGAAGGCGGCGGTTTTGCCGGTTCCCGTCTGCGCCGTGGCAAGCAGATCGCGGCCTTCAAGGGCCGGCGGGATGGCGTCGCGCTGAATGGGGGATGGTTCGGTGTAGCCCTCTTCGTTGAGGGCTTGCAAGAGTTGCGGAATGAGCGCAAGGCGCTCAAAGGTTGCTTCCGTATCCATGTAATCCTGTCCGGATTGTAAAAAAGAGAGAAGCCCGAGACTTGTTGCGGCTCTCGTCCGGGCACTGCGTGCCGGGGAGGCACATCGGACAGGCGCGGATACTGAGAAATACGCTGAAATCTTGGGGGGATAATTATACTGCGGCTTTATGCAACCTAACCGACATGTCCAGAATCCGCAATGCTCATTCTGCGGACGCAGTGGTCGTGGGAACAGGGCCCTGGCGCAGCGTGGTTGCAGCTAACCGTTGCAGCGCCATTGATTAGGTCCGTCTTGTGCGCCGGGACAAGTTGCCCGGCCAGTCGATCACGAGCACCCACGATGACCAGCCCGGAGAACACACGGCAATGAGTGAATCACTCGATCTGCACGAAAAGTACCAGCTGACCCGGATCATCAATGCCTGTGGCAAGATGACCCATCTCGGCGGGGCGATCGTATTGCCCGAGACTCGCAGGCAGGTCTCGGCAAGTCTCGGAAATTTCTACGATCTGGATGAGATTCAGGACCGAGCAGGCAAAACCATCGCCGCCGCTTTTGGCAGTGAGTGGGGGTGTGTCACTGCATGTAGCGGGGCCGGCATCGCCCTGTCCGTGGCTGCCTGCATGACAGGCAATGATTTCGGTAAGGTGGCTCAGTTGCCCGATACGGCGGGCATGAAGAATGGTGTCGTCATCCAAAAAGGGCACGCCGTGAATTTCGGCGCCCCGGTCACACAGATGTGCAGACTGGCCGGAGCACAGGTCACCGAGATCGGCACGATCAATGGCGCTTCAGAGAGTCACCTCATGCATGCCATCGATGAGAATACGGTGGCGGCTGTGTTCGTCGTGTCCCACCACACGACCCGCTTCGGAAGTATCCCCCTGACACGTTTCGTCGAACTGGCCCACGAGCGCGGTGTGCCGGTCATCGTAGACGGTGCGGCGCAGTCCTTCGTGATGCCCAAGATCATCGCTGCCGGTGTCGATCTGGCGATCTGCTCTGGACACAAATTCCTCTGTGGTACGACGGCTGGTGTCGTGGCAGGTCGCAGGGATCTGGTGGAAGCGGTCTATCTGCAGAATCGTGGAATTGGTCGGCCGATGAAGGTCGGCAAAGAAGGGATCTTCGGTGTTCTGGCGTCGCTCGAATTGCGCATGGCAACCGATGTCAACGAATGGCAGGCCGGCCAGGATGCCAAGCGTGATCGGATCCACGATCGCCTGCGTGGCATCGAAGGGGTCAGTCTCGATGTGGAGAATGACCCGAATGGCAATCCCTTCAGCCGGGCGCAGATCCGCATCGATCCCGATGCAGCGCAGGTCAGCGCCGCCGTCGTTGCCGAAGTCCTGGAGGCGGGCAATCCTTCGATCCGGCTGCGGGCGCATCACGTCGATGAGGGCTGGTTCACGGTGGACGCCAACGAACTGACGGCAGAAGACATTGAGCTGGTCAGCGACCGGCTCGTGGAGGTGCTGACCGCGCCGACCGACGAGAAGGCACGGTTGATGGAAACTCACGGCGGCGGGCGGTCGGCGGCACCGGAATTCCGGTGGCTCAGCTGATTAAGGCCATGTCCTTCACGCGGACCTGATGAGGAGCCTACGGCGTGATCTGCTGTGTGTCTTTCTCCTGCAGAGCGAAGAAGTCGCACTTCCGGCTGCACCAGAAGCAATACTTCATGCTCTTCTGACAGTATCCCTCGCGTCGATCTGAGGAACGCATGACCAGACTGATCGCGACAATGGCGACGGCGACTGGTAGGATGGCTGGCAAGATATCGGCAAACATGGGGTGCCTCCCTGTCGCACCCTCACCCGTGAGTAGTATCCGCGGAAGGGAGGGCGGGAGGCAAGGCGCGTTGGATCAGACGGGCTTGTGTTCCCAGGTCAGGAAGCCGCCTTTGACAAAGATACGCTCGCCCTGATTGAGACGACGCCACGCAGACTCGCGGATCTCGGCATCGGGTAGATCTCGACTCAGGATCCGCCGCACATCGCTCTCGGTGAGAGTGGACGGGGATTCCGTACCAGGGCGGTGCAGAAGGAAAGGCATGCGCTCGTTCCAGTTGCGGATGGCGGGTCGATGGGCGTGGCCCAATAGTCTTGGAGGAACTTAACCGGCTCCGACGAAGCCAGCCAGCCCCGGGGGCCTGGTCTGCTTAGGTCGATTGCCGGTGCCGGCGATAGATCACAATGCCGGCGGCCACCATCAGGCAGAGCAGCACGCCACCCGCCCAGGGCGCATGCTGCTGCGCCAGCGCCAGTCCTTCGGCGCCGAAGTGCATCCCGAGGTAGGCACCGGTCCCGTAGCGGATCGCGCGGCCGATGAAGGTGCTCAGGGCGAGAGGGATCGGACGCATGCCGAAGACGCCGGCACTGAGAATGAACAACTTCGTCGGATAGGGAGGTGGCGCCATCACGGCGAGAAAGATCACCCACGGCCCATGCTGGCTAAGTCGATTCCTGGCCGCTTCTACACGCGCATCTGAGAATCTGCGCAGGGCGACACGGCCGCTGCGACGACCGATGACATACAGCACCAGGCAACCGATCGTCGATCCGAGGGTGGCCAGCATGGCCAGCACGACAACGGCAGTGGTGCGATCCAGGTTGGCAGACTGCAGCAGCAACAGAACGTCCGGGCCGCCACCGGTCGGGATCCCGGCGGAATCTCCCACAGACAGAAGGAACAAGCCCGTCGCGCCGGCTGCCTGCGCCAGTTGCTGTACCCACTCGACAAATCCCACGTGCAGTCGCCGTCAGCGGTCAGAACGAGAAAAGCCCCCGGCTATGCCGGAGGCTCTTCCACAATGCATTGTCATGCGAGCTGTGTCGTGCTCAGGTTTCTCAGGCTCGATTGTTCTGCCTCAGGCGCCCTTGGCGCTATTCGGGCAGGCGGCTGCCTCCTCGACGGGGCACGCAGCTTCTGCCTTCTCGACGGGGCACGTGCTCGAAGCCTTCTCCTCAACGGGGCAGACGCTCGGGCAGTCCTGGCCATCGGCCGCTGCACTGGCATACAGCTCTGATGCGCCGAATCCGAGGGCGCCTGCGAGGGCGAGGCCCAGGGCGGCGGCGGCGATCGATTTGCGGATGCTTGTCATCTGTAGGGCTCCTGGTTCATTTCTGGTGAACACCGGTACAGCCACACGATTATGGCGGATACGGACGGATGGGTCAAGGGGTGCGTGCCAACTCGTCCTGGACCCGAAGCCACCAGAGGTGTTGCTGATGCTCCGGCATGATGTGATGTCGGGATTCGACATCAAACTGAGTGTGCCTCTCCTGGAGTTGCTCAAGGGCCAGAGCCGTTATCGCCTCGATCGTGTCCGTTGCCGCAGCCTCGGCAAGTTCCCGACTTTTGGCGATGGCCTCGAACCCTTCAGTCAGATCGCGTGCCTGCGCATTTAACTGGCGGGTGGTCAACTCGATGAGGGCGAAGTGGATCTGCTCGTGTTGCAGGACCCGGTGCACCAGGCGCGTGGGGAGTTGGGGGCTCCACCAGGAGCAGGCCGGCTGCATCTCACCCCGAAAGCCGAGGTGCCGGATTCCTACACGATAGCTCGTGCTGCCATCGGCATGGGTGAGTCGCTGCGCCGAGAAACCCGAATCCCGGGTGATGGCGATCTGGCCACACAAGGCGGCGCCCACATTCTCAGCATGCGCCTTGAACTGTGGTGGTATCCGGCGAGCACCGAAGTCCGCAAGGGTGAGCATCCGGTAGGCGATCGGCGGTCCTGTGGCGTCATCTTTTTTGGGAATCCCTGCGCCGCATCCGCCGCACAGGATCAGGCAGAGCCATGCGATGGCTTGAGTCGTGGCGCGTCGTTGGCCTGTCATAGGAGATTCCATTTCCAAATTGGCGTCCATCAGTGCCGCCGTCCTACGTTGTTCGCATCGATTCTCAGGAGAATGAGTTCATGAGCGTTTCGCCACAACTTCCCGGTACCGATCTGGCTCAATTCATCAGGGATGGTCATCTGGTTGTGAAGACATCTCTGCCAGATTCCTTCCACAGAGATCTGCATGCAAAGATAGAGGACGTGTTCGAGAAGGAGGGGAATCCGGGGAACAATATCCTGCCTCGGGTACCTGAGATTGCCAGTGTATACGACGATCCCGCCGTGCGCAGCGCCCTGCAGTCGCTTCTGGGTCCCGGGTATATCATGAATCCACATCGACACTGCCATCTGAATCCGCCGGGCAGCAAGGGCCAGTCGTGGCACAAGGACTGCTACGTCTTCGATCACAATGTGCGTCATCCCCGCTTCCACTGGGTGTTGGCATTCTACTATCCGCAGGATGTGACGCCGGATATGGGGCCGACGGGTGTCATGCCGAAGCAGCAGTGGTATCAGGATATCTCCGATCCGGATCCTGCAAAATCGACTGAGAGGGACCAGGCCTTGCTCGGCGTGGCCGGCACGGTGTCGATCGTGCACTTCGATGCATGGCATCGTGCCACGGCCAATACGTCTGATCGCAAGCGTTACATGCTGAAATTCCAGTTTGCCCGTACCGCGGCCCCAGAGCCGGTCGATGCGGCGATGGATCCCGGTTGGGAGAGCGAGGCGGCCGTGTCTGATGATGTGTGGGCGTGGCTTCACGGTGGCCTGCCGTCGTGGTCGTCACCCTCTTCGACGGGATCGGTTGACGCGAGTCAGATGGGACAGCATGTCGATGCGCTGACGGCGGCTGATCCTCAGGTGAGGCGGCGGGCAGCAGATGCACTGGCCTGCTCCGGGGCAGCAGGTGACGCCGTGACCTCACTGCGTCAGGCCTTGACCGATGACGACGAAGGCGTGCGATTGAATGCGGCCTACGCGCTGGCTGCGGCTGGCGCGCAAGGTCGTGAGACACTCGTCGAGTCTCTGCGGCGTGACGCCATGGCCGCTGAGGAGCGAGCCCTGGCAAAGACGGCGGACAATGCCCACGGGACGAATCCAACGGCTCAGGTGGGTTCCACGGCGCTGGGCGTCGCACCCGATGCCCTGGATGCCATTTCCAGCCTGCTGAACGATGCCCACTGGTTGGTGCGTGCCAGTGCAGTAGATGCGGTGAGCAATCGCGCGGACGGGCCGCAGGCCATGACGCGTGAATTGATCGCTGCGGTCGATGACGACCACTGGTGGGTGCGTCGCAATGCGCAGGAAGCGCTTGGACGCGGTCACGCGCTGGGTGAATCGGCGCTGGTGGCGGTGTCGAAGGGGCTGCGCGATGAGGACTATCGAGTCCGTCGCAATGCGGCCATGGCGCTGCGGCGGGCCGATGGACCGGCCGGTGATACTGTGGACGGTCTGAAAGCGATGCTGCATGACGAGAATCGCTACAACCGATTCTATGCCATCGACGCGCTTCGCCGGTTGGCACCCGCAGCGGCTGAGGCCGAACGGGTGCTGATGGATCACCTCTACACGTCGCGGTGGTGCCCCCTGACCGATAGCGACGACCGCTACTGAGTCTGCCGTCTACTCAGCTGCGTCTTTCAAGGCCTGGCGAAGTGGTGTCTTCCAGTCGGTGGGACGGACGCTGTCCACACGGATGCGGGGGCACCGGTTGAAAGCGGCGAAGGCGTGCAGTTGGGTCGCCAGTGCAGGCAGGGCCTTTTCCACGACATCGCCAGGCAGGTCCTCTTCGAGGGTGAGACGCCGCAGAGCGAGGATGCCCTTCTTGCGCTCCGCCTTGGCATCGAGGCGTCCGATGAATCGATCGCTTCACAGCACGGGAAGGCAGAAGTAACCGAATTGCCGCTTCGGTGCTGGCACGTAGCACTCGATGGTGTAGTCGAAATCGAAGAGGCGCTGCACCCAGCCTCGGCGGATCACGAGGTTGTCGAAGGGAGACAACAGGTGTGCCGCCTTGCGTCGAGGCGTCCGATCAGTGGCTTCCAGATCTTTCGTGCGCGCATAGAGTGGCGATCCATCATCCCCGCGAAGTTTCACTTCCACGACAGAGCGATCATCCATCGCCTCGGCCAGGGCCGCTGCCAACGATTCAGCGTGCCGATTCCACACGCGCAGTTCGGTGTTGGCCGCAATGCCATGCTGGTCGAAGGCACGCTGCAGCGCCCATCGCGCCCGCTCCTGTCGCGATGCGGGTGTCGTGTCGGTGCCGGATGGGAGAACCCGCTCGGTTAGGTCATAGAATCGCTGGAACTTGCGGCGCTCGCTGATCATCAACTCGCCGTTGGAGAAGAGGGTTTCGAGAGCCCCCTTGGCCGGTTTCCAGTCCCACCAGGGCCCCCGGCGGTTGCCATCACCGGAGAAATCCGCGGCACAGAGTGCACCCTCCGCGCGGATTCGATCGCGTACATGATCAACGACATCCTGATTCGCCTTGATCCACTCGAGGGTGCCCGGGCGCTGGGCGTGAGAGTGCATGCTGGCGACGTAGTAGCGGTAGTCGATGGTGGGAAGGTAGGAGGCGGCGTGACTCCATCCCTCGAAGATGCGACGATCCCTGGCCAGGGCATGATCGAGGTCGTGTTCCGTGTAGTCACGCTGCCGGGTCCACAGAATGTGGTGATGGGCACGCTCCACGACGGAAATGGTGTCGATCTGCACGTAGCCGAGTCGTTCACAGATCGCGGCTGTACCATCCGGGCCCGGCGGTGGCGTAAAGGTGCCATCCAGTCCTTGTGCTCGCAGGGCGAGACGGCGGGCGCGAGCGATGGTGATCGTACCGGTGGTACTCACGACGACGACTGCAGGGCATCGAACATGGCGACGAGATTGGGTGTCGGCGTCAGGGCCTGCACGTTGTGCACGGTGTTGAAGACGAAGCCCCCGCCGTCACCGAAGATCTCACACCGCTGAAGGACCTGGGTACGGACCTCGTCCGGTGTTCCAAAGGGCAGGGTCTGCTGCGTGTCGACACCGCCCCCCCAGAATACGATGTCGTCACCGTAGCGCTGCTTGAGCAGAGCTGGGTCCATTCCCGTGGCAGAGCACTGGACGGGATTGAGGATGTCAAAACCGGATTCGATGAAGTGCGGGATGAAAGATTCCACGGCGCCACAGGAGTGCTTCATGCACTTCCAGTCGGTGTTCGTGTGGATCCAGTCATTGACCTGCCGGTAGTAGGGAGCATAGAGGCTGTCGAAGGTTTCCGTCGAACAGAAGCTCGACGTCTGCGTGCCGAAATCGGTGCCACACACGAAGACGGCGTCGATGGCGTCGCCGATGACAGCGTGAAGACGCTCCAGGTTGGCCAGGGCCAATTCACATTGGCGCGTGAAGACCTCGTGCACGTAATCCTGGCGGGTCAGGGTCGAGACATACCACTCGGCCACATCGCGAATCCCGCGTGGTTCGCGCAGGAAGGGCGCCGGTACCAGCGCAATGTCACCGAAGGCAGTGCCTCCCAGTGTGGCGACACGCGCCCGTGGCGAATCACCGACACGCTCGATTTCGGCGCGGAAGTGTTCGAGGGTTTCCGGCTCTACGAGGCCGAATTCCTCCAGATTGTCCTCCGGATCCAGGGCCGATTCATCGATCGGGGGCTGCCGGATGATCGTGTCGAAGAAGTAGCCGCCCGTGGGCATCCTGCCGGAGGGTGATGCATCGGCGGCGCCCTCCGGATAGATGAGGAGGTCCCCATTGGCATCTGCCGTGGTGACGAAGTTCGCGGAGACGAGCACGGTCTGCCCCCAGGGCAGGCGGAATTCGCGCCAGTCCTGATTGGTGAACCCGAAGATGGTCTTGTGGGGATTCACGGCATCCACATCCAGGCCGAGGACGTCGGCAAGATCCGGCTCGATCCATCCCAGCATCTGGTAGGGTTCGTGCACCTTCACCGGTCTCTCCTCAAGCCCGTAGTGCTGGCGCAGTGCCTCGACGCAGGTCACGTGCATCCCCGTGGTCGGTGTGGCGCCGAATTCGACGGGGATTCGATCCGGGGTCCGGTGTTCGAGGGCGGCGCGCACACGCTGGCGCCCGGTCATCGACGACATTCTCACATCCTCCAGTTGACGGCCACGGGGGCAACTGCTGTATCTAAACATTGTCTGGACTGATGAACACTGATGGGGATACAGAACATGACCCTGCCGAATGAGGCAAGCCGGCTGCGACAAGATGCAGCGCGCATGTACGATGTGCCAGTAGAGAAGGTGAGCCTGGTACGGTCACCCTATCGCGTATGTCCTCTGGGTGCGCACATCGATCACCAGGGCGGGATCGTGACGGCCATGGCCATCGATCGGGCCGTCTGGCTGGCGTATGCCACCGCGCCCGATTCCACGATGCGGCTGGCCAGTCACCATTTCGATGGAGAGGTCCGGTTCCCACTGCGGCAGATCCCGGGTGCCAGAGATGGTGACTGGGGGAACTTCGCGCGCGGTGCCGTCCAGGCTCTGCAAGCCGCAGGACACTCTCTGGATCGTGCGATCGTAGGATTGACAGCCGGAAATCTGGGCGAGGGCGGACTCTCCTCTTCGGCGGCGATCGGTGTCGCCTATCTGCTGGCCCTGGAAGAGGCCAATGGCCTGAGTGTGAGTGCCACAGGGAATGTCGACCTGGATCAGCGAATCGAGAATGGCTATCTCGGCCTGCGCAATGGTATCCTCGATCAATCCGCGATCCTGCTGTCGAGACGAGATCATCTCACGGTCATCGATTGCCGGCGGCGGGCCCACGAGTGCGTCGAGGGTGGGCCCGGCGTTTCGCCCCACTTCCTCATCGCCTTCTCGGGGCTGCGGGAGGCCCTGGTGAATACCGACTACAATCGTCGGGTCGAAGAGTGCCGATCCGCGGCCACGACGCTGCTGGCCGCTGCCGGTCGTGCCGGAGGTGAACCCCTGCTTGGCGAGATCTCCGCTGACGAATACGAGCAACATGCCGAACGTCTCCCGGCAGTCGAAGCGCGCAGAGCGGCGCATTTCTTTGGTGAAATGGCGCGGGTCCAGCGTGGCGCCGCCGCATGGCGGCATGGCGATCTCGGCGAGTTGGGACGACTGATGACGGCATCAGGTGCCAGCTCGATCCACAACTACGAGTGCGGCGCTGATCCGCTCATCGATCTCTACGAGATCCTCGTGGACACGCCGGGTGTGCTGGGGGCGCGCTTCTCAGGAGCCGGATTTCGTGGCTGCTGCGTGGCGCTCGTCGAGCCAGAGGCCGCATCGGCAGCTGCGGAAGAGGTTGCGCAACGATATGGAGAGAGGCAGCCCGCGTGGGCAGCACAGGCGGCACCGGTGATGATCTGCAACAGCGATGATGGGGCGCGCCACGTCGCTGACGCTTGAGGTGCGCCCTTCAGCTGTAGCGCGCGAAACCCTCGCTCGCCGCTGCAAAGCCGGCATCGTATTCGAGCAACTCAGTTGTGGAGGCCACTGACAGGGCCCGGCCTTCGTAGCAACTGCGCCACAGGAGGCCCGACAGTGAGTAGGTGAGGCGGGCGAAATGGGCATTCGGGTAGCGAGTCGAAGACATCAATTGATCCCGATCGTTTGCCAGCCAGCCTTCAAAGGTCTGCAGGACCCCTTCGTATGAACTCCCGGCGGCGTCGACGTGCTGGTCGACGCCATCGATGCGCAGACTCTTGGCGCCTTCCAGGTAGTCCACGTCGATCTGCCACGGCTGTCCGTCACCGTGACCCCGCAGGACGCGCTGCTTGCGGAACGGGGCGCCCGCTTTGAAATCGGTGCAGCCTTTGACCTGAGTGGATCCGAAGGTCCATTCGAACTCCGCCTTGCCGTCCACCACAAAGGGATAGTCCACTGGATTGGGCGGGTCATACGGTTCGGATTGACCCTCAACGACGACGCCATCGTCGAGGAGTGTCTCCGGCGTGCCGCGCAAACGTCCGAGGAGAAACAGGAGGAAGGCGATGCAATGCACAGTCTCCTGATACTGGATATGGACCATGCGTTTGGTGTTGCGTGGGTTGTCGCGGGCCTCGCGATCCTTCGAGCGCTGGATGAAGATGTCGTCGATCTGCACCTCGTTGAACTGCTGTAGAAAATCGAGGATACGCGTGGTGACGGGATCGAAGAGCTCGGGAAAATCGAAGAGCAGAATGGGCGAGGGTGCTGCGTCGCTGGCCGCCAGTTGCTTGAGCAGGAGACCACATTCCTCCGGATGGTCGGGCGCCGCCATGGGCTTCTCATTGAGGATCGCCACTCCGCCGCGACACAGCAGGCTCTGCAGGGCATGGGCCCGATGTTCGGGATGCAGGGCCAGGTGAAACAGGTCGGCATCCAGGGCGTAGAGCTCGTCCTGTGTCTGGCAGCGGTCGAATGCGCCCGCGGGCAGATCGGCCGGTGCTGGCCCGGGGTCGTAGACCGATAGCTGCCATCCCAGGTCCAGGGCTGCATCGATGAACTTGCGGCCGATGTAACCCCAGGCGCCGGCAATGGCCAGATGGCGTGGTCGGGCGTCAGACGCAGCGTCGGGCGTGGGCGCCGATGTCGGCGTCGACTGCGTGCTCATGCGGAGTCCTGGTGGTGGGTGGCGGGTGTTCCTACGGCTGTGAAGAGCAGTGCCGTCTCGATGAGTGCTCGCTGCCCCCAGCCGCCCTTCAGGGGCGCTGTGTGATCGTCGCGCGCGACACGGATCTCGATGTTCTCGGCACCGGCATCGACCATGCGTTCGTGCAACAGGTCGGGGATCTGCTTCTGCGCCATGGCCACACCTTCCTCGATGCTGGCTACGGCCCATGTGCCCTGCGGCATGGAGGCGTGGAAGACGCCTTCACGCTCCGTGGGGCGCACACTGACCCGGATGTGCTGTACCACGCCACCTGCCACGGCGCCGACGGCATTGGCCACATGCGCGTGGGGCGGCACGACCAATTCGGTGTGCAAGGTTTCGGCGACACTGGGCATGTAGGCGGCCACGGGGGCACCCACGGCAATCACTGGCAACTGCAGGGTGAGTTCGCAGGTGAGGTCCGACTCGATGCCATCGCGCACGACCCGGTCCAGGAGGGGATCCTCGCCTTCGGTTTCGTTGCCCTCGTCACCCAGGACCTTGGCCACCAGTTCGCGCACCAGTCGTTCATCCAACCGTGACACGACGCGGGCGCTGAAGGCTTCAGCCGTGAGTCCGAGGGGGGCACCCAGCAGACGAGCGCCGAGTTGGGCCGCCTCTACATCGTGGGGCGTGTAGTGACCGAGCACGTGCAGGGCGTCGGTAGGGGTGAAGGCGGAGCGCTGCAGAGCCCGGTGGCTCTCCAGCGTGTCCACGTCTCCCAGGATCAGGGCGCCGAACTGGGATGCATCCACCAACCGTGCCAGCGAGACGGGGCGATCACCGAGTTGCTGCCAGATGGCTCGTGTGCGGTCCGGGATGGTATTGCCCTGTCCCAGGGCCAGACCGAACTGTCCTGCTTCGAGTCCCTCGCGGTGGACACTCAACTGGCGACGCAATTCCGCATGAACCCCATCGTGTTCGCTGGCCAGCAGCGACAGAGGCACGACCCGCCGGGGGCCGACCTGCAGCGCGTCCTCAGGGCGGCGTCTGTGGTCGTAGCGAACGTGGCTGTCACCGCCGAGGCCGGCCGTTCGCACGTGCACCGTCTCCACCATGGTCTGCCAGCCGCCGACGCGAGCACCCTCTGCGTCGAGTCGGGGCAGTCCACCTCGCAGGACGGCGATATCCGTTGTCGTGCCGCCTACATCCACGACCCAGCCGTCACCACGGCCACCCAGATGCCAGGCGCCGACCACGCTGGCTGCAGGGCCGGACAGGATCGTCTCCACGGGGCGTGAGAGGGCCCAGTCTGCGGCGACCAGGGAGCCATCTCCCTTGACGACCATCAGGGGTGCCCCGATGCCGCTGGTATCGAGGGTGCGTCGCACGGTCTGGATGAGATCGCGCAGCAGGGGAATGAGTCGGGCATTCAGGGCCGTCGTCGTCGCCCGCCGCACGGAGTCGAGGCGAGCGCTCAATTCGTGCCCGCACGTGACCGGGATCTGGCCATCGGAGATCTCTTCGATGATCTGACGGGCACGCAGTTCATGTTCGGGGTTACGGACCGAGAAGTAGGATGAGACGGCGAAACCGCCCACGCGATTGAGGCGATCCGTCACGATACGACGAAGGGCATCCTCGTCGAACGGGGCACGTTGGGTACCGCCGCCATCGTGTCCGCCATCGATGTGGACCACGTCATCGGTGATGAATCGGGGGCCGAGTCCAAAACGCTGAATGAGAACAGGGTCATAACCGATCAATACCAGGCAGGCGGCGTGACCCCGACCCTCGACGATGGCATTGGTCGCCAGTGTCGTGGACAGGCCGACGAGGCGGATTCGGTCGCTCGCCCCCTCGGCCCCATCCAGGGCACGGTGGAGGGCCTCAGAGACGCCGATCGACAGATCCTGCGGTGTCGTCAGTGCCTTGGCGGTAGAAACGACGTCGCCACCCGGATGGGTCACGAGGGCAGCGTCGGTGTAGGTGCCACCCGTGTCGATCCCGAGGGCAAGGGGCTTATCAGCGGACATGGTGCTCCTTTGATGGCAGTGGTCGCCCAGCTTCTGGAACAAACTTGGTGCCAGGCGGCCTCCCTGGCGAGGGGCACAGGCAGAAAGCTGGAAGGGGACAGCCATGCCCATCGATTGGGGGACCTGCGTCGCACTCGAGACACTGATACCTCAGGGCTGAGGTGTCGGGCCACATTCCAGGGGCGATTGCGCCCGGCCCGGATCTGGCATCCCTATTGCTAAATCCATATCAGCCCTTCCCCAAGCGTGAGGCCATCGGTGCGCCACATTCTTTCTGCAGCCATTCTGCTGAGTCTCCTTCTGCCCGTCGGCGCCGCCGAATCTGAAGCCCCTGTGGTGATCTTTCAGGATGTCACCGAGGCGGCGGGCCTGTTCTTCCAACACACCTTCGGTGACGAGGAGATGAGTTCGATCCTCGAGGCCACCGGGTCAGGGTGTCTGTTCTTCGACGCCGACGGTGATGGCAGGCTGGACCTGTATGCCGTCAATGGACGGTTCCTGGAGGGGATCAGCGCCCCTGAGGCCCGGGATCAGACGGAAGGGGCGACAAATCACCTGTTCCACAATCAGGGCGACGGGACGTTTGTCGACGTCAGCGCCGCAACCGGCACCGACGACGACGGATACGGCATGGGCGCTGTGGCGGCCGATGTCGATGCGGATGGCGACAGCGATCTGTATGTGACCAACTACGGGGCGAATCGACTGCTGCTCAACGATGGGACAGGGCGGTTCGAGCCATCCGATGCCGCCGCAGACACGCTCTGGGGCGCGGGTGCCGTCTGGTTCGATATGGAAGGCGACGGGGACGTCGACCTCTATGTGGGCAACTATCTCGACTTTGATCCCGACTACCGACTCTACTATGCCGCCGATCGCTTTCCGGGCCCACTGGCCTACCCCGGACAGCCGGATGTGCTGTATCGAAATGACGATGGACATCTGGTGGACATCACGGCTGCTGCGGGCCTCAGCGCACACGCGGGCCGCGCCATGGGCGTGACGGCAGCAGATGTCGACGAAGACGGGCATACGGACCTGTTCGTTGCCAATGATGCCATGGCGAATTTCCTCTTCCACAATGGGGGAGATGGCACCTTCGTCGACATGGCCCTGGTTGCCGGTGTGGCCTTTGCCGGCAATGGCGATGCCAGTTCATCCATGGGTGGGGACTTCGGCGATGTCGATGGGGATGGTGATCTCGATCTCTTCGTTCCCGACATGGCCTTTAATAACCTGTATCTCAATGGCGGCGACGGATATTTTACAGACCATACGGCCGTCCTCGGGATCGCCGAGGCGAGCGGGCAGTTCATCGGTTGGCACGGGGCCCTGTTCGACGCCGACAATGACGCGGATCTGGATTTGTTTGTTGCCAATGGATCGGCCCACTACGTCGACCACACGCAGCAGGCGACGCTGCTGGCGAATACGCGACAGGATGGTCGCCAGCGTTATGTCGATATCGGGGGCGTGGCCGGTGATTACTTCTACCGCCGATCTGTCTCGCGCGGTGCTGCCATTGCCGACTGGGATGCGGATGGTGATCTCGACCTCTTCGTCCTGCACCTCGACCAGCCTTCGGTGCTGCTGCGCAACGACGGCCAGGGCGGACACTGGCTGCGGATCAAGCTGCGTGGAACAAATCCGCTCAGCGAAGGCATCGGTGCCCGTGTTCGTGTCCATGCGGGGTCGATGGTGCAGGTGAGGGAGCGGATGACGGCTAGTGGTTACCTGGGATCGCGAGAGCCCACCATGCACTTTGGTCTCGGCCAGTTGTCGCGGGTCGATTCGGTTGTCGTCATCTGGCCCGGCGGGCAGCGGCAGCGACTCGACGGGCAGCGCCACGACCTGGCGTCCAATCAGACGATCACGATCGTGCAGGAGCAGGCAGGTCCATGACCCACGTGACGCCGCGGTCGATCTGTCGGTCGAATTGGCTGGCTGTCATCATTCTGATGGCGGCGATGAGCCTGATCGCCTCTGTGGTGACCGCCTCAGCGGTGACCGGCTCGATGGGGGTCAAGCCGATCCTCTTCGTGCAGGAGCGGGTTGGTGATCCTGCCCACGAACCTGCGGGATCCCTGTCGCGTCTGGTGCGGCTCGATCCGGATGGAACACTCACCATCCTCAGCGAGGGCATGCTGAATGCGGCACAGCCGGACGTCTCCTTCGATGGTCGCACGATTCTGTTCGCCGGTCGTGAGCACGCCGCCGATTCGTGGCAGATCTGGCGCATGGCGCTGGATGGCACTTCGCGTCAGCAGCTGACGGATCTACCCGGCGATGCGCGTGAGCCGATCTGGCTGGCGCCAGCAGCCATCAATTCGCCGACCTTCGATCGGCGATTGCCCTGGATCAGTTTTGTCAGCACCGCCGCCGGCGTGCTGGACGATCGGGGCCGTGAGCCGCTGCCCAATCTCTACGCCATGTCATTGGAAGAAACGCCCGATCGCGGCCAGATCCGGTGGCAGACGACGTACGACCTGGGTGGCAATGGGGCACCGACCGTTTTGCGCGATGGCCGAATCCTGTATTCGGCGCGTCAGCGTGGGGGTTGGGCGTTGATGACGATTAGCTGGGCCGGTGAGAATCTGAATTCGTTCTATGGCAGCCACGACGGATCCTGGGCGCAGTGGTCGGCATGTGAATGGCCCGAGCAGGAGCGCGTGGTGTTCATCGAGAGTCAGAGCGATGAACGAGCCGGACGCCTCGCGTCGGTTTCGTGGCGCCGTCCACTGCACTCCCACGTGGTCCTGGATGCGACGGGTGCCTATCGCACACCTGCACGGCTGCAGGATGGATCCCTGGTTGTCGCCTGGCGCGAGAGTGAAACGGGCACATACGGGTTGTATCGATTCGACGTCACCTCAGGTCGCGGTGAACTGATCCATGACGATCCGGACTGGCACGACGTGGATGCTGTATCACTGGCTGAGCGCGCCACGCCACGATCCCGCATACCCACCGTCGATTTCGCTTCGGTCCTGGATGTGAGTGGCTTCGAGTCGGCCGGTCAGCTGCAGTGTATGAATGTGTACGAGACCGATCGGCCCTCTGTCACGCCTGCTCGGGGTGAGGTGACATCGGTACGCCTCATGGAAGGGATTCCGCGCCGGATCGGCAGCTCGCAGGTGGGCGCCGATGACGATGTGAGCAGTGATGCCGCGGCCGGCGAACAGAGCTGGCCTCCGGCTGGTGTGCGTACCCGTTCCCTCGGTGTGGCGCCTGTTGAGGCGGATGGTTCCTTCTACGTCAATGTCGCCGGCGATGTGCCATTCTACATGGAGACCCTCAATGCGCAGGGGCAGGTGGTCGACGCCATGCGGGCGTGGATGTGGGTACGCTCGGGGGACCAGCGGGGTTGTGTCGGCTGCCATGAGAATCGCGAGCTGACGCCGGAGAATCGCGCGACACAGGCCCTTCGACGTGCCGAACCGGCGAATCTGATGGGGCCTCAGGCCGAGGGGGCACCGTGATGGGTGCTCTGATGACGGCAGTCCTGGGCTGGCTGTTGGCTGGCAGTGTCGCACTGGAAGCGCAGGTGCATGCTTCTCCTGCGGCAGAGCCAGTCGCCGCCGATTACAGCCGCCGGGACACCTATGCCGTGGCCGCAGATAACGCGTACCGGTCACCGATCGGCGTGTTGTGCGGTCAGGGCGACAAGCTCTATGTCACCTGCGAGGGGACAGACCAGATCCTCGTCCTGAACACGCGGACCGGAGCGATCCAGGACAGCATCGCTGTTGGCCGCGAACCCTTCGGTATGTTGTTGAGTGCGGATGGCACCCAGCTTTTTGTGACGCACCGCTGGGACAATGATGTGGGTGTGGTGGATCTGGCGACGGGCGAACTCGTCGAACGGTTGCCCGTAGGTGAGGATCCTCACGAGATGGTCCTGGCTGACGGCGGTCAGACGCTCTACGTGAGCAATCTCGGCACGGACGACATCTCGGTCATTGATCTGGCGCAGCGCGTGGAGCGAAAGCGGCTTGCTGCCGGCAACGCTCCCTTCGGCCTCACGACGGATCGCGAGGGCCAGCGACTCTTCGTGTCCAGTCAGTATTCGTCACCTGTCACCTTCCGAGAGCCGCCCGAGCTGGAGCTGACGGTCATCGATATGAAACGTGGCCGTGTGCGGGAGCGTCGTCGGCTACCCGGTACCGTCATCGCTCAGGGCATGACGACGACGATCGATGGCCGATTCGTCGTGACGACCCTGGAACTACCGAAGAATCTGGTGCCCCAGACCCAGGTATTTCAGGGCTGGATGGTGACGTATGGACTGGCCTTCTCCGAGACACACCGTGGTGGCCGTACAGCGTATCTGCTGCTCGACGAGCCGACGCGGTACTTTGCCGATCCCTACGATGTGGTGGCCAGCCTTGATGGCCGGTATCTGTTCGTCAGTTCCAGTGGCGCGGACATGATCAGCGTTGTGGATGTGGCGGCTGCTTACAAGGCGCTGGCTGTCGATGCGGCTGGCCGTATCGGCCTGAGTGATGCCGAGATCGCCCTGACGGCTCGTCACCTGGGACTCAGCAGCCAGTATGTCGTGGCACGCATCCCCACCGGCTCCAATCCCAAGGGCATGACCTTGTCGGCCGATGGTAGGAGGCTGTATGTGGCGACCCGACTTGAAGATGCTGTGATGGAGATCGATACGCAGACCCTGATGCCTCTGCGCCGACTGGATCTGGGTGGGCCAGATCACGAGACCTTGCTGCGCAAGGGGGCCCGTGTCTTTCACTATGCCAGCATCAGCTTCCATCAGCAGATGAGTTGCAATACGTGTCATCCCGAGAACAATGTGGATGGATTGACATATGACATCGCCGTCGATGGCGGGATGGGCCGCAATCTCGTGGACAACATGACGTTGCGTGGACTGGCCGAGACGGCACCCTTCAAGTGGTCGGGGAAGAATCCGAATCTCCAGCGGCAGGAGGGGCCGCGCGCCGCCCAACTCTTCTTCCGGACCCACGGTTTCGGCGCCGATGAGAATGAGGCGATCGTCGCGTATCTGGAGTCATTGCCGCAGCGACCCAATCTCTATCGCCAGAGTCGCCTCACCGCCCAGCAACGCCTTGGGAAGGAACTCTATGAACGTGACCACGACAATCTCGGGCGTTACATCCCCACGGCGAATCGATGTATCACCTGCCATCCTGCCCCCTATGGCACGGATCGTCGCCGACATGATATCGGTTCGAGGGCGGCGCATGACTGGGACGGGGTCTTCGATACACCGCATCTGATCAATACGTACGAACGCCCGCCCTATATGCACGACGGGCGCTCCTGGTCTCTGGAAGAGATCTGGACGAGGCACAACGACGGCGACACGCACGGCGTCACGAATGACATGACCAAGGATCAGCTCAATGCGCTGATCGAATACATCAGGACATTCTGATGGCGAGTCAACGACACAGGAGCAGCACGCCAGCCGGTCTGATGGTCTGGAGTGTGATCTGGGTCCTGACCGGTGTCCTTGCCGGGCACGGGCAGTACGAGCCGACGATTGCGGATGTGGACAGCTTGCGCACATCCGAGTCGGCCTACATCGGTGCACAGGCCTGTGCCGTCTGTCACGACGATGCCTACCAGGTGTGGCTCGGCACACCGCATGCACGGTCCTGGGTATTCCTCTCGACACCGATGGCACTCAGGGTCGCCGCACAGTTCGAGGGGGGCCCTGTGGAGGAGCCGACGCGAAGTGCCCGATGTCTGGATTGTCACGCCACGGCGGCCAGGGTCGATCCTGCCTACATCAGTACGGAGTTTCACTTTGAAGAGGGTGTGCAGTGTGAAGCCTGCCACGGCCCCGGCGCAGATCACGCCGAGGATCCGGAAGTCCCGACCCTCGGCTCAGAACTGGCAGCACGAAGTGTGGACGGTACCACGTGCAGTATTTGTCACCGGCCGCCACCATCACATGCCATACTCGAACGCGACTCCTTCGATCGCATGAAGGGCTTGCGCCGAATCGCTCACGGACCCGCAATCGATGGGTCCGCCGAGCCGGAGAAACCCCGATCCCGTTTTGGTCGGGTCCTTCGCTCACTGTTGGGAAAATAGGTGACCATGTCGACTCGTATTGGAGGCCTTCGACTGCCAGTTGTCATTGTTATGGTGGGATGGTTCGTCCTGCCCGTGCTGGCCGACGGCCCTCCCCTGTATTCGGATTGGACCTCGATGCACGTGGAGGATGGTCTGCCGGCGGAGAAGGTCTTCTGCGTGGCCGTCGACGAGGATCGGGTCTGGGTCGGTACCGATCACGGGCTGGGCGTGTATGAAGACGGGATCTGGACGACGTATACGACAGAGGATGGTCTCGCCTACGACGCCGTGCTCTCCGTCGCCATCGACACGATGTCGGGGGATGTGTGGGCGGGTACCATGGGCGGACTGACGCGGATATCCGGCGGCCAGTTGACGAGTTTTACCCAATTCGACAGTGGACTGCCGAATGACGTCGTCTTCGGTGTGGCCGTAGAAAATCAGAACGTGTGGGCGGCGACGACGACGGGTGAAGGGCGTTACATGGTGCGTGAGGATCGCTGGCAGGTCTACACGCCGGAGAATGCGCCACAACACGAGCCCTGGGGATATCACGTCGACTACGACAACGGCAAGGTCTGGGCGGCCTTGTGGGGCGGTGGCGTCCTGGAATTCGATGTGGCCACCGAGCGGTGGCAGTCCTATATGGATCCGGATGGTGAGATGGAGATCGACCTGTTCCGTGACGATGGGCTGATCCACTCGATCACGACGGCCGTCAGCTATCGCGCCGGGATTCTCTGGGCCAGTACCTACTTCGGCCTCTCCAGCTACGATGGGCGCCGCTGGCGTGGTTACATGGATCACGACACCGGTCTGGCGAGCAACTTTGTGAATTTCGTGAAGGCAAAGGGCCGCGTTGCCTGGGTCTGCACGGACAAGGGGCTCAGTGTCGTCGACTACGACACGAATCGGTGGATCACCTATGCCCCGGCCGGTGACCTGCAGGACACGACCGGTCCATGGGTGGCACGCCGTTACGAAGATGATCGGCACGTCGGTGACATTCCCCTCGAGAAGGGGTTGGCGAACAACTACATCCTCGGTGTGGACTTCCGAGGCGACGAGGTCTGGGTGGCGACGGCGCAAGGACTGAGCGTCGGGCGACCCGCCACTGATGAGCGCGTGGGTGACGCGACGGGAGGTGACGGATGGCGCTGAGAAGATCTCTCCTGATCGGTTGCGCCATCGGCGGTCTGCTGGTGCTGGCCGCCGGAGGCGAACCGGAACTGGGCTACGGCAATACACCCGATGCGTTGCGGCCCTTCGCGCGTTTCGTCCAGGAACCGTACAAGACCTTCTTCGTCGATTCTCTGGCATTCCATGGACCGGGACGCGACAAATCTGAACCCCATGTGGAGACCGTCCGCATCGGTGTGCTGGCGCCACTGGAGCGATCTCACGAGGCCTATATCGGGCAGCCCCTGCTGAATGGGATCGAGATGGCCATCGACGAGGCCAACGAGCGTGGTGGCTACCATGGCACACCCTTCGAACTCGTCATCCGCAACGACACGGGATTGTGGGGGGCATCGGCGAACGAGATGGTCCGGCTTTCATACGAGGACAGTGTGTGGGCCGTTGTGGGAACTGTTGATGGCGCCAACACCCATATCGCAATCCGCGTAGCCCTCAAGACGGAAATGCCCGTCATCAATGTGGCTGATACTGACCCGACGCTCGTGGAGACGAAGATTCCGTGGATCTTCCGAACCATCCCCGACGATCGTCAGATGGCCTACACACTGGCATTCTATGCCTATGAGGAGAAGGCACACGAGCGAGTCGCCATCGTGCGGGCAAACAATCGATATGGCCGTTTTGGTGTGGGTGAATTCCGCGCTGCCTCGGTGCGGTTGCAGCGTCCGGCGCCGATCGAGATCAATTACGAGGTGGCCTACGAACGGGTGAATCGGGACTTCGCCGCCCAGGTGGAACGCCTGCAGAAGGTGAAGCCGGATGCCATCGTCCTGTGGGCGGATGCGCTCGCCGCGGGACACCTGATTCGCGCCATCCGGGCGGCGGGAATTGATGTACCGGTCTACGCGTGTGATCGTGTATTGCACCCACTGTTCCTGGAGTCTGCAGGAGGTGCGGCGGAGGGTGTCATCGCCGCCAGCCCCTTTGTTCCAGATACCGAGGCGGTGAGCTACCAGGCCTTCCGCTCAGCGTACCGACAGAAGGTGGGTGAGGAGCCGACGATCTATGCGGGTCACGCCTATGACGGCACGAAGATGCTGCTGGCGGCCATCGGCCGCGCTGGACTCAATCGTTACCGAATCCGTGATGCGCTGGCTGCCGTGCAGCGCTTCCCTGGCGTCACCGGCACGATCACGATGGATCGCGTGTACAGTCACCGCGGTCCTGTCAGCCTGGCCACTGTGCGCCAGGGCGTGTTCGTCTACGGTGACCCCCAACCCCGAGTGAGATTCTGATGGCTCAAATTCAGGAACGAGAAACCGTCCCGGCTCTACAGGTCTGTCGCTGGGCCGAGGCCCGCGACAGCTACGAGGTCAGTCGGATCGACGGCGCCTGGGCGACAAAGGTGTATGTGTGTGTCCGGCCCGATCCGGGGGGCACCTTCGAGTCGCAGGCCCAGCAGGTTTACGAGCGTCTGGACAGAGTTCTGAGTGAACAAGGGGCTTGCCGGCAGGACGTGATCACGGAGAAGGTGTTCTTCCACGATCTGGCTGAGGAATTCGACGCCCTGCGTACGGCCCGGGGAGCGTTCTACCAATCCCACAGTCTCGGTGGTCCGGCGACAACCTACGTGCAGCAACAGCCCTGTCGACCAGGAACGATGCTGGAATTGCAGGCGCGCGTGATCTATGCATCGAAGAGCGACCACGAGGTTGAGGTGGAAGTCCTGGAAGCCGATCTGGGGGCAGGTTCCGCACGCATTCTGCGATCCCATGGCTACGAACACATCTACGCGCACAACATCACCGGTGGCTCACCGGGTGATGGTCTCGACTACGCCGGGCAGATGGAGCAGGTCTTTGATAAATCCGAGGCCCTGCTGGGTTCGCTCGGTCTGACATTCCGAGACGTCGTGCGCACGTGGCTCTATCTGGGTGAGATGGAGCGTGACTACGATGACCTCAATCGTGTGCGCAGCGCTTTCTTCGAGCGTGTCGGTGTTGAACGCCTTCCCGCCAGTACCGGGATCCAGGGCGGTGCCTATCCGGCCTGTCGTGATGGATCGATGGACCTCTACACGGTGAGAGGGTCGGGTCGAGTGGACAAGAAGCTTATGCATGCACCGACGCTGAATGAAGCACCCGACTACGGATCACGATTCTCACGCGGCATGGAGGTCACACGGGAAGATCGCAAGGTCCTCTACGTCTCCGGTACTGCCAGCATCGACAATGACGGGCAGGTTGTGGCGGTGGGAGACATCGAGGGGCAGATCCAGCGCATGCTCACGAATGTGAGTGGCCTGCTCGATGGCAGTGGCGCCAGCCCCCGCGATATTGTGCGAGCCACGACCTATCTGAAGGATGCGGAAGACTACGGCATCCTGCGCAGGATCTGGCGGCAGAGAGGATTCCCGGGGCAGATCCCACACACAATCTGCAAGGCCGATGTCTGTCGCCCCGATTGGCTTTGCGAAACCGAGGTGGCTGCCATTCTGCCACTGTCCGCGACCGCGGCATCTGCATCGGACGACTAGTGTCTGGCCGGTGCAGGTCCTGGGCCGGACTCGTTCTCTGGATCGGTGTCTCTCTGTGGTCGGCGACGCAGGCCACTGCTGAAGAGGAGCAGACATCCACTGCTCGTCGTCTGGTCGATGCGCCGGCCGGTTTCCACGGTCCCACTGCGGACCCAGACTCGAGTCTGGGGGACACGGCGTCGATCACTCTGGGCGTGATCGCGCCCGGTGAGCGGCTCGCCGGGCAGGAACTGCTGGCTGCGGTGCAACTGATCGTCGAGGCGGCCAACGCCGATGGTGGCGTTGGCGGACGGCCCATCCGTATCGTGTCGCGGACGGACGACAGGCCCTGGCATTCGGCGGCGCACGAGGTGACCCGTCTCATCCTGGAGGATGGGGCCATCGCCATCCTTGGTGGGTTGGACGGAGCGCGTGCCCATGCGGCTGAGCTCGTCGTCGCCAAGTTATGGGTCCCCCTTATCTCACCGACAGCAGCCGACCGATCCGTCGACGTGGCCAATGTTCCCTGGGTCTTTCGATGTGCACCGGATGAACAACGCCAGATGATCGCTCTGGTGGGCGTTGCCTACGAAAATGGCTGGCAGCGATTGCGCCTGGTCACTGACGATGAACGCGAGGGACGTCTGGCGCGTCGAGCACTGGAATCGGCAGTGGATGGTCTCGGGATCGAGGTGGACACGGTCCCTATCAGTGACTCTGACGCCAACCTACGCTCATCCTCTGCCCACGCAACGATCCTGTGGACGCAGCGCGAGACGGCTCTGGGTTGGTTGGCTCGACGGCCCCCCGACGTGGTGACTCAACCGCTGCTGTTGCCCCTGCATCTGGTCGCACCCGATCTGCTGGCCGCCGCCGGAGACACGCCCACGTGGACGGTGGCCCTGCCCTTAGCGTCAGGCACCGTCGATGCCGTCGAGACGCCGGGTGCCTGGTTCGTGCAGGCCTGGCACGAGCGTTTCCGCAGGGCGCCATCCGCTGTGGCGATGCTCACGGCGGATGCCACGCTTCTCCTGCTGTCCTCGATCCAGCTGCATGGTGCTGACCCTGCACGCCTGCGCCAGGCCCTGGCGACAGCGCACTACGCGGGTCTGACGGGTGACCTGCGATTCGATGCACTGGGAGGACGCCTCGTGAAGCCAGAGGCGATGCGTCTGTCTCTTCCACGGCCTCTGGCTGGAGACTGACCGCTCCCTCGATAGGGTGATCCAGCCTGGCTGGCGGCGATGGCCGTGGAGCGCCATCGTGCAAGATCCACCGAAATCCTACCTTTCCGCCTACCACAGCAGTGAAGGCTAATTCGCGGAGGCACTCCCATGTCCCATCCCCGGCGTCTCATCTGGTTCTGTCAGACCGAACACGTGGCCAAACACCCCGAGCAATTGGCAATGCTGAGGGATGAGATCGGCCTCACGACGATCATGCCGGAGAGCCCGGTCTGCCACACCTCGGGATTCCGAGCTCGTGACGATCTGGGTGCGCGAGGGCCCTTCCAGGACTGGAGGGATCGTGTGGATGCCTGGCCCAAGGCGGCCGAAGGCATCTATCCACCAGTAGCCGGCGTGATTGGCGGTTTCGACGATGGTGATCTGCGACGTGTATTGGATGCGGCCAGGGCGGCGAACATCGAGGTGTGGGGGCACATCGGACTGTGGAGCTATGGCGGCGATGTCTATCCCGAACACGCGTTGCGCACGATTGATGGAGATCCCCTCAACCCGGAATACAAGCGTTGGGGTGTCGGACTGTGTCCGAGTCGCGAAGAGATCAACAGCTGGACGGCGGATGGCCTGGTCGATATTGCCGAGCGCTACGAAGTGGATGGATTCTGCGTGGATCATGCCCGTTATCCGCAACCTGCCAGTCCATCGGCACTCATGTCCTGTGGATGTGCATCCTGTGTGGAGGAAGGGGAAGGGCTCGGTTTCGACGTGCCGGCACTGCATGATGCCATCCGGCAGAGCCTTGCGAGTCTGCGCACCCTCGACGCAGGGCAGCTGCAGCAACTGGCCAAGGCCCGACTACCGACGACCCAGTTGCTGCAGGCACTGGGGGCATCACCGATGCTGCCCATCTGGTTCCAACTGCGATCGGCCCTGCTGGCTCGACAGATGCACCGCTTTCGGGCGCGGGTCCGTGAAGTAAATGGCGATCTACTCTTCGGCAGTGACATCTTTGCGCCCTCCGTCGGTCCTCTTGGCGGCCATGATCTGCCCCGCTGGGAGGAGTCGACCGACTATCTGACGGGTGGCAGCTCTGCTGGTGGCGTCGTCGGCTGGGCAACGGGGGCGACAAATGCCGCCGCTGAGTGGGCTCGCGCCCTGGCCGTGGCGACTGGTCTGGATGAAGGGGCGTGGCTCGAACTGACACTGCAGTTGTTGGGGATAGCGGATCTGGATCTGCCGCGGGATGTAGCTGCCCTCGACGAGGCGCGGGATCTGCCGATCGAAGCACTCTACGATCGCGAGGTCGCGCGGCTGGTCGCTCGCAGCAGTGGGCTCGTTCCACTGTATCCGCCCATTTCGGCCGGTGGTGATCCGGCACGCACACGTCAGCTGTGTCGCTCGATCGTTGAGAACGGGGCCCATGGCGCGATGGTCTCCCTGGCGCCGGATCGACCCGAGACGCTGGCTGCGGTTCGCGAGGGGTTGGCTGGCTTGTAGAGCCAACGTCACGTTGCCTGTGTCGCGTTGCCTCTGTCACGTTGCGCAGGTCGACGGGTCTTTCCCGGCAACCGAGCCCAGCATCGGGTTTTCGAGCTCAACGTCGAGCTTTCGAGGAAGCAGAGGACGATCGTGTCAACGGCAGCAGACATCGAACAAACGGCGGCACTGGCAGTCGCTGCGCAGGGTGGCAACGAGGCGGCCTTCACGCAACTCGTGGATCGTCACAAGGACGCGGTCTTCGCGATCGCCATGGCGCGGACGGGTGACTTCGATGTGGCTCGTGACATTGCCCAGGAAGCCTTCGTACGGGCCTATGTCGGACTCGGTGGTTTGCACGAACCGGAGCGCTTTTCGGGTTGGCTGCGAACGATTGTCGAGAATCGGTGCCGCACCTGGGTGGATCGTCGTCAGCGACAGCCGCCGAGGGAGAGTTTCGACTCGACGGCACACCACCTGGCGTCCAGCGACGCACCCGATCGTGATCTGGAGCGTGCCGAACGTCGGCGGGTTGTCCGCGATGCGATCGAGCGCCTCGCACCCGATACCCGGGAAACCGTCGTCCTCCACTATCTGGAGGGTGTATCGACCCCACAATTGGCGACACTGCTTGGAATCTCCGAGCCGGCTGTTCGTCAGCGTCTGCGACGCGGACGCGAGCAGATGCGAGATGAGGTGAGTCACATGATTGATGAAACGCTGCGGGAAGAGTCGCCGGATGATGCCTTCACCGCTGAGATCGAGAAACTTCTCACCCGCAGCCGGGCCCGATTCGGGACGATCCATTACCGGGATGCGGTGACGGATCTGGAACGCGTCGCTGAACTGCAGCCCGCCGAACCTGCTGTCGCCATGTTGCTGGCCGATGCGTATACCTTCGCGCGATCGCCGCAGGATCTGGCCGAGAATCCGCGTGACGCAGAGCGCGCCGTGGCCATCCTCGAGGACGCGATCGAGACCACGTCAGAGGCCAATGATCGGCATGTCCTGCAGTTGAAGGCCGCCTCCCTGCGTGCCAGTCTGGCCCTGGGAGATGAGACCGGCGCGTCGATGTTGCAGGTCGTGACCCAGACGCGTGACCTGCTCAAGCAAGTTGACGGTACGAGTCTGGAGCCGATCGGCCTGATGGAGTTGGCACGGCGTTGCATCTTCTCCGGTCAGCCGGCCGAGGCCCAGAAGTTGTACGAGCGGCTCGGTAAGGATGATCGTTGGCAGAGCCTGGTCCTGTCTGAGATGGGACTGGTCTGTGCTGCCAGTGGAGATGAGCGCGGTGCGACCAGGACTTTCGAGACGGCCATCGCTTCCACGACACCGCAGAGTATGGCTGCCCTCAATGAGGCATACCGGGATGCACTGGGAGAGCGCTACTGGTCCTTCTGGGCAACCGTCGAGACCCTCGCCGTGCGACAGTGTCAGAATCACGCCTGGCTGGCCGGTTTGCGGGCTCGCGGCGGCGACCTGGAGCGCGCGCGGGCCCACCTGCGATTGGCCATCGAGTGGCTCGACAATGAAGAGATGGCCGCCATGCGAGCCGTGTTGGCACCGGAAATGGTGCTGCGCTTCGATCAGATGTTCCCAGAGTTGAGTGACGCACCCGAGTTGGTTGCGCTACGGGAAGAAGGACTGTCCTCAGAGGATGGTTGAGGTCGCGCGGCACACCCGCGGACCAGCAGTGCTTGCTGACTATCTCACGACGGGACAGCGGCGGGTGATCGAAGAGATCGCGCGCCGCGTGTCCCTCCCCTTGGCGCGATCTACCCGTCGCATGCGCTGATCAGGCCGACCTCTTCCGTCGTCGGACTTGCCCCCTCTCCTACCGTACCATAGAGGTATACGGGGATCGCCCGCTGCAAGGCGGCATCGGGCGGTGAAGCCTGTCAGATGGGCTTCACCTCGACCACTATCCGGGATGGCGACGAGAGGCATGTACGATGAGGTGTGAAGAGGCACTGGCGAAATTGGGCAGCCGAGACGATCTGCTCAGCGACGACGAACGAACCTTCCTCGATGAGCAGGGATACCTGCCCTTGCCGGGAATTCTCGATGAGCAGCAGGTGACGGCCCTGCGCCAGCGCTTCGACGAACTGGTCGAAGAAGAGGGCACGACAGCTGGCACCGAAGTGCATCAGGAAGCCGGCACGAATCGCCTCTCGAATCTGGTGGACAAGGGAGAGATTTTCGAGATCTGCTTCACGCAGCCGCGCGTGTTGAGTGCGATGCGTCATGTCTTGGGCCCCGAATTCAGACTGTCCTCACTGAATGGCCGCGCCTCCTTGCCGGGGCAGGGGCTGCAGGGCCTGCACGCCGACTGGGGCGAAAGTGTCGAGCCGGGTGACTACTACGTGTGCAACAGCATCTGGCTGTTGTGTGACTTCACCGAGCACAATGGGGCGACCCGCGTCGTGCCGGGATCGAATCGCTCGGGGCAGCACCCCAAAGATGTGCTCGAAGATGCGACGGCTCCTCATCCTGATCAGGTGATTCTCACGGCCAAGGCAGGAACGGTCGTCATCTTCAACTCACATACCTGGCACGGTGGCACACTGAATCAGAGTGATTCCCCACGCTATGGGCTGCATTCCTACTTCACGCGACGTGACCAACGACAACAGACAGATCAACGGGCCAGCCTTGCCGATGCCACCAAGGCGAGACTGAGTCAGGCGGCCCGTGTGATTCTCGATGTCTGATTGCCTGACGTAGGTGCCCTGTTAAGAAGTAATCCTTGTATTCGGCCGCCGATCCATCCTGTCTCACCGCGTTGCGCTCCCTCGATGGGTCCCACTGACCCACATCGGTCGCGCGCCTTGTGAGCCAGGCGCCTCGATGCCCGAATTTCACAAGGCTGACTCCTTAACAGGGCACTAGTGACCGCCGCCGATCGGATGATCGGTATCGAGTCGCTGATCGGTACAGACTCGATATGGGAAAACTTGCTGTATCCGCAACAGGGAGGACGAAGATGAGGAGGATTCGATGGGGCACGCTGACACTGGCTGGTATCCTGATGATCAGCCTGGGTTGTGCAGGAACAACGCCCACCACACCGGCACAGCGACGCATGGCATTGCTGCAGGTCGATCCAGCCACGGCTGAAGCGCAGACACAGCTGCTGGCAGGACTGTCTGACGAGGATCCGCTGGTGAGGCGCACGGCTGCGCGAAGGCTGGCCATGACGCCGACCACCTCCGTCGAGTCACTGACACTGTTGATCGACAATGAAGATATCCTCGTTCGCCGCACGGGTCTGTCGGCGTTGCTCGGGCGTGGGGGGGACGGTGCACTGGTGGCCTCGGCACGAGCACTGGCTGACAGCAATGTGATGGTGCGGTTGGCTGCCGTGGAATACCTGGCTGCCGCTCGACCTTTCTCTGACCGGGTGCTGGATCTGCTGGCACGGGCCAGTGAAGATGGCGATGACAAGATCCGCGTCATCGCCACGAGAGCGACATGGCCTTTCTACCGGTCGGCGACCTCGATCCGAGACCAGCAGACGACGGATGTCGACGTGCGTGTCACCCAGACGATCCCATTGCCCGCTGCAGGCTGGAAATTCCAGCTGGATCCTCAGCGCCACGGTCACCGACTCGAGTGGTTCGCCCCGGGTCTCGACGACAATGGCTGGGACGATATGGCCATCGAACAGGTGTGGCAGGATGCTGGCTACGACTATATCGGCGTCGGCTGGTATCGGCGTACGATCCAGTTGCCGGACGAGCCGGATCTGCGCGGTGCGGATCTCGCCTTTGGTGCCGTGGATGAGTCGGCGTGGGTCTGGGTGAATGGGGTTTATGCCGGGGATCACGATACGGGCCCTGCAGGTTGGAATGAATCCTTCCGTCTGGATGTGACCGGACTGCTGAAGTGGGGAGAAACGAATCAGATCACCGTGCGTGCCATGAATACGGCCCATGCAGGTGGCGTCTACAAACCCGTCGTGATCGAGGTGCTGCGATGATGACGCACACAGTGATGGAAGAGATGAGTTCGTCGAAAGGGACGCCGTCCCGGAAGCAGCTCACCAGGCGGGTCACGGGCAGAATGCTCTCTGCACAGATCTGGATGATGCTGGCTCTGTTCATGGGGAACGTGGCCCACGGGCAAGATGACGCACAGCAACTGTCAGAAAACGCCGCGCCACTGATCATCCAACCGGGTGGTGGGCGTGGTGTCTTCGTGCGCATGGAGGCACAGGCCACGACGTCGGTGGATCTGTGGAATGCATCGGAGACGGTCCTCACGGCAATCGATGGGTGGGTTGAATTTCAGGGGCGCCGTGAAGCGATCGTCCTCGACCAGTTGCTGCCGGGAGTCCGCCACAAAGTAGATGTGGCGGTGGATGCGGACCTGAAGCCGGGGAAGTATGCCCTGCAGGTCAGCATCTCAGCGCAGCAGGATCCGTCACCGATAGAGGTGGGCTACGAGCGTCAGGTGCAGATCATGCCGCGACCGATCCTCCGAATGCCAGTGTTGATGTGGGGTGGCGGTGATGTGGAGACACTCACTGACATTGGATTTACCCACAAGCTGATCTGGCTCCACGACTACCGCCGGATCTGGGATGCAAGCGCGCCGACAGATGCTGTCGAGCCTGTTGCCTACGGGAAGAGTGTCGAGATGCTCGACGAACTGCTGGCCCACGGTCTGGGTGGTGCAGTCTATCTGTATCCGGGACGCTGGGTGATGCGCGACGATGAACTGGCCGTCACCTATGGCAGAATCGGGCGTGAGGGGCTGACACGTGGCACAGAAGGTGCGGCCATCGATCGCGACAATGTGTGCGCGAATTTCCCGGCTGTCAGTGACTTCGCCTACAACGTAGGGGCGTCCGTGGCGCAGAGCTTCGGTGATCATCCCGGTCTGCAGGCGTCGCTGGTTCATTCCGAGATTCGTGACGCGACCCAATTGTGCTTCCACGAGCATGATGTGGCCGCCTACCGAGCCGCGACGGGGGCCATGATACCGGCCGAAGCGGCAGGCAAGAGCGGCGTTCGTTACGGATCAATGCGCGGCTTCCCCGTGGACCGTGTCGTGGCAGACGACGACCCGATTCTCTCTTACTACCGGTGGTTCTGGCGTGAAGGTGATGGGTGGAATGGTCTGCACACACGGGTGAGTGAGGGACTCAAGTCCACGGGGCGTGATGACCTGTGGACCTTCTTCGACCCGGCTGTGCGGGCGCCGAGTCTCTGGGGTAGTGGCGGTGGTGTCGATATCGTCTCTCAGTGGACCTATTCCCACCCGGATCCGATCAAGATCGGTCAGGCCGCTGACGAGCTGTTTGCCATGGCTGAAGGTCGTAAGGGCCAGCAGGTCATGAAGATGACGCAGGTCATCTGGTATCGATCGCAGACGGCTCCCGAGCTTCCAGACGATGAAGCAGACTACGCCGACTGGGAGCGGGAGATACCCGACGCCCGATTCATCACGACCTCTCCCGATCACATGCGCGAGGCCTTCTGGGCCAAGATCTCACGACCGATCCGCGGCATCATGTATCACGGCTGGGGGTCACTGGTGGAGGGTGTCGAACATGGCGCCTATCGCTACACGAATCCGGCAACACGTGAAGTCCTCAAGGAACTGACCGGCAATGTGGTCAAGCCTCTCGGGCCGACATTGTTGCAGGTGCCGGATCGACCGGCGCGGATCGGGGTGCTGGAGAGTTTCACATCGCAGATGTTCGCCAGCCGCGGCACGCATGGCTGGGGTGTCAGCTGGGAGGCGGATGCGCATCTGGTGCTGCAGTGGGCTCAGTTGCAGCCGCAGATTCTGTTCGAGGAGCAGATCCTGCGTGACGGCCTGGCCGATCTTGATGTGCTGGTCATGCCGGCGTGTGATGTGCTCACCGAATCAGTGGCCACAGCGATTGCAGCCTTCCAGACGCGTGGTGGAATCCTCGTGGCCGACGAGAATCTGGCGCCACGACTGACGCCCGATATCCTGATCGAGAGTTACCGTCGAACGGGCAGGCCTGATGAAGACAAGGCTGTGCTGCAGGCGAAGGCGGCCCAACTTCGCCGTGAGTTGGATCCGTATGTCGAGCGTTATGGTGAATCCGACAACCCCGATGTGGTCGTCCGCTTTCGCCAATCGGGGAACAACGACTATCTGTTTGTCATCAACGATCATCGCGCCTTCGGTGATTACGTGGGCCACCATGGTCGCGTCATGGAGGTGGGACTGCCTTCGTCAGCCGCAGTGACGGTCCGGCGGGCGGCCGGAACGGTCTATGACCTGGTCGATCATCGAGAAGTACCGACACGATCTATCGACGGGGGGCTTGTTTTCGATACGGATCTGGGGCCGGGAGATGGTGCGGTGTATCTCATCACCGACGCACCCATCGCCGACGTCGACATCGAGGCGCCGGCATCTGTCACTCGTGGACAGGAAGCTCACCTGGCCGTGACAATCCGCAGTATCGATGGCGTACCTGTGGGTGCCGTCGTGCCCGTCGAGGTGGAGATTGCAGATGCATCCGGTGTTCGCGCCGAATACAGCGGCTACTATGGGGCTGCAGATGGTGCGTTGTCGATCGATCTGTCGCTGGCGACAAATGACGAGCCGGGAGACTGGATTATCACGGTGCGGGAACTGGCTTCAGGGAAGGTGGCATCGAAGGTGATGACTGTCCTGCCCTGAGCGCGGGCACACGGCAAAGATGCTGCAGGGCCGGGTCCGATGATCCGTCGGCCCGAGCCAGGATCGGCACCGCAAGGATCCTGGCTCG
>JABHDC010000255.1 GCA_018673255.1 Gemmatimonadota bacterium
ACACGAATCCGAAGAGAAGGACACCCCGATGCAGCGCGTTGCCCCGCTCACATGGCTGATGATGGTCTTCGCCCAACTGGCTGTTACAGCCCCGATGCGGGCCGAGGCCACCGACAGCTATCGGCTGGACATCTCCGGCGTCGCCCACACTGACTTTGCCTCCAGGCCGCAGGTGGCCTTTCCCGTGCCCGGCGAAGGATTTGGCAGCACGCCCATGGAGAATCATCTGGGCATGTCCGTCCGCCTGACGCGCACACTGGACGTCGATTCCAGCACCGGATTCTTCGTCGAAGGCACCCGGTTGTCGGGCCGCTCCGAAGACGTCTATCTGAACCGGGATTTCAGTGCTGACGGTGGTCCTGCCCGTGGGCAACTGCATTCCTCGACGAATGCCTATTCCTTCCATCTGCTGGTTGGGTGGGCCGGACGCAAGGCGGCGCCGAATCTGAAACTACCCGTCTTCGTACAGGGCTCCGTCGCCGCAGGTGGCGGCATGGGGCGACTCGATCAGTGGACCGGCGTCTACGATCTGGACGATGCCGCCGCCGGCGCCGCACTGGTGACCCGCGACTTCCTTACGGGAACACAATTCTCCTACAAATTCGACACGAGCATCGGCCTCCATGTGAGGGGCTACGATGTGCAGGGCGGATTGTACTATGTAGGAGCTGATCTCATTCGCAATCGCTTCGCCTTGAATGGGATGGGGCTGTTCCTGGCCATCGGTTCACGGCTGGAAGGGTGACCTGGTGATGAGTCCCACTGCAGACCGGCTCAAGAGATACTCCATCAGAATCACAGCTGCCCTCGTGGCAGGGCTGGCCACAGTTGCCGGCGCTTCGAGTGCCCCATTGCAGGGCTTCGAGACGGACTTTGCCATCGAGCAGTGGCCCCCGGACAGCGAGAGCGAGCTGTCCTTCACGCACGAATGGCACAGCCAGGGCGAGCGCTCTCTGAAAATCGGTGCCCATCTCCTGGCGGCGATCACGAGCATGGAGACCCAGGACTGGCTGGCTCACACCACCTTGCGCTTCACCATTCACAACCCGTCCACTCGGACCGTGCGTGTCGGCTTCGAACTGCAGGATCAGCACACGACCTACTACGAGCGACATCTGGATGGCTTCGGCGTGGAACCCGGTATCCACATCATCGAGATGGACCTCACCGGCCCCCTGTGGCGTGGTGAGCAGAATCGACCCTTCCGTGGAGATGTGGCGGATCCCATCGACCTGTCCAGGATCTCTCGCGTCTCGTTCTACAATCATGGGGACGAGGCCATCTATCTGGATGATCTGGAACTGGTGTCGCAGGCGTCACCACCACCCACCGGGGCCTGGGCCTTCGACTTCGGACCCCCTCGCGCGCCCGGCGCTCTCGGGTGGACGAGGATCACCCCCGACCAGTTACACGCTGCCGGCGAATACGGCTTTGCCGAGGCCGGCGCGCAGGCCCTAGAACAGTTCATGACCTTCCCCACCACCGTGCTGGGTGACGGTGTGACATGGCCGAGCGCCGGATTCTCCACCGGTCTCAAAGGCGGGGCGTACCTCGGCTGGATCGCCTTCGAACGCGGCGGATTCTGGGAGGGTCAGGATGCCTCCTACAGCTCTGCCACCCTGTCCTGCAATGGGGCCGTCGTGCACGAACACGACTACGCGCATGCCGCCTCAAGTTTTCTCTTCCAGGATGTTGAACTCACCGACATGACCCAGCTGGCCGAGCGACTGGTGTGGCCGGCCCATGGCGTAGCGCGATTTGAGTTCACAGCTGCAACAGGGGCCAACGACTTCCGTCTCGCTGTGAACGACGCCCGTGGCGTGCCTCTACGTGTTGCTGCTCTGGCCGTGGCGCCCGACACCCCCGAGGGCCACGCCTGGCTCGCCGAATTAGAAGAGGGGCAACGGCAGACCTTGCGCCGCACCTTTGCGTCGTTGGATCGCGGTCGACGCGAATCAGGCCGGACAGCACCTGTGTCACCTGTGGTGATCCGGCGCCTTCCCGTGGGCGAGATGGTCTATCCTGGTGACTGGCCGACGGTGGCCCCCGCTGACCTCTCTGAAGAGATCCTGGCCGTCGCCGGACAGCGGATTACCCTGCACCTGGCCGTCTTTACTGACCAGCCGGGACACCTGACAGCCGTAGCCAGTGCACCGACAACTCAGGGATCGGCGGGTCCGGAAGATCTACCACCACCCGATGTGTCTTACGGCCGCTACCTGCCGATGCGTCCCTATGGCACAGGTGCCGCGTGGCTCGAGGTGAACCACTATCGGCCCGAGCCCAGCTTTGACGCGGGCCCTGATCTTGCCCGCTCACTTCTGATCGAATACACAGTGCCCGCTGAGGCCGAACCCGGGCTGTACGAGAGTGACGTTGTGCTCTCGGGATCCGGCCGGGTGCTGGCACGCTGGCCCGTCCGCCTGCAGGTCCTGCGTGTGCACCTGCCCGAAATCCCGATTCCCGTGGGCCTCTTCATGAACGCCCTGCCTGTAGACACCGATGATCTGCCCGAGCACACCTGGTGGCAGCTGCAGGAAAGTCTGCTCGCCGAACAGGGTCGGGCCGGTCTCAACTGCCTGACCGGTGGGCCCGGTCTGGACTATGCGATCACTGAGGTTGGCCATGAGGTTGCCGTGCAGGGTGATGCAGCCATTCGCTGCATCCAGTTGGCGCAACGCCTTGGGACCGTGCGCGCCGTGGTACCCTATGGTGGCTTCCTGCCGCACCTGAGAAATGTGACGGCCACACCCGAGGCACTGGCCGCGGCCATCCGGACCCTGGAAGACACCCACAACCTGCCGCCACACTACGTCTATGCCTACGACGAGCCGGGTACGTCGTCAGAACTCAAACGCACCCTCGACTACCTGCTGCGAGCCGGCGACAGCGGCCTGCGCACGATCGGCTACACAAGCTGGCACGACGACAATCCACCGTGGCAGGAGATGGTGAGTGCCTCTCACGCGCCAGCTCTGAATCTCCACACGGGGGCACAACTGGCCGAACTCGGCGATCAGGGCAAGGAGCCGTGGGTCTACAACAATGGTCTGGATCGCGTCGGCATGGGTCTGCGCCTGTGGCGCAGCATGCAGCTGGGCGCGGCAGGTCGACTACAGTGGATCGGGCTGTTCACCCAGGGATTCGCCTTCCATAACCTGGATGGCCGCGAACCGTCACGCAGCTGTTTCCTCGTACACGATCGGCTCGGCGTACTCGTCACCCCCGTGTGGCTGGCCACGCGGGAGGGCCTGCTGGACCTGCGTCTGAGACTGGCCCTGGAACAACTGGCACCGGCCGATGATCCGGTCTTGAAGTTGTGGTCGGTGGATGGCTACAAACAGGATGAGGCGCAGTGGCCGGATCGCCGGCTCAGCGACGTGCGTCGACAGGTGCTCGAGCGGCTGGCTGAGTTGTCGACGATGAACTAGACGACCTGCTCGCGCAGGTAGTGGCAGATGTTATCAGTCTGTCCGGGATAACGCGCCTCGATCTCCTTCATCTGACGTTGAACCATCTCATTCCGCTCAACGTCAGTCATGTCGTCTATGCGGCCGTAGTAGTTGAGGCGTCGCCCCACGGCAAACTGGATCCTCTCCTCTTCCGGCATTTCCAGGAAGCGATCCAGCTGGGCCAGCATCTTCGGCTTGTCCGCCATCATCTGGCCCTCCACCTCCATGAGCAGATTTACGGCATGGTCGTTGGAGTAGTACCCAGTCACACCTTCCAGCCCATCCAACAACAGCCGCTGCTCGCGAATCAGTTCCTCTTCGCCCTGCAGCACGTATTCCCCGCGTCCCATGGTCTGCTCCAGACGTGAGCCCACCTTCACGCCGATGGTGCGCACCCGGATGAAATGCGGATCGATACGATTCAGTACGGCCGACGTCTTCGTCGCATTCTCCTCCCACAACTCGCGGCCGCCCAGGCCCACAATCAGGAACTCGGAGATCTCCATGCCTGCCGCCTTGGCCATGTGGCCGGCACGTATGATATCCTCCGCTGTCGTGCCCTTGTGGATCCGTTCCAGAATGAGATCGGAACCCGATTCCATACCGCAGTAGAGGCGATTCAGACCGGCATCGCAGATCTCCCGCATCTCTTCCGGCGTCTTGCGCACCATGGTGGC
Organism: Gemmatimonadota bacterium; assembly: GCA_018673255.1. Next base: position 4,130 of record JABHDC010000255.1, read on the forward strand.
AGCCCGCCCGTAACTGGTGATACGCTCCAGGGTCGGGAAGTGACGGCGGATGTGCTCCAGTACCTGCAGCAGGTCACGCGTCTTCATCAGGAAACTGTCGCCATCCTGCAGAAAGCAGGAGATAAATGGATGCCCGGCGTGGTATTCGGCCGCCTTCTCGATATCCTCGATGATCTCAGGAACACGCCGGATGGAGAAGTCCATGTCCTGGTAGTTCACGCAGAAATCGCAGCGATTCCACGGGCAGCCGCGTGTCGTGCGGATCAGGAGAGATCGCGCCTCGGCCACGGGGCGGATGGGGCCGAGTTCAAAGGGAGCGGGTTGCTGGGTCACGGGTCGGTCTCCCGGTAAAGAAGTCCATGCCTCTCTTCGGGAGTATCACGGGTTCGCCCCCGCTGTGCCAGGGTTGATCAGCTGAAGCAGAAAGTCGTAGATCTCAACCCAGCGCAATAGTGCGCTATCGAAAGGGCAAATCGTGCAGGAACATCGAATCATCTTCAATGGTGACTGGGGTACCATGTTCTGGGCGCCGAAATTGTGGCAGCCTGAAGGCGGACCTTACTCGGCCCGGGCCCTGCACAACTTCGTGGATCTGCTGGCCGAACATCGTGTCGACACTTTCGCGATCAGCCCCAATACCCAGCTGGCCTGGTATCCGAGCAAGGCCGTACCCACGGCACTCGACGAATACACTCGTGGCGATCAGCGCTGGGCAAAGTGGTTTCGCAGTTGCCCACCCGAGACCAACATTGCCATGATGGATCGTTATCTCGATCTGCTCGAAGCAGATGTCGACTGGATGGCCGAGACGGTCCTGGCCTGCAAACAACGACAGATCGCGCCATGGGCATCCGTCCGCATGAACGATCCCCACGGTTATCTGGAGAAGTGGGTCGACAACCCCATCAACTGCCCCCTCTTCAAGGATCCGGAGAATCGCCTCAAGGGGACGCCCCTTCGACCGGGGCGCCACGCTGACGTCCTGTGGGTGGGTCTGAACTACGAGCGGCAGGCCGTGCGCGACTACTTCCTCGCGATGATCCGCGAACTGATCCTCGACTACGATACTGAGGGCCTGGAGCTGGACTTCCTGCGCACACCGGCCATCTGCGAGCCCAATGCGTCACAGGACACGATCGACACCATGACGGCGTGGATTGCCGAGATTCGCGACCTCACTCTGATGAAGGCTCAGCAGACCGGCCGACCCTGCCCATTTGGCCTGCGGATTCCAGCCGCCCTGGGTGCCCTGCGAAGCATCGGCCTGGATGTGAGAGCGATCGTCGATGCGGGTCTGATCGATTTCATCAGTCCCAGCAACTACATGCAGACCGCGTGGGATCTGCCACTGGATGACCTGCGCCGCCAGCTTGGATCAGGTATCGCCATCTATGGCAATGTGGAGTTTGCGATGAATGGCATCCCGGCCTATTCGCCGACGGCAGGCACGAGCGAACTGCGATGCCCCTTCGTTGTCACTGAGGCATTGTTTGGCGCAGCAGCCGGTGCGCTCTCCCTGGGGGCCGATGGCGTGGAGCTGTACAACTACTATGCTGCCGATGAAGACAATGCCGAGATCCGCATCTGCACACGGGAGAATATGAGGGCCGACTACAGTGCGATCCGGACCCTTGAGGACCTGGATCATCTGCGGGGGCAACCCAAGCAGTACGCCTTCACCACGATCCTGGCCCCCGTGTGGAATCCCCCATTCGACACACCGGATGCACTCCCTGATATCCTCGAGCCCGACTGGCGCCGTGCCTATCGCCTTCCCATGTGCTCCGAACCAACAGATCAGGGCCTGGAGTTGATCATCCAGATCGTCGTGGACCGACGTGACGATCTGCCACCGCTGGGCGTGAGCTTCAACGAATCATGGCCCACCACGCAGTCGCAGCCGACCGATGAACTGCTCTTTCCCCAGCTGGATCACACCGATCACGTCCCCGAGTTCACCGCCTTCAACTACCACTTTCGCGTGGACGGCATCATCGGAGGCTGGAATGAGATCAGTGTGTACAATGGCAGCCACGCCGTCGAAACGGCCGACGAGCGTCAGAGAAATTCCGTGACGGTCCGCAGTATCGAACTGGCGGTCCGACCGTCGAAATCCTGATCAACGCGGCCAGCGCTGCTCCAGGGCAGGCAGCGCCGGGAATGCACCGTGCGGCTCATCCTGGTACCAGTAGGCGACAGATGCGATGTCGTCGGCCAGGGGCTGATACTTGCGATTCGGCCACCAGCCCAGTGCCTGGATCGTGACACGCAGATCCTGATCGAAACAGATCGGATCCATGATGTGCCACCGATACAGACTCCACTTCGGCGGGCCGTTCTCGCCCTTGTGTTCAAGAACACTGCCCACGTAGGGCGTGTTGTAGGACTCGGGGAAACCATAACTCCCGCAGAAGTAGTCCTCCGTGCCCGTGCCGCAGATGGTAGGGAACTCATCGTCTCCATCCATGAAGAATTTGATCTCCCCTTCGCCGAACCATCCATCCGACAGCTGCGTCCACGCCAGGAACGTCCCCACGTATTTCCCCCGACCTGAAATCTGATCGATGATCACGTAATCGGGGTTCTCACGATCGGTCACCGCCCGTCGCCACTGAGCATGGAAGGTCCCGGCATTCTCAGGGACTTCAGTCTCGGCATAGGTGATCTGATACGTGAGCAGACCCAGATCCTCGGCATCTTCGTTGGTGAAGGTGATCTTCGCCCGCTTGTGAAATGGCATGGGCCAGTAGCAGTTGAAGGCCGACTTCGGGTTCACCACGACGGCCAGAGAGTTCACAGGCGCAAACTTGTTGTGTCCTACGGCGAAGAAGTCTGAGACGGGGACCTCGATCGATGGGGTCTCCTCGTCATCCCAGTAGAATCGAATAATGTGCGAACGTCCCTTGTCTGGATCAGCCACCAGCCAGATGTGTTGAATGACACCGGGACCCTCCACATCCATGATGGTCAGCGTCTCTCCTGATTTCACCTTGTGGAATGGATCCACCTTCCAGCCCTGACCCAGGTCGCTGGCTGCTTCACTGAAGGGAATCTCCGGGGCCGGCACCGCCCGACCGCCCTGTCCCTTGGCACCGGTTGGATTCTCAGGACACACGGAGCGTGTGCGCGCACTGCCCAACAGCGGCAAGCCTCCCAGCCCCATACCGAGTTGTTCGAATCCATTCATGATATCTCCCTCTTTCTCATCGCCCATTCTACCGTCGTCGCAATCCACCATCACAATCAACCACCTGTAGACGAACCAGGCCATCCCTGGCCGGTTGGACGGAGGGGTTTCTTGCCGTGCCGTCGATTGGGTGCATATTCACGAATCATGTCAGACGTGCAGACCAAAGGCAAACGACAGCTGGAGACGGGTCATTCGCTTCGTCCAGACCGTCTCATTCCGCTGCCATCCTGCGATGCAGCCTGCCGGGTGGAGTATTGCCTTGGCGAAGGCCACCCGTGGACATCAGCCACAGTATATCTCGGCGACTCGGCAGATGACTGGCGTGGTCGCCCGGTAAGTGAGTGGAACGACGCGTGTCGTCAGGGTGTCGTGCCTGCGGGCACGGCGCGGGCCTTGTGGAACTGCTTCTTCGATGTCGAGCACCCGGGCAAGGTCTGTCAGATTCGTGCGCTGGCGGTATCAGATGGTGGAGTCCTGTGGGAGACGACAATCGACCCGTCCCAGACGAGCGATGTGACCGTCATCGACCACCGGCACTTCGGTGACAGCGACCTGCCCGGTGCCTGGTCCGTGCAGGATGCTGGCCTTGCGGCCACGACGGCCCCCTCCCTCTTCCGGCACCTCCAACGCGAACATCGCTATCTGGAGGGAAGCGACAGATACTACCGCTGGGTCGTGACGGAGAAACCCGAAGCGCTCACGATCGAGCCGGGTGTCACTGGCTGGCACCGGGTGTATGTGGCGATGGAGCCCTGCTCGAGCTTTGAGTTGTCCTTTGGCCCCGACGCACCGGCGTATGAGATCCCCAACCCCTTCATCGACAGTGGCGACGACGACCGCTTCCTCCAGGAATTCTTCATTGCCGAAGTGGATCTCACGGACTGCGACATCCGTGTGCGACCAGGTGGCAGTCGCTTCTGGCGCGACGTGTCCATCCGCTACATCAGACTGGTGCCCATGTCCGCAGCCGAGGTGGATCACCATCAGCAGGTCCGCGAGATGGCTGCCGTTGCCCGCCCCTTCGCCGGCTACCTCGAGCCCTGCACCGTCGCAGCCTACTGGCCACACTTCGTACAGCTGCGTGATCACATCCGCAACGAGATGCAGCTCAATGCGCTTCGCGGCTCCACCGATGTGTACGTGCATGTCATCCGAATCGGCTGCAAATCGTGGTATCACAGCCAGCGGGTCGAATGGGACGACAGCGATGAGCACTATGCCGGATGGATGCGCGACGCGGATCCCGCCACCGTCGCCGTGGAAGAGGCACAGGCTGCAGGACTGAAGGTCTTCCTCGATGCGGGGATGAATGCCACCTACGTGGGAGCCGATGCCCACTACGCGGCCTACACATCACAGTTCGCCAGGCAGCACCCGGAACTCTTGTGCCCAGACCGACCCATGCTCTTTGACTACCGACAGGATGCGGTACAGGAATACGTTGCGGCCATCGTCAACGAACTCATGACCCGGTACGACATCGACGGCGTGAATCTGGACTTCGCGCGCTGGGGGCACCGGGAGGCCTACGACGCCCCATCGTTGATACAGGTGCTGCGCCGAATCGATGCGTGTCGGAAGGAGCAGGAACGAATTCGGGGGCGACGTCTGGAGATCTCCATTCGCGTGCCATACGAGGAGGAGCAGGACGCCAGAGAGGGCACGGCACCCTTCGCGACCGCTCTGAACGAGTGGGCTCGTGATGGCCTGGTCGATCGATTCATGGTGGAGTTGCAGCACGAGAAACTCTTCCAGGACAAGAGCCTCGAACACTACCGCTCAGCCGTGGCCAATACGGCGACCCGCTTCTGGGGCGACATGTATTGGGGATCGTGGTACTACGGTGGGGGCCCGCAGCAGGATCAGGAGATTGCCCGGCGCCTGGTAGAGCGTGGCGTGGATGGTGGATTCTTCTACTATATGCGTGGCCGCCCCATCGAATGGGAGTCGATCAACTGGCAACTGCGGCTCATCGATCATCCGGATCTCGTCGTGGTGCCCACGCTCGAGAGTCATACCCTGAGCGACACCCCTTGACGAGCAACGAATCGGGCGTCACCGTGCGCGCCCTGATCCTGGGACTGGGGCTGGTCCTGCTGATCTGTCTGGGTGCCCCCTACTCCATCTGGATGGTGGGGACCTCGGAAATCACCTGGTCCTTCTTCCCCATCGCCGTGGGACTTCCCTTCGTCCTGCTGCTGCTGTTCAATAGCGCCATTCGCCATATGCGCCCCCAGTGGTCCCTGCGTGCCGGCGAGTTCGCTACGATCCTCACCATGGGGCTGGTAACCAGCGGCATCCCGATCTTCACCGCCGGCCTGCTGCTGGCGATCCCGACCAAGCCCTACTACGGTGCCACGCAGGAGAACGAGTGGGCGGACTACATCCAGCCCTACCTGCCGGACTGGGCGATCCCCGGAGACAGTGGCCAGGCGATCCGCTGGTTCTACGAAGGCCTCCCCTCCGGGGCTCCCATCCCCTATGGCACGTGGGCGGCGCCGCTGTTGTGGTGGCTGAGTCTGATCTTCGCCATCTACTTCGTCAGCTTCTGTCTCGTCGTGATCCTGCGGCGACAGTGGGTGGAACACGAACGTCTGGTCTTTCCCGTCGCCGAAGTACCGCGGCTTCTGACCGAGATGGAGGAGGGGCGCGCCTTCCCCAAGATGTTCAGGTCGAAGGCATTCCTGTTTGGGTGCGCCATCCCGCTGACGGTGATCCTCTTCAACGCCATCGGCTACTTCCGACCCGGATTTCCGCAACTGGGCTTGCACACGGGGATGGAGGTTCAACTCTTTGACGGTGCGCCGACCCTGGTGCTGAAGCTGTACTTCCCGGTCATCGGCTTCGTCTACCTCATCGGCAGTTCGATCTCCTTCAGTGTCTGGTTCTTCCACCTGCTGATCCTGGCCCAGTCTGCATTGCTCAACTGGCTCGGTGTCGTCACCTTGCCTGCATCCTTCGTCTCCGGGCAGATCGTCACCCTCGGCTGGCAGTCGAGTGGCGCCTTCATCGCCATGGTCCTGGTCAGTCTGTGGATGGCCCGCCGGCATCTGGTGGCTGTCGTGCGCGCAGCCTGGGGCCGCGGCGACCTGGATGACACGCAGGAGATGCTGTCGTACCGGACCGCCGTCATGGGTGGCGGACTGGCAACGGCCTATATCCTGGGCTGGTTGTACATGTCGGGCATGCAGCCCCTGGTCGCCGTGCTCTTTCTGGCCGGTGTGCTGCTCGTGTATCTGGGAATGACAAGACTCGTCGTACAGACGGGCGTGCACTACATCACCAGTCCTCTGAATCCGCAGTATCTGATCATGGCCGTCACCGGCACGGTCATCGGCCCGCACAGTCTGGTCGCCCTGGCCCTGTCCTATTCGTGGTGCAGCGACATCCAGTCGATTTTCATGGCCGGCGCCGCCCACGGTGCCCGACTGGGGCAGGGACAGAGATCACCCCGGCGACTGGGCTTCGCCATCGGCCTGGCCGTCGTCGTGGGTTTTATCAGTTGTATCCTGTGGATCCTCTATCTGGGCTACACCTACGGCGCGGGCAACTTCAACTCCTGGTATTTCCAACCCGGCGCCGGCGCCGGTGGTCGAGTCTTCGACCAGGTGACCCACTTCATGGCCAACCCGGCGCCACCCGATACGACCCAACTCTCCCTCTTGAGTCTGGGGGCGATCGCCTATTCGGTCCTGGCCATTTGCCAGTATCGCTTCCCGTGGTGGCCCCTGCCGCCGATCGGCCTGGCCATGGCCTCTCTGTGGAATGTGCGACTCATCGTAGCCTCCGTGTTCATCGCCTGGTTGCTGAAAGTCGTCATCCTGCGCATTGGCGGCGTCGTCCTCTACCGGCGACTGCGCCCCCTGTTCGTGGGACTCATCGTCGGGTTTTTCCTGGGGATTGGGTTGTCCTGGGGGATCGATCTGGTCTGGTTCTATGGCAAGGGACATCCAATCTTGCACGGATAGGGAAGAACCAGACACCATGCGCATATCAGAGACCCCGGCCTTCACCACCGATCTGAAGCCTGACATGGAGGATGCCGAGCGACGCTGGCTGGCCTTCTGGAACCACGAGATCATCGATCGTCCCCTGTGCGCCATCACCGCGCCGCGCGATGGCGTGGAGGCAATTGCATCTCCCCCTTACCTGTCCGGCTACGAAGGCAACCACCAACAGGTCGCCGAGCGGGCCCTGGCCGCGGCGCAGACCATGTTCTGGGGTGGTGAAGCGATCCCCTGCTACTCACCCAGCTTCGGACCGGATCTCTATGCCGTCTGGTTGGGTTGCGACCTGAAGTTCGGTGAGGCGAGCACGGCAACCAGCTGGGCAGTACCCTCCGTCGAGGATTGGGAGACGGCCGGGGCGATCGAGCTGGACCCGGCCAACGCCTGGTGGCAGCAGACGCTGGCCTTCTGCCGAGTCCTGGCCGACACCTTCGATGGCCATTTGCTGGTAGCACACATGGATCAGCACAGCAATATGGATACCCTGCTCGCCATGCGTGGAGGGGTAGGCCTGTGCACGGATTTGATGGATGTGCCCGAACTCATCGACCGCGCCATGGCCCAGGTGCAGAGCACGTATGCACCCATCGACATGGCCCTTCGCGAAGCGGGACGCATGGTGGGTGCCTGCGGTCGCATCCCGGCCTATCACCCCGACCGCACCAACACGATTCAGTGCGATTTCGCCGCGTTGATCGGCCCGGAGCACTTCCGACGCTGGGCTCTGCCCGCGCTCGAGGAAGAGGCGGCCCACCTGCGCCGCTGCCTGATGCACTACGATGGCCCCGAGATGCTCATACACCTGGATGACGTCTGCGCCATACCGGGCCTGGAGTGCATCCAGTGGCAACCCGGCGCCCGCAACGGTCCCTTCATGGACTGGCTCGACCTTATTCAGCGGATCCAGGCCAAGGGGCTGGCGGTACACGTACCGTGCAATACCGAGGACATCCGGATCTACCACCGCGAACTCGATCCGGCCCTCGTCTACTACCGCTGCACGGCGCCGAACCAGGCGGAAGCGGAGGCAACACTGGACTGGCTGGTGGACAATACGTGAAAGAGCACCCTGCCCAAGGCCAAGTACGCCCCGGTGATCGGTGCGGTGCCGTGACCCAATGGGTTGGCGACGGTGCGCCAGTGCTTCACCCTACCTTGACAGGTTGAACGAACCGATCGGCTTCACTTCACCATTCAGGATCGCATCAACCTGGTGCAGGCCGGCGTAGTGTTTCCGCGTCGTCATGTCGGCGACGGACACCTTCTTCTGCACACGGACTGAGTCGCCCGGGCCAATCTCGATCGCCTTCAGCTTGAAGACCTTCGGACTCGTGCTACCATTCGCTTTCACGTAGTGGATGCGGAAGTCGACCATCACGGGGCGGCCCTGCCTGCCTTTGTTGGTCACATTGAAAGCCACCGTGATCTTGTCGCCGATCCGGGCCAGGGCAGGCGCGATCGCAGCAGCCTCGACGATCAATCCCTTCGCATCGCCGTAGCCGAGAACTCGTAACGCCCCCACATCCCCCCGTTTCACCGCACTGCGCAGGGCATGCCTGATCAGCCAGGCTCGATTCTCATCGGCATCCTTCATCCATGCTGCCGCCGTCTCCACGAGCAACTCGGGATGATCCTTGCCGATGTCGTTGAGATTGTTCGCCACCGAACGACGCACGTAAAGGGCCGGATCGTCCTTCAACTCTTCGAGCAGACCCAGCACGGGCCCAGGATCTTTCTGGAACTCTGGTAGCCTGGGCGCCCAGGGCAATCGAGGGCGTGTTCCTTCTGAGACAAGTCGGCGCACATCGTCACTGGGATCCTTCGTCCACTTGCGCAGCAGGGCCAGGGTCCGTTTCGGATACCGCGTGATGAAAGGGCGAATGCTGAATTCTGCAGTGAAACGTTTGGTGAGTTCGTAGTTGGCACGCATGGACAACTCGAAATGGTCGAGACCGTATTCGGCGACGAAGACGCAGTGTGGCATGTAGATGAAGGAAGCCATCGGGTTGTCGTCATCTCGAGGCTCATCTGCCGATCCCAGTGAGCGCAGCAGGATGTTGATCGCGGTCTCAGGATCATCGGGCAGATGAGATCGCAGAACGGCGGCGATCCGGCGGGCCCGCGGCATGAGCTCAAGGGATTCGTAACCATCCAGTGCATCGGTGATGAACTGCTTCACGGCGAAGTCGGGATGCGTTTGCCTGATCATCTCGGCGATCCGAACCGCAACGTCCGGCCCGAATCCGTTCTTCAGGGGCTCAGCCATTCAGGCGACGCCAGCACGTGATCCGGATCCAGCTCTGTGATCGACTGATACACTTGCGGGTCGGTGGGTGGAGAGGATTCATAAGGCACCATTATGGTGAGTCTGGTGTGCCTCATGCAAACGATCTTGCCGTAACGGGACCTGTCGCTCATTGGTGAACGGCCGCTTGCTGGTGGGTCGCCGAATACCAGGTGTGGAAGACGAATGGTGTGTCTACATAGATTCCTGCGCCGAGATGGATGATGTGACCAGGATCCGGCGGGCGATGACGGGGACGAATCAGATAGAGAGGACGATTGGCAGAACACGGCCAGAGTAGATCGGAGGCAGGCAGGGGCGCCGAGTTATGCCTGGCCTGCGGGCTGTGCTGTCAGGGAGTCCTGTATGTGTATGTACCGCTGGAAGCAGAGGAAATCCCGTGGGCAGAGCGTCTCGATCTCAGTCTGCACCCCGGCGATGGGACACCTCCCAAGGGATTCTCGCAACCTTGTTGGCTACATCAGAATGGCAGATGCTCAGCCTATGCCGAACGACCCGGTGCATGCTCACTCTATGAGTGCGGGCTGCTCAAGGCGTACTTGCAGAATCAGATCACCATGGACGACAGCATGTCGATCGTGGCAGATGCCAGACACCTGATCGACACGATTCAACAGAGAATCCGCAGCGAGGCTTCCTCAGAGAGTATCTGGCAGCAGATTGCGGCCCACATCGATGGACAGGGCGCGGACAGGGAAACGGTTGCAGGCCGTTTTGCCCACGTGGAACTGCTGTTGGCCGAGCAGCAGCTGGCCTATCTCTGTCGTCACTTTGAAACGCGGGAAGGCGTTCAATTGGCGACGCAACACCTACCCGGTATGGAAGCTGCCCAGACAGCGATGCAGTCCGCCAGGCAGAGGTCGTGGAAGCCCCCAGCCCACGTCCACTACAGCGAACGCAGTGGTGACATCGTCATCGTCGACCTCTCTGCCGGGGTGACGTCCGCCCTCAGTGGTGTGGCAGCCAACATGTGGCTGGCTCTCATGACTCATAACAATCTCGATGATGTCATGGAGACGCTGCTGGAGCAATATGAGGTCGAGGAGAAGACCCTGCGTGACGATCTCTGGCGCTTCGTAGAGGAACTGGCAGCTCGTGGTGTATTGGACGTGCGATGATCATCCTACCAAGTGGTGCGAAACCCTGACTCGGTATCGTGAACGCCTGCATGGACGGAGGCGCTAACGAGTCGATCTGTGTTGGATCTTCCCAAGCGTCGTTAGCATCGTCACCAGCGGTGATGCTGGTAGCGGCTAAGAGAACCGGGCGATCATGATTTGGGCTTCAGGTTCTCCAACCGGATTTCCCCATCGGTCGTGCCCAGTGCCTGCTCCAGAATCCGGTGCAATTGCCGGACGTTACCGGGGTAGTCGTAGCCCTGGAGTTCCTCCACCACGTCCGCGCTGACGGGTTTCTTCTCGATCTTCAGTTCCGCCGACAGTCTGTCCACGATCTGTTGCGCCAAGGGCGCGATGTCTTCGTCTCTCTCCCGCAAGGGCGGCATGGCCACGTGACGCGCTGAGAGAAAGTCGTACAGCTCTTTGCTGAATGCACCGAGCTCGACCTGCAGCAGCAGATCCTCACTGCTGGCAGCCAACACTCGCACATCTACCGGCTCCGCCTCGGAGGCGCCGGTTCTGCGGACCTCGCCTTGTGCCAACACCCGTAGCAGATGTGCCTGCACCGGTAGTGGCAGCAGGCCTACTTCGTCGAAGAACAGTGTTCCGTCCCGCGCTTGTTGGACAATTCCTGGTCGGTCTTCGTCAGCGCCCGGGAATGCGCCCTTGGCGTGTCCGAAGAGGATGGACAGCAACTCGGTGCGCTCAGACAACGACTCTACCTGCTTCGGTAACCCGGCACATCGTACCGGCACGAAAGCATGGCCAGATCGACCGCTGCCGGCATGGATGGCGCGAGCCACCAGTTCCTTGCCGGTGCCGACCTCGCCCGTGATCAGTATGCGACTGTCCTCTTGCTGATAGCCGCCTATGTCTGACAGGATGGATTGCATGGAGGCACTCGAACCAACGAAATTGTCGACTGTCCAGAATTCGATCTCGTGCGGCTGTACCTCGATCCTCTGGCGTCGCTCCGCAACCAACTCAGTGCGAGCCAGGTCGCGTTCCTGTCGACGGTGGATGCCAAACCGCGCCGCCATCACGGCGCCGACCAACGCCAGCACCAGGCCGACCCGCAATACGATCTGTCCATAGGCTGGTCGCACAAGGACACGAAGAGTCGCCGGCTCAGAGTAGACCAGGTCCCGGTTCACCGCATGCACCTCAAAGGTGTAATTCCCGGCTGGCAGGTCCCGGTAGACGACACGACGCTCCCGTCCCTGCTGCCACTCGTCCTCCACTCCTACTAGCCGGTGACGGTAGACCATCTGCGATGGGCGTGTTCGCAAGTCGGCGGCGTGAAACGAAATGTTTACAAAATCCTGCTCTGTCGTCATCGAGATCTGCTTGGCGGGCCCGTGCATCTGATCCGTCACAACCTGGGAGATACGAGCCGAAAAGAGAGCCACAGGAGGCTGAAACCGACTGACGCCACCCTCGTGAGCGATCCAGTAATCTCCCTGCCGACTCTGAATGACCTGATGAACGCCATCGTGTCCAAGGCCATCTCGGGTGAGAAGGGACTGGACTACGGTGCCGTCGTAGCGCCGCACACCGCTGCCGTAGGCCGAGACCCACAGGTGCCCGTCATCACTCACCATGAGGTCCCAGACATCGCGGGACTCCAATTCTACGGTCATATCCACCCATTGCTGACCGTCGTAGCGTTGCACACCACTGGTGCCCTGCCAGATGCCGACCCACAGACTACCATGCTGATCGAAGACCATGCTGCCTATGGACCCCGTCGACGAGATCGGCGGCATTGCCGTGAACGAGCTGCCATCGAATCGCAGGACCCGTGTGCCGGCAGCCACGACGAGTTGGCCGTCGGCATCCAGGGCGATGTCAGCCGCGAATTGAGGGTCAACATGTTCGGGGGAGAAACTGGTGAAGATGCCCGCCCGGTAGCGAGTGACCCCGCTGCCTACGCACCCGAACCAGACCGCGCCTTCCCTGTCGACGACGACACTGGGAATCCGGTTGCCTGCCAGTCCGTCCGCCTCGGTAAACCTGACCACCGAGATTCCATCGTATCGATAGACGCCGCCACCGTAGCTGCCAAGCCAGATGTTGCCGTCGTGGTCCTCCGCGATCGCCCACACATTGCGGGTCACTTCGGGCAGGGCGTGAACCGCTTCTCCGTCGAACCAGTTGACGCCCTTCCAGTTGCCTACCCAGAGCCGGCCCTGACTGTCCTCGGCCGCCGTCATCACCCCGTTGCTGAGCAACCCGTCTCCGACAGAGAAGTTGGTCCATTCTCCGGGCGACATTCTCGCTACTCCGCCGCCAGCGACGGTGTCGTTCAAGTAATGCCAGCCTGTGCCGCACCAGATCTGACCGCTCTTGTCTTCCAGCACCGCGCTTGTCTGCGAACTCGGGAGACCGTCTTCCTCCGTGTAGAGCGACCAACGATCTTCGGCGAAGTGCCAGAGTCCATTGGGCGTTGCGGCCCAGATCCCGCCGAGACGATCGCGCATCAAGGCGCGAATCATGTCAACCGATGACAACGCCGTCGGCACTGTGGCCAACGGCAAGAACTGATCACCGTCGAAGCGAACGATGCCTTCGTAGAGGGTACTGAGCCACAGGTCATCATCGTGGCCCTCGACAATGCCCGTCACGCCCGTCCCAAGACCGTCGGCCCGGGTGTAGTTGGTGAAGTATGTGCCATCGAAAACGCTGGCCCCGGCGACCGTGCCGAACCACAGGTCACCGTTGCCGTTGGCTGCGATGGCGGTCACAGAATTGCCGTCCGTGTTGTTGGTCGGTTTGTAGTTGCGGAACTTGCCCTCGTAGTAGCAGCTGATCCCGGCTGAAGTACCAATCCACAGCTGGCCATCGCCATCGACGAACAGCGACGTGACGAGGTCGCCGATCAAGCCACCTTGGGTGGAGTAGGAGCGCAGTACGCCATCTCGATACAGGTACAGCCCTGCCGATGTGCCGAACCACATACCGCCGGCAGGGTCCTCTTCAAGGGCTGTCACCAGATGGTGCAGCCCATCCCCCGGCCCAAGTCGAAACATGTCGTGGCCGTCCCAGTACGTCACCCCGTCCTGCGTGCCGAACCACATCGCTCCCTTACGATCCTGATGAATCGCAAGCACGGTTGAGCCGGCCAGTCCGTCGGCGATACTGATCGTCTGCCATTCGTGCCGACGAACCCCTGCACCCCCTGCGAACACCTTGGTCTGCACACGGCGTTCGTCATCTGCCCGCGCCACCACGATGTCCGCCTGTGGTTGAGAGAGGCGTAGATCGGGCAGTTGAACGGCTTCACCAGGCACGACTCGCGCATGAATCACATCCACGGAAGCTGCCGAATCTGCGGAGACGACGGTGTACTCCCCCACGGGCAGCTCCAGGCCGTAGACCCCATCCCGATCGGTCACGACCCGAATCTCGGCTCCTTCCCAGTCATCGGAACGAAAGCTGAGAAGGTGTCGTGGCGCGGGACGACCGTCGTCGCGCAGCACTGCACCAACAACTCGCTGAGTGGCTGAGGACGACGGCACCAGCAACGCATCGCCGAGCAGCCCGTAGATCCCCGCTGCCCAACTGACCCAGCCGTCTCTGCTCCGTAGTGCGACGTCGAGAGCCACTGTGGTACCGGGCGCGATATCGGCGTGTGTGGACAGGTCGAGGCGCACTTCATATGTCGTGCCCCAGCCCTCATTTCGCAGGGCAGTGTTGTCCGACACGGGAGAGTGATCGTCAATCCGTACGACGATGTCATCCTGGCGATTCGACCCGTGACCCCGGGCTTGAATCCGGCAGAGATCGTACGAATCGTCAATGATCGGCCGCCTCGCCTCGATGCCGACAACGAGGTGTCCAGTGGCGACCTCGTAGCCGACCTGGAACCGCCCTGTGGAACCGGCCTGTGGCAAGCTGCCCACCCCCATAGTCACCTCGTAGGAACGCATCCCCTCTGGCCAGTCACTCAGATCCCCATCCACCACGATGCCTTCTACAGGCACAGCGATGGCCACGGCCCCGTTGTGGGCGTAGAGGGGGAGCGAGAGCGCCACGACGGCGAGCAGGACGAGGATGAGGATTCTCACTGGATTCATGTCCAGTTGGGGGAACACAGGTCGGCAGAACGATAGTCGCCCCGCCGGGAGGGCGCGAACCCCATTTCCGGAGGCAATGACCCATGCGGAGGGTCCGTGGAGTCGCCTCACGTTTCGAGGCAAGGAGGAAGCGCCTCTGGCACCGATACGGGCTGTATGGGCCCATTTCTACGGGGGGTCTGTGGACGGATCTGACAGAAGCCGGGCGGGGTGCTCGGGCCGGCAGGCCGCCGGCATTGAGGAAGGGCTGAAGCAGATCACACCTGAGTCATCTGGGTGACGACCAGAACAAGCTGCCTCCCGCCGATCCTGCGGCTGCTGGCAGGCGCCCTTGGCACGCCGTCCACACCCCCCATCCGGCCTGTTGAGGACTCAGAGCCGCAGGCTCGCCAACCCGCACACATCCCCCTCAGACCGTACTCAACCATCCATCGAAGGCGCCCGGGCGCCAGAGGCAGCCGCAGGCTCGACGGGAATCCGCATGACTCATCTCGCCTAGCCAAAATCCCCGCGTGAGGATCCTTACGGCGCCAGAACCTGATCCGGATCCAACCCCGTGATCGACCGATACACCTCCGGGTCCGTTGCCCCTTCCGTCACGATGATCGCCACGCGGCTGCTGCCGTCGAGTTCCAGCGCCTCACGAAGTTGAGGGTCCATGGATGCGGCCAGGAAGCCCGCCCACGCCGCCGAGCCCGTATCTCCGATGACCATCGGTGGATCGTCACCTTCGGGTGCCGCCGCCTGTCGCATGGCATCCACAGCGGCCTCGTCTGGCACGGTCAGGAAGGCGAAGGCGCCGCTTTTAAGAAGAGCGAATGCCTCCGTCGCCGGCTCTTCCACGACGAGCCCATCCATCACCGACGACGATACGGCCACTCGAACCGCATGACCGGCGCGCGCCGACTCGTAGAGGCAGCAGGATGCGCCCGGCTCGACAACGACAACGCGGGGGCGATCCCGTCCGTAGCGTTCCCAGAGGTGCCCGCACGTAGCCCCCGCGAGAATACCACCGCCACCGGGAACGAAGACGTGTGTGGGGCGCACGGGATCTGCTTGCGCCATCAACTCGTCGGACACCATGGCATACCCCTGCATGATGTCGCGGGAGACATTCGGGTACGGTGCAATTCCGGGGTCGCCGATCACCAGGTGGCCCTTGGTCTGAGCATCGTCGTAGAGACGGCGAACGACATCCTGATAGGCACCCGGAACACGCACCACTTCGCCGCCATAGTCGGCGATCGCCGCTGCCCGACCGGCACTGACACCCTCATTCATGTAGAGGACGGCCCGGCACCCGAACATTCGTGCCCCCCAGGCCAGCGCCCGGCCGTGATTCCCGGAGGTCCCCGCGCTGACCACGAGATCACGCGTGATCGTGGCGTACCGGCCATCGATGAGGTCCTGTGTGCTCGCCTCGACACCAGCGATTCTGTGCACCTCGGCCTTGAGCACGCCGATCATCGCATACGTGGGCCCCGTCGGCTTGAAGCTGCCGATGCCGAAACGATGGCCCTCGTGTTTGCACCACACGGTGTCGATACCGGCAGCGATCGCCCGAGCCTGCAGCTCGAGCAGTGGCGTCGACGCATACCCGGGCCAGCTGGAGATCTCGGCTCTTGCAGCAGCAAAGGCTTGCTGGTTCAGGATGGCACGCTGTGCGTCACCATAGTCCTGATCAGCCTGCCCGCGATTGACGAACAACTGCGTGTCGTAGGAACTCATGTAAACAACTCCACATCCCCTGTTTCGAGGTCAAGATCGAATTGGTCAGCCGTCGTCTGCGACCCCACACGCAACATCGGTCGGGGCAGGCTCCAGGTCCTCGGGCCAGCAGAGGTCGCGACGCACATGGCCGTGCCTGCCGTAGCCACGACAATGTCTTCGTGATCGCTCCACAGTGTGACACCTGCTTCAACTGCAAGACGCCGCAGGATGGCCGGTGGCAAGGGCGCCGTGCCAACATAGACGGATGTATAGCCGTCCATCTCACGACTCGCGAATCCGATCTGACCCGTGTCTGTCCAGCGCCCCATGTCCCGGACATCTTCGTCTGTGACATGAAATCTGGGCGATTGGACTTCATCCACGCCGAAGGTGATCGCATCTGCATCCGACTCGATCAGCATGGGGCCAGCGCCGATCTCTTCCAGCGAAAAGCCGGTGAGCTCGTTCATCTGCCCTGTGTCGAGGCCCGCCTCCGAGACGAAACCAGGCGCGTAATACCAGACCACTGTCGCCCCGCTGTCGGCGAAGACCTCCCTCAGGCGCGAACACTCGGAATCTGTGAGGTAGAAGACATTCACCATGAGAAACAGTCGATACCGCTCGACATCTGAGTCCTTCAGATCGAAGCGATAGAGGCAATCGACCGGTGCCCCCATTCGATGTATGGCCCGTGCCTGGGCATCGAGGAACCAGGAGGAGAAGTAACACATCGAGTCCCGCGCCTGGCGCGCGTGCGTGTGCTGCGTGACAAAGAGACTCTTCGCGTCATGGACCGCCGCGATCTGAGCGATCGACGTGAGATCCAGATCGGTGCGCCCTTTTCCCAGTGCCAACGACTTGGACACCAGATCGGTGATCGGCGTATCTGCGTACCAGCTGTCCTTCGTGTTCAGCACCGGGCCAAAGTCGAAGAGCCAGCCCCCATTTCCACGCGCGAAGACCTGTCCCAGGTCGCGCTTGAGGACCCGCAGCGCCCCGTCGAAGGTGTCCGTGCCAGATCCACCGATCATATACAACTCACGCTCCACATCCGAGACGTCTGGTCCGTCCGGATCGGCTGGTCGCGGCTCGAGATACGTGTTGGCATCCAGTTCGGCGAAGTAGAGTTTGCCGTGCCGTTTGAGTGACTCCCCCAGAACCCGATACCCACCATCTCCGCCCACACCCCTGGCTCTGCCCAGCAGATTCCCACCGCCATCCACGACGTCGCCGCCCGCACCACGCGCGGCACCCGGCACATTCGAGGCCTGATAGCTGTAGGGACTGGCGATGAAGTCGATGTGGTCTGCTTCAAGAATCTTCTGCGGTGCCAGATGCCCCATCTCGTGGATGAAGACATTCTCCAGCAGGTAGGTATAGAACACCCCGCACAGCAGGCGGTCAGCCGACTCTGCCTTCACGATGCGGGTGAACTCGAGAATCGTTTCGGCACAGACCTCTTCGTGGAATCGTCGGTAGAATTCGATGGTCGCCGATTCGGTGGCTGGATCGCGGAACAGACCGTGCGTCGTCGTTGTGCGTTGGGCCAGGTCGGGTACAAAGCCGAGACGATCGCGCATGGGCTGGCTTACGTCGGGGCAATACTGCCCGAGGAAGTAGTGCCACTCCCCGTAGATCCCGGAGCCGATCTGGTATCCCAGGATTCGACTGCTGAACGGGGATGCTTCCATGTGACGGACGAAGGCCCGCAACTGCCGCTGCAGATCCTCTCGATAACGGGTCGATGCGAAGGAGGGCTCGCGCCGCTGCAGCCCCCATAACCAGCCGCCTTCCGGATTGCGGCGGATCGGCCGATAGGGCTCACGGTCTTCCGGCAGGGGGGCCGCACACTGCACCAGTTCATCAGGATATCGATCTCGCCACCAACCCGGTACATCCAGCAGCACCCGGGGCAGGAAATACGCATCCGGGTGCAGTTCGAGCAGCGACGCCATCACCCCCTCGTACTCGCGCCAATCGTAGGTGTCGGGATTGGGCCAGGCGGCATTGAGGCCAAAGACGGGCTGCAGCATGGTGACACCGGCACGCCGAAACCAGGGCGTCGCCTGACGCAGACTCCAGCTCCAGGCGACGAGGGGATACGTCTCCTGGCCGTCGATGAAAAGACGAGGAGCGCCGCGCTCGTCGCGGATCTGAGCCTGAACGGGTGACTCGTCGGCCAGCTTCTGAATTGCAGCGTGGCTCGGATTGGAGAGTTCGTTCATCAATTGGGTGTGGTGGCCTTCGACAAGTGTGGTTCAGCCCCCCACAGGACCTTCACACCCTCAAGGGAGACGTTGGGCGATTCTTGCTCTGTAGGAAGCGGCTCTACGAGGCTTGTATGGCCAGGTCTGCCTGTATCCGAGAGAGCTTGGTTCGGATGGGCACAAAGACCAGGTAGTGCAAGACGGTCCCGTAGAGTGCAGTGAGGATGCAGATAGAGAAGCCCGGGCCGAGCCTTTCCAAATCATACAGCGCCCCGTGTCTGGACATGATGGCCAACCCAACGAGGACGCCGACCCAGCCGAAGGCGGATGCGTAGGTACCTGCCCGGCGGAAGATCTCGATCCCGACGGACAGATTCCGCTCGACCTCTGGCGTCATCTGTTTCGGTGGGATGAAGACGTAGACCTTGCAAGCCAACATGGGACCTACGATGTCCTTCAGCGGAAAGCTGACAAGCAGCGAGGCCAACGTTCCTCCTACCACGATGATGGCAGAAGGCGCGTCGAGCATGGTGGAAAGATTGGAGCCAATCCCAACCATGAGAACGGTGACTGTCGCGATGAGGCCGACGATTGTGGCGATATCCATTTCCGGACTCTCCTGTTACGGCGCGAACTTCTGGATGCGCTGATTGCCCACGTCGGCCACGTAGATGAAACCCTCGTCGTCTACGACGACACTGCCGGAGAAGTCCTCATGGGTCGGTCCGTCCAGGAAGTCGAACTCCCCAGGTCCGCTGCCCCTGCCTCCCCAATGGGTGAGGTATTCGCCGTCGTCACCGAAGACCTGGATGCGGGCATTGCCAGCGTCCAGCACGAACATGCGGCCGTCGAGGGTGCCCGCGACTGAGAGAGGCCACAGCAGGAGGCCCGGTCCGCTCCCCG
Source organism: Gemmatimonadota bacterium (assembly GCA_018673255.1). The sequence continues at coordinate 23,646 of JABHDC010000255.1, forward strand.
AGCCCTCCCCCAGGACCTGTACGCCGAGAGAGGAGTAGAAGGGCCAGCGCACTTCACCGGTGTTGGGATTGATTCCGCTGGCGCCGACCAGCACCTGGTTGCGCTCCGCCAGGCACAGACCCATCCGCTGATCCCGGCGATTCCGGCGCTCGATCTCCCACAGTCGTGCCGCACTGATCTGGCCCGCGAGGGGGAGCTTGTCCTCGGCGTGCCAGTCTGAGGTGAGGCTGTAGGGTTGCTCGCCGGCCAGCAGGAGCAGCTGATCTCCTACAGCCACGAGAGCGGTGGTGCCGGCATTGCTTGCCGACGTGTGCCAACGGATGGGGGTGGCCACCGTGGCCACCAGGTGATCGTCTTCTACGCCCAGTCCGAGCCGGTAGGGAAGCCCCTCGACCACCACGAAGGGCGCCTGGTAGTAGTTTTCAAGGTGGCCCAGTCTGCCGAGCGCCTGAGCGGCCGCAGCGGATAGTGAGGATATCCATTGTAGGGCCACTTCCTGTTCCGCCGACTCGAGGGCCAATGAGAAGATCGAGTAGCTATACTCCTCCTGGAACATCTGTCACCCAACTCCCTATTCTCACTCCGCCTCGACCGATGCGGACAGCGACATCCGCAGACAACCTCACATCGTGCCAGTCTGGATTCCTCGTGAACAGCAGCGCCCCAAGGCTCCGGTTGTCATCCGCCCATCCCGCTTTTTCATCGAAAGCGACCCAGTCGCCGCGCAGTATCGGAACAACGCGCCGGCGAACGTACGCGATCTCCCAGTCCTCGGGGACTCCACCGGAGAACTCCTGCAGAGGATGATCATCACTTCCCCGCACGGTCACGTTGCGAAAGCCGACGTTGCAGGGGTGGTTATTGAAAGAAGGGTCGCCCGCAATCTTGGGGTTGTATCCTAGCAGCGCGGTTTCGCCCAGCACCCGGGCTTCCTCCGGGGCCAGAATCGGTAGGTGGTCCGCAAAGGGCTCCTCGTCGGTCCGCTGCAATTCACCCTCTGCCGTGTATGTCAGCACGGCCACCAGGCCCCTGTCCTCGGAGGCCAGACTCAGGGCGCGCCGCCCGTCCGCCATCACGGCGGTCGAGAAGGATGCAGCGGGCGACCATCCATCCAGGGGATTGGTCAGTAGCACCTGCTCTTCGATGAGGGCCCCGGTCAGCGTGTAGAGGAGCAGTCGCACCCGCTCGGGTCCGGCGACCAGCGCAGCCAGACGACCTGCCTCCAGGTAGAGCTTGACGCGCTCTCCGTCTCGTAGATCCAGAGACCACTGATCCTCATACCTGTGGAATCGGCCCTGCCCCTCAGGGCTGACGACCTCTTCGCCCATATCAGTCAGCACGATGACCCGATAGGAGTACTCGATGCTGCCGACCAGGCCCGAGTCCGTGAAGGTTGTGTCGGACACATCCGCCAGTTTCGTGACATCCTGCCAGGCCAGCTCCCCGCTCTTCCGCTGCACCTGGTAACCCTGGAACCGTGGGCCCTGATAGAGTGTCCACCCCATCGTTGCGCTGGCCGTGCCCGAGTCGAGGTCCAGAGACTGCCAAGCGACAGCTGGGAGCTCAAGGGTCCCATCGAGCGAGCCGCTCAGCAACACCTGCCCCGCCGCCGCTACCGCCACCGTGTAGATGTAGGTCACCCGATGCCGGGCGGTAGTGTCAACGAAGGCCGTATCTGCCACAGTGCTGGCAGAGCGCAGGAGGGTGTCCTGGCCCCCCTCGGCCTCGCGTCGCAGGACCGCATAGCTGCTGAAACCCGGATCGCGAAACTGAGTCCAACGGAGGCGGAGTGCTCCTATCTGCTCGTCGGACTCTATGGGTAACAACGTCACCGCGCCCACGCTGTATCCGGCCACTGACTGCCGGTCCGACGGTGACTCGTAGCCATTGATGTTGACCACCACCACGCGGTAGTCGTAGGCCGTGCCGGGAGCCAGCGCCGCGTCGATGTAGGTTGTTTTCTCGACGGACGTAAGGGTGTCCAACGCCACCCACTGCTCCTTGTCCTGCACCTTGCGTTGCACGATGCAGAGGGCCAGAGTCTGATCCCCGGCGTATGGAGTCCAGGTGAGGGTGACGGCGCCGGTGGAGTCGCTGAGCGAGGCTACCAGCTCGACTGGTGGCGTCAGCTCCGGATCGAGCGGGTTCTCCCGCTTCGCCTCGTGGCTACAGCCCACCAGCAGTATGACCAAACACAGATATCTCATGATGGATAGGATATGCAAACGGCAAGCCAGAGTGCCACCGCTGATAACATTCTGATCTGATTGGGGTTAGGGCTGTCCGAAATCCTGGAATCCTGTTCGGTTGGCCAATCTGCTGGTACCAGTGTCTGGTTCTTTGGCCGTCCGTAGGCGACTACTTCCCAGTATCAGCCTCCAGGTGCCATCCCAACTCGGGCCAAGAGCGTCTGCGGATAGATCGAATAAGCTGCCTCCCGCCGATCCTGCGGCTGCTGGCAGGCGCCCTTGGCGCGCCGCCCATACCCTCCATCCGGTCTGTTGAGGACTCAGAGCCGCAGGCTCGCCAACCCGCATCCGTCCTCTTCAGACCGTACTCAACCATGCATCGAAGGCGCCCGGGCGCCAGAGGCAGCCGCAGGCTCGGCGGGAATCCATATCACCCAGAGTCGATTCACCACCGCTCTCTGCCTCACTGCCGGACGACGGTCTTGGGGCAGGAAGTAGTTCAGTCCTTACGGGCTACTTCATGACACGCCGCCTGTCTTGAACCGGTCGTGTCACGCAGGACGGGCTTCTCAGCCTCACAGCGGGGCACGGCGAGGGGACATCGCGGCGCAAAGCTGCAACCCACGGGCAGATTCCCCGGATCGGCGACTTCACCGGCCACGGCGCGCACCATCGGTTGATCGGGATCCGGACTGGGCACGCTGGCCAACAGGGCCTGCGTGTAAGGGTGCTGTGGATCATCGAAGAGATCTGCCGTCGGCGCCTGTTCGACGATGCGACCCGCATACATCACGGCCACACGATTGCAGATGTGACGGACCACGGACAGATCGTGGGCGATGAAGATGTAGGTCAGTCCCAGTGCCTGTTGCAGGTCGGCCAGCAGATTGATGACCTGCGCCTGCACGGAGACATCCAGGGCTGACACCGCTTCGTCACACACGACCAGACGGGGCTGCATCACCAGGGCCCGGGCGATCCCGATTCGCTGCCGCTGGCCGCCGGAGAACGCGTGGGGATACCGCAAGCGATGCTCCGGCTTGAGCCCGACCTGTCGCAGGATATCGACGACCCGATCCTCGAGCTCTGAACCGCGCGCCATTCGATGGATGATGAGGGGCTCGGCAACCAGATCGCGCACGGTCATGCGTGGATTCAGGCTGGCGAAGGGATCCTGGAAGATCATCTGCATGCGCGTACGCAGTGGCTTAAGCTGGGCCTCGCTCAGACGCGCGAGATCGACGACACCCTCACCACTGTCGAAGAGGACCTGTCCCCTCGTCGGCTCGTGGGCCCGCAGAATTGTGCGACCCGCCGTCGTCTTGCCACTGCCCGATTCGCCCACCAGCCCCAGCGTCTCCCCCGGCAGCAGATCGAAACTCACCTCGTCGACTGCCTTCACCAGGCCGATCTGCTTCTTCATCCAGCCCGAGCCGTAGACGGGAAAGTATTTACACAGATCACGCACCTGTAGAATCGGCTGACTCACACTGCCCCCACATCGATCTCATGCACACGAGCACAAGCCACAGCGTGTCCGTCTGTCATCGACTGCAGTGGCGGCGGCGCGCCACGGTCACAGATTCCAGGCATGGCATGCGGGCAACGCGGGTGAAAGGGGCAGCCGGGTGGCGTCTCCTGTGGCGAGGGCACGCTGCCGTCGATGGATGGCAGGCGGCCGTGGTCGTCAGCCAGACCGGGGAGAGATTGCAGCAATCCGACCGTATAGGGGTGCCGCGGCGACTTCATCACCGTACGCACATCGGCCGTCTCCACGACCCGCCCCAGATACATGACAGCCACGTCATCGGCCAGCTGCGCCACCACACCCAGATCGTGAGTGATCAGCAGTGTCGATGCACCCATGTCGTGTTGCAGATCCTTGAGCAACCCCATGATCTGAGCCTGGATCGTGACATCCAGTGCCGTGGTCGGTTCATCGGCGATCAATAGTTCCGGACCGCAGGCCAGGGCCATGGCGATGACGACGCGCTGACGCATGCCGCCACTCATCTCGAAGGGATACTGATCGACCCGCTGTCGGGCGCCCGGTATACCAACGCGCGAGAGCATCTCGATGGCCCGTTCTTTCGCATCCTCCGGCGACTGGCCCGTGTGGAGACGCACCGCTTCGGCGATCTGCTCACCGATCGTGTGCACCGGACTCAGCGCCGTCATCGGTTCCTGAAAGACCATGCCGATCTGGCCACCGCGCAGGTCGTAGAGGATCTCGTCGTCATCGGCCAGGGCCGCAATGTCGATGCGTTCACCGGTTCGTGGACGAAAGTGGATCGCGCCCCCCACGATCCGTCCCGGCTTCTGGATGAGACGAAGGATCGCGAAACTGGTCACCGACTTGCCGCAACCGGATTCGCCTACCAGCGCCGTCGTTCTGCCACGACGCATGCTGAAGGTCGCACCACTGACGGCGGGCACCGTGCCCTCGTGTGTCTCGAAGGAGACACGAAGGTCCTCAACCTCCAGCACGAGGTCTTCGCCCCCCGGCACAGGGCCTTCGGCTTCAGTCACGATGTCATCTCGAGTCGTCAATACGCGCGCCTTGTGCTGGTATTCAGTGCTGGTATTCAGTGCTGGTAAGGGTCGGCTGCATCCCGCAGGCCGTCCCCCACGAGATTGAAAGCCAGAACGGCGATGATGACGAAGAGGCCCGGCAGCAGCAGCCACGGCGTCAACGACACAGCCTGGTAGTTCTGGGCCTGTTGCAGCAACACACCCCAGGACACGATGGGGGGACGCAGCCCGATCCCGAGAAAACTCAGCGCTGTCTCGCCCAGGATCATACCCGGGACGGCCATCGTCGCCGAAGTGATGATGTGGCTGAGAAAGGAGGGCAGCATGTGGCGGAAGATGACACGGCGTCGACTGGCCCCCAGCAGACGCGCCGACACGACGAAGTCCTCTTCCCGCAAAGAGAGGAACTTGCCACGCACGACCCGGGCCAGTCCCGTCCAACCGAGGAAGGAGAGGATGACGGTAATGCCGAAGTAGATCTTCAGGCCCGACCAGTCAGGCGGCAGTGACGCACTCAGAGCCATCCAGAGCGGCAACTGCGGGATGCACTGAATCACCTCGATCATGCGCTGGGTCAGACCGTCGATCCAGCCACCGAAGTAGCCGGCAATGCCACCCAGAACGATCCCGAGCAGGAAGGTCAGCGTGACACCCACCAGACCGATGGTCAGCGAGATGCGACCGCCATAGAGCACGCGGGAGAACAGATCTCGTCCGAGTCTGTCAGCACCAAACAGATGGACCGATCCACCCGTCAGTGTCCCGAACAGATGCAGGTCCCAGGGGATCAGGCCCCAGAATCGATACTTGGTACCGGTCACGAACAGGTGGATGGGATGAATCGACGAGGTATCCGGCGTATAGAGCCGCTGCCACGTGTGGGCATCCACCTCCATCCTGTACGCGTAGACGAAGGGGCGCAGATGGATCGTGCCTTCTGCATCCACGAACCGTATTCGTTGCGGCGGCGCCTGAATGGCGTGCACGTCACGATGACCCGGCGTGTAGGGCGAAATGATCTCGCAGAAGAAGACGAGGAAATACAGGACCACGAGGACACCGGCGGAAATGAGCGCCAGTCGATGGCGACGGAATCGCAGCCACATGAGGCGCCACTGCGAGGCGACGGCCAGCTGCGGGGCGGGCAGATCCAGATTCTGCTCATCGACGGCTATGTCGGGAGTGAGTGACGTCATTCGTAACGGATACGCGGATCTACGAGAGCCAGCAACAGATCGGAAATCAGCGTGCCGGCGACCGTCAGTGCACTGAGGATCATGATGAAACTGCCGGCCAGATACATATCCTGATTCATCAGCGCCTCCAGCAGCAGCGGCCCCGTCGTGGGTAGATCCAGCACGACGGAGATGATCGCGGATCCTGAGAACAGGGCCGGCAGCATCCAGCCGATGGTGCTGATGAAGGGGTTGATGGCCAGGCGCACCGGATACTTGAGGATGAGGCGTACCGGTCGCACGCCTTTGGCGCGAGCCGTCACGACGTACGGCTTGCGCAATTCATCGAGGAGATTGGCTCGCAGGACGCGGATCATGCCGGCCGCGCCACTGAAACCCAGAATCACCATGGGCACCCACACGTGCTGCAACAGATCGATGATGCGCGCCAGCGACCACGGCGCGTCCACATAGTCAGGCGAGAACAATCCGCCCACACTGATGCCGAACCATTCGTACCCCAGATACATCATGACCAGGGCCAGCATGAAACTCGGCGTCGCCATACCCAGCAGGGCGAATAGCGTGAGGGCATAGTCAGTGAGCGTATACTGGCGCACTGCCGAGAGGATTCCGAGGGGCACGGCGATGACCCATGTGAAGAGGATGCTGGCCGTGGCGATCACGACGGTGAGGGCCACTCGCTCCCAGATCAGCCGGCTCACGGGCTGCTGGTATCGCATCGAGTAGCCGAGATCCCCCTGCAGCAGCCCCCCCACCCAGCGCACGTATTGCAGGGGCAACGGATCGTCGAGGTGATACATGGCGCGCAGGGCCAGAATCCGTTCTTCGCTTACCTCCTGCCCCTGCTGCTCCAGGTCGCGCAGTGTCGCCGTCAGGATATCGCCAGGTGGCAGCTGGATGAGGATGAAGCTGATCACCGAGATGACCGCGAGCGTTGGCACCATACTCAGGCATCGACGCAGGATGTAGCGCCCCATCCTACTGCTCCCCGTCCAGCGACCAGGTGTAGGGATGGTAGGGCAGCGTCATGCGGTTGTCCCAGCCAAACCAGCCACGCTCGGGCACATTGTGCAGATCGTTGCTCACCACCACCGGTTGCGGGGCCAATCCCAGGGTGCCGATGGTCCACAGATTCTCGGCCTGCGAGCGCAGGATCGACTTGCCCAGCTCGACGCGACGGACGGGATCATCGGACGTGGTCATTTCCACCCACCAGTCGACCAGCTTCTGGGCCTGGACCGGTGGCTGGGCGCCCTGCGTACCGGATGTCCGATACCAATCCGACCAGGGCGTCCAATGACATTCTTCCCAGCCACGGTGCATGGGCACGAACCAGAAGGGCTGACTGGGGAAGAGGATGTCAGATGTGCGATCCGCGTGCCACAGGGTCATGTCCATCAGATTCGCCGTCGCGCGCGAGCTCTGCAGACTCGCATCCACCTGTTTCAGATTCAGTTCGATCCCCACGTCGCGCCAATAGGATGTCACCAGTTCCATGGTGATCCCCTTTGGTGTCTCGATATCGACCCACTCCAACGTCATACTCAGCGGTTCACCATCCGGTCGTTCGCGGATCCCATCCTCGTCGCTGTCGTGCAGCCCCATCTCATCCAGGAGTCGTCGAGCGCGATCGGGATCGTATTCGATGTGGGCCCCGGCAAACTCGGGTTCGTAGAAGACACTGGTAGGAATCACCGTGGTCTGGCGTGGCGTCGCCCGATCGAAGTAGACGATGGTGTTGATCTCATCGCGATGGATGGCAATCGACAGGGCCTGGCGGAAGCGGAGGTCTCGGAAGATCTCACGCAACACGGGATCTTCCACCGTCAGATTCGGCTGGATCACCACATCCACTCCATGCAGACGGTTCCAGATCCGCGCCGTGAAATTCCCCGCCTTCTCGCCCCGCTTGAATAGCGGGATGTCCGGTGTCGCCAGACCGATCGCCGAGAAATGGACCTGTCCCGTCGACGTCTTGGCCGTCACCACCTCCGGATTCATCACGACGAGACTCATTACCGAGTCGATATAGGGCAGTTGGTTCCCCGCCGGATCGATCTTGGGATAGAAGGGATTGCGCGTATAGATCTGCAGCGTCGGCGATTTCCGACTCAGGACGTGGGCATTCATCGTCGGAACGCCGGATGGATCGGCGAGCTGCTGGCCCCGCACGGCGCCGAAATACGCCATCCAGCTGATGAAACCTGCCTCCTCAGAGCGCTGGATGAGCGTGTCACGATCGACGAAATCAGGATGGTAGTCCCGCATGAAATGCGCCGGCAGCCAGTAGTTGGATCCACCGTGGGCCATCTCCTGCACCAGGAATGGATAGGGCTCAGCGAAATGGAGGACGACCGTATGAGAGTCGGGCGCCGTCACCGTCGCGCCCTGCCATCGGGGCTCAGTGACGGGCGTCAGTTCGTGATTGAGCCGGATCCAGTGGTAGGGCGCCAGCCAGTCCGCAGATGTGAAGGGATAACCATCCGACCACCGCAGCCCCGGGCGCAGATGCACAGTCAACGTGCGGGCGCCATCACTGAATTCCCACGCCGACACCAGATCGGGCAGGACCGTGCGCACGGCGGGATCGATCATCATGGGGTTCGTCAGCCCCGTCACGAGCCCGGCATCCCGATGGAATACACGCAGGGTTCCACCGTATTCGCCGATTCGCCCCCCCGGTTCGATGATGTAGGGATCGGCAGGTAACCGCTGGATCAGTGGCGGGAGCTCGCCAGCCGCGACACGGGACGCCAGAGAGGGCGCCTCCTGAAACGAGGTGATACCGGCTTCAGAAGCCGTGCGCGGTGCCTCGAACCAGCTGGCGGGCCACACATCATCGGGAATGCCCTCTTCATCGGCCCTGGCACCGGTATGCAGGACGAGCAGGGCGGCCACCGATGCCAGGAATAGCCGAGAGCGCAGGGAGAGACGGAGCGTGAATGGGATCATTGGCAGAAGTATATCACACGAACGCACCGGGCACGATGCCCTGGTGCCCGCCCCGCATCGCATCGCAGGGAACATCCTCTGGCCATGCGCCGTGCGACCGAAGTTCATAATATGGAGCACCCGACTCGCGCCGGTGAGTCGGATGCCTGGGCTGGCCGCCTCGTGCAGAGCGTTCGACAGAGAGACCGGTACGATGCGCAGATAGCAGATGGTAGCTAGCAGATACAGGAGATGGAATAGTGACGAGTCCAGTTCTCGACCCCTGGTCACCGGTGGAGGCCGATGCCGAGACCATCGCCGCTCAGTATCCACAGCCCCTGATGAGTCTCGTCGACGGCGACGTCCCGGCCTTCGTACTGCGCGGGGCCTATCCGCCGGCGGATTGTGCTGCCCTGATGGATCGATTTTCAGAACGCGGCTACTTCGATCGGGACACGGTGGGGAAGGAATCCCAACTGTCCGGCGGTCCCTATCTGGATCTTGGGACCAGCCTCGGTCGCGTCGGTGCAGACCGCGACGAGTTCTTCGCCCATGCGGAGCGGACCCACACTCTTTTTCCTCAGCTGTTTGATGGCCTGACGGACCCGGTGGCAACGATCTACCACAATCTGAGCACTCTGGCCGCCGGCAAGATCGTCAAGACTGCACAGGCGGCAGATGGTCGAGAGTACGGGCCGGCGATCTTCCGCATGTATCACGGGGAGGAAGGCCACAGACCCCACTACGATTCGGTGCGACGGCGCTCCGGTACCGACTACGAGGTCTCACGATTCGCCCACCAGTTTGCCGGCGTCTTATGCGTAAAGAAGGGCGACCTCGGAGGCGAGTCGACGATCTATCGAACCAAAGGGGTTGGCGAGGTGGAAGAGGCCGTCAATGAGGACCGATTCGATAGGTATTCGCAGGAACATGCGATTCCGAAAGCCAAAGTCGAACTCAATGCGGGTGATCTGTACTTCTTCTACACAGAGATGATTCACGAAGTGCCAAAAGCCATCAGAGATCAGACACGGGTCGTGCTGGCCGTCTTTGCAGGCATGTCGCCAGAGGATGAAGAGATCTTTGTCTGGTCCTAGACTGCGTGTCGCCGTAGCCGGAGGGGCCGGCACCTGGGGCTGCCGGTATCTGAGAGCCTATGCCGAACACCCTGACTGCGATGTCGTGGCCATCGTAGACACGGCCCGCGATCGACGGCAGGCCTTCGCAGATCGATACGGTGTCCCAACCGTCTACGACAGCCTCGATGATCTGTTCCGAGTGGACATACCTGACGTGGTCTCCGCCATCCTGCCGACGGTCAGCAATCCGGATGCGGTGATCGCTTGTGCCGAGGCAGGAGTGCGCGTCATCTCCTGCGAGAAACCGATCGCTGTCGATCTGGCCAGTGCCGATGCCATGCTTGCCGCCTGCACGAAACATGGTGCGGTCTTGGGTTGTGGCAGCGTCTATTCAGACGTGCCCTACCTCGAAGAAGTCCTGGGCTGGGCAAGAGAGGGACATCTGGGACGTATCGTGTCAGCAACCATCCCGGGAGGACTCACGCGTGAAGCGTCCGGTGGTGGCTGCGTGCAACTGACACTGCTCCGATTGTTCACGGGGCTCGAGATCGAATGGGTCGAAGGCTGGGTCATGCCACCGGAGCCGGGCTGGTCAGACCATCCGGATGCTGATGATGCCGAGACAGATTGCCCGGTCCATGGCCGGATTGGGTTGTCGGGTGGGGTCATCTGCGAAGTATCTGCGCCCTGTGCCCACGCTGACCTGGTGCGTGTGAATGGCGAGCATGGCCAGTTGTCATTGACCTCTCCTCGACCGGAGATCCTTCGCGGGCAGGGAACACTCTCGTCACCTGTCCACCCTGAGTTTCTCGATACGCCGCCGCGAGATCCTTTCGCCGCTCTCATCCAACGATTGGTGACGGCCTTCGATACGGGATCGGAGATGCTGGGCAGTGGCCGCGGATATCAGCAGGCTCTCGAAGTCGTCGCCGGGATGAGGGTGTCGGCGCGACAGAACCACGAACGGATCCACCTGCCTCTGCCCGACCGCACCCTACGAGTCGTCCCCCATCCCTACCGCCTTCGAGGTGGAGACGTCGCTGGATGGGAGAGTATCGGCTACAGCGGACCACCGACGGTGGAAACTCCGTAACGGCCAGCGTGGCCCTCCCACCTTGACGCGAGCCGTCGATGCAAGGTTCATCAGACACGCAGAAGCGGCGGCGACTCTACTCCAATGGAAGTCAACAAGTGGACAAGATCAGACTTGGATTCATAGGGCTCGGCGGCCGGGGCTCCGGACTGGCCGACCTGGTAGGAGCCATGGAGGATGTGCAGATCGCCGCAGTCTGCGATGTATACGAAGATCGCGTCGAGAAGAAGCGCGCTCGTCTGGAGGAACTCACCGGCCATCGCCCTGAAGGTTACCTCGACTACCGGGAGTTATTGGCCCGGGGCGATCTGCAGGGCGTCGTCATCGCTTCGAGTTGGACGACGCACGTCGAGATCTCCTTGGCCGCCATGCGCGCCGGGATCTACGCCGCCTGCGAGGTGGGTGGCGCCTCTTCGATCCAGGAATGCTGGGAACTGGTCCGGGTCAGTGAAGAGACGGGTGTGCCCTTCATGCTGCTGGAGAATTGCTGCTACGGTCGTGAAGAGATGGCCATACTCAACATGGTCAAGCAAGACATGTTTGGTGAACTCATTCACTGCCAGTGTGGATACGAGCACGATCTGCGATCGGAGATCACGCGCGGCACCGAGAATCGACACTACCGGCTGAACAACTTCACCTACCGCAATGGCGATCTGTATCCCACGCACGGTGTGGGACCGATCGCCAAGATGCTGAATATCAACAAGGGAAATCGTTTCATCAGTCTCGTGTCCATGAGCTCCAAATCGCGCGGCTTGCACGAGTATGTCGTCGACAAGCTCGGACCGGAGCACTCCCAGTACGAAACCGTCTTCGGCCAGGGCGATGTCACCACGACCATGGTGAAATGCGCCCGGGGCGAGACCGTCCTGCTGACCCATGACTGCTCGTTGCCACGCCCCTACTCCCGAGGTCAGCGGGTTCAGGGCACGAAGGGCATCTGGATGGAAGACAAGAATGCGGTGCACTTCGATGATTTCGGCGACGAACGCTGGGCACCCATGGCCGAGTATCTTGAGAAATACGACCACCCCGTCTGGACAGACTTCATCAACGATGGGGTGCGCGGCGGACACGGTGGCATGGACTACCTCGTGCAGCGGTCCTTCATCGATGCCATCAAGGCAGGTCGACAGACACCCATCGACGTCTATGACTCCGTCGCCTGGATGGCCATCACCGCCCTGTCAGAGGATTCCATCGCCTGCGGCGGCGCACCGGTGCCCTTCCCTGATTTCACCAATGGGAAGTGGATTCGGCAGCGACCCGTAGCCGATCACTACTGGTCGCTGGACGGTCTATACACCGGAGAGAACGCGGTGCCCCGCGAGTCCTGACCACTTTCCCCTGACGGAACACTCATGCCGAAATTCCTGAGCCCAGCCGATGTCGACCGATACCGGCAGACCGGATATCACTCTCCCCTGCCCGTGTTGAATGGGGCAGAAGTCGCTGCATGCCGCGGCCACCTGGAGTCCTTCGAGGCGTCGCGTGGTGAACCCATCGGCGGTTCGCATCGCAACAAATCCCACCTGCTCTTCAAGTGGATTGATGACCTCATGCGTCACGAGCGGATCCTGGATTCGATGGAGGATCTGATCGGCCCCGATCTGCTCTGCTGGAATACGCTGTTCTGGGTCAAGGAAGCTGGCAGCGAGAGCTTCGTCTCGTGGCATCAGGATCTGCGCTACTGGGGCCTCGACACCCACGATCTGATCACCGTGTGGCTGGCTCTCTCACCGGCAACCCCTGAGAGTGGCTGCATGCGTGTTTTGCCTGGTAGTCATGTGGGAGAGATGCTGCCTCACGCTGACGAGTATCAGCCAGACAACATGCTCACACGCGGCCAGGAAATCTCCGTAGATGTCGATGAGTCCCTCGCCGTCAGAATGCCTCTGCGACCGGGTGAGGCGTCACTCCACAATGGTCGCCTCGCCCACGCGTCGGAGGCCAATCGATCGTCAGATCGACGCATCGGCCTGTCCCTGCACTACGCACCCACGTCGACGAAGCAGGTCGTGGGAGAGTGGGACTCGGCTGCTCTGGTGCGTGGTGAAGATCGCTATGGTCACTTCACACCTACGCCTCAGATCACGCGCGACTTCGACCCTGAGGCCGTCGCCTTCCACGAACGGGCAACCCAGGCCGTGCGGGATGTTCTGTTCACGGGCGCCGAAAAGGTGCGCAAGACCCTCTGACACTGGGGACCGGCACGATGGTGTCACTCCACAGCCGCGACTCACGACTCCATGAGCAGGGCCGTCGTCAGGGCCGCCGTCCAGTGGTAGTCACTGATGGGGGCCATGCCCTTACCCGAGATCAGCCGCTGCTTGCGATCCAGATCGCCAGGTGGGGTGACGCCGAGCGAGTCGTAGTACTCGTAGAGACACCCCGTCTCTGCGTACCACCTGCCCACGGTATCCAGCATCTTCCCCTTCAGCACCTGCGCCTGCTGGGTGTAGCCATATCTGCGCAGCCCCAGCACGACGAGATAGCTGAGATTCATCCACGTCGGGCCACGCCACATGTCTTTGCAGTACGTGCCACTGTCCAGCGATTCTGAAGGCACCGGAGCCGGTGCACCAAAGGTCGACGGATTCTCCAGGTGGCTGACAAGTGCCGCTGCCCGATCTGGTGATGGGATTCCGGCAAAGAGGGGCATGAAGCCGCTGATCGTCTTGACCGGTACGTGCTGCCCGTCAAACGTGCGATGACAGTAGAGTTCGTGTTCTTCCGACCAGAGCAGCTGCTCGATCGCTGCGGCCGTCTTATCCGACAGGTCACGGGCACGACCTGCTGCAGCCGACTCATCGAGCCGCTCGGCAATATCCGCCAGGCAGCGGAAGTCGTTGCATAGAAAGGCCCCGAAGTCGGGTGCGTCGAGCAGGACCGCCTTGTCGTAGACACTGGAGTTGTCCTGGCCTGATTCTCCGCAACGACAGAGCGGATTGCCCTCGATGAACCACTCCGGGATGCCATTGCCATTCTGATCCCGATGGGCCAGATCCCATTCCAGATACCGCGTCAACAGAGGGAGGCACTGACGGGCCCAGTCCGGATCACCACCGTGATCCAGTACGTGCAGGGTGGCCCAGGCCAAGATCGGTGGTTGTGTGATCTTCGAGGTGTGACCATCAGCCTGCACCATATGAGGCAGCATCCCACTCTCATCGACAGCCTCGAGCATGGCCAGAATCTCATCCTGCGCCAGGGCCGGGTCGATGGTACTCATCCCCACGGCGTGGAAGGCGGAATCCCATAGCCACATGTGTTGGTGGGGCCAGCGATCCGGTGTACTCCAGCGCCGCAGAATCTCACCATTCGGCGAATGCACATTCACCTTCATGACAGAGATCGCTTTGCGCAGCAGACGTGTCTGGTCAGCGTCGAGACCCGATGGCATGGGACGGGTCAGGACGAACTCGCTTCGGGCGGCAACGATCTGCTCCACCGACGCGTGGGAGGTCTCAGCGGGCACCTCATCGGCGAAGCGCAGCATCAAAGCCCACCGATCATCCCACTGGAATGCGAAGAGTCTCGCCTCGCCATCACCGGCCACCAGAGCGGGAGATTCTCCCACCGGTGTGTCATCCACGTGCATCACGGCACCGAGTGGCACCTGTCCGATCAGCGTGTGGTGATCGGCGAAGGCCGCGCCGAATACACCGTGTGACGTATGACCGATCAGAACATCACCGAGAATTCTCTCCCACACGATCTCTTGCGTCGCACTGAACGAGATTCGGGCAGCAACAGGCAGGCGGACCTCGAGACTGGCTGGAGAGGCCCCCGTCGCCAGGACGAAGGGTTGTGCCCAGTTCGTGGGACCATCCACACCGGACATGGCCAACAACTGGCCCGGTCCCCACACATCTGGCATTGCGGCATCTGGCATGACGGCATTCGGGATCACATCGATGGCCACGATCTCATTCTCCCGGTTCCAGGATCACGGCCAGGCAATCGCCCTGCTGCACGCGGGGCAATGCCCGCACGACCAACAGGATTCCCCGCTGCGCCGAAACAATGGTGGCGATCACATCTCCCACCGGCGCGCGGATCCTGCCCAACACGTCGCCCACCTCGATCCGATCTCCCAGTTGCCGGGCCGCATCAAAGAAGCCCTCTGCCGGCGCATTGTAGTTGAGTTGCATGTGGCCACTGTCTTCGCGCGTGTCTTCCACGACGCGCGCAACGCGGGTCTCTGGCTTCGGCAGATCGAGCATGCCCAACTCGGCCATCACATTCAGGCAGCCTTGGCTGTACTCTTCCACGCCCCTCTGCCTGCACCCGCCACCACCACCCCATTCGGTATAGATCGCCGGCACCAGCGCATCGCGGGCTGCCGACAGTGATCGGCCATCAAGATGCGGTGACGTGCCCCAGATAATGGGCAGATTGAAGGCGGCCGCCATGCGGCGCTGTGTTTCCAATACAGCTGCATCGGGATGCAGGCAGTACCCGGACAGGGGCAGTACCTCCATTTCCAGGCCACCCGTATGCAGATCGATAAAGACATCGGCCTGGCGAATCAGCTCATTCGCCGCTGCCGCGATCCGTTCGGTGATGGATCCATCCGGATTGCCTGGAAAGGTCCGCGCCAGATCCTTCTCATCCGGCCCGGTGCGCTGCTTGCGTTCGAAGGCCGGCTCATTCACCACGGGCACGAGCGTGACACGGCCACGCAACTGGCCCGGATCCAGCGCCTCGGCCAGATGCCGGATTGCCGCCATCGGTTCGTATTCATCACCATGGATGCCGCCGAAGATCAACAGATGGGGACCATCGTGATCACCGTCGATGATTCGGGTATTCAACATGAGTGATTCGCGACCACGAATTCGACCAGCGCTTCACACTCGAACCAGCCATCCCACATGTCGTGCCCTCCACCCTCGACCACATTCAGTGTCATCGTGCCACCCAGTTCGCTGTAACGTCTGGCCAACAGCGCCGAATTCCCTTCCAGCGGCACGATGCTGTCGTCGTCACCATGAATATGGAAGATCGGCACATCCGCCCTGGCCAGGGTTGCTATCCGCTCGACCGGGTTGATCGTGGGCAGGGCTTCGATGAATTCGTCGACCGTGAGTCCGTAGGCAGGGGCCGCCTTTTCCACACCCGGATAACTCTCAGGATTGCAGACCGGATAGATGCCCGCAATACAGGCTACACAGTCAGGATGCTCGACTGCCCAGCTGTAGAGCATCAGCCCCCCGCGACTTCGCGCCAGCAGGCAGGCTCTGTTACTGAATCCGCGTTGTTCTGTGAGTTCCTCGTGGAATGCCGTGAACAATCGCCGGCCCGCCGGATTGCCATAGGACTCACCCACGTCGATCCCGGCAATTGCGATACCGGCGCCCAGGAATCGATCGAACATCCACACTTCCGCGGCACCGGGCAGACCGGGAAGGGTCGGTGCATACCAGACCCACGGGATGGGCTCTGCAGTGTCAGTGCCTGATGCCGGGTCCGATTCTGGAATTTCCGGTGTGATGACGAAGGCCGTGTGACCCTGTATGGCAAACACCTCACCTGGCCTGGGTAGCTCCTTATCCAACATCGCCGTGGTATCCGCCCTCCTGTTTCCGCATCTCTTGCCCAGGGCCGACTTGCTCCATCCTCGCTGGTAGTGTGAGGCGAGCGACTAGAGGCGCCAGGATATCTGGGTGAGGAATACGCTGAATTCGGCCGCAATGTCCAGGTCGATCTCCCGGCTCCCCCGGAACTTCGGCGCCTCATAGGGCGCCACTGCCGGAAGTCGCCAGATCCCCTCCGGCAGCTGGCTCTCCACCAGATACTCACCGACCCGTCGCGCCCCATCTCGTGCCGCCGGCAACCCGGTCAACTCGTACAACAGGGCGCAACCCAGACCCAGCTTGCCACTCGGCGGAAATGCATACACATCCGCCGCACACTGGTCGCAGAACGAGAGCAGGGCCCGCCCGGCGTCCAGGTAGGATTCCTCACTCGTTGCCCGATAGAGGTGACTGAGGAAGATCAGCGCAATGCCTGGATTGTAGTAGATCTGCTGCGGCAGATCCGCATCCACGTAGGCGTGCAGCGAACCCGCCTCAGGCGCATCGGTGATCAATTCGCCCGCAGGTGTCATGCGGAAGTAGAATCGCCCGGACACGGGTTGCTCACGCGCCATGCGCACAAGCAGATCCCCAGCTCGGCGGGCAGCCGCAAGGTGACCGGTGGTCAGTGCCGCCATCCCCGTCCACGACGTGCAGACGGGCTCGATGATGCGCCCCTCCCCTTCCAGGGCGTAGACACCCCCGGAAGGCAATTGATAGCTGAGCAGGAACTCGGCACCGGGCAGAGACAGATCCCAACGGCCCAGCCGATGCAGTCCCTGCACCAGCCAGGCATTGCGATAGGTGGGCCAGCGCTCGTGATCGGCCCCACGATTCCCTTCTCCCCCGAAGTCACCCTCTGAAGAGAAGTGATGCTCCCCGATCCAGTGGGCCAGGTGTAACGCCTCTCGATAGCGTCCTGCCAAGGCCAGAGCAGAGGGGATCTTGTAGTAGCTGTCGGTCCCATCCGTCGGTGCGCAAAACGACCCGTCTTCGCCCTGCTGTGCAGCGATCCAGTCTGCTGCACGTGTGGCAGCGGCCAGGAATTCTCGGCTCAACGAATCTGTCAAAACACGGCCTCCGGGTGGGATCCGATACGATTCGACTCAGGCTGGCGTCGGACCACCATCGATGTGCACGTCGCGCTGCGGGAAGGGGATCGAACAACCTGCTGCCTCGATCTGCTCCTTGAGCTTCCGCGTCAGTTCGAAACGGAGTGCCCAGTAATCTTCAGTCTTGCACCATGGTCTGATCAGGATATCGACGGAAGAGTCACCGAGATTGCCGACCCAGATATCTGGCACGGGATCGGCCAGCACGCGATCGTCCGCATCCAGAACCTGCCGGATCACGCCGAAGGCAGTCTCGATATCGTCAGCGTAGCTGATTCCCAGTACCAGGTCGTTCCGGCGCGTGTCATAGGCTGTATAGTTGCTGATCGTCTGCCCATAGACGCCGGAGTTGGGCAC
The DNA here is from genome assembly GCA_018673255.1 of Gemmatimonadota bacterium. The sequence continues at coordinate 41,720 of JABHDC010000255.1, forward strand.
CGTGATCCGCACATTGTCCGGCGTGTTGAGGGTCGTCGAGAAGATCCCGATCTCAGCGACTGAGCCTTTGACACCTGCCGCTTCGACGACATCCCCATTCTTGAAGGGACGGAATACGAGCAGCATGACGCCCGCTGCGAAATTCGACAACGTTCCCTGGAGTGCGAAACCAATCGCCAGGCCCGCCGCACCCAGAACCGCCACGAGCGATGTCGTCTCGATGCCGAACAGATTCAGCACAGCGATGATGACGACGGCCAGGGACAGATAGTAGGTGAGCCCTGAAATGAAGGGAATGAGCGACTCGTCGGTCTTCGACTTCTCGAGTGCCCTTACGGTACCGCGTCGGAGGGCGCTGGAGATCCAGCGGCCGATGACGAGTACGGCGATCGCGCCGATGACCTGAAGACCCCAGGTCGACACGTGGTTGATGACTTCAGTGACGGTCTCTTGAACCGAGGCATCCATGGCATGACTCCATTGGGCGTTGTCGTGGGCTATTCTGACCGGGCACTACCTGCGACGGCTACGGATCAAGCAGAGGTGGGCGTGCAGCCGTGCATATAACCTGCACGCGTTGTCGCCATCACACCACCACAGATCGCACCATGTCGAGGACTTTCACATACTGGGCGAAGGGAATGTCCGGGGCCACCGAATGATCCGAGTGGTACAGGTAACCACCTCCCCGCGCCGCAGAAGTCACCTTGTCAGTGATCAGCGCCTGCATTTCGGCATCGGGAAGCAGCATCTCATCGTGACCGATATTGCCCATGAAAGCGAGGTGTTCTCCGTAGTCCCGTTTCAGTTCGCGCACATCCATCCCCGCATGCACTTCCAGAGGCTGAATACAATCGACACCGGCCTCGATGAGATTCCCGATCAATGGCCGAAAGTCTCCATCGCAGTGAAAGATGATTTGCACGTCATTGGCGTGCAGGAATCTCACCAGGCGGCTCAAGGCTGGACAGCAGAGCTCGCAATGCAGTCGCGGTGAGAACATGGGACCGGTCTTGAGAGCCAGGTCCGAAGCCATGAAGAAACCATCGACGACGATCCCCAGATCGATCATGCCCTGGTATCCTTCGATGAGCAGATCGATCTGCGCCTCAAACATCTCCCGCATCCACGCTGGATCCTCTAGCAGAGCGACGAGGGCCCGCTCGTGTCCCATACGGCGCCAGGTCGCTTCAAAGGCGTCGTACACGTAGAGGGCGATGTAGTCCTGGCTGTCGCGCAGACCAGCGTAAGCCGAGGCCTTGGTCTGCCAGTCGGTCTCCGGCGGACGCCAGTAGGGCGTAAAGGCGTAGAAGCCGTGCAGGCCGAAACGTTCCGGCGTCCAATGCAGGCGGTCCTTCAGCTGGTCCCAATCGGCGCGTGTCTTCACCGGATATTCGAGCATCTCTGCCGGTGCAGATCGCCCTTTCTGGAAGCGACCGATCGCACCATACGCATCGCGGCGCACGACGTGGGTCGCATGGGTCTCGATATCTCCAGCTTCAAAGCCGAAACCCGCATCGAAGTGCACCAGCTGCCACTCGAAATCGAAGAAATCCCGTGCCGAGACACCCCTCGGCATGTGACCTGCATCCTGCCAGGCAGTGAGGGTCTCATCCCAGAATGAGTCGTTGATCGGTAGCCGGTCGATGGGCCGCCGGCCGATGGCGGCGCGCATGCGCTCGCGATTTGTCATCACTCCCATACCGTGTCTCCCCTATCGCAGTATTGTGCCACTCACGTTCCCGATGCAAGGATCGCTTCATAAGTATTGCCTTATGTTAAGTGCTTACTTATGTTTCCTTCATGGACATCGCTCAACCCCTCGCGGCTCTCGCCGACCCAAGCCGTCGTTCGATCTTCGAACTCCTGCACAAGACACCCGCATCCGTGCGTGAGCTCACCGATCAGCTGCCGATCAGCCAGCCCGCTGTATCCCAGCATCTGAAGATCCTGACCACGGCCGGTCTGGTGAGCTCGACGCCGGACGGGGCGCGACGGATCTATGCGGCCAATCCAGCGGGGCTGGCGCAGTTGCGCAGTTGGATCGACTCCATGTGGACGGATGTCCTCGACCACTTCGAACAAGCTGCAAGAAAGGACGCCAATCTATGAGAATCGCCCCTGCCCCCCTCGATCCGATCGTCAAAGAGAGGACCGTGCCTCTCGAACTGGGGAAAGCCTTCGAGCTCTTCACTGCCCGAATCGGTGAATGGTGGCCTCTGGCGACACACTCGATCAGCGGTTCCACCTCGTCGACGGTGCGCTTCGAGCCCGCCGTCGGCGGTCGCATCATTGAGGCCCTGGCCGACGGTACCGAACACGCCTGGGCGGATGTGCTCGCCTGGGACCCACCGGAGCGTTTCGTTGTCTCCTGGCACCCGAACCCGAATCCAGACGCGGCCTCGACACTGGAAGTGAGATTCCATTCGGTGGCCGAAGGCACGACCATCCGACTCGAACACCGAGGATGGGAAGAGTTCGGGCAGAGCCAGGGACTGGAACTGCGTGAGGGATACACCTCCGGCTGGGAGGTCGTGCTCAGCGGCTTCACCCATCAGGCTGACGGCTTGGCTCCCATAGCAACCTGATTCGGGCACCGATCTCGGGGATCTTCTCCCTCACTCGCATTTTCCCGTCTCCGCGACGGTCCTTAGTGTTTCGTGACCGCTCCCAGACTCCGCTCCTGTAAAGGTCCTGATTCGTATGAGACGTACTCTCTTCGCCATCCTGATTCTGACGCTCACGTCATCTGTCTTCGCTCAGTCCGACGATCTGATCGACTGCGACGATCCGGATTTCGTAGATGAGTTCGGCGAGTGCGATGACTACATCGACTGTGACGATCCCGACTTCGAAGATGAGTTCGGTGAATGCGATGATTTCATCGACTGTGACGATCCCGACTTCGAAGATGAGTTCGGTGAATGCGATGATTTCATCGACTGTGACGATCCCGACTTCGATGATGAGTTCGGTGAATGCGATGATTTCATCGACTGTGACGATCCCGACTTCGAAGATGAGTTCGGTGAATGCGATGATTTCATCGACTGTGACGATCC
>JABHDC010000256.1 GCA_018673255.1 Gemmatimonadota bacterium
AGGTGTTCGGCGCCGGGGCAGGTGACCGTGGCATTGGTGTAGAATTGCTCCAGCGGCACACCCTCGTCGTATTGATGCGGAACCGGGGCGGTCCAGTGGATGAAATCTTCAGAGGTGCAGCTCTGGATGGCGCGCACCCGCTGGCCATCCACGACCTCGAAGTATCGACTGAACAGGCGATAACAGCCGGCGGCTGCGTCCCACAGGGGCACATTGACCGAGTCGAAGGCACCCTCGATCTGCAGTGGCTCCTCCTGCACCCGCTCCCAGTGTATGCCGTCTTCGGAATGGAAGCCGAACAATCGGTTCTTCCCGCCACCGCCGACGGCCTTGAAGCGCCGGGCCGGATCGGTTGCCGGATTCCCGTCGATGAATACGCAGAAGTTGTGCGCCTCGTAGCCCTGCCAGATCGTGTTGGGCGCGACACCGGGTGTGTCATCGGTGGTCCCTTCGAACAGCCCCAGATTCGGACGATGGAAGTGCACGCCATCGTAGCTGCGGGCGACATTGCACGTCTGCTCTTCGTGGTGGTCGGCGTAGTCGGCGCCGATGGGGTAATAGCCACGGTAGTAGAGGAAGAGCCCGCCGTCGTGGTCGTCGACCAGGTTATAACATGCCGTACAGGCATTCTCGTGCGGCGGCTGAACCTCGAGCACATAGCCACGCAACTCCGGTGTGTGCAGGCGCTGGCGAGCCCCGTCGAGCCGATCGATGAGCAGGCTGTCGACGAACAGTTCGCGGCGCGTGCCGAGGGACAGGACAGAAGTAGACATAAGGGACGGCTCCTAGTTGGGCAGTTCGTGTCCGAAGAACCGCATCAGATCGCTGACGAAGCGATAGGTCACGCCCCATAACAAGGGGCGCCCGGTTCCGAGCAGGTTCAGTGCATGGAATTGCTGTTCCTCGTCATGGCGCCGACGAATGTGCGTAGTACGACGTTCCGGCGCACACAGGTCCGCCACGGGTACCCAGAACAGGTCTACAACTTCCGACGACAAATGCGGCGGTTGCAGAGCGTCGATGGCATAGACACAGGCGGAGACCGTCATGGGCAGCACATTGGCTGCCATGTCATCGAGACGGCCCAATCGGCTGGCGCCTGCCAGGGACCAGCCGATCTCCTCCAGCGTCTCACGCTCGGCTGTATCATGTACGTCAGCGTCACCGGGCTCGGCGCGTCCGCCGGGAAATGCCAGATCCCCCGACCAGGGGTCGCCATCACGACGGGCCCGTTCAATGAAGAGCAGGCGTGGATCGTCAGGTACATCATGGAAGATCGCCGCCACGGCGGCACTGGTGTCCCCGTCACCGGTAACCAGACGGGGTTCGTAGTCAGCCAGCGCCTCACGCGGAATTGGGAAACGCGGCATCAGGGTGCTGCCAGCAGAGAGAGGGTCACACGTTGCCGCAGGCGGATGGCATTGTGACGGTCGCGGATCTGCAAGTCCACCATGGGTGGGTCGGCTGCCCAATCGACCTGGAGCAGGCCATAGTTGAGTTCGGGAAAGACGACGCCGAGGCGGTGGCGATTTGGCTCACCCGGAAAACGGCTCCACGAGTGGGTCATGCCACTGGATGTGACGTCGTAAAGGGGATATCCGATCACATCGGCGTCGAGACGGGAGATCTCGGCGATGTGCCGGTCACCAGACAGGAACACGACACCCGGCGCACCACTGCGCTTGATCAGATCGAACAGCCGGCGCCGCGCCTGCGGGAAGTTCGCCCACTTCTCGTAGTCGTGATCCTCAGGGATGACCTGAATGCTGGAGATGATGAGGTGGATCTGCGCATCGCTGCCCGCCAGTTCGCCTGCGAGCCAGGTCTCCTGCTGTGCACCGAGTACACTGGCATCCTCGCCGGGTTCGTCACGGTGATAACGAGTGTCCAGCAGGATGACCTTGATTCGACGACCGGCAGGGCCGTAGACATGGCTGGCGTAGACGCCGGCCTGGTCGCGTCGTGGATCGGTGGCCTCAATGTCGAGAAAATCGAGCAGCAACTGCTGGCTGCGATCTCGTCGTGCATACTCTTTGCCGCCGTTGTTGACGCCATAGTCATGATCGTCCCATGTGCCGATCACAGGGCAGGTCGCCAGAAGGCGGCCATAGTCGGGTCGCGATCGCTGCAGGGCATAGATGGCCCGCATCAGGTCCATGTCGTGCGTGTCAGCGTAGATGATATCACCCGTCCAGATCCACAGGTCCGGGTCGGCGGCGATGATGGCATCCCACATGGGCTGGTCGGCATTGTGCCGGCTGCATGACCCAAAGGCGATGCGGACCTGATCGGACGTAGCGGTCAGATCCGGGGGGGCTTGGGACAACCCCGGATCTGCGGTCAGCGCCACAAGCCCGATCGCCAGTTGTAGAAGCGACAGTCGCCAGCTTACCTGGCCACGGCGTCCTGGTCGGCTCCCCGGTATCATCGCAGCCATGTGCGGACACCGGCATCACCGAGGGCGACGGCGGCCAGGCAGAGCACCAGATGCAGCCCCACGTGGGTCAGAGCCGGCAGCGTGGCGCCACCGCGTGCCAGGGACAGGGTCTCGAAGGCGAAGGCTGAGAACGTGGTGAAACCACCCAGGACGCCAACGAAGAGGAAGAGTCTCAGGCCGACGCTGATCTGCAGCTGTCGGGCCTCTGCCCAGCCCCCGAGCGCGCCGATCAGGGCGCAGCCGACGACATTGACGAGCAGCGTGCCGTAGGGCAGCTGGCTGACCGGGATCAGACGCTGCATCCCTGAACTGACGATGTAACGGCCGATGGCGCCGGTGAATCCTCCGAGGCCGACCCAGAGCAACTGCGTCAAGAAACCCTCCAATCACGCGTGATGGTAGCCGCTGAACGCCCCAAATTCTGCACAGGCTGCTCAGCGGCATCGAGTTGAGTAGTATAGGAATCAGGATCAGGTCTTTCGTCAACGCCCGCGATTGCGGACCTTCTTGTCCGTCTGTCTCGAGAAGGACAGGCCTTGCTCAAGAAGCCAGGGATGACAACCACCACCGAAACCACCAACGACGCGGCCGACGCAGCTCCGGAGAATTTTGCTCTCCTGATCCAGCAGGACGGCAAGACGGAGACGACGTTGGCGAAATTCGTCACGCTCCTGATGAGCTACCGCTATGGCCTGACGGTCGAAACGGCGGGAGACTTCATTCAGGCAGCGACGGTGATCCGGCGGCATGGTCGTCGAATCCGCTGTGTCTACGTGATTCAGGAGAAAGCGATCAGTGCGCGCACGACGGTGCCGGCACTGAGCCTGGCGGGCACGATCCCCCTCTTCCTGCTGTTTCCCGGTCACATCTGCAATAGCATGGAAGAGTCCCTGGCCGGGATGGATGGTGTGCACCTGTGCCGTTGGGAACTGGCCTTTGCCAGTGGCGATGAATCTCTGCAGCGATCGATAGGCGAAGCCATGGCGGCTATCGATGTCAACGCCCTCGTTATCGATGACAACGATCTGGAGAAGAAGGTCAAGGACCGCCTCGAGCGGCTCGACACGCTGCCGACCCTGCCCGCCGTCGTGCTCCACATCATGCGGGTGATCACCGATCCCAAGGCGACGATCGCGCAACTCGAGGAGTTGCTCATGCGCGATTCGGCGATTGTCCTGAAGGTCATGCAGGTAGCCAACTCACCCTACTTCATGGGCACATCCCGCGCGGGGCAACGCTGGTCCCTGCAGGAGGCCGTCGTGCGTCTCGGCGTCAGGAAGGTCGGGGCCGTCGCTCAGCAGATCGCCCTGATCAACACTTTCGTGCGTCCTGAGGACTCTGACTTCAGTATCGAACGCTTCTGGCAGCATTCGGTGGCCACGGCGATGATCGCTGACCGCCTCCTGGAAGAAGAGGGTGTGACACCGCCCGAAGAGATCGAGTTCAATGACTATTGGCTGGCCGCCTTGCTGCACGACTGCGGCAAGGTCGTGCAGGGCTTCTTCTTCCACGATTACTACGATCGCATCGTGCGCACGATGGATGAGTCGACCGATTTCTCCCAGGCCGAAGAAGAGCTTGGGGGTGCCATTACCCACGAGTGGATCGGCGAGTTGCTGTTGAAGAAGTCGGACATGCCCAGCAACATCTCTCGCGCCGTCGGACTCCATCACGCGCTGGGGGAGCGGCCCGCGCCCCTGACCGGACTGGTGCACATCGCCGACAACATGGCCAAGGAGATGGGCCTCGGTCTGACCGAAGAGGAACCGGCCAACTACGATCGGGAGGTGCTGAAGATGTTCGGTCTGAAGCGGGAATCGACGCGCAAGGTCGTCAGCAATCTGTCGTCTATGGTGAAGACGGAAGTTCGACGCCTGATCAAGGAATGCATGAGTTGAGCGGGACGCTGCCGCCGATCTGGTGGGTGCTGGCTGGCGCGATCGTCTTTGCCACGGGACGCTGGCTGCAGTTGCTGCAGCGGCGACATGCACGACGGGCGGATCTGGCGGCTGCCCGGCAGCAGGGCGAGGGTGTGCTGGCCACGCTGCGTGAAATGGGTGGCCGTGATGGTGCGCTGCCCGGGGAACTGCCAATTGATCTGACCGCTGCTGCCGGCTGGACATACCGCAGGATGCCATCGTTGACGACTGATCAGCGCCTCATCGTGCTGCACGAGGACGCCCCCCGGCAGATGCTGACTCGATTTCCTTCCGAAGAAGAGGCGCGCATCGTCGTGTTCGCCGACGGCCGCATCGAGTTGTTCAGCGAGCAAGCCTTTGAGCGACTGCTCGTTGGCGACGAAGTCCTGCGAGAACGTCTTCAGATGCCGTCAATCACCGAACCCACGGACGACTAGGCATGCCCGACGCCGAACAGCAACGACGCGTATGTCGCACCTGCGGCGAGAAATACCCGTACCCCGGCCATAACTCACTGGCGACACGCACCTTGTGTGAACGTTGTGTCGAGATCCCCGAGTCGACGGCGCGTGTCCTGCGGATTCTGCGTCGGCGTGTCGATGGGCTCGCCAAACAGGTCGACAAGTTGGGTCGTGAGGACGAAACCGAGTGAGAAACGCCGACGGCAATGATCGGCGGCGTTTCTTTCGGCAACTCGTGGACCGCACCCTCGGGCCGGCTGCCGACTACGTAGGTGATCGCGTGGACGGTATCGTCGGCCGACCGCGCACCAGACTGCGTCCCCCCGGTGCCATTCCGGAGGCTGACTTTCTCAATATCTGCTATCGCTGCGGCAACTGCGTCGACGCCTGTCCCGCCCACGCGATCGTCCACATCAAGGCAGAATCGGAGGAACTGGACGGCACACCAGTCATCCTGCCCGACGCACAGCCGTGCCTTGTGTGTGATGGGCTCCAGTGTATGGCTGCCTGTCCTTCCGGTGCGCTCCAGGCTACAGCCCGGGCGCAGATTCGCATGGGGTTGGCCATCGTCGATCATGGACCCTGCCTGCGCACGGCAGACGAGGCCTGCACGGAGTGCGTCGATACCTGCCCCGAGGGTGACCGGGCCTTGCGCCTGGACGCTGAGGGTGCTGTTCAGGTCATCGTTGAGGGATGTATCGGCTGCGGCGTGTGCCAGTGGCGTTGTCCGTCTGAACCCAAGGCGATCGTCGTGCAACCACGCTGAGCGCGCGCTGGTGCGGTCTGCTGTACATGGAAGAGGGTCCCCGATGCGTAGTGCATCGGCGACCCTCGATGTTTCCTGTCGGATCGCTACCGCCGTGCCTGGGTGAGGGTTGGTGTCAGGCGAGTTTGCTGACGGCGTCCCTCACCATGTTGCCCACTTGCAGGCCGAAGGGGCAGGCCGACTCTGCATCGCGGAAATCGACACCATCCACCTGGCGTTCTGCTGCCGGCATCCGGGCAAACAGATCGCGTGCATAACGTCGCTTGCCGTAGTCGTCGTGATACATCCGCAGACGCAATAGATCGGCAACGGCGGTGCCGGCGCCAACTCGAGATTCGCAGACGTGGGCGCAACCACGGCAGTGCAGGTGATCGGTCTGGGCTGCGTACTCCTGCAGATCCTGACGCTCGAGATAACCCATGCGTGGCCCCAGACGCGCGGCGGCCCCATTCTCCTTGACCTGCTGCACGTTGACCATTTCAGAACAGATGGCGCTGATGCGCTCGTCCTGCCAGATGGCTTTGAGAGCCGCCTGGTGCCGGTTGTAGCCCTCCCACGTCGGTGGCTCGGTCGTGGGGCGCCGGCCACCCTGTGTCTTCATGGCAACCAGGCCGATGCCCGCTTCGGCGCAGGCGTCGATGGCCTTCTGCAGACGCGGTTCCTGCATGTTGCGGAAACTGTAGACGAACATGATGTGGTCGACAAAACCGGCCTTGGGTGCCGCTTCCAACACGTCGATCATGCGGTCGTGGTGCGACGAGAAACCGAAGTGACGGATCTTGCCGGACGCCTTCAGTGCCTCGGCACAGGTTTTCATCTCATCATTGAGTCGGGTCGGATCTCCCAGATTGTGCAGGAAATAGGAGTCGACGTAATCGGTCTGCAGGCTCTCGAGCGATCCATCCAGGGTGCTGGTGAAGGACGCGGGGGAGTGATTGGTGCACTTGGTCACCAGGAAGACGTTTTTCCGGTTGCCATGTTTGGTGAAGTAGCGACCGATCTCCTTTTCGCTGTTGCCACCGGAGTAACTCTGCGCCGTGTCCCAATAGGAGATGCCTTCGTTGGAGATCGCACGCAGCGCCATGGGCGTCAGGTTGAAGGCGGTGCCGGCGCTCAGGACCGAAACATCAACGCCGGTCTTGCCCAGTGAGGCCGTCGGGATGGGCGCGGTGGCCGCTTCCAGACCCGTCGGAGCAAGCGCCATGCCGGCGCCCACAGCACTTGCGGTGGCGAGGAATTCGCGCCGGCTGACCGGGGTCGTGGCGGTCTGGCTTTGTGGCTGGTCGTCATTCATCGCTTCACTCCTGGCGTGTTGGGTCAGGGACGGATTCAGGATTCGGTAGATTCGATCTGCATCGGTGCTGCGCCGACGAGGGCAGCACTGGTGGCGCTGTCTGCTTCGACCAGACTCAGCAGAAGGGTACGATCCGTGGACCGGGTCTCGCCAACGGCGGTGACGCGGATGGCGCGCTGGTCACGCACGGGGCACTCGTATTCGCAGATCCCGCAGCCGATACAGACGACGGGATCCACATAGGGTTGCCGAAGCCGGATCGTCTCGGCATAACGTGTGGTGACTTCCACTTCGCGCGAGTAGATCGCCTTGGGCGAGGTGGGGCAGACCTCCTCACACACGACGCAGGGCGTGTCCATCGCCCACGGAAGACAGCGACCGCGATCGTAGAAGGCGGTGCCCGTCTTCACTGCACCCAGATCGGCAAACTCGCGCAGGCCCAGCTTCTGCTCGATGGAGATCTTCTGAATCGCACCCGTGGGACAGACCTGGCCGCACAGGGTGCAATTCAGTTCGCAGTACCCCATGCGCATGTTCATCACCGGCGTCCATATCCCCTCGATGCCTGACTCCATCATGGCCGGTTGCAGCACATTGGTGGGACAGACGCGGATACACTGATCGCACTTGATGCAGCGTTCGAGGAATTCCGGTTCCGCCACCGATCCGGGTGGGCGGATGACCTCTTTGGCGAAGTTCTTGCCCACATCGCCGGAACGTCGTGCGAAGGGATACATGAGGACGCCGAGCAGCCCGGCGAAGATCGCCCGTCGACGGCTCACATCCGGCCAGGTGATCTCGTGTCGCAGGGGGGCGAGGAACTTGAAGCTCAGCGCGTCGTGAGGACAGTCGTCGATGCAGTTGAAGCAGACGAAACACTCTGACTTGCGCAGATTCGTGTGCGGGTCGGATGCCCCCTCGCAGCGCTGCAGACACAGATCGCAATCGACGCACGTATCGGGGTTGCGTTCGATTCGCCACAGACTGAATCGGGACAGCAGGCCGAGGGTTGCCCCCAAGGGACACAGGGCCCGGCAGAAGAAGCGGGGGATGGCCAGATTCATCGACACGAGGAATACGAGCAGCAGTCCCACGACCCAGGCCAGTCGGTGCATGTGCGGCCGTACGTAGACCCATTCGGATGGCATGTCGAGGGCGGGTAACACGGCGACGGTGAAGGATCGGAAGAGCAGGCAGATCGGGTCGAGGAGGCCCACTTGCAGAGATCCGAAGGCCGCCATCGCCAGCATCCAGAAGAGGATGTAGTACTTCAGCGAGTAGAGCCGCGAATACCGGTTGCTCTCGATCCGTTCCTTGGCATTGCGTCGATTGAAGAGCCAGCCCGTGAACTGGTGCATGATACCATACGGGCAGATCCAGTTGCAGAAGAACCGGCCCAGCAGCAGCGTGGGCAGCAGCAACACCAGAGACCACAGCAGGCCATCGTACACACTGTGCGTCGTCAGGGCCGTGGCGATGGCGACCAGGGGGTCGACCTCGAGGAAGAGCGAGACCGGATACCCCTTCAGGTAGCCGAACTGGGTGACGAAGGCGAAGAACAGGAACAATCCCATGAAGAAGACCTGCGCCACCACCCGGGCCTGAGTGATCCGCAGGCTCGGCAACTTCAGCCCCATCAGCCGTTGACCTCCCGCCAGACCTGCTGTTTCCACTGCGTGCTGCCCAAGCCACGTGCCTCGGCCAGATGCAGATATTCCAATTCTGCTGGATCGCGGCCCAGCAAGCCGTAACCGAAGGTGTCGACGGCGACCATGTCGGTGCCGGCGATCAGCGTGTCGCCCCGCGCCACGTCACCGAGGGAGCCGCCGGTCGGCCCATTGCGCATCAACATGCGGGTCGCGTCGAGCAGGACGAGGGTGGGTTTGATCATGTGGGGAAAGTCGGAGACGATTCCGTGGATGCGTTGGTGGAACTGATTTCGACGCCCTCCGAGCAGTCCATACCAGTTCTTCATCGTCATCGATGCGGAGCACAGATTGTGGTCCTTCAGTGGCGCGATGCCGATGACCTTGTTGGCGACCTCGAAGGGCTCGGTGAACATGGGCCAGGTGGTCAGCACGTCGCCGTCGATCTTGAGGGGGTGGAAGGCACTCTTGCGCGGCAGGATCAGTTCGGCACCCATCTCTTCGGCAGCAGCAGTGATCCCGCTCTTGAAGAAACACCCCTCCGGTTGGTTGATCGGGTTGTCGGCGACCAGGATCCGCTCCGCTCCGGCATCGCGGCAGGCACGGGCGACGGCCTTGAAGATGTCAGGATGGGTCGTGGCGCCCAGTGCGGCGGGTCGATCGAAGGCGACATTCGGCTTGAGCAGGACCACGTCGCCTCGCTGCACGAACTGTTCGATCCCACCCATGGCTCCCAGCGCGGCCCGCACGAGACCGTCCGGGTCGCTCCCGCGGGCGATCGCCATCGTGACGGCACTCGCCGGCCTGTCGACCGCAAAGGAGGGCAGGGTGACCGCGTCGGCATCGAGGACATCCCGGAAATAGCGGTCCCCCTGACGCGAATCGAACAATTTCCAGGCGGCCGCACCGGCGCCGGCGACGGCCAGGCCCGTGGCACCGAGGCGTCGTACGAATTCGCGTCGGCTCAGCTCATCGCTCATCGTCTGTCACTCGTCAGGTCGGTGTCTGCTACGATGCCAGGCAGCCAATCAGCGGCGATCTGCCTGGCCAGTTGAGGATCTTCCAGCAATACGGCACCGGCCACCCGCGTGCCACTCGAGCGAACGACATCATAGTAGCCGTCCATGTCCCCGAACAGCGCCGTGCCGTTGTCTGTGGCGGATTCGGTGATCGTGGCGCCAAAGTCATTGAGATAGCCACGGTATCCTTCGACAACCGCTTCCACGTCGGCTGTTGTGGGCTGCAATGACAGAAAGAGGGTCACCCGCTGCCCCTCGATGAGATAGTCAGCGGTCCAGGTCTCGGTCAGGAAAGGTAGCGAGAGGCCATTTCGTACCATGTACTGCAAGCTGCCCGGGATTCGGTGCCGATCGGGCAGCGCATCCATGCCTTCCACCGGTTTGCCATTGTCAGGCAGGCGATCCGTCAGTGCGGCCGCGATGGCGTCGGCAGTTCTGGTCAGGGCCCCGGTCGTCTCTGAGGCGAGGATCTGAACATAGAAACCGCCCTGCCAGAAGAAGAGACTCGCGCCCGATCGATACCCTCCACGGCCCAGATTGACAGGCGGGGCTTCGGGGTCGAGTTCGACGGCGTAGATACCGAAGGCCCTTCCGGGCGTACCCATCTCATAGAGGAAGACATCGATGAAGCGCCCCTCAGGATCGGTGAAGGAGGCGCAGTCGAGTCCGACGACATCATATGCCAGATACTGCTCAGCCCGACCATTGATCTTCACGTAGAGATCAGCCGCATCGAAGGACTCGATATCGCCGGGACGATCCCAGCCATCAGGCCGGATCTGCTCGAGCCAGGCGAGGGGGCCAGTGACTGACACGGCGGCGCCCGTCCTCGGGGCCATGACGATGGTATTGGCCGGGGCCGGACCTGAGTTCGGACCTGAGTTCGGACCTGAGTTCGGACCTGAGTTCTGGCCAGTGGCCGGAGCGGCCAGGGCGGCCGGGTCCAGGCCGAACAGGGACGCGTCGAAGCGCTGTCCACTCTGGTAGATGATCACCCCGAGGGCACCGAGACCGATGATCAGGCTCAGAGAGATTGCCCTCTCTGTGGTTGAGATCTGGGTACGGACGAATCCGCGGTTTCCTGCTGCGCCGGCCATCGAATCTCCTGCATGCCTCGTTTATGACGTGCAACCAATATATGAACGAGCCAGAATGTGCCCTTTTTTCAAAGGACAACGCTGTCCGAATATGGCAAAATATCCTTGGCGTTGGCAGCACACGACTACTATGTTCTACCTCGCTGACCCGGAATAGCCGGGACATCGTGGTTGCAGTTGCTTGAGATCACTGTGTTCTACCGATCCAGTAAGACGCAAGGTTCCACCGATCCAGTCTGACGCAAGCGTTCTGCACCCGTATCATCCACCCTCTTCTCACAGTTGAGGAAAGGTAAGTATCATGGCAGATCGCCAGACCGGAACGGTCAAGTGGTTTAACGACGCCAAGGGCTTCGGTTTCATTCAGACCGACAGCGGCGACGTTTTCGTCCATCACACAGCCATTCAGGCCGAGGGCTTCCGCTCTCTCGCCGAGGGCCAGCAGGTTGAGTTTGACCTCGTGCAGGGCCAGAAGGGCCCCGCCGCCGAGAAGGTCACGCCCGTTTAAGCCATTCGGCACCGCTTTGAGGAGGGTGGCGGGCAAATCCCGCCACCCTCTTTTTTTTAGAAGAGTCAGTTTTTAGGAAAAGTCAGCCAACCAGGAGCCGCATTGAAGGTATCGGTTAGCAATCTCGCCGGTGAAGCCACCGAGGAACACCTGCGCCAATTGTTCGAATTGTTCGGATCGGTTACGTCCGTCACCATGCACAGGTCCGGTGCGCGGTGCATCGTCGACATGCCGAGTCGCGGTGCGGCCAAAGAGGCGATCGGCGGCCTGCACGGTCAGGAACTGCTCGGTCACAGCATGGAAGTCGAGACGGCCCGGGAACCGGGCAAGAGTGGCGGTGCACCCCGCGGGGGACGTCGCAAAGGCCGCCGACGGTAAAGTGGGCAGCAGCCACCGCTGCCCGGGTGATCGACAGAGCCACAAGGGCCGATCGAGCAGGAACTGTTCGTCGGGTCAAGTCTTGTGAATCACGCGTTCGCACCACCACGCTTCGCTTGCCGCGTCCAGCCCGCGCTGCTACCCGTGCGGTTGAACCCAACCCGTCAGGCCGTATGCTTGATGGCTGATCTTCAGTAACATCTCAGGAGAGCAGATGCCCTACTTCGTCTACGTGTCCCTCAGTAACGAGGATCGCCTCAACGTCTACTCCATGGATCCGGAGACGGGCGCCCTCGATTCGCACGCAATCGTGGCGGTCGGCAACGGACCGGGTGCCATGTGCGTCGATCCACAACAGCGCTTCCTCTACATCGGTCTGCGTGGCGGGCGGCAGGTCGCCGCTTTTCGCCTGGACAAGGGCAGTGGTCGACTGGCGCCGCTGGGTACGGCGCCCCTGGAATCGGATCCCTGTTACGTCTCCACTGACAATACCGGGCGTTTCCTGTTCAGCTCCTACTATCGCAATGGCATGGTCGCCGTCCATCCGATCCGACGAGACGGATCGGTGGGAACGCCGGCGATCCAGACGGTGAAGACCGCCGATCACGCCCACTCGATCCAGATCGACGGCACGAACAGCTTCGTCTTCGTGCCCCATACGCTGGCACCAAATGTGGTGGCCCAGTTCCGCTTTGACGGAAAGACCGGCCGACTGTCCTCAAATCCGGTAGAGCCCCGGCTGGCTTTCCCGGAATTGCAGGGACCGCGTCACTTCACATTCCATCCGGCCATGGATATCGTCTACTTCGTCAACGAGAATGGCTCGAGTGTCACTGCCTGCAATTTCGACACCGAACAGGGAACGCTGGCGCCATTTCAGACGATCTCGACCCTGCCCGCCGGCTTTGAGGGTGAGAATGCCAGCGCCGAGATCCGTATTACGCCCACGGGTGAATATGTCTACGCCTCCAATCGCGGCCACGACTCGATCGCCGCTTTCTCCGTCGATGGTTCCACGGGGGCTCTTGAGTTGATCAGCCATACGCCGACCGAGGCCGGTCCTCGGTCTTTCGCCCTCGACCCCGATGGCGCGTATCTGATCGCCGCAGGTCAGTCGACGGGCAAGCTGGCCACCTATCGGATCGACGACGAGACCGGTCACCTGACGGCTCTGGAGACCATCGACGTCGGCAATGGCCCCATTTCGGTGCTGGCTCTCGACCTGGGCTGAAGCCCGTCAGCTGTCGGACAGGTTCCTTAAAAAATGGCCCACCGGACCAGAGCGTCCGGTGGGCCATTTTCTGTCTGTAGGGGACCATCACGAGGTACAGTGATGGTGGTCACCAAGGGAAATCGGGTTTGCTGCCGATAGATAGAGTGGACCCCGTGATCGGTAGCAGCCCACGTGCCGCCGATCCGGCACCACTTTTCCCCTGGAGAGATCTGCATATGATGGGTCTGATCATCCCCGTAGCCATCGTCTTCGTCGGCGCCACCGTCGTGGCGGCCATCATCACCGGCTCCCGCCTGGGTGCCAGCCGGAAGATGCTCTTCCAACTGGAGACGGCTGCTGGGCAACTGCGTCGCCAATTGGACGAGATGGAGCAGGAGAAGCGTCAGACGGCCGGGCGGATCCGTGCCCTGCGTCGCCTGCGCGAGGACAAGGTACTGGCTCTGGAGACCCTCTACGCCGAACTGAAGGCGTTCACGAGCCCGGATGCCAGACAGATCGGCGTCAGTGCCGGCCTGGCACCACGCAGTCTCGAGATGGAGACCGTCGCCGCCTGAGAGCAGGCCAGACACAATACCACCAGGGGATCCGGCAACTGCCGGGTCCCTCTTTTTGTGTCTGCTCCAGTGGGCGTGGAGAATTCGGGCGGCTCCTCCCGAGAGGAAGGCGTTTTTTGGACAACCAGCAGGATTTCCCTTGACCCGGTTTTCGTTGATATCTACACATATGTGCAGGTCAATATGGGATACGTCCACCTACATACACACTCGTCTTTTTCATTCCACGCCGGCGTCCCCGGTGTCCATGACATCGTGGGGAGAGCGAGGGACCTGGGGATGCCGGCCGTGGGACTCACCGACACCGATCGCATGTCGGGTCTCATCCTGCACTACGAGGCCTGCCGGGCGGCGGGCATTCGCCCCATCCTGGGTGTTGAACTGACTGAACCCCGACTCGGTGAAGTCATGGCCGCCGAATCCCGGGCGATACAGATGGCACAAGGCGGGTCGGTCGATCGGGCACACGCCTCTCCGCTCGCCCGTGACGGATCAGGCACCCATGACAGATCAGGCACCCATGACAGATCAGGCACCCGTGGCAGACCCGGTGGCACCACACAGCAGGGCCGGATGACCTCCGGTATCGATGCCACGGAACTGGCGCCGCGCGCCGATGCTGCCGGCAGTCACGCCCGGGAGCGGCTCGTGCTGCTGGCCCGCAATGCGGCCGGCTACGCTGAATTGTGTGATGTGATCACCCAGCGGCACCTGGCGGCCGATCGGTTCCGCTTCGAAGAGATCTTCGCCCGCGAATGGCCAAATCTGTTCCTGCTGACCGCATCACCGGGGCTGCTGGGTACCCTGGCGACAACGCCGAATCGTGAGCGACTCTTCGGTGAACTCATCCATCACAGTGCCGCCACCCGCCGTCGCAGTCGCCAGCTCGAGGCCGTCGCCGGGGCACTCGGCATCTCGCTGGTGGCGAGCAACGACACGTATTTTCTCGACCGCGAAGACGCCGAGACGCACGGGATCCTTACCGCCATCGGTCTCAACTCGACTGTCTCGCGGTTGCGTCCGGGGGAGTGCGCGCCCCCGGACGCCACCTTTCGTTCACAGCAGGAGATGGCGGCCGCCTTTGATGCCCACCCACAGGCGCTGAGCAACAGCGTCCGGATCGCTGAGGAGTGCGGCGACATCACGCTGGATCTGGGCAAATGGATCATGCCCCGCGTCGATGTGCCATCCGGATATACCCCGGAGAGCTATCTGGCCGAGTTGGCCTGGGCAGGATGCGATCGCAACTACGGTGGTCGCCCCGAAGCCGTGCGGGCACGCCAGCTCCAGCAGATGGAACTGGAGACCATCGCCAAACTCGGGTATCCCTCGTATTTCCTGATCGTGAAAGAGGTCCGAGACTGGGCCAACGATCGCTTCGCCTCCGATTACCGGGTTCCCACCGACTGCAGCATTCTGCGGGGCAGCGCCGCCAACAGCCTCACGTTCTACAACATCGGTGTCAGCGATCTGGACCCGATCCGCTACGATCTTTACTTCCAGCGGTTCCTCAATGAAGATCGTGCCTCACCACCGGATGCTGATCTCGACTTCGGCTGGGATGAGCGCGATGACGTGCTCCGATTTGTCACCGACCGTTGGGGGGAGGAGCGCGTTGCCGTCACGTGTACGACCGTGCACTTCCGCGAACGGGCCGCCTTCCGTGAGACGGCCAAGGTGTACGGCTACAGCGACGATCAGATTACCCAGATCCTCGACAGCCATCGCTCCCGCACGCAGCGTATCGAAGATGATGAGCTGAGCCGGCTCTGGGCACAGGCAGGCAAGATCCGTGGCAAGCCCCGCCACCTCGGGCAGCACCCCGGCGGGTTGCTGATCACGAATGAACCCATGCGCCGACACGTCGCCTGCGAACGAACCGGTGGCGAGAAGGACCGCATCGTGACCCAGGTCGACATGCACAATGGCATCGACGAACTCGGACTGATCAAGTTCGACATTCTGGGCAATGGCTCCCTCTCCGTGTTGCGCGATGCCCTGGCCCAGCTCGCCGAGCAGGGAGAGGAAGACCCGCAGGTTCACGATCTGGAGAAATGCTACGCCGACGAAGCGGTGAAGGATGTCATCCGTAAGGGACGGACGAAGGGAATTTTCTACATCGAGAGTCCCGCCCAGACGCGTCTCAACAAGAAGGCGCAGGCGGAGACCTTCGAAGAGATCACGATCACCTCGAGTCTGGTACGACCGGCGGGCGCCAAATACACGGCCACCTTCGTGGAACGTGAGCGCAAACGCAAAGCAGGCGTGAAAGACTGGGATTTCGTCCATCCTTCACTCGAGCCGATTCTGCACGAGACGCATGATGTGTGCGCCTTCCAGGAGGACGTCACCAAGATCTGTCATCAGGTCGCGGGTCTGAGTTATGCCCAGGCCGACAAGATCCGCAAGATGATGAACTCGCAGCACGAGGGCGCGCTACAGGAGGCCGTCTGGCAGCAGACGCAGGAAGCATTTCTCCAGGGGTGTCAGCAGCACAGCGGTCTGACGCCAGTGCAGGCGGCCGAGGTGTGGGAGCGCGTCAGTTCTTTCACCGGATTCAGTTTCTGCAAGTCGCATTCTGCGACCTACGCGCAGCTGTCATTTCAGTGTACCTACCTCAAGGCGCACTACCCGGCGCAGTTCCTGGCCGCCGTCATCAGCAATGGCCATGGATTCTATCGGCGCGACGTCTATCTCAACGAGGCGCGCCGCTGGGGGTGTCGGATCCTGCCCATGGACATCAACGACTCGCGGGTGAAATACACGGGGCGCGATCGCCTCATCCGGCCAGGGTTGATGCACGTACGTTCGGTCCGAGCCTCGGCGCACGAAGCGATCGAAGTGGAGCGCGGCAAGAATGGAGCTTTCCGCGATCTGGTCGATTTCACCGAACGTCTCGCCCATCACGTCCAGAAGGCAGAGATCGAGCGCCTGATCCTCACCGGGGCCTTCGATCGCTTCGGCCTGAGCCAGCCTCAGAACCTGTGGCTCCTCGACGACGCCTATGCCGCGGCGCAGGGTGCTGACGCCGGCGGCAGTGGATCTCTGTTCGCGGGCACCGGTGTCATGGCTGATCTGTCGCGTCGTGTACCCGATGGCGTTCTGGGCAACTACAATCTGGCGCAACGCTGTCTCAACGAACTCGACCTGCTCGGTTACATGCTCTCCGGAGACATTCTGGAGATCCTCGATCTGCACCCGGCCTCGCGAGGGACGGTGCCCATGCGAGACCTCTCTGACCACACCGGGCAGCGCGTGAAGATTTTCGGACGACAGGTGACCGAACGCATGCACCGGGTTCAGCGGACCGGCGAACCGATGATGTTCCTCACCCTCGAGGACCGGACCGAGACGGTGGACGTGATCCTCTGGCCCGATGTATACGAGCGCTACGCCGATGTGGTTCTGGGTGATGGCCCCTTTGCGATCACGGGCCGTGTCGAAGAGGACTACGGGACGTACTCGCTGGTTGCCGAGAAGGTGCGATCGGTGGACTGGTCTCCGAATGTGGTCGATCTCGAACTGGCGTCGCAGCGACTGGCCCGGAGTTTTGCCGATGGCTACGAATATGCCGACGTGAATGTCGGTGTCGCGGCCTGATGCCCGGGGGGGCTGTCGATTGCGAGAGCAGGCGATTGGGAGAGCAATGGAGCGAAAGGCGACGTGCGGCTATTCTTGATCGCCTCACAACTCAATCAGGGAGATCGACATGTCCACCGGCATGTACACCATGGCCAGCACCTTCATGCTAAGGCCCGGCTGCTACGATGAATACAAGAAGGCCCACGACGAACTCTGGCCCGAACTGGTGGAGTCGTTCAACGAGCACGATGTCTCCATGGTCATCCACCACCACGAGGGCCGCCTCTTCCTGTTTGCCACGGCCCCCTCAAAGGAACACATGGAGAAGAGTCACCCCACCGAGATCGGCGCCAAATGGCATGCGTATATGGCGACGCTGATGGTCACCGACGAGGCCGGTGAGACGATCGTCGAAGACCTGGAGACGGCATTCTCTTTCGGGATGTTTGCTATCAGCTGAGGAGGCGCAGTGAGTCTACATCCATCTGTGTTGCATCCACCCAGGCCGCGGCCCCTGCCCGTGTGGGCGGTCCTCGACGTCGACAACTTCGCCGCTCAGGCGATCGGGGCACTGCAGCCGTCACTGCGTGACACGGCATTCGCCGTCATTCAGCAGCGTGGTGACCACCACAAGTCCGCCATCTTCGCTGTCAGCTCCCGCGCGCACGATCTGGGAGCCCGACCTGGAATGCCGGTCTTCGTCCTGCGCCGGAAATTCTCTCGACAGGTGAAAGTGATCCGCCGTGACGAGGCGGCCGAAGCGGACCGCCGTGAAGTGCTGGCCACGGCCCTGCGGCGGTGGACGCCTGCCATCGAGATCCGCCTGACCCGAGGGACGCTGTCCGCTGTGGCCGATCTGGCCGGCACTCCCGCCGCACGCCTGTGGGAACCGGCTGAGATGGGAGAACAACTGCAGCGTCACATCCAGCGCCGATGTGGTCTGCGTGTTGCCGTCGGCATCGCGGCCAGCCGACTGGCGGCGCGGCTCGTTGCCCGCGACGGGGGAGCCGGTGGTCTCAGTGTCTGTGATGCCGCTGACGAGGATGATCTGCTGCGGCGAATGGCCACCGAAGATCTGCCGGATCTGGCATCGGCCTGTCGCGAGCGCGCCGCACTCTATGGACTGGAGAACGTCGATCAGATCCTCCAACTCGACCGGGCGGCCCTGGTGCGGCGTTTCGGGCGCGATGAAGGCTTGCGGCTGTACGGTCTGGTGCGCGGTCTTGAGGGCTCGCCCCGAGTTCGCCTTGTCGAGAATCTTGAAGGCGAGACCGTTCTGGAGGAAGACATCAACGACGAGGTCGGCCTGCACCAGGCGCTGCATCTGACGGTCGACAAGGCCTGCCACGCGCTGCGCACCGCGGGCCAGGCAACCAAGGCCATCACCCTTCGATTGACCTACACGGACAACCGCAGTCGGCGCAGGACCGAGGTCCTGCCGGCGGCGACGGACGAATACGGGGCTCTCTGCCAGACGGCGGACCGGTTGTTTGGCCTCCTCCACACGCGACGGGTCGCCCTTAAGGCCTTCGCGGTGAGTGCCAGCCGCACGACCCCCACCACCGGTCAGGGCGATCTGTTCGCAGGTGTTGCCGATGCGCGTCAGCAACGACTCGGCAAGGCGATCACAGACATCCGGCAACGCATGGGTTTTGGCGCTGTGGGCAGCGCCCATGATCGTCTCCCCGGCGATGGTTGATCTGACCGCATAACGCCTTGCGGCCTGCAGGGCGTGGAGCCACGCCGCCTTGTCTGGTCGCCGGCAGGCGTTACACTAAAGGACAGGAAGAAAACGCCGGTCGCTGAATCGATCTGCCCCGCCTGGTGCAAGCTACCGTCTCCTGAGGTCGCCCATGTTACGCTCTCTTCTCAGCCTGTCTCTTCTTGGCCTTGCGGCACTGCCTCTGGCCGCCACGACGACGACACAATGGATCGCCGGCGGCGGCCTGGGAGAGGGTTCGCAGGCGACGGCCGTTTCCGTGCTGCCCCGCGCTGTGCTGGCGGCCGAAGATGGGAGTCTGTACATCGCGGACGAACTCTTCAATCGCGTTCGCCGGGTCGGTGTCGATGGCCGCGTTGAGTCCATCGTCGGCAATGGGGGCTACGGCCTGGGTCGAGACGGTCTTCCTGCCCTGGCCGCCCAACTTGGGATCGCCGAAGACCTCGCACTGGACCCGTCAGGGCGTCTGTTCTTTGTGGATCTGGGGAATCGCAGTCTCCGTTACATCGATCGGGCTGGTGCGATCCAGACCTTTGCCACACCTCAATCACCCCTCTTCGCTTCTGTTTCCGGCACATTTGCTCCCGTGTCTCTGGCGATTGACTCCCAGGCCCGCGTGCATGTCGCCGATCGCGGCACCCACGTGGTCTGGCAGATCGATGCGGATGGGCGCGGCCGCCGGGCCGCCGGAAATGGGGAACGAGGCTTCAGTGGCGATGGGGGCAAGTCCGCCCTGGCCCAACTGGCCGATCCGCGCGCCGTCGCTCTGGGTGCCGACGCCATATGGATTGCGGATACGGGGAATCGTCGGGTCCGGGTCGTGGCGCCAGGTGGAATCATCTGGACCATCGCTGGCGACGGTACCGAGGCTCGCCCCGCTCCCGAATCATCCAGCGCCCCTCTGGCGACGAGCCTGAAGCCGATCGATCTGCAGGTGTCAGAGGAGGGGATCCTCTACATCCTCGACGAATTGGGCGCCCAGGTGCTTCGCGTCGATGGGATCGACCTGGCGCAGCCCAATCCAGCGGCCAAGGCAAGGCTGAGTATCGTCGCCCGCTTTGATGCGGCAACAGGCGCTGTGGGCTTGTCGATCGATGCACAGGGCGATCTCGTGGTGGCCGACTACGGGGGACGGCGCGTCCTGCGTCTGGATCCGGATGACAACGATGTGGAGTCGCCAAGACTTCTGCTGGCGGGCAATGGTAGGGTGCGGGCCGCCGGCGATGGGGGCGATGCCCGCAATGCCTCACTGTATCAGCCGGCGGCGACGGCGATTACCCCTGCTGGAACGCTCTACCTGGCAGACAGTGGAAATGACCTGATACGGCGGATCGAGGTCGATGGCCGAATCTCGACGGTCGAGATCGATTCCTCATGGTCGCTCCATCACCCGACCGGTGTCGCCGTCGACGAGGACGGCGGACTCTACGTGACGGCGACGGACCCCGCGCAGGTCCTGTATCGCGATGCCACCGGTCATTGGACACGAGTCGTATCCGATGATCAGTTGCAGGCCCCGGCTGCCGTCGCTGTGGATCTGGATGGCCAGGTCCTGGTGGTCGATGCCGCACGCCGGATCGTGGCGCGCATTGCCGATGGTCGTGCCCAGCCTGTCGCTGGCAATGGGGCGATACAACCTGTTGGTGATGGCGGCCCGGCCACACAGACCGCCTTGTTGCGGCCCGTCGATGTCGCTGTAGATGCTGAAGGACTCTGGGTCGTGGATGCGGGAGCCCACAGCCTGTATCGACTGACCGGGGATGGACTGCTGCGACGTTTCGCTGGAACCGGTGAACCGGGCCTGGGGGCTCACGGTTCACAGGCGCGTAGCGCCGCCCTGTCTTCACCATCCAGCGTTGCTGCCGATGGGGTGGGTGGAGCCTATGTGGCCGATGCGGGGAATCGACGTGTCGTCCATGTGGATGCCAGTGGTGTTCTGCACGTGCTCAATACGCATGATGAGATCCAGCGTCCCACGGCGCTCACGTGGCTGCCAAGCGGTGAACTTCTCGTCAGCGACGGCATCGGCCATCGCCTGATCCGCCTGCGTCACCAGGTCGATGTTGCACCGCTGGCCCAACGACTGCGGCAGATGGATCCAACCATGATGATGCGTGTCATCGGTGAACTGGACCTGGCCGGCGCCAGCCAGGTGATCGCCGGCGAAACGCCCGATCAGATTCTGGTGCGGCACGCGGCCGGCGTGTCACAGGTCCACCCGGACGGGACACACGACATCCTGCTGGCCGCCGATCCAGGAGGCGCCCTGGCGGTTGTCTCCGTGCCCGAACTGGGCCCTGTCGTGGCACGGGTCAGCAGTGCCCGCCTGCAGCGCTCGAAACCGCTGACGCTGATCCGTACAGGTGAAGGGGTCGCCGATCAGACCTTTGATCTGGATGATCGTTTCGATGGCGCTGAGGCCATCGCGGTCGATGGGGGCAATCATCTCTATTTCTACCAGAGTGACGGCACGATCCTGCGGTTGGCCGCCGATGGGCTGCTGAATATCCCCGGATTTGCAGATTGGGCACCGGGTCGCGCCGTCGGCGAGGGGGCACTGCAGGTCTGGGCACAAGTGACGCCCGGGGCGGTCGCTCTGGCTGCCGTCGAAACGGGAACCCTCGTTGCCGCTGCAACGAATGGTGACATCTGGTGGTTGCGTGATCACGACGGCGATGGCCGTGTTGATGAGCGCAAACGTATGGCGACGCTGTCGGCACGACCGACGGCCCTGGCCGTCTTCGATGGGCAGATCTATGCCGGCACGGCCGATGCCCTGTACCGTGTGCATGAGAATGGTGTGGATCTGGTCGCTGAAGGTTTCGCACCGCGCCTGCTCAGTCTGACGTCGACAGCAGGGCGTCTGCTGGCCCTGGAGGGCTCGGGGACGGCTGCACGCGTCGTGGAGATCACAGCGGCCAGGGCGCAGCTTCTATCCTGGCCTGAGACGATCGACTTCGGTGCGACTGGTCTCGGACAGGCGGTGATTCGCACCGTCGTGCTGCGCAATGAGGGTGGCCGGAGTGTGCGTCTGCAACATGGTGAATGGCTGCAATCCGGCGACCCCAGCGATCCGAGCGATGTCATCGAGTTGCTGCCCGGTGAGAGCCGGCAACTGCAGGTCACGCGGTTGACGATGCAGCCAGGTGTCACCGACGATGAGATCATCTGGTCGGACGAGGCGGGAGCTCAACTGCTGCGCATGCCGACCCGTATCCATGGTCTGGCACCGCGCCTGGTCGTTGAGGAGGGTCTCGATTTCGGGCTCGCCTGGGTGGGCGCGCCAGCGCGTCGGTCTCTCGAATTGAGCAACCAGGGAGATGCTGCGTTGGTGGTGACAGCCATCGAACTCGATGACGCCGCCACATTCACTCTGGCCGATGGCGTTCAACTGCCAGCCCGACTCAAGTCGGGTGACACGCTGTCACTGCGACTCACCTTCGTGCCGACGGCCGGCACACACTACGAAACCGATCTGCGCGTTCTGTCGGACGATCCACTCTCACCCCACGTCGATGTCCGCCTGCAGGGTCAGGGGGGACGCGCACTGCTCAGCATTGAGGGTGTAGATGAGCAGATTGAACTGGGTTCTGTCGTCGTCGGCACGCGACGGCGTTATCCGCTCATTTTGCTCAATGATGGGGAGATGGACCTGCGTGTGGGGCAGATCTTTGCCGGAACCCAACGCTTGGTGATCACACCGCGAAGACTTGTGGTGCCGGCCGGTGGGCAGGCTGAACTGCTGATCGACTTCCAGCCGCTCGTGCATGGGACCCTTGAAGGTCTTCTCCAGTTGTATACGGATGATCCGTCTCGGCCACGACGCGTGGTTGCCTATCGCGGCTTTGGTGTGACGCAGCAGATTGAGCTGTCGGTGCCATCACTGGATTTCGGGGCGACGGGATGGGCGACGACGGCCCGCCTCGAGATCGAGGTGACGAATCACGGCAGGTCGAACATGCGGCTCACGTCCATGCGCACGAATCGCCGCGAATTCCGAATCCTGAGACGTCCCGCTTCCATCGCTCCCGGTGAGAGTGACGTTGTGACGATTGGTTATGCCCCTTCCGATGCGGGGGCTGTGGATGGCCTGCTGACGATGACGACGGACCTTCCCGAGGCGCCCACCCTCACCGTGTCCTCGAAGGGACGGCCCCGGACGGTGGTGGATGCCCGGTTGGACGTCCCCGATACACCCCAGGCTCTGTGGCCGAACCAGGTGCTGGAAGTGCCCCTGCGTATCACGGGTGCACACGGTCTTCGAGGTGTCGTTCTGGACCTGGGCTACGTGCCGGCGCCTCTCCGATTTACCGGTGTGATGATTCCCGACGGGTCGTTGTTGCAGACCACTGAGGCGCCACTCGTGATCGAGTCGACCGATGCGGAGGGGCAGGTGCAGATTGGCCTGTCCGTTGCCGGCGAAGGGGGAGTGGATGGTGAGGGAATCGTTGCCATCCTCCGCTTTGGCTGGGGCGAGGTGACCGTCGATTCCTCTGATGCACAGGTGTCATCCGTGGCACCTATGGCGGTCACGATGCAGGTGCGGAATGTGGATGGTGTGTCTGATTCGGTGCGCATTGCAGCGCCGGCGTGGCCCTCGCTCTCGCGCCGTGGTGATCTGAATGGGGATGGAGTTCTCGGGCTCGATGACGTCTATCTCCTGATGAGCGCCTTTCCTGACCGGAGCAGCATCGCCTTCGAGCAGTACGATCTGAATGGCGACGGTCAGATCAGTTGGGCCGATATCGATGCGCTGTTGCAGCATCTGCCCGCACAGGCGGCGGCACGGGCGATCGCATTCCTCGATGGCGAGAGCGGTGATGTCGAACTGGCATCGCCTCATCCGAATCCATTCAATGCCGAAACGGTACTCACCATTCACGTACCACGGCAGATCGATGCGCGGCTGGTCGTGCACAACACCGTGGGCCAACGCGTGCGGACGCTCTGGACCGGTGCGCTGTCGGCAGGGAGCCATCGCATGACGTGGGATGGCCGGGATGAGGATGGCCGACACCTGAGGACGGGTGTGTACTTTGTCTCGCTGGTGACCGATGACGTGAGGCGCGTCCATCGGCTTCTGCTGTTGCGGTAGCGCGGGGCAACCCGTGCCACCAGGCACTCGACTGTACTCACCTGCCCGGTTGACCCAGGCCACCGCTGCTGGATACATTTTCGGGCCCGTTGCATCAACGCGACGGGCCCTTCTTATATGAACTTCTCTTGACACCTATCTCACTCACATCGCCAGCGACCCGCCGGGAACGGACCGGATCTCTACCGGACCGTCTGCGCAGCGGACTCAAGCCGCTGGCGGTATCCTGTCTGCTGGTTGGGGCTGGAGGTGTGATCGGCTGTCACGGGCCGAGTATTCCTGCCGACACCGAATCGGTGGCTCCCGGTGTCTGGCACCACGCTGTGAATCTCATCGACGGCCCCTGGGCCCTCCACGTGGTCGAGATCGATCTGCCCACGGCTCGGAAGGCTGGTATCCGGTTGCATTCGGCACGCGCGCCCTTCGACGGTCTCGGGCTGGAGAAGACGAGCATTCTGGCCGGTAATGCGCTGGCGGCGGTCAATGGCGACTTCTTCTACCACGGGGCCCCGGTGCGGTCATCCGGAATGCAGGTCCGGGCGGGAGAATTGCTGGAGGAGCCTCGGCCACGTTCGGCACTGGCCATCGGTGGCGATGGGTCCCTGCATATCGATGTGTTCGATCTCGATGCGGGACTGGTGACAGCGACAGGACGCGTGTTGCCCATCTCTCATGTGAATCGTGATCCAAGGGGGGCCTCGGATCTCACCTACTTCAATCACCACGCCCAGGCCTGGATGGACACGGTCACTGCTGATGTCGGATTCGTCCTGCAGGCGCTCGGGTCGTCAGACTGGAGCGTGGCGGACACACTCCGCGCCCGGGTGATGCAGGTTCGCCGACACCGGTGGCCTCTGAAGCTGGTGCCAGGGCAGTGGTTGGTTGCCGGCGGCGCCGACTTTGCCGAAGAGGTCGTCACGCCGGGAGATACAGTCCAGCTCTTCCGGCGATTGCCCCCGGTCAAAGAGGGGCTGCGAGAGGCGATCAGCGGCGGACCCCGCATCGTGCGCAATGGCAAGGTGTCGATCGAACACGAAGCCGAGAATCTCAGTGCCTCCTTCGCCACCGATCGCCATCCGCGCACGGCGGTTGGCATCGACGACGGGGGACGAACTCTGTTTCTCGTCACCGTCGACGGACGTCAGCCCGGATACAGTGTCGGTATGAGTCTGGCGGAACTGGCCGAATTCATGTCCACGAAGCTGGCCCTGTTCACGAAGGCCCGCGTCAATGCTGCCCAGGCGCTGAATCTGGATGGCGGCGGTTCGACGACGATGGTCGTGGGCAACCAGGTCGTCAATCGACCCTCCGATCAAACCGGCGAACGCACCGTCGCCAATGCACTGCTCGTCACCTCAACCGGTGGCGGAGACTAGAAAGACAGAAGATGCCGAAATTCGCTGCTGCTGATCTGCGCCGTCTCGGGCAGGACCTGTTCACCTGCGTCGGGGTCCCTGAGGATGAGGCCGCTCTCGTCTCCGACCACATGGTCGAGTCGGGTTTGCTGGGACACGATTCACATTCGGTTCTGCGATTTCCTCAATACACCGAGATGGTCCGCAGTGGCAAGGTCACGCCCGGCGCCCCGCTGGAGATTCTGCGCGAACACGACAGCGTCGTGCAGGTGAATGGGAACTGGAACTACGGGCCGGTGACGGCGACGCGGGCCACGGAACTGGCCATCGAACGAGTGAAGGACCGGGCGATGAGCATCGTCACGGTTCGGGGCTGCAACCACGTGGCCCGGCTGGGTCGTTTCGTGCACATGGTGGCCCAACACGAGCATCTCATCGGCCTTATGTGCGCCAATGGGCACGGAGCCGACCTGGCGGTGGCCCCCTTCGGCGGGCGTGAACGGCGTCTGCCGACGAACCCGCTGGCCGTCGGCATCCCCACGGGCCGCGACTGGCCGATCGTGCTGGATATGACGACGAGTATGACTTCGGGTGGGGCGTTGCGGGAATACAGGAATCGGAATGAGCCGGTCCCCGACGGTAGCATCGTTGATGGTCACGGCCGTCAGACGACGGATGTGGAGGACTACTACAACGAACCCTTCGGCGCAATGCTTCCCCTGGGTTTCCCTCTCGTGGGCCACAAGGGAACGGGACTGGCCGTCGTCATCGATATTCTGTCCGGCGCACTGTCGGGGGCAGGTTGCAGTCAGGCTGATCCCCCCGAGTCGGGCAATGCCCTGTTCCTGGCGATCCTGGATATTCGGGCGTTCCGCGAGTTGACGGATTTCCATGACGAGGTGGATCGATTCATAGATTTTCTCAAGTCGAGTGAGCCGATGGAAGGCTTCTCTGAGGTGATGCTGCCCGGGGAAAAGTCCCACCGGATTCGGCTCGAGCGAGAGGCACACGGGATGGACGTCGACGACACGGCGTGGTCCCAGATTTCGGAACTGGCGGGAGAACTGGGGATCGATCTCCCCAAGCCGTTGTAGATACCAGGTACAGATTCACAACTGAGAAGAGGAAGAGAGCCAGATGGCCAAGCTCAAGGTCGGAGTCGTCGGACTCGGCGGGATCGGCAACAACCACGCGCGTTGTTATACCGACAATCCGCATACCGAGATCGTCGCCGTATGTGACATCATCAAGGAGCGTGCCGACAAGGCGGCTGCCACCTACGGGGCGCAGGCGTTCTACACTGTCCGTTCCATGCTTAAGAGTGGCATCAAACTCGACGGGTGCAGCATGTGCACGGCTGGTGTCGAGAATGGGGGCGACCACTACACGCCGACGATGGAGTTGCTGAAGGCGGGAATCCCCGTGCTGGGTGAGAAGCCGATCTCCAACGATGTGTCGAAGGCGCGTCGCATGGTGAAGCTGGCCAAAGAGAAGCGGGTCCGTTACGGCGTGAATCTCAACCATCGATTCACCCCCGCTGCACTGCGGGCCAAGCAATGGATGGAGGAAGGGCGACTCGGCGAGCTGAACATCGTGAATATGACGATGTGGATTAACAATCCGAACGAGTCTTCGCCGTGGTTCCACATTCGTGCGTTGCACCCCCATTCCCTGGACGTCATGCGCTACTTTGCCGGCGATGTAGATCGCGTGCAGGCCTTCTTCAAGAAGGGGAAGGGCCGTAAGATCTGGTCGAATGTGCAGGCCAATCTGCAGTTCACGAATGGCGTCATCGGTCATCTCACCGGTTCCTACGATGCCGGCGGCAGCTATGGTCTGGAAACGTGTGAGTTGGTCGGGTCAGAGGGCCGTGTCGTGATCAATGAGGCGTGTGAGAAGTTGAGCTATTATCCGCGCTTCTCGAAGGAAGTCGAATCCTATGACTACCTCGGCGGCATGATGGGTTTCGGCGACACGTTCCCATCGCGGATCGGCGCCTGGGTCGAGGACCTGCGCAAGAAGACGGCACCGAGCAAGGTGGATGCGAAGGCGGAGGACGCGCTCAAAGTGCAGCTGGTGATCGAGAGCATCATCAAGTCCTGGGAGACCGGGAGGGTGATCAAGGTTCCGCAGGCGTAGGGTCTTGTGCGGCTCGGGGACGACGCCTCCGAGCCACGAATCCTTCGCCTGCACCTTGAGTGTGGGCGGCAACTGCAAAGCGGGAAGACGCAGATGCTCTACACTGTGGGCAGCCGGTTGAGCTATCTGGAGACATTCCGGAAGATGGCGGGTGTCGCTGGTGGTGAACACTCTAAGAGTGAAGGGGGCCTGGTGGTACGCTCGATCGGGGAGGCTCGCAGGCTTGCTCGGGAGCGATTCTCCGGCGAAGACATGGGCATCTTCGGGCTGCAGGCTGTTTGGGACGATGATACGCGAGCAGTTACCGGCGGCTGGTGGCACGTGATCACACGATCGGTGCCGATTCTGATGCTCTCCCCAGATGGCGAGCCGATTCAGTGGCCTCGCGGGTCAGAAGAGCCTCCAGATGTCTGTCGAGTCTGAGCCTATAGTAGATGAAGAGGGCCCAGGCGATCTGAGATCTACAGGGTGATGCCCTCTGCTGCGGCAACGGAGCGGATGTGTGCTGCTGCGGCGGCGTAGGCGTCCTGGTCAGGCAGGTGCTCGAGCATGAGGGGCACGTCCGATGACAGGCGATCCAGTTCGTGCAGATAGGTTGGGTAGTCGAGGCCACCGGTGCCCGGGCAGCACTCATCCAGCTGCACGGTGAGGCTCTGGCCGAGGGTGATATCCTTCGCGTGGCAACTGACGATCTGTGGCCCCAGCTTGGTGAAACACTCGCGGATGACGGCCCCCGTATCGTAGAAGCGTGTCGGGCTGTTGATGATGTTCACCGGATCCAGATGGACGGCCATCGCTTCTCGATCGACGCGGGCAATCAACTCCAGATAACTATCGGGTGAATCCGGCAGCATCCAGGGCATCATCTCGATGGCCCACTTCGTCTGTACGGGATTCACTGCATCGATGATCTCGCGCAATGTGTCGATGATCCGGTCGACGGTCTCGGGCAGGAGATCGCGAGGATCGGGTCCATCCCACTTGGAACCGACAGACCCCACCACATTCACACTGCACCGAGCGCCGATGGCTTCGGCCAGCCTCAGTGCGCCCTTGCACTTGTCGAGTGCTTCGGCTCGCGTCTGCGGGTCCAGACTCACGGGGCTGCTCCACGCACCGACCTCGGCGATGACGAGATCGGCATCTGCGGCTGCGGTGCGGTAGTCGGCAATCAGGGCGTCAGGGGCGCCGATGGGCAGGGGACAATAGGCGGCGCGATAGCCGCGAGCCCGGTGCGCTTCGATCCAGGCCGCAGGCGTCTGCTGTTCCGGTGCAGGTATGGGGCCACCCAGGCGCATGTGTCAGTCCAGTGAGGGGCAGACCAGGTGAGCGTCAGGACGTGGCGAGGATGATCTGCTGATCATCGACGGCCTCGATCGTGCCATTCACCGGGGCGTGCAGGGGTGCCCCAAGATCGATCGCCGCCACGTCGGCGATCAGATCGCCCTGTCGCACCGTCTGTCCGGGTATGACCTGCGGTGTTGCTGGCGCCCCCGCATGCTGCTTGAGAGGCAGCACGAGGCGTGAGGGGGGAGCGTCCAGTTCACGCAGTGGTGAGGGGATATCAAAGGGCCGCAGTCCCAGGCGCTGCACCAGTTGCTTGAGTGGCGTATGACGGGAGCCGTACATCGGATGGGCCTGCATCTTCTTGGGTGTTTCGCGCGGTCCCAGGCGTCCGCGCCCCTGGGGCAGCAGATCGGCCTTGGCCTGCTGACAGGCTTCGCGTGGGAACAGATCCTCCGGGCAGGCCAGCAAGGTGCAGAGCCCGCACTCACAACAGAGTGTGCCCCAGTGATTCCACGTGTCTTCGCCCTCAAGGTCGAATAGCAGTCCGCGCATGACCTTGTGGGGCTCAATGTCGTGGCCGAGCAAATACCGAGGGCACAACTCGGTGCAATAGGAACACTGATCGCAGGCGGATTTTCCGATACGGTGCTTGGCCGTCTCGGGTGTCTCGGCCCGTTGCACCAGATGGTGATCGCCCGGCAGGACGATGACACCCGCCGTGGTCTTGGTCACCGGCAGTGAACTGTCGCGTTGCAGCTTGCCCATCATGACGCCACCCACGTAGTAGGCGACATCCTCACTGGTTGTGCCACCGGCCTGTTCGATGAGCCAGGCCAGATCCACACCGAGTGGGACCCAGCCGGTGAAGGGGCGGGCCACGGCGCCGGCGACGGTCACCATCTTGCGAATGACGGGGGTGCCGCGCGAGGCGGCGGCGAGATTGAAGAGACTCTCCACATTGCTGACAACACAGCCCACATCGAGTGGCAGTCCGGCCGACGGGATCAGGCGGCCCGTGGTCTCGTAGACGAGTATGTATTCGTCACCGGTAGGGTAGAAATCGCCGAGTTCGTGCAATTCGATGCCTGTGCCAGGCAGGAGAGGGCCGAAGGCAGCAATGGCATCGGTATGTTTGGATTTGAGCCCGAGGATGCCACGGCCTGCGCCGGTCGCCGTCATGGCCAGCTGCAACCCCTCGACGATCTGGGCTGCATGGTGGGCCATCAGTTCGGCATCCTTGTGCAGCAGGGGTTCGCACTCGGCGCCATTGGCGATGACCGTGTCCACCGATGGCGCATCGTTGCGACCTGCAAACTTGGCATAGAGCGGGAAACCGCCACCCCCGGCGCCAACCACACCAGCCTGACGAGCCTGGGCGGTGATCTGATCAGCCGCAGCGCCTGCTGACACGGTGCTCACAGTGTTTCACCGTAGAGTTCGGCCGATGGGGCCGGAATGACCACCTTGTTCACCAACAGACCCTTGGCCTCTACGACGGCTGCTCCTGCGTCGACGGCGGCATTCACAGCCGAGACCGGGCCGCAGACCCGACAGAAGGCCTTGCCACCCAGGGCCATGGCCAGCCGGATTTCGAGCAGTTGCACGTCGGCTGTCTTCACCGCCGTATCGGCTGCCTCGATCAGGGCGGCGACGGAGAACGACTCAATCAGACCCAGGGCCTCGTGGTCCTGTAGTATGACAGAGCCGCCCAGCGCCGGGAACAGGGCCGGGTCGACGTTGGGGATGATACAGGAGTCGATGAGGTATGTTCCGGCTGTCTCGGCGGCAACCTCGACTCCGGCTCGAACGTTGGCCACATCCCCGGCGACGAGAACCATGTATTTGCCTGAGCAGATCGTGCGATTCAGAAGCAATCGCAGCTCAGCGGTCTTCAACATTTGATCGGCGACCAGGTAACCGGTCGCCACGCTCGACAACTCTACGAGCCCAATCGATTTCTTCTCAGATTCGTTCAAGAGACCCGCCCTCCACGCGGGAAATGAAGAAGCTGGGCAGGATCAGCGTTTGGGGCAAATGGCGTGGGGTGCCGGCGATGGTTGCGCTGAGGGCGTGGATACCCGAAATCCATACCGAACCCTTCGAC
Source organism: Gemmatimonadota bacterium (assembly GCA_018673255.1). The sequence goes on from JABHDC010000256.1 coordinate 30,596, forward strand.
CGAGGAGCTTCACCATGTCTCAGTATCGCACCGCCTTCATCGCCTGCGGCGTCATCGCCCGAGTTCACGCCAGAGGCTGGCTCGGTGTGGACGGGCAGCCGACCCAGATCTCTGCCCTGGCCGATACCCACCCGGATGCCCGACAGGAATTCGGTGATTTCTTCGGTGTCGACGAATCCAAACGTTATGATGACTACCGGCAGATGCTGGACCAGGAACGGCCGGATTTCGTCGATATCTGCTCCTGGCACCAACAGCACGCCGAAATGGTGATCGCCGCTGCCGCTCGCGGACCCAAGGCGATTCTGTGCCAGAAACCGATGGCTGTCGATCTGGGCGAGGCGGATGCCATGCTCACCGCTTGTGAGCGCAATGGCGTCAAACTCATCATCGCCTATCAGCGCCCGCACCACGCCAACTGGCTGGCGGCGCGCGATCTCATCCGTCAGGGGGTGATCGGCCGAGTCACGCAGGTCGTACTCGAGGAGGGGGGGAATATCCTCAACACGAATTCTCACAATATCCGACTCGCCCTGTTCTTGATGGATGAACCCAACGTGGAATGGGTCATGGGCGCAGTAGAGCGCACGACAGATCAGGTCGAGCGGGGACTGCCTGCTGAGGATGCCTGTCTGGCCGTGGCCGGCTGCGCCAATGGGGCTTCCATCCTCATTCAGGGAAATCTCGTGGGTGGTCTCGGTCAGGGATGCAGAGTCATCGGTACCGAGGGGGTGATGGAACTGAGCACAGGGCGTCACCCGGACAGTGAGGTCCCATCTGACGCACCGATGTACATGCCTGAAGGGCCTTCGGCACGCTACAACCACGAATTCGGCACGGTCCGCTACCTGAGTTCAAAGGGGACCGGCTGGCAGCAGGTCGAGGTCCCTTGGCATGATAGCTGGGCGCACCAGTGCCAGGAGGCCATCGACTGGGTGGAAGGTCGGCAGGATCAACCCATCAGCCGGGCGGAACGGGCTCGTGCCGTGCAGGAAGTCATGATGGCCATGTTCGAATCGGCGCGGAAGCGTCAGCGCGTGTATCTGCCCCTCAAGACGAAGGTCAATCCCCTGACGCTGATGGTTGAGAATGGTGATCTGCCCATCGAGTGGCCTGGTCGTTATGAGTGTCGTGCGCGTATCGTGCGCGGCGAGGCCATGTCGTGGCACGGGGATAAGTAGACGTGCCGGGTGATGGCCCATCGCGTCGGGTGGCACCCAATCGACCCGACGGTCACCGGGCCGTTGCGAGGGGGTGGCGACTGATCATGCTGCGTCAGATCCTGCTGGCTCTGCTGGTATGTCTGCCTGCGGCCGCTGGACATCCCGGACCCCAGGAACTGCTGGATCTCAAGTTGCAGACGGCCATGCTCACCGAGACGACGGGCACGATGACAGGAGAGGGTGTCGCCTGGCACGCGGCCTGGAGATCCACGGAATTCGTCCGCTATGCAAGAGAGAGTGAAGAGCGGGCATTTCTCGAAGCAGGGGTGATCTATTTTGATGCCCTCATCGGCAAGCTCCATACATCGCCGGATGGCTTCAAGGGTTGGGTTGGTCCCTTCATCTACGACGAATCCGTCATCGGTGATGTGCACGTGGGTGATGCGATCCTCGTCAATCCCATGCTCGAGTGGGTGGAATACGTGCACACCGAGCTTGCCGCTGACCAGCGCCCTGCCTTCGAGGCGACCGCCTCGCGGTATCTGGACCTGGCCCAGCATATCTGCGACAAGTGGGACGCGCGGGGCACGTGGTGGGAGTCCGGTCACGCCGGTGGTTACATCACCTGGGATCAGTTCCTGTCGCCGGATGATCTGACGCGCTTCCAGCAGCGCGGCGATGTGCGCACGGCGAGACTCGGTCTGCAATTCAACAAGCAGCAGAGCATGGGCATCGTGCATCTGAGACTCTACCGGCTCACCGGTGACGAGGAGCATCGGCGGCGGGCACAGCTGATCTTCCAGCATGCGAAGGCACGGTTGACGTTGTTCGAGGGGCACTATACGTGGAACTACTGGGAGCCCTTTTATCCCGGAGACGTGGTCAGTGTCGAGCCACCTGAACTGAATCTCTGGGTGGCGACCCATCCGCATCGGAACTATCAGAGTGGTGAGGTGAGCGAGTTTGTCGAAGCCTTCCACAGTGGCCTCGTCTTCTCAGCTGAAGACATGCAGCGTCTGGTGCGCACAAACTGGCGTATGTGGAATGGCGATCGAGAGGAACCCGCCTACGCCAACTCGGATGCTGCCGTCACGCAGGCGGCCGTTCCCGGATACGAACCGCCGTTGTCCGATGGACACGGTCGAGCGGGCACCCTGTGGCGGGCGTTGGCTGACTTTGATTCGACTCTGAGCCACCTGGCAGAGAGGACGGCATCGAATACGAGATTCGAACGACGTTACGATCTTCCCGTGTCGGAATTCCAGTGGCCGCAGACTGAATCAACCTATCTCAGCATGATCTCTGTGTTGCCCCCGGCAGGTGCGTCGGGTCAGCAGCGATACCTGGTGAGCAAAGCCCGTGCGCCCGGTCATCTGCGCATCCTGCTGATCGATGCAGATGGCGGCAGTGAGCTGGCCGAACTCTACGCCGGCGCGACACCGGGTGGTGTCGACGGGCGAGAGGGTGTGCTGATTCGAGAGTGGGATGCGACGATCGCGGCAGGTGCGTATCGCGTGCGCTGGGTCTTCACCTCGCCAGAGGGTCAGAGCGAATACCGGGACTACCCCATCGCCGTAACCCAGGATTGAGGCGCAACGCGCAGAGTCGCCTCAGCCTCGCGGGCGCTGGAATGTGGCGATGGACACGCCACCATGCTGGGCACCCTCCAGGTCATCGGTCTGATCGATGGCATCAAGACCCTGGGCCTGGATCGTGTCCACGAATCCGGGAGTGAGGATCCACGGTGGCCCCGCCTCGAAGGATCGCGGCGTGTCGCCGACGATGGCAATGGCCAGCAGCAACCCGCCTTCGGCAACAAAGTCAGCGATGCGTGCGATCGTCTCGGCCTCATAGGCAGGCGGCAGCGCCTGGATCGTATAGATCTCCAGCACGAAATTGAAGTGTTGGTACCATTCGAGAGGCGGGTTGAGCAGGTCTGCAACCACCCAGTCGACGCCTGAATCGACGAACCGGCGACGGCAGTGATCGATGGCGGACGAGGACACGTCGAAGGCGGTGACTGCAAATCCGCGGGAGGCGAGTTCGACGGCGTCATCACCCATTCCACAGCCGACAACCAGCGCCGAGAGACCTTTCCCCTGGATGGGGCTGCGCTCGAGCCATGCACTGAAATGAGGGTGCGTCTCCATGTTGGCCCACGGAACGCCACTGCCATCGGTATCGGTATCCCGATACAGGGGCTCAAACCATTCTGTGGGGCGATCCTCGTTCATACGATCCTTCTGATGAGATGTGGCCTGATGTGCAAGATGGGCGTGGGTTCGACTCAGGAGCCAGTGCTGAATTGCGGCAGGAGGTCCGCAGAGGAGGCCAGCAGTTCATCGAGCATCGCCGTCGCTTCGCGTGGCGGAATCGCCATCTCATCGATGAGCAGTGCCTGCAACGCGGCGTTGCGGTCCCCCTTCACGCCGGCATCGGCTACCAGTTCGTGCCAGACGAAGCGCTTCTCCAGGATGCCCTTCAGGACCTGTGGCGCATCACCCATGGTGAGGGCCCGTGCGCCGGTGGAATCGGTTACCGCCTCAACTTCGACCTCCGCTGTGGCGGGGAGATTCGGGATCGCAGATCCATTGGCCAGATTGAGGATGCAGACCTGACGACGACCCGTGGCCATGGCGCCGATCAGTGTGGCCAGTCCTTCCCCATGGATGCCATCCTCCTTCTGTTCGGGTAGCTGAACCTTGTCGAGAATGCGACCGTATTCGGTGAGGAACTCAGCACGGATCTCAGGCGAAGCCGGTTCCTGGTCGAGCATCGATTCGGCGGCGTCATAGCCGTGGCTGCGAGCCGATTCGGCCAGCGTATAGGGGAGGGATGCCTGGTCAGGGACACGAGCGGCGAAGGGATAGAATTCGATGATGTGACCATCATCGGGATAGACGATGCGGTGGCCGTAGGCGGCTGACAGGTCGGCGCTCATCTGATGGGCGGGTGGTGTGTCGGCGTCGGCTGTTCGTCGCAGCAGTTCTGGCAACAGATCCTGCCCCTTGTGGCGCAGGGTGGTGAACCAGTAGTAGTGATTGGTGCCGATCCACCGGCACTCCAGTTCGTCGGCTGGCACACCCAGCAGCTCTGCGGCGGCACCGATGCCGCCCTGTACGCCGTGGCAGATGCCGATCGACGTGATGGGCGAATACTTGTGCAGGGCCCGCATGATCGCAGCCATCGGATTGGAGTGATTCAGCAGAATCGCATGGGGGCAGCGTTTCTCCATCCGCTTGCAGATCTGCAGGTAGGCGGGAATCGAGCGCAATCCCATCATCATGCCTGCCGGGCCGGCCGTGTCACCGATGACCTGGTGAATGCCGTATTTGGCCGGGATGTGCATGTCGGCACTGTGGTAGTAGGAGTCGTAGACATTGCGAGTGACCTCGGCCCCACTGCCGCCGATGGAGGAGACTGCAAATCCGGCACCGTCGAGGGCATCATCCAGATCCGCCGTCGATCGTACACGCAGCCCGGTCCCTGAGGCCTGCGCCAGGCGACTCCCAAGGGCGGCCATGAGCTGGGTCTTCTCTGAGTCGATGTCATACAGCACGATCTCGTAGCCGCTCAGTTCGTCCGCCAGAGACAGATCCGCCAGCACGCGCGGGAAATAGAGAGATCCTCCACCGAGACATGCGATTTTCGTATTTGCCACTTGGCCCTCGTCGGCAATTCGTGAACAGCTCGTCATACGATGGGGGGAAGTCGCCCTGTGGCACAAGAGGTGGCCCACACTGGCGTCGGGACAGGGCATTCATCTTCCTTTGGGCACAGGCCAAGCCAACCCCGGAGGAAGGTGGAGGAAGATGGCTCGTGTTCTCGGATTGCTCGCCAGCGGTCGGACGAAGGGATTCACAGCGCGACTCCTCGAAGCGGCCACGATGGGGGCTGAGAGTGTGGCGGGGGTCGAGATCGAATACGTCCACCTGCACAAGTATCAGATTCGCCCGTGTGCCAGTTGCTTCAGCTGCATCCGCAGGCAGGAGCATACGTGCGCCCAACACGACGACATGGGGGCGAAAGGGGCGCTGATGGAGAAGGTGAAAACGGCCAATGGCTGGATTCTGGCAGATGCCGTGCACTTCTGGGGACCCAGCGCGCAGGCCCACCTGTTCGTCGAACGCTGTTATCCCTTCTTGTGGAGTGGGGATCTGAATGGCATGCCCTTCGCATCCATTTCCTGCGCCAGCAACCAGGGCATGCAACGCCTGGCGACGACGGAGATCTGCAAGTGGGCCTTCGCTTTTGGCATGCGATATGTCGGCGGGCTGCCGGTACACACGACCCACCTGGAATGGGCCGTGGGGCAGGCAAAGGATCTTGGACGTCTGCTGGGGGAGGCGGCGTTGCGCGACGAAGAAGGACGTATCGAGTATCCTGAACCGGATCGGTATGTCGATTCCCTCGACCATCCCTTCAGCGTGCTGGAACCGTATCTCGACAATCTCACCAATGGCACCATGGCGTATGAGGATTCCCTGATCGCTCAGGGGCTCGAAAGCTTCAACAACGAAGAGGCTCTCGATCTTCTGCGGCAGGCCCGCGAGCCCTTCGAAGGCGCCCTGGCGCACTTTGCCGGCGGTGACCGTCAGGCGGCGTGTGCTGATCTTGTGCGTGCCAGTGCCCTGTGGACGCACGCCACGTGGCAGGAATTCCTGGCCAGCGATGTCATCAAGTCCGAAGTCCCCGGAGCCTATCGCCCGCTGGCGGACGCCTGAAAGGCCCTCGTTTGCCCCAATCGATCCGAAATCTCGGCATCCTGGCCCACGTCGATGCTGGCAAGACGACGCTGACGGAATCTCTGCTGCTGCACAGCGGCAGTATTGCAGATGCCGGTTACGTCGATCGTGGCACGAGTCGCTCCGACGTCATGGATGTGGAGCGTCGGCGGGGGATCTCCGTGCGTGCCTCGGCGCTGTGCTTCGAGTGGCAGGGGATTCAGATCAACCTTATCGACACGCCGGGACACGTCGACTTCAGCGCCGAGGTGGAGCGATCGTTGCGCGTCCTGGACGCCGTGATTCTCGTCGTGTGCTGCTCGGCCGGTGTGCAGACGCAGACGGAAGTCATCTGGCGTGCCCTGCGAGAGCGGGATCTGCCCGTATTTCTCTTCGTCAACAAGATCGACCGCATGGGCGCTGATCCGGATGCGGTACGCGAACAACTGCGCCAGGAGTTGTCCGAGCGGATCGTGCCCGTCGATGAGGTGCGTGGCGCCGGCGATCTGGCGGCGACTGTAACGGCTGTTGATGATCAACGCCAGCGAGCACTACTCGAAGCCGTGGCCGCCGAAGACGACACACTGCTGGAACGTTATCTGGCCGAGGCTGAGATCACCGACGACGAGATCCGACAGAGTCTGGCACACAGTGTCGCCCAACGGCGCATCTTTCCCGTTTTCTGTGGCAGTGCCAAGAGTGGCGAAGGGGTCGAGCCCCTGTTGGAAGGGATCGCACAGCTATTGCCTGATGCACCTGGCGATCCGGATGCACCTGCATCGGCCATCGTCTTTCGCCGCGATCGAGATGATCGGTTGGGGCAGATCGCCGCCATTCGAGTATACGCGGGTCGTCTGCGACCGCGGGATCGGATCCAGAATCTGACAGGAGATCGCCAGGAGCAGATCACGCAGATCAAACGGTTGTCTCTGGACCGCCTCGAGGATGCATCTGAACTGGCAGCGGGAGATATCGGATTTCTCTGTGGCATGCCCGAGGCCCGGATTGGTGATGTCCTCGGCGACGATGGCCCCGTGCCGGGTGAGGTCCGCTGGACGCAGCCACTGCTCTCCGTGCAGGTCTCGCCGGCAGATGATGCACAGCTGCCGGATCTGCTGGCCGCACTGGAGCAACTGTCGCGTGAAGACCCGCTGCTGGATCTGCGTTGGCATGCGGATGAACGTGAACTGCACGTGCGGATCATGGGCGCTGTGCAGGTCGAGATCCTCACGGAAATCCTGCAGACCCGATTTGGCCTGGAAGCTCAGTTGCAGGAGCCGACGGTCATCTATCGGGAGACCCCTGCCACGGCGGCCGATGGTGCCGAGAGCTACACGATGCCGAAGCCGTGCTGGGCGATTGTCGGCCTACATCTCGAACCCGGCGAACCCGGGTCGGGTGTCGAATTCCGGTCAGAGGTTGGCAAGAGCGATATCCATCCGAAGTATCAGAACGAGATCCGGCAGATGCTGCCCACGGCGCTCAGTCAGGGCATCAAGGGCTGGGAAGTGACCGATCTGCGGATCACCCTCGTCGAAGGCAGTCACCATCTACTGCACAGCCGGTCCGGTGATTTCAAACTGGCGGCTCATATGGCGATCATGAAGGGCCTGCAGGCGGCTGACACGACGCTTCTGGAGCCGATGCTCGCCTTCCGCATCCACGGGCCGGATCATCTCATCGGTCGTGTCACGTCTGACATCATCAATATGCGGGGGCAGATCGAGCCGGCTCAGGTCGATGAGGGCAGTTTCATCCTCACGGGCCGGGTGCCCCTGGCGACGTCGATGGACTACGTGGTCCAGTTGAGTTCGCTAAGTAGCGGCCGCGCCTCGCTCTCGGCGCAGTTCGATGGGTACGATCCCTGCCCGAGCGAATTGGGCCAGGTGCGACCTTATCGCGGCATATCGCCGCTGGATCGCGCCAAATACATCCTCTGGTGGCGTGGGGCGATCACCGATTCGCACCGGTGAGTTGGAGCCCGGTCAGCGCTGGGTGGACAGGCTGATACCAAAGGCGGGGGTGGCGATGCCATTGCGCAGACGCCTGACCATGGTGCCCGATACGGATAGCTCCAGATCGTGTGAGAGTCTCAACCCGACCCGGGGGCCGAAGCTGATGTATCTGCGGTGGTTTCCATAGAGGCCGCCGGCACCGCCGCTGACAGCATCATCGCCATTGTCGCGTGAGGAGAGCCACTGGGTGCGCAGCCCCAGGGACAATCGGCGCCACCTCGTTCCTCCTTCTGCTGTAACGGACACGTCATCGTCATAGCCGTCATGGCGCAGATTGTAGGCGATCTCCAGACCCAGGTGCCCTGGCCAGGGATATAGTGAGCGGCCGAAGAGCAGGGCGACCTGCTGATTGAACTCGCCGTCACCGGTGAGCAGGCCATTGGTCTGGGTATCGTCGCCGATGGGCAGGCCCAGTCTCAGGGCGGCGCTGAGAACGCCCACATCCGAATCCAGCAGGCGATAACGAAGGCCAAGCTCGGCATCGGCGATTCCATGTACAGCATCCCCGCCGAAATAGACGAAGTCAGATTCGCGCCCCAGCTGCTCATTCAGGGTGATTCGCTTGAACATGGGCAGATAGGCGACGAGGGTGAGATCATCTCGCAGGCCGTATTCGACGTAGGCGCCGAGCGTGTATTCAGCGAGTGTGGGGATCTGGGTCGGGTGGCCCTCGCGATCTCGGTAGTCGTCGCCACGCAGCATCGCTGCTGAGATCTCGTAGTAGCCATGGCCCTGCGCCTGCGTCCAGGCGCCAGCATCCACCCGAGTGGAGATGGCCAGGGCCAGGACACAACCCAGCAGGATGGCGGCCGGGCGAATCACACGGCGAATCATGTCGAGTCGATGTGCCATGGTCACTCCAACTCCGCCAGTCCGAAACTGACATTGAATGGCACACAATGGATGATGACCCAACCATAGTCGCCGAGTTGTGTGTCCGCAGGCAGATCGTAGAATTGTTCGCCGCGCAGGGCCTTCAATTCACCGAGATTGATACTGCCGGGTGCTACCTGGTCGACGGGACTGAGGAAGACCTCGAGTCGTGGGCCCTGGTCGATGACGAAGTCCTCGAGGAAATTCAGGACCAGTTGGTCTTCGTCGTCGGGACTCAGGATGGCTGTGCCTTCACAGTTGTAGCCGCCACGACTGAAGAAGGCGCCTCTCAGATGGGTGCCCAGGACGGAGATCTCGATGCCCGCACTCCGGATCCCCGCCGTCGTGGCGCGAACCTGGGCCGTGCCGCCGCCGCGCGCGACCCCGACCCCTGCCGTGTCGACGGTGATCACAGCCCCATCAGAGGAATCCCACGAGTAACCCTCAGATGCCAGCTCGCCACCGGTCGCATTGTGACTGGTCGCCTGGAAGCGCACGGTGTCTCCTATGCTCAGACTCGTAGATTCCGGTGCGACGCGGACCAGGGCGAGTTGAGTCGTGGGATCTTCCACGACGGTGACCAGCGCCGTCGCCTGAGCGAGAATAGAGTCTGCGTCAGATACACTCACGGTGATGGCTGCCTGTCCCAGACTGAGGCCCTGAATCGTGCCGTCCAATGCGGTCAGGGCGACTTCGGGACGGCCACTGACGTATTCTATGGTGAGTGTGCTGTCCGGCTCGCCGTATTCATCATAGAACACGACACGCAGATCGATCTGCTCGCCGATCTGCAGGGCCGCCATTGATGGGCTGATCTCGACACGGGCAGGTACTCGCATCGGTGGATCGGCGATGTAGTCGGTGCCGATACAGCCGGAGGCGAACCACACCAGGGCCAGCTGTGAAAGATGAATGGCAAGTCGGCCGGGCAAGGTGACCTTCCGCGTCGGGTGTGTCTCTGGAGAACCGAACAGTTTTCCGGCAATATGGTGTTGGATGATCTGGAGCCAATGTAGGGTTCTTGACCGCACCCCACAGGGGCGTCGTGATTGCCCTGTCAGGGTGTGGAAATCTGTGAAGGAGAACACGATGAGAAAGCTTCGACTGGGTGCGACCGATCTTGAGGTCTCCGCCATCGCCTATGGTGGTATGAGTTTGACGGCAGATCGTGCCGAGGAAGGGAAGAAGGCCGTGGCTGCCGCCTTCGAAGGGGGGATCAACTTCTTCGACACGGCTGATGTGTATGGCACGGGAGAGGCCGAGACGATTCTGGGGGATGCACTGAGGGAGGCCGGCATCCGCAGAGAGGATGTGGTGATCGCCAGCAAGTGCGGGATCGTTTTCAAGGGCATGGAACCGGCCTACGACTACAAGGCGTATGATCTGTCGAAGGATTACCTGGTCAGCAGTTGTGAGGCATCACTGAAGCGGCTCGGTGTGGAGTATCTGGATCTGTATCAGCCGCATCGTGTCGACTACCTGACCCATCCTGAAGAGACCGCCGCTGCCCTGGAGCAGTTGCAGGCAGATGGCAAGATCCGATATGCAGGCGTCAGCAACTACTCGGCTGACGAAATCCGTGCACTGACGGCGTATACGCGCATCGAGTCCCTGCAGACGCGGTTCAGCCTGTTGCATCTGGAGCCCCTGGAGACGGGTCTGACTGCCGTCTGCTGTGAGCAGCAGATGAGTGTCCTGTGCTACAGCCCTCTGCAGAAAGGCATGCTGGCCTCAGGAAAGACCGCGGCTCATGATGACTGGCAGCAGCAGCGGGAGGCCGGCGTCTGCGCGCAGGTCGCTGAAATGGCTTCCACTCTCGGCGTCACACCGGGACAGCTGGCCCTGGCATGGCTGATGAAGCTGCCGGGGGGTGTCATCCCGCTGGTGGGTACGGCCAGTGTCGAACATATCACGGAGGCCATCGGTGCCTCCGATGTCAGCATCGATCGCGATGACTGGTACGAACTGATGGTGATGGGGCGCGGTCGTGGGATGCCCTGGGGCCAGCGTCCATTCTTCTACGTGAAGGAGCGGTAATACCGGTACATGGCAATCGTCTCTCTCAATGGAATTGCTCTGGGCTATGACGTCCAGCTGTTCAGCGGCGTCAATCTCCAGATCGAGCCGGGTGAACGTGTCTGCCTGCTCGGACGTAATGGGGCGGGCAAGTCGAGTCTGCTGAAGATCCTCCACGGCGATGTGAAGGCCGATGCCGGTGCCATACACTGGCAGCCGCACACACGTGTTGCCCTGCTTTCACAGGAGGTCCCCGCCGGGCTCGAAGGCACGATTCGCGAGATCGTTGCCGCTGCGGTACCCGAAAGCAGGACGGGGCCGCCTATGGTCGACATTGTGCTATCGAAGATGCAGCTGTCCCCCGAGGCAGATTTCGCGACCCTCTCGGTAGGCATGAAGCGTCGGGCCTTGCTGGCTCGGGCGCTGGCAACGGAGCCGGATCTGCTTCTGCTGGATGAGCCCACGAACCACCTGGACATCGAGGCCATCGTCTGGCTCGAAGAATTCCTTCTCAAGCGTCGTGGCGCCCTGCTCTTCATCACGCATGATCGCGCCTTAACCCGCCGACTGGCGACGCGAATTCTCGAGGTCGACCGGGGCCAGTTGTTCAACTGGAATTGCGACTATCCGACGTATCTACAACGCCGTGAGGCCCAACTCGAGGCGGAACAGGCGCAGCAGGGCCTCTTCGATCACCGATTGCGCGAAGAAGAAGCGTGGCTGCGACAAGGGGTCAAGGCACGGCGCACACGCAACGAAGGGCGCGTGCGAGCCCTGTTGCAGATGCGGGAAGATCGCCGCCAGGTGCGAGAGGGTGTCGGCGGTGTGCGTCTGAAGATTCAACAGGGCGAGAAGAGCAGCAAACGCGTCATCGAGGTAAAGGATCTGCACTTCGGTTTTGACGAGCGGCCGATCGTTTCCGGACTGACAACAGAGATCCTTCGAGGGGACAAGATCTGTTTGCTGGGGCCCAATGGCGCCGGCAAGACCACCCTGTTACGACTGCTGCTCGGTGAACTGACGCCGCAGGCAGGACACGTGAAACACGGCCTGCGCATGCAGGTGGCGTATTTCGATCAGATGCGGGCACAACTGGACGAGGAGAAGACGGTCTTCGACAGCGTCGCCAATGGATCAGATCGCGTCGAAGTCGACGGCAAGACCAAACACGTGTTCGCCTACCTCAATGATTTCCTGTTCACCAAGCAGCAGGCGATGAACAAGGTGGCGGTCCTGTCCGGTGGTGAACGCAACCGGCTTCTGCTGGCCAAGCTGTTCACCATGCCGGCCAATATGCTCGCCCTCGACGAGCCGACGAATGATCTGGATGCGGAGACCCTCGATGTCCTGGAGGCAATGCTTGTGAGTTTCTCGGGCACTGTCCTGCTCGTGAGCCACGACCGGACATTCCTCGACAATGTGGCCACAGCGACGCTCTGCTTCGATGGCCGTGGTGGTGTCAAGGAATACATCGGCGGCTACACCGATTGGCTCCGGCAACAGCCATCACCCGTTCAGGCGAAGAAACCGGTTGCCGTTGCCAGTGTGGCTCCCGCGGATCGTGAACGGGTGCGGCCGCGCAAGCTCAGCTACAAGGAGACGCGCGAACTGGACGGGTTGCCAGAGCATATCGATGGACTGGAAATGGAGATCACCAGTCTGCAGGAGACGATGGCGGCTCCTGAGACGTACACGAATGGGAGCGATGTGGCTGCCCTGGGGGGGCGACTGGTTGCGGCAGAACGTGAACTCGAGGAGGCGCTGGCTCGATGGGAAGCGCTCGAAGAGATCCGCTCAGCCTGACCACCCCGGTACGCTGAGATCCGGGTCAATACGAGCGCATGCCACCTTTTGGAAATGGACTGAGAATGGACACATACGGTACCGATCGAGACTGGACCGGGCAGACACCTATCGGCTATCCGGAACGGGCCTGGGAAATCCTCGACCCGCGATTCGACGGAAATCAGGGCAATTCCACCCTCCTGCGACTCTGGCACGGCACCGGACACGATGCGGCCCAGTGGACGGAGGGCCCCGTGTGGATGGGGGACTGGGGTTGTCTGATCTTCTCAGACATTCCCAATCATCGTACCCTGCGCTGGTGCGAAGACGATGGCCGCGTCAGTGTCTTCCAGCATGAGTCGAACTACGCCAATGGCCACACGCGGGATCTGCAGGGCCGACTCATCGCCTGTGAGCACGATACGCGACGTATCACGCGACGTGAATACGATGGCACCTGGACGGTGCTGGCCGATTCATGGGAGGGCAAGCCGCTGAATGCGCCCAATGACGCTGCCATTCACCCGGATGGATCCGTGTGGTTTACCGATCCGGGCTACGGCACGCTGTGGGAATACGAAGGACACAAGGCAGAGCACGAACTACCGACACGGGTTTACCGCATCGATGGCGGCAACGGCGAACTCAGCATGATCAGCGAAGGACAGATGCGCCGACCGAATGGGATCTGCTTCTCGCCGGATGCCACCAAGGTCTACGTCGTCGACACGGGCAAGACCGATGGTGACTATCCGGCCAATATCGTCGAATTCGATGTGAGTGCCGATGGCACGCAGGCCGAGTCGCCACGCGTCTTCGCCGACTTCGCACCAGGCATGACGGACGGTATCCGTTGTGACACGAATGGCAATCTGTGGTGCAGCTGGGGATGGGGCGGGGATCAGACCCATGGCGTCCGTGTGCATGCGCCGGATGGCACAACCCTGGCAATTCTTCATACACCCGAAGCGATCGGGAATCTCTGCTTCGGTGGCACGAAGAGGAATCGCCTCTTCATGGCCGGCAGCACCTCCCTGTATGCGGTGTATGTGAATGCGAAGGGCGCGGCGCTGAGCTGAGCCGCCCCGGTGGCCCAGTCTACTGAGGGACCGATAGATCACCCATCATGCGGGTGATCCGCGCAGCATACGTCACGTCCATGCTGCCCATGATCCTGGCGACCTGCTGCGGTTGCAGTTCAAACATCAGGTGAGCGACCAGGGTGTCGGACAGACTGCCCTCGGCAAGAATTGCTGCCGCGTCATCGGGTTTGATCTTGCTGAAGGCGGGTGCCAACACACTACCCTGTTGTCGGGCACGCAGGAAGGCGGCGCTGTCACCCGTCGATTCGCGCGCCGCCAACTCCTCCTGCAAGGCGCCGCGCAACTCCACGACCTGGGCCGTGGTGAGGGCCAGAGAATTCCGGGCGGCGTTGAGACTGTCCAGTTGGGCCTCGTATTCTTGACGATAACCTTCCACCAGGGCCAGCATCGTTGTCAGCTTGTCCTCCTGGTCCATCAGGTCGTCAGGCAAGCCGCTCTGATCCTCTGCGCCTGTCAGCAGAGAGACCAGCTCCTGTGGCGAGTCGACGACGTCGGTGTAGAAGAGCATCGACACGAGGGCGGCGCTGAAGGAGAGGAACAACCCCGCAATCAGGAGTGGGGTGAGCAGGTATTTCACGCGAGAGCACCGGGCAAAGAGAGAAGCCTTACAGGAGTACAGATCGGCAGATCTGTGAATCCCTTGAGAAACCGACACATGACGACGAGAAACTGAAGGCGTTACGATGAAAGCGATCCTCTTTTTCGACGACTTCCTCATCCACCGCAGTGCCGATGTCGAGCGTCGGTTCCATACGCCGAAGTGGCACGATGAGGTCGCCTATACCGATCCCCATTCTCACTACGGCATGGGTTATGCGAGCGTCGTGGCAGCACCGGGAGAGGGATACTTCCTGTATTACGTCTGTCTGTCTGGCGAAGAGACCAGCGACGAACACGGTTCGAGCGTCGTCTGCATGGCGAAGAGCAAAGACGGTCTGGCCTGGGAACCGATGGCGACGGGTGTGGCAAAGGAGGGCCTACCTGAACACGTGCTCCTCTCCGGCCCACCCAAACCTGCCGGCTGGTGGGTGTATCGTGATGCCAACCCGGAGGCTCAAGGCCGCTACCTCACGACGAATTCCCCGATCCTGCGTGGTCCGTCCGGCGTAGGGCTGCAGGATGTGCCGTCGGTCTTGCTCGATTCCTGGGACGGTCTCACCTGGAATGTCATTCCGGACTCCGAGTTTCTGCCACATCACAGCGATACCTGCAACGCCCTCGTCTACAATCCGATCAAGGGCCGATACCAGATCACGATCCGACGACGATGGGGTGAACGAAGAGTCTTCCAGGTTGAGAGCACCGACCTGGTGAAGTGGACGGCGCCTCACCCGGTCCTGCATCCATCACCCATCGACCCACCGTCGACGCATTTTTACGGCATGCCCCAGTTCTTCATCCCCTCGGCCGGCCTATTCGTCGGATTTCTGTGGTTGCAGCACATGCCGTATAACGATGTCATGGGTGGTCCGGTTACCACCGAATACGCGTATTCCTACGACGGCGACCTCTGGAATCGATCGCATACGGTGGCGATGCCGCGAAGAGAGCCTGGTTGTTTCGGCGCTGGATCGATCTATGGCACAGCCATGATCGAGCGCGACGAGGATGTCCTCGTATACGCCGTTGCCCGGGTGGAAGAGCATCATGCCATTCGGCGCCTCATCGAGGACGGTACGCAGAGCGCCGTGTTACTCTCCGGGTCCTTGCGAAAGCACGGTTTCGTCGGGCTCGTCTCGAATCGTGGACGGGGAGAGATCACGACCGAGTGCCTACTCCTCGATCGTCCTGAGATTGCCATCAACGTCAATGCGCCACTTGGTGGTGTGCGCGTGCAATTGTGTGACACCGGCTATCGTCCACTGCCAGGATGCACATACGACGACTGCCGTGAGATTCAGGGCGATCTCGTGAGTGCAGAGGTCGTGTGGGGAGACGGGGGTGCATTCCGGAAGGTTGTCGAAGCCAACCAATGGGTGAGAATCCAGGTTGAATTCGAACACGCCGAGATCTTCAGCATCGACACCGAGTGTGCGGTGGCCATCAATCCCATGGCCCCGGTGCGGCGTGACCTGTAGAGGTCGTCAGGGCCCTGTTAAGGGCACTCGTGCCGTCTGCAGGTGTAGCGTGTCTCGAAACACGTGGAGACAGCGCGTCGTCTTACGACCAGCCCCTGGCGTGTGTGCTCGGTGGAATCCATGTAGCTGTAGACCAGATGCACGGTCGTACCGGGTGCACCCGCCATGGCCACCCGGACGGTCTTGTCTGCCAGGACGAAGTCCACCGACCAGTCGTCATCGGTGGTGAAGTGACGGATGTCGAACAGGTGCTGGTAGCCGTTCTCATCACCCAGTGATGTCAGCGCGACCGTGTCGTACTGGCATTGCAGATCGCCCAGACAGTAGAAGAACCAGTCCACCGTGTGTTCTTCGTAGGCCTGCACGTCGAAGCGATCCTCCAGCTGGCTGTGGCCGACGCGTAACTGGCGGGTGTAGTTGACGGCGTCATAGATCCCCTTTGCGGTCACTCGCAGGCATCCGGCCTCGGCGTCGAAGAGTTCCACGATCCCGTCGGCCAGGGATTTCTGAGATTCCATATCGATGGCCACCGTGTTGTGCGACGGGGTCAGTCGTTGCCACTCGGCGAAGAGCCCCGAGCCGTAGCCGCCCGTGCCCAGATCGGCGGCTACCACATCGGCATCGAAGGCCAGCTCGATGTTCATGATGTCCGGATGCACGTGCAACTTCGTGTGGGTGCCGTATTTCACGAACACTTCGGTATCGCCGCTGCGCAACATGGCCATATAGGCATCGGCGTTGTTCACCGAGCCGAATTCGCCCACCCTCTCGCACTGGGGCCAGCGATTGAACAGGAGGCGCCACAGGCCGCCACTGCTCTGGCCCTGGTGCATCAGGCCGCAGGCCTGGCGAATCAGATCGTTGTCGAACAGCGCACTGGCACACTCGTACTGAGTGGCGTAGTTGTCCAGTCGCAGGACCGGGTGTGCGTCATTGGGATTGGGGAACTGGCCGTTGCGGAACAGCAGGCCCAGCGGGAATTCAAACATACCCTCCACCGTCGCCCGGATCTGGGGCAGTTCGGGCAGTTCGAAGTTGCGCCACTGACAGGCAAGCAACAGGTAACACAGGGGGTGCAGCGTGTAGAAGTGATAGTGCATGGAACCTTCGTACCACAGACCATCGGCCGTCACCCCACGCTGCAGCTGGTCGGGAATGCCGTATTTCCCGTGGAAGGCCCGTTCGATCAGTCGTTCGTCGTCGAACAACACACCGATCATGGCCTCGGCGCACTTGATCCACACGGGAATGTTGTAGATCCGCGTTGCAAAGAAGTCGAAGAGGTCCGCTTCGCGGCTGAACAGATCGCGGTGGTATCGTTCCAGTTCGGCTGCCGTGAACTCATCCCGAATCATCTCCAGTCCCAGCATGATCGTCATCATGCCCACGGCGTCGTCCAGATGCTGGTTCATGATCTTGCCCTGGAAACGCATGGCCACGGCCCGGTTGTCGAACCGGTCGTAGTTGTCGGCGTACAGATCCAGCACCTGGCGGATATAGGCGGGATAACGCGGATCGGGCTCGAGGCGATGGGCCACTGCAGCGGCCAGGACCTGCTGGTTGGCTTTGCCGCGATACATGTTGTTCCAGGCCTCGTCCAGCTTGACGCCCTCATTGTCGCGGCCACAGGCGGGGCAACTGTGCTGGTGCGGGCGAGACAGGTCGAAGCTCAACCGACCGGAGCACGTCTGGCAGTTGTAGTCGTGGCCCCAGCCGGCGCGCCGACCTGGGTCGTCGGCATAGGAGGCCATCCACTGTGACAGATCACGTTTCATTTCAGCGAAGAAGGCGGAGGCCCATTCGTCCTCAAATGCCAGTGTTCTGATCTGAGCCCAGTCGATGGTGTGAGACATGGTTACATCCCTGTGTCTGGTTGGCGTGATCTGTGGATAGGGGACCGGGGCAGATCGTGCTTGCGCACCCGTCTGCTACGACGATGGGCCGTCAGATACCGGATCTGACGAAGAGGCTGGGTCCAGAGGCAGTATGGTGAGCCGGGTGTTCGTTGGGCAAATGGCGAGCAACGTCTTCGGCCTACCGGTGGCAGATGCTCCGACGGCCCGGATGATAGCCGATCGACCAGTTGCCCGAACTCTCTCCACTGGCTAGGCTGAGTCTTATGATCTCAGCTCCGATTCTCGTCGTCGCCACCGCCACCGTCCTCGCGATGGTCAGCCCTGCCCGTTCCGACCAAGGGATGCGTCCGTCCGATTCCTGGTCCTACCAGATGGGAGACGAACGCACGTGGGCAGATCCCGCCTTCGACAGCGGTGGCTGGCCGGTGGTCTCCCGCTCGCGATATCCCGAGGGTGCCAGCGAGGGTGTCGTCTGGTTCCGGTGTTCCCTCGAGATCGACTCGACGCGATGGGGCCGCCCGGTGCCATTTTCTCTCCAATACGCGGGGGCGGTCGAGGTCTATCTCGACGGCGAACTCGTGCGCCGTTTCGGCCGGATCGGTGACTCAACAGACTCAAGTGTCTACGGTGTGAACACCGAGCCGGTTCCGTGGGAGCTCATGCCATCCGCGTCGGCTACATCGACCGTGTCGGCTTCCGGCACGGCGTCTCGACATGTCATTGCTTTGCGCTACGCGCCCCTGGACGGCCTGTCGTTTCGAGCAGACGGCGCTCCACCCCTCCTGAACCTGAAGATTGGAGAACTCGAGACGGATCCGGTTTCGCGGGCGGAGGGAGGTGGATCCGAGACCGACCCCGCCCTGTGGGTCTACCGGACGGCGTTTCCCGGACCCCACGGCATCTTCCTGATTGGCGTGTGCCTGGCCTTCGCTTTCCTCCACGTGTTCCTCTTCGTCTTCCACCCCGCCCAGCCTGCCAACATGTACTACACGCTCTTTCTGTTGGGCACTGCAGGCGGCCGAATCTTCTCTTACGAAATGCTGTCCCCAACGGATCCTGACGGCATCGCCAACATCGTCGCCTGGGAGATGATCTCATCGACGGCTTCGATCCTCGCCGCCACGGGACTCATCCACGTGATCTTCCTTGGTCAGCGGACCAGGACATACCTGCCACTGGTCGGCTTGGGGGTGATCCTCTCGATCTGGCAATGGTTTGAGCCATTCCACGTGCGGGTCCCTGTCCTGGCGTTCTTCCTCCTCCTCTTCGCGGAGATCACCCGGACCCTCATCGTTGCTCGACTCCGACGCGACACCCGGCCGGTGGAAGGCAGGTGGATCCTGGCGGTCGGTATCCTCCCCCTCACAGTCATTGCCTTCTTCGCGATCACGTCCATGGCCGGATCTCCGTCTCCGGCGTTCGACCTATTCATCATCGACAGCGCGTTCTATGCGGTTCTGTTCCTCATTGCGTGCATGTCCCTCTTCCTGGCGAGTGACTTCGCGCGCACCAGCAAGAAACTCGTGCGTGCAAATGCCGAACTCGAGTCGTACAGCCACACACTCGAGGAGCGGGTCGAAGCTCGGACGCAGGAGTTGAGGGAGAAGCAGTCACAGCTCGTTCAGGCGGGGAAGATGGCATCCCTGGGGCAGCTCGTGGCCGGCGTCGCCCACGAGATCAACAACCCGGTCGGGGCCGTCAATGGTGCGGCGGATGTAGCCGGTCGGTGCGTGGACAGACTGGAGGTGCAACTCGAGGCCGAGGGTGCAGGTGACCAGGCCCAGGTGACGTCGCTACGGAAGACGGTCGATATCCTCCGGCAGAATGTGGGACTGATCGCGGCGGGCGGCGGGCGGATCGCATCCGTTGTCCGAAGCCTCAGAGATTTCGCCCGCCTCGACGAAGCTGAGTTTCAGAGCGCCGACCTGCATCAGGGTCTGGACAGTGTCCTCGACCTTCTGCGCCACGAAGTGGAAGGTCGCGTCACGATCATTCGGGAGTACGGAGGCATCCCGCCCATCGACTGCTACCCGAGGCAGCTGAACCAGGTATTCATGAATCTGCTGCTCAACGCCGCCGAAGCGATCGATGGGGAAGGGACGATCACACTCACGACCGTGAGCGATGGCGAGTCGGTCACGGTGCGGGTCGCCGACACGGGACGTGGGATCCCGGAAGCAAACCTGGACCGAATCTTCGATCCCGGGTTTACGACCAAGGGTGTGGGCGTGGGGGTGGGTCTGGGACTGGCCATCTCGTTCAATATCGCGCGCGAACACGGTGGGACGCTTGGGGCACAGAGCGAGGATGGGAAGGGGACCGTGTTCACACTGACGGTCCCGATCCGTCCGACTGACTGATGCTACCACCCCGGCAAATCCAGCATGTCGCAACCTCGACGGATGAGGAACAGGTCGCTACTGCCCAGGTCTGCAATCCGTCAGGTCTGGGGAATGACCTCGAATCGCGCCTGGAAGAAGCGGAGATACTCAGGTTCATAGGTCAGGCGAAGGCCGCGGATCCGCTCGCGCCGTTCGAAGACCCCCAGTACGGCCTCTGCCGTGACGTCCATATGCGCCTGGGTATAGACGCGTCGCGGCAGGGTCAGCCGCACCAATTCCAGTTTGGGACGCCGATTCTGCCCCGTCTCGGGATCTCGGCCGGCTGACACATTGCCGCGCTCCATGCCCCTTACACCCGATTCCACGTAGAGTTCGGCTGCCAGGGCTTGAGCGGGGAAGAGGTCCTGTTCGAGGTGCGGCAGGAACCGCCGGGCGTCCAGAAAGACCCCGTGTGTGCCAATCGGCTCCACCAGAGGAATCCGAGATGATGGCCCAACTCAAGACCATCGTCGGTGGCGAAATCACCGAATACACCAAACTCATGGGGGAGGCCCGTGAGCAGGCCATCGATCGCATGCTGAGTGAGGCCCAACACCTGGGTGCGAATGCGATCCTCAGTATGCGCTTCTCCACATCGATGGTAATGGATGGTGCGGCCGAGTTACTGGCCTATGGCACGGCTGTCGTCCTGGTGGACGAGTAAGGGACGGCTACTGCCGGTCGGGCATGTCGAAGACGGCGAGTTGATCGTCCATCAACGCATAGGCCCGGCCGTCGTGATACTCGACATCTTTCGTCCACCAACGGTCACTCTCGATCGGTAGAGTCAGCAGGGGCGTGGGGAAGGGGTATGGATCCTCCACGGCATGCAGTTTGATGCCGTTGGGCATTCGGTACACATAGTAATCGCCGACAATGTCACGCGTACGTCGAGCACGCGGGCGATGGGTTGCCACGATCCGCGGGGCCGTGGGTGATGAGATGTCGACCTCAAGCAATTGCCTGGGCCACAGGCGATCGACGAAGAGCGTATCGCCGCGACGTCGGATATGGCGGGTACCGGATTGACGCGCCACCCCGTCCCCGGTGTCGAGATCGGCTACAGGTCGTAAGGCACCGTCCTCTGTGACCTCGACGACGCGTAATCCTTTGTGCCAGCCGAGAAAGAGATGCTGATCACCTGCGGCCATATTGATTGCATGCCTGGGCAGCAGTTCGTCACGCCCATAGGAGTAGCCATCGTGCCACGTCTTGTCGGCATACTCGTATTCCTCAATGACAAGACTGTCGATGGGTGTGGGTGAGCCATCGCTGACCTCGACTGAGGTCAGTATTGAGCGTGCGTCCTCGACGATGGCAATGATGAGCACGTCACCGACGGTCTGTACCAGGGGACCGGGCCGGCTAGAGCCGTAGTAGTAGCCCACCTCATCACCAATTCTTCCACTTTCCGGAATCGCCAGTGCACCCGTCGCGAGCGGCGCTGATGGGTCGTCGACGTCGAAACATACCAGCGCACGATTCTGACCCTGCACATCGCCTCGCGTCAGCCCACACACGCGGTTCCCCAGCACCTGCAACTGGTGCAAGGTGCCGCCCTCGGCGTGGGACGCACGCCCGATTTCGATTGGACGGCCCTCGCCATCGATGTCGAAGACGACCAAGTCGGCCACCTGGAAGGCATACACCCGGCCGTGCGCGATGGAGAGATTGCTGGCCTTGGCCAGTTGAATCGAATGGGTTGGATGAATCGGCAGCGTACGGTCGGGTCGGATCTGCGTCAGCGTCAACATCATCGTCCCAAGTGCAAAGGCACAGATCACGAGGATCTTGCGGCTGATGACGAAGTTTCGTGCCCGTGTCAGCACCGTGTGCGCTGCCATGAACCCTACGGCAACAAAGGCGGCAACAATGAGCGTGTTGTGCAGGATGGTCATCGGATCGAGGGTGGCGAGCAGGCGGTATTCTTCGTTTCCGAGAACCTCGACAAAGTCGAAGGGCACCGGGAAGCGTTCGCGACACCCCGGGATCAAGGTCACCGATAGTGCGAGGAGCAGCACCAGGAAGAGGCCGATGAGGCCCGCCGCGCCGATCGCTTCGCCGGCGTTGTCGGTCGCCGCGGAGGCAGCGAAGACGATGGCATACAATGCCAGCATCGGCAGATACCAGGCATAGACCATGGCCAGCCAGGGGACGTCGAGCAGCAATTGTACGCTGGCGAACTGCCTGATCGGTACCGGCCCGGGTGGTACGGCGTAGACCATGGCCCAGTACGCGGCCATGACGGCGAACAAGCCCAGCGCACCCACGAGGAACTTCGCCGCCAGGATGCGCCCCACTGTCGTCGGTCGTACAAGCAGGAACTCCAGTGTGCCACGGCTGCGTTCACCGGCCAGCACTTCCATGGCCAGCACGCCTGCGCACAAGGCGCCGATCACGCCAGCCCAGGCGTCGGCATCGATGATGAAGCCCTTGTTGAACGACTCCAGCTGACGCAGGACCAGGAGCAGCAGGACCACGCCGAGTCCCGTCGCCACTTTGTAGAGATTCTCACGCGCTTCCTTCCACAGCAGTGCCTTCATCACCGTGTCCCCTCACGGCGCGCGTGGGGGCGCACCAGTTCGATGAAACTCTCTTCCAGGCTCATGTCGACGATGTCGACGACCTCGGCGCCGGCGGTGCGCAGAGCGGTCTGTTGTTCATCGCTGTAGTTGCTCATCGTCAACAACCGGCGATCGCCATGGCCCTCCACCTCGCTGACACCCTCGACCTGACTCACCGCTTCAATCACCTCGGGGGTGACACGCACCAGCACCTTCTTCACGCGCCCCTTGAAAGCGTCCGTGTCGTCGCAGGCCAGCAGACGTCCACCTTCGATCACGGCGACGCGGTCGGCGACCCGCTCGACCTCGTGTACCATGTGTGACGACAGCAGCACGGTGCGCCCCTGCTGCTGGATGACATGCACGATGCTCTCGAGGAAATCACGGCGCACCAGCACATCGAGTCCCGTTGCCGGCTCATCGAGGATCAACAGCTCCGGCTCGTGTCCCATCGCCAACAGCAGGGCCAGTTGGGCACCCATGCCGCGGGACAGGTTCTTCACGCGCTGCTCGGGATCCAGACCGAACTGATCGAGCAACTGCGCGACGTGCTCGTTGTTCCATGTGGGGTAGAATGCCCGGGTGAAGTCGATCGCTTCTCGTACCCGCATCCACGGATACAGCTGTGGTGACTCAGAGACGTAGCCGATGCGTTGCTTCAGCTCGACATTGCCGACAGAAGGCTCCTGGCCCAGCACGTGCATCTGGCCGGCTGAGGGGTGCAGCAGACCGAGCAGCATCTTGATCGTCGATGTCTTGCCGGCACCGTTGCGTCCGAGAAAACCGAAGATCTGACCGCGCTCGACGGTCAGGTCGAGGCCATCGACGGCGACGAGGTCGCCAAACCGCCGTGTCAGTCCTCGTGTCTGAATGACTGGTTCCGACATACGGCTACTCCTCGTTTCTCTGTTGCAGTTGCTGCTCGAAAATCTGCTGCAAACGGGCGTCATCGAGCCCAAGGGCCCGCCCCTCGTCGATGGCTTCGTGCAGGCGCTGAGCGACGATGCGGTCCTTCTCTGCTGAGGCCATCGGTGCTGCCTGCTCTGAGATGAAGGTGCCCGTGCCCCGTTTCTTGTAGATGAGGCCCTCGCGTTCCAGTTCGGTGTAGGCGCGGACCACGGTGTTCGGATTGATCAGATACCCCTCAGCCAGTGAGCGCACTGAGGGCAGCTCGTCGTGGGCCTGCAGCCCGCCGCTGGCGAGCAGATACTTGATCTGCGCCTGAATCTGGGCGTACAGTGGCTCAGACCGGGAGGGGTCGAGTCGTAGATGGAGGGATGTTTCGGCCATTTTGGAATGTTATCTCAGGCCGAATGCACCGAATCAGCCCGTCGCCGCTGCTTGCGCGAAGAGGGTGTTTCGATACCAAACTTGCGGCACAGCCGACTGAAGCTGCGAGGCGTGATGCCCAGAGCACGACTGGCGTCCGTGGCCTGATGATACATGCGGGCGGCTCGCTCGATGTCCGCCTTCGTGAATCCCCGCTGGAGCATGGCAGTCTCTCCGGATGTGGTGTATCGGTTAATTGATACACTGATACAGTTCACCCGGAAGCATGACACTGTCAAGAGTTTTTCGTGAGTAAAGACTCAGTCGGAGGGGGCGACCTGGACCATGACCTCGTTGCGGCGCATGAACCAGGGCATGAAGGGCGGGTTGTACCGCGCCATCTCAGGTTCACCGATGCGCCCAAGACCCGCCGTCTCGACGGCCGTGATCAACGCATCCGCGTGCCCCTGGTCGTTCCTCTCATTCCAGCGGCCCGAGTAGCGTTTCACCGCCATCAGACGAGGTTCGGTCTGTCGGATCCGCACACGCGGATCGTTGGGGGCAGGCAGGCTCTGCAATGTGTAGGACCGTTCCATGACGAAGGAATATGTGTATCCCTCGTCCGTTGCCCGCGGCCGTGACGTGACCTGCGTCGCTATCGTCACGTCCCCGGATTGGTCCGCCTTCTTCTCGTCTATCTGGCGCGCTGTGACGGGCGCGGTCATCGCCATCTTCGTACTCCCCTGATTGTTACCGAAGATGAAGCCAGCGAGGATCTTGAATGCGCGGTTGCCCGCACTGTTCAGGTCGCCCTCCACATCGACCTCGGCCACCAGATACGACGGATATCGACGCAGCTCGTAGTCGGGTGTCTGGGCGACGACGTCATAGTGGGGTTCTTCCAGGGCCATAGCTGAACCGATCATTGTGAGCAGAAGGGCTGCGACGAGGGTTGTTCGTTTCTTTGTCTGCACGAGTCTTCATCCTTCAGTTGGTCTGCATTCTGGCCCCTGAGTATATTCGATGTCTAAGATTTGTCAACTTATAGACCAAATTAATTAGACATTAAATAGACATAGTTGTACTAATCTGATTCGGCCACCTTGGATTGCTGGTGGGGCGGTGAAGGTCGATCTATCAGGTCAGCTGGAAGCCACCCGGACTTGCGGCGTCCGCATTCTCTGTATAGAAGACCTCACAGAGAATGCCGCTGCACACAGAAGGAGAGACAGCTGATGTCGAATAGAAGGATTCTGCTGACAGGGGCAACGGGCTACGTCGGTCGGCTACTGCGAGAGCGGCTTGAGGATCGCACCGAGGTCGAAATCCGGTGTCTGGTGCGCGATGCCGGGCGAGCGAGGGATCTCGAATCGCCATCGTGTCGGGTCATGGTGGGAGATCTGCTCGACGCCGGTACACTGGTTGAGGCGATGACGGGAGTTGATGTCGCCTACTACATGGTCCACTCCATGGGGGCCAGTGGCTCGTTTGAAGAGAAGGATCGACAGGCTGCGCACAACTTCGGTGATGCAGCACGCCAGGCGGGAATTGGCCGGGTCGTCTACCTCGGTGGCCTGGGCAGCGGTGATGATTTGTCGCCCCACCTGCGCAGCCGCCAGGAGGTGGGAGAGATTCTGGCCGGCTACGTGCCGACCGTTGAACTGCGCGCTTCGGTGGTGCTCGGGGCCGGCAGCCTGTCTTTCGAAATGATTCGAGCGCTCGTGGAGCGGCTTCCGGTGATGGTGACCCCCAAGTGGGTCGAGGTGCAGGCGCAGCCGATCGCCATTGATGATCTGCTGGACTATCTGGAACAGAGTATGGATATCCCGGTCGACGGAAGTTGCATCGTGGAGGTGGGTGGCGCCGATTGCTGCTCGTACGGCGATCTCATGCGCGAGTATGGTCGTCAGCGACAGTTGTCCCGCTGGATGATTCCTGTACCGGTGCTGACGCCCCGCTTGTCGGGGCTGTGGCTGGGGCTCGTCACGCCACTGTATGCGCGGGTCGGCCGCGCGCTCCTCGACAGCACTCGACACCCCACCGTGGTCGAGAACCCGGCGCCTTCCCTCGAATGGTTCGATGTTCAGCCGATGGGGATGTCTCAGGCGATCGCGACGGCATTTGCCCACGAAGATGCACAGCCCCTGGCCCCCGCCAGCCTGGCCGTCGCCGCGCCCGCCCGTCCGCCGCTTGCCGGCATCCGCATCGGCAATCGCTTCGTCGACGCGCGGTCCATGGTCGTGGATGCAAAACCTGTAGAAGTCTTTGCGCCGATTCGTCGGATCGGAGGGAGCACCGGCTGGTATGCGTGGAATGGTCTCTGGACGCTACGCGGCTGGCTCGATCTCCTCGTGGGTGGTCAGGGAATGACACCGGGGCGAAGAGATCCAGAGGAGTTGACGGTTGGTGATACGGTCGACTGCTGGACGGTAGAGGAGATCGTGAAGGAGAATTCGCTGCTGCTGCGGTCGCAGATGCGCCTTCCGGGCCGTGCCTGGCTGCACTTTGAGGTGACGCCCCTGTCAGGAGGGACACAGATCCGACAGACAGCGGTATTCGATCCGCGCGGCCTGCTCGGCCTGGCTTACTGGTATCTGGTGTGTCCGCTCCACGGCCTTGTCTTCCGCGGCATGTTGCGGGGGCTTGCACAGGCGGCGAAGGCCTGAGCTGCTGACACAAAACGCCCGGGCCGCTTCTGCGGCCCGGGCGCGGATACTCATGGTCTACGTAGGGCTGTCTAGAACCGAACCGACAACCCGCTCCGGATGGTCATTCCCGTATAGCCAAACTGATTGACCTCCCAGGGATACTCGAACCGGCCGCCCAGGTCGGCCTCAAAATCACCCTTCGTGTCCAGCTTATCCGGAAACACGTCGAGGAGATTGTTCACGGCCAGGTTGATCCCAAACATCTCATTCACCTGATAGTTCAGAATCAGATCTGTCAGCACCTTGGCGGCGAAGGTCTGATCCGTCGCGTCATCGTAGTCCTTCGTGGCGTCACCGTTGGCATGTCGCCAGGTAACTTCCCCGAATCTCGTGTTGTTGAGGGCAGCCGTCAGGTTGCCGACACGATATGTGAGGCCAAGTGTGATCTTCTCCGAGGGTCGGGCCGTCTCGATGCGAGACTGCTCCTTGCGGTCGAAGATGTTCACGCCCGCTGCAGCGATCGGCCCGGGCGTGGCAATGGCGCCGACAATCTCAGTGGAGCTGATATTCGCGGCCACATTGATGTCCAGTCCACCTGGGCCCAACTCCACTGCAGGAATGTCCACGACGATATCGACACCGGTTGTCTTCGTGTCGACGGCGTTGGCGAAGAACTTCAGACTCGTGATATTCGCGTCAGCGAGAATCTGATAGACCTGTGTTGTTTCATCGCTGGAGGCAATGCTGCTCGAATACACGATCCGGTCATCCACGGCGATGTTGTAATAATCCACGGAGGCGTACCAACCGGGCCGCGGCTTGAATGCCACTCCCAGCATGAAGTTGGTTGACGTCTCCTGCTCGAGTTCGCCGACGCCAAGGGATCTGACGACCTCGCTCTCATTGTTGTATGTGCCCTGATTCGAGATCGTGCCAGCCGACAACAGCGTTTGGACATTGCTCAGGTAGATCTGGTGGAGGGATGGCGCACGAAAACCCGTCGACAGTGACGATCGTATAGAGATGTTGTCATCTGCCATCTTGTACCGGCCATTCGCGCCCCACGTCACACTTGTACCGAAGTCGCTGTAATTCTCAAATCTCGCGGCCAAGGCGATGAGCACATCCTCATTGAGATCATACACCGCATCGGCGTAGATCCCGACATTTGATCGATCCTCATCGACGGCATTCTGCGGCTGGATTCCTGGGAATGATTGGGCGCCGCCACCAGAGTAGGAAGCCTCATCACCGGTCGTGGCGACGAAGTTCTCGATGCGAACTTCCGTTCCGAAGCCAAGGGACAGCTGATCGAAGGTATTGGCCACATCGAGGTTCAGTACCGCGTGGCCAAATTCATATCCGCCCGGCTCGAAGGTGGTAGGACTGTCTGCACCCAGATCCATGTTCAGGGAGTTGTCCACCGTGTAATCAACCTTGTTCCTCCCCGAACTGATGCTGGCATCAAAGTCCCAATCCATCTTCCTGCCGCGAACACCGGCCGTTAGTGAATTGTCTGTGATGTCAGTCTCAAATGTTGGCTGGAATCCATTCACGTCAGCACCGGAAATGAGATTGCAGCAGTCGGAGACGCCGGGCCAGTATGGGGCCCGATAGAGTGCGTAGCTCTTTCCTTCGCGTTGTGTGAGCCCACCAAAGGCATACAGTTCGGTCTGATCATTCAGATCGTATGAACCATTCAGGAACACCTCGGCCGTTGTCATGTTGGGCGTCCCGATGCGGGTTCCCAGGTTCGGATTCTCACGCTGCCAATCCGTATCGCCCGAGCGTATCTGCTCTCCTGTGGCAACGACACCTGGAGAAGCCTCAAACCCGCCCGCTGCCTGGATCGGAATGGCGCCGATGTCGTAGAGGAAACCGAACAGACCATCGCCACCTGGCACTCCTTCACGCCTGGTTTCGTCCTGGTCGTGGTAAGATGCCGTGACGTTCAAGAAACCATCGTCACCAATGCTCATGCCGTGGTTGATGTCGACACCTTTGTTGTCACCATCGCCAGCATTTCTGTGGCCACCCGCGGTCTGACCGGCGGACAGGTTTATCTCTGTGTAGTCCGTCTCTTCTTTCATGATGATGTTCACAACACCGGCGATGGCATCGGAGCCATATTGGGCAGATGCACCATCTCGCAGCACCTCGACTCGCTCAATGGCAGCGGTGGGAATGCTCCGCATGTCTACGCCCACCTCGCCTTTACCCGGGGTGTCGTTGATGTAGACCAGGGAACTTGCATGCCGGCGCTTGCCGTTGATGAGTACTAAGGTTCGACTTGGACCCAGGCCTCTCAATTCGGCGGGGTCGAAGTGGGCCGTGGCATCGGAGATCGTCTGTTGGGAGACGTTGTAGGAAGG
This sequence comes from Gemmatimonadota bacterium, assembly GCA_018673255.1. The sequence goes on from JABHDC010000256.1 coordinate 59,443, forward strand.
CACTCTGTAGGCCAGCATGTGATCGAGACTCACCTGCCCGGTGGATATCAGCTCTTTGGCCTGTAGATTGTCGATCGGTACCGGTGAGGTGATCTGTGTTCGCGGTCGGAAACGCGACCCGACGATCGTCACGGATTCAACCTCTACAGGAGAGTTCGTCAGAGAGAAATCAGCAGTTGCGCCGCTTTCGGCGACGGTGACGATCCGGCGTTCAGTGTCATAACCGACATAGGATGCAACCACCGTGTGCTGTCCGGCCTCAAGACCGTCAATCGAGTAGGAGCCACTCAGATCGGTGACCGCGCCCTGCCTCGTGCCCTCTATGGCGACGGTCGCCCCCACAAGCACGTCACCCGTAGCTGCATCGGCGACCTTCCCGCGGATCTGCAGTGCAAGAACCGAGGTTGGCAGAAGCATCAGACACAGCATGAGGACATGTGATCTCTTCATGGTCTTCGCCTTTTGATGAGTCGTGAATACCAAGAGCATTTTCTGCCATCGCATACAGTGACGTGGCATGCTGGCGGCCGAATCATCGATATCCTGCCTGCCCAGGGCAAATCAGCGAGTTGTCGCCGATCACGACGCGCAGTTCATTCTGCCTGACCATACCCCTCGACACTGGATCCAGCTGATGGCCATGACCCCCATGAGTTCAGTCGAACCCTTCCTGGACTCGACCTCTCTATTGTCCGATCCCACGGCGCTTCGACGACGCGCAGATGAACTCGGTTATCTGTTTTTTCCCGGGCTGCTCGCCACCGGGCCACTCCTCGACGTGCGGCAGCAGATTCTGCAGATCTGCCAGAGTCACAGCTGGATCCAGGAGGGGACGGATCTGAGTGCCGGCATCGCCATCAAGGAAGACGTCGTCATCGAGTCCACCGGGGATCCTCGCTGGCAGGCATTCTACAACGATGTGCAGAAGCTGCGAGACTTCCATGCCCTGTGCCTGAGTGAACCGATCCTGGGTGCTCTTGAGGTGCTCTTCGGTGAATCGGTTCTCCCTCATCCGCGCAATATCCTGCGTGTCATCTTCCCACGCTCGGCGAGTCACACCACGCCGCCTCATCAGGACCACTTCTACATCGGCGGCAGTCGCGACACGTGGACTGCCTGGTTCCCATTGGGTGACTGCGATGCGGAATTGGGCAGCCTGGCCGTCGTGCCCGGCTCTCACCAATTGGGATTCCTGGACGTTCATGAGGCCAAGGGTGCTGGCGGTCGGGCCGTAGCCGTCGACGACGGGAAGACGTGGGTCGGTGGTGACTTCGCCTGTGGGGACTTGCTGTTCGTGCACAGTCTGGCGATCCACCAGGGACGTCCCAATGAAACCGACCGCCTGCGCCTCTCCTGCGACTTCCGTTACCAGCCTCGCAGCCATCAGGTCCGGCGTGACTCGTTGACGCCCCACATGAACTGGCTCACGTGGGATGAGATCTACCAGGACTGGCCATCGCAGGATCCAGTTCGTTCCTACTGGTGCGACTGGGACCTCAATGTCGTAGAGCGCACCTGAGACAGAGAGTCTAACCGGGATCAGGCTGGCAGATGACCGGCAAGCAACGCCGCTTCCGCCATCAGCCCCGGACCAAAACCCAATACCAGGGTCGGACCGTCGAAGCGAGCGCTCTGCCCACGCAGCCGCTCGAGGATGAACAGAATCGTGGGGGACGACATGTTGCCATAGTCGTTCAGTATCTCACGAGACAAGGCGGTGGCTTCGGCGGGCAGGCTCAATGCTGCTCGTACGGCATCGATGATCCGGGGCCCTCCCGGGTGTACGACCCAGTGGGCAATATCCTCGATCTTCAGGTCGTGCTGGCCGAGCCAGGATACCAGGAACTCTTCCAGGTGTTCTTCGATCAAGCGCGGCACTTCACCGGTCAGCGTCATTTCGAAGCCGTGGTCACCGATGCGCCAGGTCATTGCGTCCAGAGAATCCGGAATCAGGCAGGATGCTGTGTCGATGACGGACCATGGGGCTACACCGGACTGGGTAGAGACGGTCTGGGCGTCGCCGATGACGACGGCGGCGGCTCCATCCGCGAACAGGGCGTTGCCTTTGATGCCCTCCGTGTCCCAGGTCAGGCGGTAGTGGAGACTGCACAACTCTACGGCGCATAATAACACGCGCGCACTCGGGTTGGCTGCCACCAGGCCTCGGGCGGCACGCAGTCCGTTGATTGCGCCGTGACATCCCATGAACCCCACATGCACTCTCTGCGTCGTCCGGCTCAGGCCGAGTGACGAGATCAGCTGGACATCGACCCCCGGTGCCTCAAAACCGGTGCAGGACACGGTGACCAGGTGAGTGATCTCTGCCGCTGAAAGATGAGCGTCGTCGAGTGCCTGCAGAGCTGCCTGTTGAGCCAGTGGCCCCGCATGTTCGGCGTACAGTCGCACCCGTTCACCCGTCGTCGGTCCGGCGTCGCCCGAGTGGCGCTGCCAGTCGACGGCGGTCTGATAGGGCACGCAGGAATGCCTGGTGGAGACGCCGGACTTCTTGAACAACACCCGCAACATCCGGCGCTGGCGTTCGTCCGTACAGATCAGTGTCTCGGACATGTCCCGCACGTCGGCCTGCTGTGCCGTGTGGGGGGGAGAGGCCGTACCCAGTCCGAGAATCGAGATCGTCATGAAGGCCTTTCATCGGCCAGGCGTCGCAGAATGGGCGAGGCCAGTTGGGGGAATCGTGACAGCGTCACCATGGAGGCCGTGACCATCCATGGACGTCGCAGGGCCGAGGCAATGGCCCGACACAGGTGCTGGTGTTGCTGTATCTCGCCATGGTAGGTGGCGGCCCACTGCGTAGTCATGGCTGGGGACCATTCGCGGCACCCCTGGATGGCAAAGGCAGCGGAACTGATCCCTGACTGCAGAGCCCAGGCGGTACCCTCACCCGTGAAGGGTTCGATGTAGCCGGCCGTATCTCCGATGCACAGCAGGCGATGCGCGGCGGGTACGAGCACACGACGTGTCAGTGATTCTGTGCCTGTCCACTGTCCCTCGAGCGTGGCCAGTTGGATGTCGACACCCGCATCGTCGAGAATGCGCTGACAGGTCGTGACAGGACCGCCACTGCGCAGGGCCGCCGAATCTACGGCGGCGGCAATGGAGGTCTGGTTCTCCTCGGCCACCGTGAGGCCGACATAACCCTCCCGCGCGATGGCCATGCAGATGGTCCCGGCGGGTAAGGTTGGGATAGGGGTCGTTGTCGCAAGGCCCAGACCCATCCGCGATGACGGCTCGTGCTGAGCTGTGCAGTCTGATGCCACCAATCGCTGGCCGGCGAGCCCCGCCGCCGCAATCACAACACGGGCCGTAGCCTCAACGGTCTGCTGGGCCCTCGAAAGGCAAACCGTACGGATATCTTCTGACGGCGGCAGCGATGCCGTCGTCCCGGTGAGCAACTGGCACCCATCGGCTACTGCCTGACGCACCAGCAATTCGTCGAGGGTTGCACGCGTGATTGAGACGCCACCCTGCAATGCCAGTTCGGCCAGCCGGCCACCAGCCTGCAGTCGAACTCGATGAAGTGGTACCGCACCCCGTTCGCTCAACTGGTGGACCACACCCAGCCTCTGCAGGCTTTTCAGCGACGACGGGTTGATGCACCCACCACAGACTTTCGGCCGGGGCAGTGTCTTGCGGTCGACGAGCAATACGGCCAGGCCCGCGCGAGCCGATTCAATCGCTGCCGCAGTACCCGCCGGGCCGGCGCCGATGACGACAACGTCCCACAGACGCCCGGCCGCAGTCAGTGAGAGGGTGGACTGGAGTGGTGCAGTCGTCATCGTCCCGCGGCCGTTTCCCGGAGCCACGTCATCCGTAACCGTTCCGGCCACTGGCGCTGGATCGATACCTGTTCAAGGCCAGCCTGCTGGGTCAGGTCGTGCAACTCATGACTTGTCAGGGCTGCGCGCACAGACAGGGGGCCATCGGTGTGAACGACCGGCGACCGGCTGAGCCATCGGGTGGCGATGCGGGATAGCACATATCCCCGGCGACTGCGAACCAGATCGCTGGCGACGAACATCGAGGCGCCGGCAGCGTGTACGCGGCGCAGGAGGCAGATGATGTCGTCATCGGCCAGATGGTGCAGAAAGAGGGCGCAGCAGATGACGTCATAGCCATCAGGTAGCGGTCCATCCAGCACGTCGCGGACCTCGAAGCGAACGTCGGCGTCTTCCATCGCTGCTCGAGCCGTGGCCGTTGAGATGGCGACGTCACTGATGTCGCAGCCGACCATCTGAACGTGGCGCCCTGCCTGTCGCGCCCTCTTCCAGATCCCCGTCGCCACATCGCCTGAGCCACAGCCGATGTCCAGAATGCGAAGTGGTTCGTCGTGATCAGCAGGGAATGCAGCCGCGATCGGGTTCCACAGGGCGGACACGGCCCGAGAGATCAAGTTGATGCGGCGCAGTCCCTGCAGTGCGAGGATGTGTTCGTCCCGGTCCAGCGCCGGGTCATCCATGCGCTCGGGCTGACGGTCCCGGGTCTTCAGGGACTGGAGTGTCTGCAACCAGGATCTGGTGATTCTTGCCTGCGGGTCAGATGAGGGAGTCAGATGTCGGGGCGAGATCGCTGGTATGGAACATAATGGCATGGCAAGATGCAGAGACATCTTGCTGAACAGGCACGATCCGGTTGACTACAAACAGAATACGGACATCCTTTCGCCATGCACCCGAAGGGCCCGCCTGCTCGGGTCGAATCATGTCGCGAAGGCCGTGATGCTCAAATCTGTCGCACGAATCGCCATTGGCGCACCACTACTCTTGCTGCTGCCGCTGGTTTCGCTCGTGTTCTTCATCCTGCTGAGCCCCCTGCTGCTTGTTTCGCTGTTCCTGAAATCACGGGAACCACGAGGTGATGCCGAGCGCCTTGAGAGGAACGACGCAGGTCTGGATCTCGAGTTCAATCGTACGCACGATATCTCGAAGCTGACGGGCTGCAATACTCGATCCGTGCAATATCGATGGGGGATCTTCTCTGACCTCATCCATGGGGTGGACGCCAAGGATGACAGGAAGGCACTGGATTTTGGATCCGGGTCACTGCGCGACACCTGGGAACTGGCGCAACACGGCTTTCGGGTCACCGCTCTGGATGTCGACGACACTCAAATGGAGCGCGCCCGGGGGTTGTACGATTGGGGACAGGTTCACCACGAACCCGAATACACGACGAAGGGACTGGCGTCGGTTGCCAAGGATCATTTCGATCTGATCGTGGCCTTTGACGTCCTTGAACACGTCATAGAATTGCCCCAGGTGCTACCGCAGATTTTCGATCGGCTGAAGCCAGGTGGATACATGCTCGTGTCCGTACCCAACGGCAGAACACTGCGCGAACGAACGGGGAAGGTCATGCAAGGACTTCGCAGGCTGGCAGGCAGGGGAGACTCACGTCCCGGGCTCCATCATGTGAACTTCAAGACGCCTGCGGGTTGGACCCGATATTTCGAGGATCATGGTTTTACCGTGATGCGACATGAGATGGCCATTGGACACCTCGTCAATGACTGGCACTGGATTCATGCGTTTCCCCTTGGTGTTTCCGGTGTTGCGCGGCGGCATCCCAATCTCGAGCGAAGCTTCTGTCCACCGGCGTTGATGAAACGACTTGATCTCGTCGACCAGTTCCTCAGGCCCGTGACCCAAGGACTGTGGGGCTGGAATCTGTTCGTGTTGACTCGGAGTTGAACTCCAGTGAGATATCCTGTACTGGTGGCTCTGCTCGGACTGACTCTCGCCAGTTGTGACGAGTCTGCGTCACCGGTATCAAGTGAGCTGGCAAACCGTGCGATCGACTGCGGTGTCGCTGTGTTGGATGGTCAGGACACTGTATTTGTCCTGAAGGCGACGAAGTGGCGTGGTGGCGCCCGGGGGGCCGTGTCGATTACGTACGATGCGCCCTGGGGGACGTTCGAGATCGATCCTCTGGTCACTGATGCGGCCGCCGAGCAGGGCATACGGATGGATATGGAGTTTGTCTCCGAGGTCTATCAGGAGGCGAGATGGCAGCACCTGCCTGAGATCTATCGATACAGATTGATCCCCCAGGGGATCCGCTTCTTCGGTCATGGTCACACGCACGCCCTGCATGACACGATGACCTACGAGGCCGCCTACGAATCTTTCAGCCAGAATTTCGACCTGATGACGAGCTGGGGACTTCGGCCTCGTGCTTATGCCTATCCTGGCAGTGCCGGCAGAAAGGTCTCGACACAGACTGCCTGTCGGGATGCGGGTTTTATCTGCGCGCGGGGTGCAGAGCTGAATCTGAACAAAGCCATCATCGTGCCTGGGGAGGAACTGGCACCGGAAAACTGGTTCTACCTCCCTTCTGTCGTGATGGGCAATGCCTCCCATCGCTATCTCGATCGACACGAGAAACTCCTGCCCGTGCTGGATCGAACGGTCGAGAAGGGTGGCTGGGTCATCCTCATGTATCACGCCATCGGCATACCGAGTGGCTGGAGCTACTATCCCTTCGAAGACTTTCGCCAGGATATTGAGGCGATCGCTGCACGGGATCTCTGGAGTGCGAACTTTGACGCGGCGGCAGTCTATACGATGGAAAGGGAGGCGCTGACGTTGGATATTCTGCCCGGGGTTCACGAGCCTGGTGACGGTCTGACAACGATTCGCATCAAGGATGGTCTTGCCGATGACCTCTACGATGAGCCTCTTACCTTTGAAGTCATTGCCTACCGAACCGATGTGACGGTCGAGATCGACGAGCGGTTGATCGCCGGCCCTGGCAGGCGCCTGCTCTTTGAGGCGATCCCCACGGACCTGCTCGTGACCGTGTCGACAACGAGACCCCAATAGAAACAGGCAGGTGGTTATGCTTCGCGCGATGGGTCTTCGTTCTCTGATGATGTGCAGTCTGTTGATCGCCAACTGCGGTGAGCAGGGCGTGACCGGGCCGGAGTCGCCATCCGGTGCGGCGAGGGTGGCTGTCAGTCTGTCCTCACTGGGCCTGAGTTCGATCGGTCGAGTGGGGGCAACCGTCTCCGGCGCCGACATGGACACGATTCGCCAGGACCTGCAGGTCGGCGTCGACAGTGTCGCCAGCGGTGTGATCGCCAACATCCCTGTCGGGACGGGTCGAAAGCTTGCGCTGGCTGTCTATTCCGATGAGGAGATCGTCACACACGCCGGTTTTGCGGCGGGCCTGAGTGTCACGCGAAGCGACACACTGGCGGTCAGCATCGCCCTGTTGCCACTGCAGGGCGCCATCAGCGTGATGGGCCGGATCCTGACCGACAATGAACCCGTAGAGTATGAGGTGACCTTCGAGGCGACGTGGTCTGCTCTGACGCATCCGGGCGATTTTCCGCCCGCACCCCATTTCTCCGGTCTCATCGGTGTTCTGCACAACAGCAATGTCACCTTCTGGCTGGAAGGTGATCCTGCTACCGATGGGATCCGACAGATGGCAGAGCGGGGTGCGAAGATTCCGTTGCAGGCGGAATTCCTGATCGCCCGTAACAACAACAACGCAGGTGGCGAAATCTCGGCGGGGGAGATCCGACCCTCGCCAGGCGTCCTGACCACCTCATTCGAGGCGACGCCTGAGTTTCCTTTGGTGACGCTCGTTACCATGATCGCACCAAGTCCGGATTGGTTCGCCGGGACGCAATCGCTCAGTCTGCTCGACTCGGCAGGGCAATGGCACGATGAGATTCAGTTTGATCTGTTTCCACACGATGCCGGCTCGGATGGGGGACCGTCCTACACGTCGCCGAACGATCCTCTCGAACCGCCACTCCCAATCAGTGCGCTGAGGTTACCGCCATTCAAGATCGGTGACCGTGTTCCCTCGCTTGGAAGCTTTACTTTCCGGCGCCGATGACCCGTAGCGATCCATCGGACAGATGATCCCAGTACAGTTCGCCTGGTTTGTCTGTTTGTTATTCGCATGGTCTGTTTGAGCCGCCGAGAAGGCACTATCTGCCGGTCATCGCTTCCTGAGAGGAAAAAGTTACCCTCGGGAAATGTGATCCCTTCGTTGTCTGTTTGTAGTTGTACGTGTCCAAAGAGTCTTGTCGCTGCAGATGCGTTTTTTAGGACTTGTTCTAAGTTTCAGTATAATATGTAACTTAGAGTTATTTCTGGAAGGAATTTCCGTGCCAGGAGCAGATCTTTCCTGAATTGGGCCGGAATGGCCCGTCCGTTGCTATTAGCTGGTCAGAAGACCCTCTACTCAGCTACGGACAGGGACTGTCGATGATCTGCCGAATTGCCTGCGTCACCTTTGTCAGCCTGCTTCTCAACGGGTTCATCACCACCGGCGTTGCAGCCCAGCTTCCACCACCCCCCAATCCAGATGAACCTGCACCCCAAGCGGCGGCCGTGTCCGGTGAAGGACACCAATTCGAGATCATCGGGCACGACACCCTCGATGTGATCGTGGTGAGTTCGCAGTCGATCCGTGCAGAGATCAAGTCCCTGCCATCGACGCTGTCACTGTGTGTGGAGGCGCTCGATGGTGCTGCGGCCACTACGCTGACGCTGGACGGCCTGCGCCCCACGACCAGCTACTGGCTCTATGTGGATCGCCTCGTGGATGGTCAGGAAAAGGTGACCGACGCGACGGGTCGTCTCATCCTCGACATTGATCTGACTGCAGCACATCTGCTGACACTGGCCAGGCGTCCAAGCACGCGCCACATCCCGTCAGATACTGAGATCGGCACGTGGGATCCAGAGAGTCGTGTCTACACGCTGACGATGGACGTGTCTGAGACGGTCGAGATCGAAGCCGATGATATCACCCTGGAGGGGGCCGGCTACGCCATCACTGGCGCCGGCAGCTACGGTATCTATGCGATGAATCGTCGGGATATCGTGATTCGGAATGTGAGGATCGAGGGGAGCTTCAGCTACGGGATCTTCCTGCAGAACATGACCCAGGCCGACCTCGGTGAGATCGTCGTGGAATGGACCACGATCGCGCCGACGGATGTCCCCGTCGATGTGGGAATTCACTTTCTCGACGCTCGCAGCAGTCGGGTGAACCTGTCCCGACTCGTGATCCGGAATAACGACATCATCGCCCGTCAGTCAGGGATCTGGCTTCGACAGGATGATGTCGACGTCGCCGGCGATATCGATCTCAGTTCGAATTCCATAGAGATCACCAATCACCAGGCGACCTATGGGATCTACCAGTATGCGTTGCGCGCTGACATCGCGGGCGACCTCAAGGTTGCAGACAACTACGTCACCCACACACATCCTGCGCCGGTGGCGGCCGACTATGGCATCTACGTCGACCAGTATCACGGTTATGTCGCCGGTGACGTGCAGATCGTTCGCAATACGGTCAGCAGTCCGAATCCACCCCGCAGTAGTCAGTTGCCCTACTATGGCATGCACGTGCAGTTGCGTGGCGCCCCGTCTACCTACGGCGGGCGTGTGGACATCAGTGACAACACGATTGATCGCTACAAGTACGGCCTGTATCTGTATGGTCTGAATCTGACGGTGCCGGGTGGCATCTTCGCCGAACGCAATCTGGTGACCGATACCTACTACTGGGGTGGCTACTTCAGCGATCTGCCAGCAGGCGCCACGGTTCGCGACAACATGATCAGTGGCCGCTATGGTGTGACCCTGAGTCGCAGCGATTCGGTTGAGGTCGAGGACAACCAGGTCAGTGCCGACGAACACATTCTCCACGTGCAGCATGGCGCGGCGAACAAGGTCGTTGCCAATACACTGCGGGCAACGGCTGGGCCCCACGGTGGCTCGCGGGGTATCCGCACCCTGGAGGCGGATGGGAACCAGTTCTCCGGCAATACCATCGAAGGCGTTGGTGTCGCCGTCGACCTGTCCAACTCGGAGGATAATGATTTCTACCACAATATCTTCACCGGTTTCTCCACGCCCGTGGTCCTGCAGGCGTCGACGAACAACACCTTCTCCCAACCTCTGCCGGCAGGTGGTAACTACTGGGCGACGGGTACGGCCGAAGATGACGACGACGATGGGTTCGCCGACGAACCTTTCGACCTGGGTGGGATTGTCGATGAGCATCCCTGGCATGTGCCCACAGCGTGGCGTGTTCCAAAGGCACAGGCCAGTGATGACCAGGTCCTGGTGTGCCCCGCCAACAGCATGTATTCGACCCTGAATGCTGGAGACTCCATTCACCCCGAGGGGCTGCCCCTGTCCTATGACTGGTTGTCGGACACAGGGATACAGGCCGAGGGTGAAGCACCGGTTGTCCTGTTGTCACGAGGTGTGCATGTCTTCCTCCTCACCGTCGAAGCCGAAGGCTACAGTGCGACAGACACTGTCGTCGTCGAGGTCCTGGCCGACACCGAACCGCCTCAGCTCGATGTGAGCGCACCGGTGGCAGATTCCTGGGTGGGCGCATCGAAGGTCACCGTAGAGGGCACGGTCCACGAGAACTATGGTCTGGCCACCATCGATGTGGCTGGCCGCAACGCCTCTTTCACGGCGGGCACACCCAACACGTTCTCCCGTCGGATTGATCTGGTCGATGAGGGACCGAACCAGGTCACGATCGTGGCCACAGATATCGCCGGGTCCTCTGACAGTGTCACCCTGAATCTCCTGCGGGACACGACGCCGCCGACGCTCACCATCAGCGCCCCCGTATCGGGTTCGGTGCAGTTGTCGAAGGATCTGGTCGTGGTGGGCACAGTCCAGGATCTTGGCGCGGGCGTACAAGGGGTTACTGTCAACGGTGTTGATGCGACCATCGTCGACGGTCAGTGGCAGACCGCCGTGTCACTGAATGGACAGGGTGATCGGACACTGCGTGTGGTCGCGACGGATGCTGTCGGTCACCGTACGCGCACCGACGTGGCTGTCGTTGTCGATACGCGACGGCCGAATCTTGCCCTCGACTATCCAACGCGCAATGCCGTGGTGACGCCTGAGGTGGCGGTTGCTGGAACCGTATCAGACCAGGCCAGTGCCATCGCCGCTGTCAGCGTCAATGGTTTGCCGGCCCTTGTCGCTGGATCCGCCTTCTCGATCGACCTCCAACTGCCAGTGGGCGACACGACGATCGTGGCGATCGCCACCGATGCGGCTGGTCACTCGGACACCGTTCGTGTACCTGTCCGCGTCGCAGCACCGGCGGTGCCTCGTGTGGTGCTGCAACTGCTGGACAGTGAAGGTGCTGCCATGGCTGGCGCACGAGTCGACCTGCTGCGCGAGAATGGCCGCAGAATCGGTCCCCGGCACAGCACGGATCCGACAGGTTTCGTGCAGTTTGATGTCGATCCTGAGAAGGTCTGGCAGTTCCGGGTCCGCCTCGCCGGCGCCGACCATACAGTGCCTGCCACAACGGGCGACACGGTCGTCGTCAGCACACTGCGCACTGGACTCCATTTCGCAACGGCTGTGGGTACGCCGGTAGAGGGTGCGCGTGTGCGCCTGATCGACGCAGAGGGTAGCCGTGTCGGTGAGCGCCAGTCCACGGATGCAGACGGCCTGGCGGTGTTCCAGATTCTACCCGGTGCCAGCTATGATTATGAACTGACTCACCTTGCAGAGACCGTCACCGTGGCAGCGACCGGTGCCGCGATCACGGAACTTCACGCTGCCAGGACTCGACTCACGGTGCAAGGCGCCAGTGGCGCGCCCGTCGAAGGTGTTCGAGTTGCTCTGTTGCGGCCCGACAGCACGCAGATGGGGCAACGACAGGACACGGAAGCAGATGGAACGGCCGCCTTCGAGATCCTTCCTGGGCTGCCACACATCTTCAAGGTGACCTACCGAGGTGCCGAGTGGACTTCTGTCCTGCAGCCTGAGCTCACAGAGCAGATTCTGCAGTTGGAGGGTTCCACTCTCAGCCTGCTCAACATCGATGGGCAAGGACTTGCCGCGGCCAAGGTTCGGCTGCTGCGCGCTGATGCGACCCGTACTGGAATCCACGACACGACCGATGTAAATGGCATGGCAACAATCGACGTGCTGCCGGGGGCAGTACACGCCTTCGAAGTCATTTTCAGCGCCGGTACGTGGACTTCAGAGGCGTTGATCGGCGGACAGGACACATCGCTGACGACGGCCCGAACACGACTCGTCATCCGTGACAACACGGGGCTTCCTTTCCCTCAGATGCGGGTTGATCTCCTCGTCGATGGCCGACATCCCAATGGCCGACGAGTGCTCACCGATACAACCGGTGTGGCTTTCTTCGACGTGCTGCCAGGCGTTGCCCATGCGCTGCGTGCCCGGCATCTGCGCGGTGAGTGGGTGAGTCCGATTCAGCATCAGGCCGATACGACCACCATCGCCCTGCAGACACAGCAGTCGAGTTTGACTCTGACCAGCGATGTAGGTGAACCCGTCGCCGGGGCACGGGTGACCTTGTTGACCCACGACAGCGTCTCGACGGGTGGACGAATCACGACTGCAGAGGACGGCACGGCACGGTTTCAGACCTTGCCCGGCTGCCTGGCGCGATTCCAGATCCGACTCCATGGTGAGACGACGATGACCGATCTGACACCGTGTGGTGGAACACTCGATGTCAATGTTGCCGCCAGCGCCCGATCTGTGTCGCTTACCTTCCTCGACGCGGATGATGCACCGATCGAGGGCGCCAAGGTACGTCTGCTCAAGTCGGATGGACGAAATGTCGAACGTGTAGATACCGATTCCAATGGGATCGCTCGTTTTGTGACGCTGCCCGAGGCGGATCATCAGCTGGAGGTTGCATGGCTGGGGACGCGGCATCTCATCGAGGATCTGAGCGATGGAGAGATGACGCTGCACGCGGATCGAGTGGATATTGCCGTCGTGGATGCCGGCCAGCCTCTCGTCAATCAACTCGTGAGGCTGCGGCGCTCAGTCGATGGGGGAATCGGTGCCAGGGCTCGGACGAATCCAGAGGGGACTGTCCGGTTTGATGTCCTGCCCGGCATGGAGTGGTTGGGGGAGGTCAAGCGAAGTGGCGTCTTTCACCAGACGCAGGCTGCCACTGGCGGTGGATCTGCCTTGCTGGATGTGGGCGTTGCCCCCGCCGCGCGCGTTGTGGCAGCCGTCGGTCTTCCCGTCGCTTACGGGCTTGATGCCAACTATCCCAATCCCTTCAACCCGAGTACGTCGATCACATTCCACCTGCCGAGGCCCACGGCTGTGAGCCTGGTGATCTACGATATGCTTGGCCAACGGATCGCCACGCTCATCGATGGTGAACGATCGATTGGCACACACGTCGTGACGTGGGACAGTCGTGACGATGCGGGGCGACTGGTCGCTGCCGGTTCGTACCTGACGTTGCTGGAAAGTGACCTCGGACAGCTTCGTGGCCGCATGACCCTGTTGAAGTAGAGCCCGTCTGCTTGCGTGGCAGGTGGCACTACGGGAAGCTCAAGGTGGACCCCAGGATTCCTGACCATGCAGTGTGGGGCCGTGCACCTCGCCGTGATCTTCTTCCGCCTCCAGATGAGATGTCACATACGTCACCGATCCCGTCGACTGCTCGAGCTGGGCCTCGATCTGTGTGGCAATCTCATGTGCATCACGCACCGTCGTGGTGCCGGGGAACAGCAGGTGGACCTCCACCCAGTGGGCCTGACCCGCACTGCGGTGGCGGAGGTCATGGTAGCCGATTCCACGTGATGACGTCTCGCGGTCGAGGATGGCTGTGAGGTTGCGATCGATCTCCGGATCGGCGGCATCCATCAGACCACCGATGCTGCGGCGAATCAGCCCCAGGCCGGAGACCAGAATGTTGATGGCCACCAGGATGGCAAAGATCGGGTCCCATGGGAGCCAACCGGTGACCAGAGTCAGACCCAACCCAACCAGCACCCCAACACTGGTCCAGCAGTCGGTCAGTACATGCTTGCCATTGGCCTCCAGAATCAGCGAGTTCTTGCGTTTGCCCAGCCAGACCAGATAGGCACCCAGGAACCCGTTGATCACAGCCGCCAGAGCTGTCAGCCCCGTGCCCAGACCCAGATTCTCAAGGTGAGGATCTCCCATCAGGATGCTGACGGACTCGTACATGATGTAGAGCGCGGCCAGGATGATCATGGCGCCCTCGAAACCGGCTGAGAAAAAACTGATCTTGGCGTGGCCATACAGATGCGTGGAATCCGCAGGTTTGTAGGCCAACCGGAGACTGTAGGAGGCAAAGATCACGGCGACCACGTGAACGACCGATTCAGCGGCATCGCTGAAGATGGCCGCCGATCCCGTGATGTAGTAGCCACCCATCTTCATTGCCAGCATGAGCAAGCCGACGATGAGGGAGAGTCGCATTGCCAGTCGCAGGCTCCGGCGATCGGCGCGTTCGGGCTCGCTCTCTTTCAGATTCACGTGACTCACTCACTTACTTCTGGCTGGGGTGGAGCAGCTGATCTCACCTTCAGAGAATGTAGCCATCTGTGACGGATATCGGATATCGAAGATGCAGGACTTCACTGTTGATTTCTCTGTGCGTATTTGGCAATATTGCCAAATAGACACGGAGAGACTCGCCACACTGGGATCGAATGGCTCGCATGTCGAAAACCACCATCAGTCTGACCCAACCCAAGATCGCCGCGCGATACGAAGCACGAGCTCGCATCGTCAAGGCCCTCGGTCATCCGACCCGTCTGTTCCTGGTGGATCAGCTGGCAGAAGCCGAACGCTGTGTCTGTGATCTGACCGACCTGGTGGGAGCCGATACGTCGACGGTATCCAAACATCTGTCGATTCTGCGGGGGGCGGGTCTGGTGCGCGACGAGAAACGGGGCAACATGGTCTTCTACAGTCTGAGTATGCCCTGTGTCCTGGATTTCCTCAGTTGTGCCGAGAAGGTTTCATGCCAGACAGCGGCAGAGCAGGCGAAAGTCCTGATCGACTGACGACGCTCAGCGCTCGAGCAATGCACGTTGAGATGTAATTGGCTATTTGGCCGAATGGCCACGCGTTTTGAGCAATGGAGGTGGGAGTATGTCGTCGATGTGGAAGCAGGAGTGGAAGGCGGGGGCGTGGATCGTGGGGCTGTTCCTCGTCGTGTTCTTCCTGCCTGTAGGAGAGGGTCGTTTCGACAATGCCCTGTTGGAAGCCTTCCACCTGGCCAAATGGTATGCCCGCGAACACGTCCTGCTGTGCCTGATTCCGGCCTTCTACATTGCAGGTGCCATCGCCACGTTCGTCAGCCAGGCGGCGGTGATGAAGAATCTCGGTGCTGGCGCGAAGAAGGTCCTCGCCTATGGCGTGGCCTCCGTGTCTGGCACGATCCTGGCCGTCTGTTCCTGCACGGTCCTGCCGCTGTTTGCCGGCATCTACCGCATGGGAGCGGGGCTGGGGCCTGCGGTTGCCTTCCTCTATTCCGGTCCGGCTATCAATGCGCTGGCCATCATTCTCACGGCCCGCATCCTGGGTCTGGAGCTGGGTATTGCCCGGGCCGTGGGAGCGATCGTGTTCAGTGTCGTGATCGGTCTGATCATGCACGTCCTCTACCGTCGCGAAGAGCAGGACCGGGCTCAAGCTCAGGTCATGCTGCCGGAAGCCGAGGTGATCCGCCCCCTGTGGCAGACGGCGCTGTACTTCGCCTCCATGGTCGCCATTCTCGTGTTCGCCAACTGGGGAGCGCCACAGGATGATGGGGGTCTGTGGGGCGTGATCCATGCCGCCAAGTGGGAGATCACCGGTCTGAGCACGGTGGCGCTGGGGCTGATCCTGGCCAAATGGTACGGACTGCCCTGGGTGCCACTGGCCGGGGTGGGCGGGGTCGTGGCCGGTCTGGCCGTGCTGACACCTGAGCAGCCGCTGCTCGCGTTCACTGCAGGGGCACTGGGGCTGGGGCTGGTGATCGCCCGTCGCGAAGACGAGGCAGGGGAGTGGTTTCAGCAGAGCTGGGGATTTGCCAAACAGATTCTGCCATTGCTGCTGGGTGGTGTGCTGGTGGCGGGTCTGCTGCTGGGGCGGCCGGGCCACGAGGGGCTGATCCCCTCGACCTGGGTGGCCAGTGCGGTGGGTGGAAATTCCTTCGGCGCCAATCTCTTCGCCTCCGTGGCGGGTGCCTTCATGTATTTCGCCACCCTCACTGAGGTGCCGATCCTGCAGGGCCTCATCGGTGCGGGCATGGGCAAGGGGCCGGCTCTGGCGCTCCTGCTGGCCGGTCCGGCGCTGTCGCTGCCCAACATGCTCGTGATCCGCAGTGTGATCGGTACGCAGAAAACGATCGTCTACGTCCTGCTGGTGGTGGTCATGTCCACCGCCAGTGGGTTGCTCTTCGGAGCCTTCTTCTAACGTGTCGCCAATGACTTCCAACAGGAGATACAGGTATGAAAATCCAGGTTCTGGGCACGGGTTGCCCCAAGTGTGAGAAGCTTGAGCAGGTCGCCGACCAGGCAGCTCGCGAGCTCGATCTCGACTACGAACAGGAGAAAGTCACCGACATCAATGAGATCACCGGGTTTGGTGTGATGATGACGCCAGCCCTGGTGGTGGATGGGCAGGTCAAGGTCAGCGGCAGTGTGCCGTCTCTCGATGATCTTAAGGCGATGCTGAAGTGAGGCGCAGGTCGCGAATCTGCAGCGGTGGCCCGTCTCCATGTCCTTCGACTTCGCCTCTTATGGATGGGCCTGCCGTGAGTGGGTGAGGTATTCCGGGGGCGGTCCTTGTCGGACCGTTCTTTGAGATGAATGGTGGTGCGAATTTGACGAGCGATTCACGCCCATCCTCCAGATGCTACGCTCAGGAATGGAGGCCGGGCCACGATTGCCGATCGCACACTGAGCCAGATCAGTCAATCCACAGATCCGTGAATCCGCCGAGACGCTTCTACAGCGAATCGAGTAGATCCAGGAAGGAACTCATCGTCTGTGGTAGATCGGTGAGCTGCCGGTTGCTGGCGCTCAGTGTTAGAGAGCTAGCGAAATTGCTGCATCGCAGGATGGATACGAGTTCCTTGATCTCCGCGTTGCCTCGTGCCAGCAGGGCAGGCTGCCCGTCAAAGGTGCCATCCTCCACGTCGAGTTGATCGACGAAACGCTTCAGTCTGGCACCGTAGCTTTCGAGGAAGGGCTTTTCGCCAAGGCGGGCGAAGGCGGCGGGACGCAGGCACAGGCCTAGGTGAAGTCCCATGGTGCGCCACTCGGTGAACTGTTCCTGCACCTGCTGGCCGCGCTGGGTTGTGTTGTAGGCACTGACATCGACATGTGCCTCTGCGGCCATGCTAGCCAGGGCTTCAACCTGTCGACAGATGGGCACGACGAGTCTGTGCACGCTGCAAGCACGAGCCATGGACAGGAGGGCGTCGGGTGAGAACGAATCTGCGTTGCACCGCAGTGCCACGACCTCGCATCTCCGATCACGCAGGGATGTCACGGCTTGCTCTACCGCCGACGGCCCTAACTCGACGATGTCCTTCCCGTTGAGACCGTCAAACTCGATGGCCTTGAGGTTGGCTTCTTCGCAGGCAGAGACGATTGTGTCGAGGGTCGATCCCCCGAGACTGGCAGCTGATGTGAGGGTGAAAGACTCGTCGCGTGACACGAGGGTGGAAGATGCGTCGCGCCTGGCGTGTTTTCGAATGGCGGTGCGTTGTTTGACGCAGTCGGCACAGAGGGGATTGTCACACAGGGCAAAGGCCGGATCGGCCCGACCGACCTCCAGCAGGTGGTCGATGACCCTGCTGCTCTTCATCAGCCGGACCGCGGCGTTGCCGATCTGCCCCAGCCGGACAAGACCAGCCTCACGCAAGCGTCGATCCAGTCCGATGAAGTCGCGATGGGGACCGGGGAAGTGGCGCCACGAACGGGTTACTTCTCCCTCCGGTGTGGAGAAGCCGGTCGCTTCGACGGTCTCCAGATAGGGCAACTCCAGCAGGGCTTCCACGCTGTGCAGTGTCGTGTTGCGGTCCTGGTCGACCCCCAGCAGACAGACATGGCCGCCCAGATCCGCCAGCCTCATATAGGGCGTGTCCGCACCATGTGCGGTGGCGGCTTTCCAGTGGTCGTGGCAGATGTGCTCGGCTTCGGCCCCGATGGCGGCGACGCTGGCCTTTGGGTGAATGCTCAATACCGCTTCGGGTCGAGAGGCGACAACTCGCGTTATCACACCCAGATCTCCGAAGGTCGGCACGACGAGGGTGCCCTTGGTACCCAGCACGGAGAGGAAGGCATCCACCACCGTGTTCGCGCCACCTGCTACGTCTCCCAGGCTCGACAGGGAACTGTGCAACAGGACGTTGTCGCCCTCGGCCAGTCCCAACGCCTGAAGGCCAGCTTCGATCTGGTCACGCCGAAGCGGGGCCGGTCCGGGACGGTCTGTGCCACTGCCTGAGTGATCCGGGCCCGTCATGGCAGTTCCGCCACGACGCAGCATGGCAACTGGGTCACCTGTGGGATTCGAGCGGGCAATACGGTCAACTGCACGGTTGGTGCTGTTACCTGATGCAGGTTGATGGGACAGCAGACGGTGGCGATTCCGGCACCAAAGAGCGCCTTGAACACGCCGTGCAGGGCTCGGCTCTCGTACACATCGGCGACCAGGAGTTTCACCCCCGTGGCGATGATCCAGTCGATGGCGTCCAGTTCCAGATAGACGGATCGCTCCTGGATCTCATCGAAGCGTCTGGCGCCGAGGGCGTTGATGATCAGGGCCTGAGGATTGCCGTCCATTGCGGCCGCGCCTGCCAGTTCAGCTGCGCCGATCCCACCTGAGCCATCCTCCCGATCCAGGTGGATGACGGCTGATGGTAGACGATACAGTTGTTCAACTGGAAGCGTGGCGGCATCCTGGCCGTCATCGGTCTCCTCGATGTGACCGGGCAGGTCGAGATAGGTACCGGCCATGGAATCGTGGGCCATGTCATATACGATGGCGGTATACGTTGCGGCACCTTTGCCGAGCTGCAATCGTCGCGGGGTGGCCGTGGGGTGGCCATTTTGTTGCGACGGCAGGGGTAAGGTCAGGTCAACGAGTTTCACCAGGTTGGTCCTCCGTTCACGTGTGCTGTCTCAGCTGGGTGCCACGCGGCAAGTCCGCTACTGCACGGTCTCGTCAGCGGTGGCCCGTCTCCATGTCCTTCGACTACGCCTCTTATGGATGGGCCTGCTGTAAGTGGGAGAGCTATCCCTGGGGCGGTCCTTGTCGGACCGTTCTCCGAGATGCGTGGTGGTGCGAACTTAGCGAGTGTTTCACGCCCATCCTCCAGAGGCTGCGCTCAGGAATGGAGGCCGGGCCACGATGGTCGAACGCCGTTCCCGTTATCGGTCGGGGTTCTGTTCGCTGAGATACTCCTCCAGAGGTTGTAGGTCGCCGGCATCCGCTTGCCGTAACGCGGCAATGTAGGTGGATCGTTCACTGCTGTCGGCATTGAGGGTGTCTGTCGCCCACACGAGGCGTGGCTCTCGGGCCAATCGTTCGACGACGGCATCACAGGCCAGTCGCGCCCATCGCCCATTCCCGTTGTTGAAGGGATGCACCCACACGAGTGTATGGTGGTAACGAGCAATGAACGGCAGCAGCGATTCGCTTCGTGCTTGCCAGCTTTCAGCGAACTCCATGGCGACGCGGCCAAGTTCGGAGGGAACCATTGCCGGTGGCACGCCGATGTTGGGCTGCGCGCCGGTTTCGGAGCGTAGCACGCCCGACCATTCCCACACTTGGTCGTACATGCGTCTGTGCAACTGCCGGTAGAAGGAGACGGTGAACACGTCACCGAGCCGCCCACGATCAATCCAGTCTACGGCGCTGACGATGTTGAGTCCTTCGGCCTCATCGAGTTGTTCACGTGTCGTGATGTCATCTCGAAGGAGCCCGGAAACATCATCAAGTGGCGTGGTTCCGTCCGGCTCGTTGTGGAACATGCCATCAGTCATTCCACAGATCCGTGGGACGCTGGAACTGAAGCTCCTCGGCAAGATCCATGACGGTGGCGGCGAGTGTTTCACCTGCAATGGCAGAAGCCTCCAGCGCCTGAGACTCGTTGACGCGCCCGAGTTTCTGCTGGGCGCGGCTGCGTGCCTGGTCGGCGATCATGTCTTTCAGCGGCTGACGTGGAACCAAGGTGTAGTGGAGGTCACAACCCAGGGCAGCGGCAGCTCGCCTCAGTGAGGCAAGGGAGACAGCATCTCTGGCCTCGTTGCTTTCCAGTTGAGCGACACTCGGTCGAGCGACGCCGAGCCGCTTCGCCAGTTGGGTCTGATTCATTCCGAGTGCCTGGCGAATCGTCGCAATCCAGCCAGTACGTGGGCGTGGCTGCAAGTGAACCTTGGCCAGTGTGTCGTCGAGCTGTCGAGTGATCTGTCGCGCCACGCGCGGTGCCGGCTTGCGCTTCATTGTGGAAATCCTCGCGAAGTCAGTTAGATATAGTAGGTATTAATATACGTATATCGAATGTAAACGTAGTTAATATAATGCGATATTATATCGATCTGGTAGGGTATATACTTCGCGATAGCTGAAGAGCGAGTTCGAAGCGATCCTGTGGCTGTGCGTGCATCCACAGGACACGTTGAGGGCGACCGCTGAGGTGGCGGCGAAGAGGCCGATCTCTGGCGCGGGTCCTGGCCTGTTCGAGGCGGGCATAGTCGAAGTTGAGGGACTGGGTGGCGCGCCGACGGTGAGACGTGGTCGGAGTCCCGGGTGGATCATCCCCCGGGGGGCGGTTGGCGGGGCCGCCGGTGAAAGGGGGGCTCGTCACAGACTTGGCCCCGGCGCGCGATGACTGCACCCGGGTCCGCAGAGGCGATCGATTGGCGCCGTGACTTTGCTTTCCAATGAGACATGGAATATCTCCCAGATCTCTACTTAGATCAGGAGATAATCACCTATGGAATGGAATATCGGCGTGTTTTCCACTTTCCGGTGGCACATATGAGGCAGTGGAGTAGAATCATGGGGGCATTTTCCACTTGCATACGCGGCCATCGCCACGGGCCCATCGCCTCTGTGCCCGCCGCCGCTTCTCGAGATGAGTGGTGGCTGCGCTCAGGCCCCGGCGACCAGGTCACTGGAGAGAGTCTCGGATCTGCGTAACAGTTGCGAGGTTGTCGCCGATTCACGTCGAGTCGACCATATTGATCGATATGATCCGTATCGTCATCGAGCGAGCGGTCCGAACAACAAGGAGATTGGTAGAATGAGCGACAAACAGGCGCGTGCCATCCCCAAAGCCATGGCTGTGGGACTGAGCTTCTCTTTAGTGGCGATCCTGTTTGGATTTGTTCTGGGT
Source organism: Gemmatimonadota bacterium (assembly GCA_018673255.1). The sequence goes on from JABHDC010000256.1 coordinate 80,626, forward strand.
GGGGTATTTGGCTCTGCGGAAAGCTCAATCAAGAAATGCCTGGACGATGCCGGAATTGCGGTTCTGGAATCGGTCTATGAGGGAGACGTTGCGGCGAAAGATGCCGTTGTGCAGAAGTCCTGGGCATACTTGAAAAGGGCACATCTCCACGGGGGAGCCATTGGGGCGGCAGCCCTTGGATGTATCGTGGCCCTCATCGTTGTGTGCCGTCGCGGAATGCTGGCCCAGCTGAGCGCGTTGGCTATTGGTTCGGGCGCATTGATCTACGCTGTGTTCTGGTTGCTGGCCGGGTTTGCGGCACCTGGCATGGGCAGTACTGGCGCTGCCAAGGAATCGCTTTCGTATATGGCGATCCCGGGTGCGGGTCTTTGTATTCTGGGTTTGTGCGGGACACTTTACTCTGTAGTGAAGGAGTGCTTCTACTCTGAAATGGTGACGGACGAATGAAGACCCAGAACATCCTGGTCGCCGTAGCAGTTTTGTTTGGTCTCCTCACCATTTTCGCAGGCACTCGTGTTCTTCTCGGGTCAGATCCGGGATACGTTGTTTATCGACCCCTGCTGATCTACAACACAGTGATGGGTGTTGTGTATGTCGCAACAGGTATCATCGCATGGCGCAGCATCAAACAGGGCATGTATGTGGCAGCTGCCATATTCGTTCTCAATCTCATCGTGCTGACAGCAATCTTCTTTCTCTACACAGAAGGCAGCCCAGTTGCTGTGGAAAGCCTTCGCGCCATGTCTTTTCGAACCGTTGTATGGTTCGTTCTGCTTGCTGGGTTCTGGTGGTTATGTCGCAGAAACGAACTCAACGGTAATCTGTCGATGAGATGACCGATCGTCCTGGCGTTGGCTTTGAACGAGGCAGCGGTGGCCCGTCTCCATGTCCTTCGACTACGCCTCTTATGGATGGGCCGGTTTGGTAGGTGTGAGCTATTCCGGCAGCGGTGGCCCGTCTCCATGTCCTTCGACTACGCCTCCTATGGATGGGTCGATTTGGCGGGCGTGAGCTATTTCGGGGGCGGTCCTTGTCGGACCGTTCTGCGAGATGAGTGGTGGTGCGAATTGGGAGGGTGGTTCACGCCCATCCTCCAGAGGCTGCGCTCAGGAATGGAGGCCGGGCCACGGATCCCTGGGCGACAGTAGGGAATTGCTCACCCAGTACAGGGGACTGGCTGTTGAAGAAATGAGACCCTGCAGCAAGGAGGCCCTTGGCTTCATCAAGGATCTCAATTCTCAATAGAGAGAGTCTCGGATCTCCGTTTTGCCTTGTCCCAACCCACGAAGGTGGATGAGGCGTCAACCCCACGCAGCCAATCGCCCAGAGCATCAACCCGGGGTGGTCGCCGCGTGGGGCTCAATTACTACTGAACCACAATCTCATCAGCGAAGATCCATGCCTTGCCACCGGCGCCACCGTGCCATTCAGGACAGGTCTTCCGATTCGTGGCCTTCACCTTCACGTAGCGAGCCACAGTCGAGGCGGCGGTGATGCTGAAGCTCTCGGTCTGCACGCCGGCTTCTCGTTCATCGGTGGTGACCGTCGTTGAACCGAAGTCCTCGAAGGTCTGGCCATCCGTGGACAGGGCTACATCCAGTTGGAGGGGCATGAAGAGCCAGGAGCCGACAACCTGCAGGAAATCGATGCTGACACTTTCGATCTGGCGTTCCTTGCCGAGGTCGATGGTGGCCTCGAGGTCTTCGCCTTCCCAACCGAGCCAGCCATAGCGGAAGTCGACGGGGCCCTGCAGTCCATCGGTGAGGGTGGAGTCACCGTCGGCGGGATACTTGGGGCTGAAGGGTGTGGTAAAGGTGGGGGCGATGCCGACGGCGAGGTGTTCGACGGGGACTCGCTTGAGGACTTCCAGATAACGCTCGCGGTATTCGGCGGGTGTGGTGTGCCATTCGGTGACGCGGGTGGCGCCCTGTTGTTGTGCGGTGGTGACGAAGTGGTCGAGGCGTTCGAGGATCTCGGGGCGAGGTACCCAACCGGTGTCGGTCTTGTTGAAGAGGCCGAGGTCTCCGGTGGCGCGCGTCTTGGCCTGTTCGAGGCGGGCGTAGTGGATGGGGAGTCGGGCCCAGGCGACGCGTTGGAGAAAGGTGGGCTCCTCGGCGACGGCTTCTTCGGCGGCATCGAACTGCGCTTCGTAGGTGGTCAGCAGTTTGGGTGTCAGGTAGGTCCTGGACGCACTGATCGGATTACCAAAGATGTTCAGGCCCGCTCCAGACAGGGCCAGTGCATCGTGCTGGGTATCGATGTAGGTCCGCAGATGTGCGCCAGCCGCTCCATAGTAGCCGACCAGGAATTCATCGATGATCTCGTCGGCATTGGCATCGGGGTTCCACAGGAGCTTGGCGATGACATAGGTGCGCAGCTCGGCCCATTCGCCACCGACTTCACGATTGCCCTGCTGGAAGTGGGCGATGGCGTGTTGGTCGACGAAGTAGCGGAGATTCGGCTGCAGGACGCGCAGGTTCGGGAAGGGGCTGATGAGATTGGCGAACTGGATGACGTAATCCCAGATCAGCAGTCGATCGGTGACACGGGCCCAATCCTCCAACTCGGCGCGGAAGGCGGCAGCGGATGGATCGGTGGCCACGGGTCGGGATCGATTCAGCTCGATGGGCGCCAGCACGATCAGGACATTGTCGGCGGGTCGAAGGTCTTTGGGTGCTTTGCGCGAATACTGGTAGGCGAGGGTGGAGAGGGTCTTGTCGGGGAATTCGGCGGCGAGGCGATTGACGAAGGCGATCAGTGATCCGGAGTGTGCCTCTTCGCGGGCGTCGATGGCGGCACAGTTCGTGCACGTGCAAAACCCCTGGGTGTCGTTCTGGCTCACGGACCAGTAGTGCTTCTCCGGTTCCGCTTCGATGCGCTCACGCAGGGCATCGCGCAGGGCCAGATACAAGCCCTCATTGGTCAGACACAACTGGCCATTGGGGATTCGACGGCCATTCACCTCAGCGAACCATTCCGGATGGGTCTCGAAGTGCTCTTCCGGTGGAATCAGGGGTGCGAAGGTGTGGACCCACATACCCCACTCATAGATGAAGCGATCGAGTCGATGCCACTCGGCGAAGGCCGGGTCTTTGGCAGGCGTGTAGAAGTCCTCACGGAATTCGATGATGGGGACTTCGGTGCGTTCGAGACCGTCCGGCAGCGTGATCTCACCGTCGGGCACCTGGAGGGCACCGGGTGTCCACAGGCGGAAGCCAAGCTCTTCGAGGAGTTCGTAGGCCCCGTAGATCGGTCCCTTGTCGTGACCGCCGATGATGGTGACCTGCTTGTCAGATGCGTGCAGGTGGAAGCCATCAGGACCGAGGCTGGCGACGTCGACATGGGTAGCCAGGTCGCTGGTGGCGTCGCCGGGGCCGATGAGGATCTGCAGGTCTGACTTGCCTGAGGCGTCACCGATGGTGGGTGGGGTTTTGAGGATCATGCCCAGGTGCTCGACGAGGACGTCAGCGGCACGGGTCTGGGCGGCATTCGGCGTGTCGGGCAGCACGATCTGGACGTGCATCTCGGTCTCCTTGCAGGCCAACAGAGAGAAGGTGAGGAGCAGGAGGGCTGTGCAGAGGGTGGCGGTGCGTCGTGACAAGGGACCTGGCATCATCAGACCTGACCTGAGTCGTTGAGTCGGGGGTTATGTGGTGACGATGGGCCAAATGGGGGGTGGGCGCCAGTTGGTGGTGCAGGTTAGAGTCGAACTGGCTATAGAACCAAAGATACTTGGATAGGCGAGGTTCCGGACAACCAGAACACAGCTCTACTCGGCGGATGAGGAAGTGCGGATTTCCCGGGTATGGCCTGGCTATGACCAGCCATTGACCAGGTTCACCGAGCGGGTCTTGGTTGTAAGAAGAGGGGGTAGAGAGTGCGCACCGAACCCGGCAGACGGCTATTCGCTACTTCCAGATATCCGATTATAAGGCCAACTGTGGACAACCGAAGGAGTGCAGTGTGATGGAGAACCTTGAGCGCTGGAAAGGCAAGCTCAGCGAGGCAGACAGTGGCCTGTGGTTCGCTCTCCGCGATGACCTGACCGAGAAGCTCGAGGCTCGACCGAAGGAGTCGGATTGGAGTGATGACTCCTCCCTCTTCGGCGGCCTACTGACAACTGTTGGTTTGGTGATCGCGTCCCCGCAGTTCACATCCGTCGTGCGTGAACTCGCGATCGCTGTGCTGTCGGAGATCGAAGACTACGAGGAGCGGGAGGGGCTAGTCGTCACGAAGCGTGATCTCTATCTCCTCCTCGCGATGATGGCCGTTGAGGCGAACGACGAGTCCGGGATATCCATTTGGTTTGAGCGCGCAACGTCTGAGTTTGGTCGCACGACGGGGCAGGCGCTTCGAGTTGACCTGATCACGGGTGAACTTGAGAAGACCCTCTCCTCAGTTACCTCAACATGCGCCAGTGCCTACGAGCAGCTCTCCCTAATGGAATCGCGGAAGGCGGCATCAGCTCCAACTCCGGCATTCAGTGATATTCTCCGTAACCTCCAAGGCGACCTCTTGGCTCTCTACGTTCTGTGCTCTGTCCGGCTTGTCAGAATTGGTCGCTGGCTTCGTTCTGGTGAAGACCTCCACTATGTGCGTATTCAGTCTCTTCAATTGGCACAGAATCTGGTTGTCATGACTGAAGCCACATTGAAGACCCATCTGGGCCGATCAGATGGGACCTTCAACGACCTCATCTCTGACCGTAATCTCGACCGACCACTAAGAGCTGCGATTCAAAGTTATAAGGCCACCAAGCCGCTGAACTCAGTAGAAGCCCTGAATGGCAACCTCAGCAGTGCGCTCGAGTCGCTGTCATTGACCACGGACGATCATGAATGGAGAGCGATAGCGATCTCCATCGCTCATGGTCTGAGAAACAAGTTCCTGCACGCAGACGTGGAGAGCTTGGACTTCTACTCGAAGCCCAAAGACTTTGAAAGAGTCTTGGCAGCATTGCTTCTTGCTGTTGCCGCAGTCTCCACGCTATGACTGGCACCCAGTGGGTGGACGCCGTAGTGGATTCAACGCTATTGAACTGGTGAAGTGGCGACGGCGTTGGCCCAACATGGGTTGCAGCAGGCGGACCGGTGGTGAGTCGAGAGCAGGCGGTGTGTCAGCTGAGCAATCAGGCTTCAGCTCGCGATCGGTGGTTGTGTCCGCTGCTGAACCCTGTGTTAACAGAACAGAGAAGAACGCCGCACCACGGACGGGCTACAGGAATCCTAGAACATGATGCGCATGTTGGATCCCAACTTCGTGGATCTGGAGAGGGAGGCACGAGAACATGTACAATGTTCAGACTCATGAGAGGAAGACGATGGAACAGATCCTGAGCGATGACTACAGGGGCAGAACGAACGCCCAGGAACTCGAGGAGTCACTACGAGCTAGTGGTTGGCGTCAGGATAGAGATCCCACGAAACCAATCACGCAATCGCAGATAAGGCGTGGTTTGCGAAACAACTCCGCTATATCAAGTTGACTAGGCCAGAGGCAGTGGCTCACTGGTGGCTTCCGGGCCTCAGTCGAGGATACGACACAATCAGGAAGTCACAGTGAGCAAGAGAGAGATCTTCAGGGCATCATGGTGGCTATGTCTGACGGCGGCGTCAACATGGATGCTGTACTACCGACTTGATGGAATACTGCAGGGGACGGCCACGTGGCTAGATGGCATAGTGGGCGCCGTTTGGATCGTCCTCATACTCAGCCCTCTCTTCAGAGAGATCTCCTTCGCAGGCCTCTCTGTCAAGAGAGATCTCGACGATCTCAAGGATAGCATCGAGTCGCTTCACGCAGATGTTAAGGCCAGTTCGGAGGTGCAGAACAACTTCAACCCGACGCTAAACCTGTCGCCAATGCTCTCCGACGAACAACTTGATCGTCTAGCGGATCGAGTCGCACAACAGCAGCGAGACGGCGGCCAAGTCGATCTGGTCCGGGATGAGTCGGCAGTCTATCGCAGCAAGCTACCGTATGAGGACCTGGTTCTGACGAGGTTCGCAGTCGAGACCATTATAAGAGACTTCTACGAAGGACTTAGCGAGAACAGTACCCCTGATGTGGGACTGACTAGGATACTCAGAGATCTGGTTGGGCTAAGCGTGATCGATAATGACCTGATGGTAATCACCCGTGAGTTCTACACGATCTCGTCCATGGTGATCCACAACAAAGAGCCGAATCAGATGCAACTAAAGTTCGCCTACGATGTGCAGTCATACTTGCTCCCCGAACTGAACGACAGGTTCATGGCCTACAGCGAGGGTGGTCACAACCCGCCAACAGATCAATGAAGGCAATCTGGCAGATCTCCCGAAGTCATGGTCAGGTTCGGATTCCCACCCCTGATAACAAGAGGGGGAGCAGACTGGATAGTGGGATAGAGTTGGGATTCGTCATCAACGCATGCTCAGCAAGCAGCTGCTTAGTGCCGATCTCAGCGCCAGCCGCTCATGTCAGTGTTAGCCATGCCGTGATGAGGAGGGGATCAACATCGTGAACGAGTTACTCGTCGCCCTCGGTGGCGGAGTTGGGGTTGGGGTGGCTCTCACACTAGCTATCGCTGGAGTTGCCCGCACGTGGCTTGTGTCTAGCATCACCAGAGCCGTCGAATACCGGTACGATGTTCGGCTTGAGGCGCTCAGGGCTGATATTGACACGAGACAGAAGAGAGAGGCCGACGCACTCCGGGGAAGGCAGTCCGACTGGGAAGCGCTGAGGTCATCTGCCATCACGAGCCGCATGGCAACGCAAACTGCCTTGCTTGAGCGCAGGGTACAGGCAGTTGACCTACTCTGTGCGTATTCCGGTGATGTCGTCCATCCAGTCCGGCGCAAACCGTCCACCCGGTCCGGTCCATTCCGTCCACTTGTCGGAGCGTAGCGACGCTGGTCGGAGTTAGGAGGCGGCGGGTTTCTTCTTACGCCG
>JABHDC010000257.1 GCA_018673255.1 Gemmatimonadota bacterium
CGACTCGTCATCTATGATGTATTGGGGCAGCGCGTGCGGACCCTGGTGCGAGGTGATGATGGCCTGGGCGCCGGCTTCTACACCGTCACCTGGGATGGCACCAACGCCCACGGCGCACCGGTTGGCAATGGCCTTTACTTCTACCGGTTGGAGACACCCGCTTTCCAGCGCACCGGCAAGATGATGATGATCAAGTAGGTCGGACAAGCAGAAGGGGCGGCGGATCCATTGGATCCGTCGCCCCTTTCTTTTTCTGCCACAGATGTGTGCGCATCCGTTCGCCGAGGGTCCCTCTCAGGACTGATTTCAGCGCTCGAATATACGTCTCCGGCAGCGCCCCTCAGGCGGCCAGTGCCGGCTCGAGCAATCCCTTGGTATCCGCCTCGAAGTAGGTCGTCAACTGCTCTCGCAACGCGATTCGGGCACGATGCAGGCGTGACTTGAGGGCCGGCACCTTCAGACCCAGGGCCGTGGCCGCATCTTCGGTGGAGAGTCCCTCCACATCTCGCAGGATGAAGGCGGTCCGATACTTGTCGTCGAGGCAATCCACGGCACCCCAGACCTTTTCCCAGAATTCCTGCTGCAGTGTCGGATCGGCAGCCGCCTTACGGGGCTGACCACTCAGGTCGCGGCGCTCGACGATCGGTGGCGCATCCTGGATCGACACCACGGTCGACGACTTATCCCTGCGACGGTGCATGAGAGCGGCGTTGATCGCAATGCGATGGATCCAGGTGGACAGGGAGGCGTCGCCCCGGAAACGATCGATCTTGTGCGTCACCGTCATCATCACATCCTGGGCAACTTCTTCGGCATCCATGGGGTTCTTGACGATCGAGTGGGCCAGCCGTTCGATACGACCTCTGTGCAGATCAAGGATGGATTCGATGGCGTCGATTTCACCCAATTGGGCCCGCACGACCAGTGCGCGTTCGGCCTGGCGTTCGGCGGGTGTCGTCGTGGACCGGCTTGTATTGTTCACGCTGGAGATCTCCTGGGTCGTTGATTCTTCACGGGCACCGGCCGGTCCGGATGATTCCCCAATCCCCTTCCCGGCACACTTACCTCCTATACAAGACGCGTGCCAGAGGCACAGATCGAGTCCATATGGCAACCAAACAGATTGTTATTTAAGTACTTACAGTCGGTCTTGCACGCGGGCATCCGAGGACGCCAGAGGCGCAGATTCTCACGGTATTTCGGGAGCCCCCGAGATTTCGAGGAACACAGGGCCACCTGGCCAGCACATGCCGACACGCCCCCGCGCACCGATCAGTCACCAGGACGGGCACAGTGGAATGGGGACCCTGGAAGGGGCCCATCGTGACAGAAACCGGGGCGCGTCTATATTCGAACACCATGCACGAAGATGGCCTCAGCTCCTATGCCGTAACCAGTTCGCCCCTGGGCGATCTACTCCTGCGATGGAAGCGGGACAGGCTGGTCGAGATCCGTTTCGGCGGCGAGCCGGCCCACGACTGGCAGCAGGCACCGCACACGCCCTTTGGGGCCGAAGCACAGCTGGCAGCCTACTTCGCCGGCCAGCTTACCCAGTTCGACCTGCCCATCACAGCGCATGGTACGAGCTTCCAGCAGCAGGTCTGGGCTCAGTTGCTGAAGATTCCCTACGGCGTCACGATGACCTATGGCGAGTTGGCCGGCGCGTTGGGTCGACCGACGGCCTCACGAGCCGTGGGTGGTGCCAACCATCGCAATCCACTGCCCATCGTCATTCCCTGTCACCGCGTGATCGGAGCCGGTGGTCGCCTGACCGGTTATGCCGGTGGACTCGATATCAAGTTGAAGCTGATCGAGCTTGAGCGCCGCGTTCAGGCCCGGTCAACAACAGCGCAGCCAGACTCCGGAAGCGACTCGGCTCCGGTCCCGTTTCCCAACAGCACGACCTTCGATCCGAAGGTCGTCATCGCCCGAAAATGACACGAATCGCATGACGCTCCTGGAGGCACTCAATTCCTGCGCCCGCATCACCCTGCAGACCGATCACCGGGTTTGCCAGACCGTCGCCACGGCTCTCGTCGAGGAAGGCCTGACTCCCGACGCCGCAACAGATCAGGCGTCCGATGCACCGGCCTTGCGTGTCGGTGTCGACCTGGAGGTTCCCGATGAGGCCGGATCAGATCCGTGGGGGTGGGTACAATACGCCGATGGCGTCGGTGTCATCACCGCCTCGACGCCATCCCTCCTCTACAGCCTGTACACCCAGATTCGCGACGTCTGGGCATCAGAGGATGCCGACACCTTCGCGCAAGGCAGGTGGCTGCGCCCGACCTTCACGTGGTTGGCCGGTCGAGATGAGCTGCTGACGGGTCGGTATGGATTCTTGCGGAACCGGCAGCATCCGGTCGGCCCCGAGGACATCGATGCATCGATGCGCGAACTGGCCCGGCTCGGCTGCAATCACGTCGTCATCAATGAGCTGGCCCGCAGGTCCTTCGAGACGGGTCCGCCGGGAGAAGTCTACTACCGCTTCTACGACTACACGCCCGATATCGATCAGTATGTGGAGACCCGCCTGAATGCCGGCACCTATCCGCGCGAGTATCTGCAGGCGAATCTGGATCTGCTGCGTCAGATCGCCGAGGCCGCCGATCGATATGGACTGGTACCCGGACTCTACTCCGCCCACCCTCGATCGGTGCCGGAGTCTCTGTTGGCGAAGTGGCCGCACCTGCGCGGGGCCCGGATCGATCACACCTTCCGTTCCTATCTGCCGCGCTACACACTCTCCGTCGCTCATCCAGCGGTGCGCTGGCACTATGCCGAGCTGATCAAGACCTTGCTGCGCGAGGTGCCACAACTCGGCTTCATCAAGATGCTGCTCAACGATTCCGGCGCCGGTTTCGAGTATACGGCCAGTCTGTATGCCGGACGCAATGGTGGACCCTATATCGTGCGCGAGTGGCGACCGGATGATGAGATCGCCCGACTCGCTGCTGAAAATGTCATCCGTTACTACCGCACATTGCGCGATGCGGCGCGCGAAGTGCAGCCAGATTTTCAGTTGATGACGGGGCTGAAGAATATCGCCGAAGAACAGACACCCATTCTGGCCGGCATGGATACGGGCATCAACCTCCAGACACAGTCGCAGCGGGCCGATGTCAACGATGCCGAGTGGCGCCAGACCCGCACCGATCTGGAGAGTCGCGGCGCTCAGGTGCTCACCGATACGAGCGTCACCGGCTCCAACTATATCCTGGGGATGCCGAGCCCGTGGTGGGCGGCGCAACGAATACAGGAGCAATTGGCGGGTGACTTCGATCGCGTCGACGTGTACCTGAATGCCTACCACTTCGCACCCTATGATCCGAATCGCGAAGTCGTGCGGGCCCTGCAGTTGGAGCGCACCCAGGACGGCACGGTTGAGATCGATGCCATCGTGGAACGCACGGCGCAACGCTGGACGACCAGCGACGAGGATGCAGACACCCTGGTGCGCGTGTGGCGACTGGCCGATGAAGCAGCCCGCCAGGCGCCCGTTCACTTTCTCTACAGCTGGCTCGGATTCACCTGGTATCGGTGGTGGGTGCGACCCTTTGTGCCGAATCTGACGGCGATCCCCGCGGCCGATCGAGCCTACTACGAAGAGCCCATGCTGACAGTATTCAACAATCCCCACAATATCGACTTCGCCGCCGACGCCTTGTGGAGTCTGCAGTCGGTGGCTGAGGCCGATGAATCGGTCGAGATCTACGATCGGGACGTGGCCCAGCCCCTGGCCGAAGCGATCGCGTTGGCCTCGACACGTGCCGTGCCCGGTGATCGGTTGTGGGTGGACCTGCGCGATCGACTGCGAGCCTATCGCTGTTACGTGGAGACCTTGCGCAACCTGTCAGCCTGGATCGCCGGCGTCCACGGGTATGTGGAGAGTGAGGATGGTGCCACACGAGATCGGCGTCGTGAGCAGGTGCGTGATCTGGTACAGCGTGAACGGGCCAATGCTGTCGATCTTCTGGCCCTCTGGGAAGAGAGCGATGTCGACTTCATGCCCGTACAGGTCACGGGTGAATCCGTCCACAACTACGGGCTCAACTTCCCCGATGCAGTTCGCCGCAAGATTGAATTGATGGATGCTTACGGCGACACGGAACCGGCGATCGATTCGAATCACATGTTCCGCGCCCCGGAAGGTTTCCCCATCGATGAGGACGAGTATCTCAAATACTGAAGCAGGTTTGAATCGATTCGTCTCGCTGCTCTACAATTCGAGACGGTATCGGTAGGCGTCCGCCGACCAGACATCGTCGCCGCCACCGCGTTCGCCGAGACGGATCAGGTAGATCTCTACCTGGCCCGTCTCCCGATCGTCGACGACGGAGAAATTCGACAACTGAACGTGCTCCGAATCACGCGCCGGATCGCGATCGTCGATGAGAGTGAGTGTATCGTGCTTGAAGGCGGGAATGGACGCCGTCTCGTCGATCTCGACAATCTGCAAGGGATAACGAGGCGCATTCCCCTCCGGTGCTGTATCGGGGATATTTCCGACCCAGTAGAGTTTTCCTGTACGACGGGACCGGAAGGAGTGTGCGATCGATGCGGGTGAGTAGAGGGTCTCCCCTGTGTCCCAGCGCATATCCGTCACCGGCCCCCAGGTGAGTCCACCGTCGTCGGAGACGGCGAACCACCGACGCGACGGACATCTCACCGGATCCAGGCCGGTGTTTGAACCGCGCATCAGCAACAACAGCCGACCATCGGCGAGCGGACGCAGGTCCAGCTCTACGAGCCCGCGGGTGGATTGCCGGCGGGGCAGGAACATGGACGTCGATGTCTGCCACTGGTAGTCACCGGCCCCGGCATCCCACGTACCGACGAAACACATGGCACCCGCCACACTGCCCTCTCGGTAGTCATTGGGAAATACGGAAGGCACCTTCTCATCCGCCGCGTCCCGGTATTCCACCGGAATGGTGGCGCTGATGGCGACCTTGCCATCACCAAGCACGGCGGCACCCCCGATATACATCTCATTGCTTCGGAAGTAACCTTCGGCCCCCCAGTCGTCCGGGTCATAGTCGGGGCCCTCTTCGTATTTCAGCATGCGCGCCGGGCCCCAGCTCTCACCATCGTCGCCAGACAGCTGGTAGAAGCCGTGGTCGCAGAAACGTCGGTCCCCCTGCCACAACACGTGCATCGCCTCTCTCGGGTCGCCGTGGATGATGCGTTGGAAGACCGGTTTGATCAGCTGACCGGATCCCGCATCCGCCGGCCCGGTGCCACGCTGACTGGGGCCACCCGACTGCGTGATCTCTCCCTGCGTAGGCGCCTCTTCATAGACCAGTTCCCACTCAGACCAGGTGCGGCCATTGTCGTCGGAGCGCCGGCGACGGACCTGATCGGCCCAATCACTGGAGGCAACCCGCGCGTGGACCTCCTCACGCCGCAGACCCTGACCGATATATCCCATGCTGACGCTGGTCCCCGCCCGCGGTTGAGTGTGGGCCACGTAGACCTCTTTGGTTACCTCGCAGATCGCTGCCATCATCCACTCATTTCTGGTTGTCGGTACCGTCGATTCCCTATACGCCGACAAGATAGTATCTGGTCGATGACTGGGCCTGCAGACCGGGGTGCTTTCCGTCGCCCGTCGCACGACCGACATTTGCGCGCATGAAAATCACCCGCCTCGATATCCTGACCGCCGATGCAGGCAAACCCTACGTCTTCGTACGCCTGCACACCGACGAGGGCATTTCAGGGATTGGCGAGCCCTCGTGCATCGGCAAAGAGAACGCCGTGATTGGTGCCGTCCGTGACCTGGAGCCCTTCCTGATCGGCGCCGATCCCTTCGCCATCGAGCGATTGTGGAATCACATGTATCGAACCGTCATCTGGCGCGGCGGTCCCATCCTGATGGCGGCACTGAGCGGGGTCGAGCACGCCCTGTGGGATATCAAGGCGCGCGCCCTGGGTGTGCCCGTGTGGCAGTTGCTGGGCGGCCGTGTGCGGGATCGCGTCGAGGCCTACGCCTGGATCCATGGCGGCGAGCCGACCAGCTACGTAGAGGATGCCGCACGTCGATTGGAGGAGGGGTTCCGCACCGTCAAATTCACACCCTTTGAGCCAACCGGCCTGGGTGTCGACGTGGCCCACGCCCGGCGCGTAGAGGCCCGTGTGGCTGCCGTGCGGGAGGCAGTGGGAGATGAGATCGGCATCGCCATCGACGTCCACGGTCTGCTCAATCCGGTCAATGCCATCGAGATGGCCCGTCGTATCGCGCCCTATGGGATTCTCTTCTACGAGGAACCCGTCCTGCCCGAGTACACCGATGCCATGGCACGCGTGCGATCCGAAGGCGGCATCCCCGTGGCCACCGGCGAACGGATACACACTCGATACGAGTATCGGGAGTTGCTGGTGAAAGGCGCCGTCGACGTGATCCAGGCCGACATCGGCAATGCAGGTGGCATCCTCGAACTCTACAAGATCGCCGCCATGGCCGAGACCTTCTACGTGAGCATGGCCCCCCACAATCCATGGAGTCCGCTGTCGACGGCGATCAGCCTGCACCTGGACGCGGTGGTGCCGAATTTTCTGATCCAGGAGGTGCCCACAACGTTGGCGCACCCGCACCGCGCCCGACTGCTGCACCAGCAGATCGAGACACCGGTGGATGGCTATTTCGACATCCCCGATCAACCTGGATGGGGTGTCGATCTGGATGATGAGTTCATCGCCGCCCATCCATGGGAACCATCCTCACGACCCACACCCACGCCATCACTGCGCCCCGATGGCGGTCTGGCCCACACCTGAGGAGATCGAGCCCGTGAAGATCACCCGCATCGAACGCTTCGTTATCGCCGTCCCCCACATTGAGTCCATCGAGAAGAGCCGGCCCGGCGACTATCGCGAACGGCCGATCACGATCCTGCGCGTGCACACCGATGAGGGCATCGTCGGCGTCGGCGAGGGGGGCCGGGGCGACCTGATGGAATCCGTGGAAGAGACCTGGGTCGGCACCGATCCCCTGACTCAGAATCTCACCACCATGGGTGGTGCCATGGGCATGGCCTGCTTCGACATCGTCGGCAAGGCCCTCGGTGTTCCCGCCTATCGACTCATGGGAACCAAGCACTTCGATCGCGTCCCCGTCGGCTGGTGGTCACCACCACTGGAACCGGCCGAGTTCGCCGCCATGGCCGAAGAGGGCGCCAGGCTCGGATACAAGACGCACAAACTGAAGGCCCGCCCCTGGAACATCGTCGAGACCGTGGAGTTGATGACGAAAGTCGCCGGCCCGGACTACGGCATCATCGTCGATCCGAATTTCACCTTCGGCGATCTGACGACGTCACTTCGACTGGCCCGGGAATTGGAGCCTTACAATATCCAGGCTTTCGAAGACCCCTTTCGTTACCTGCCCGGTTGGCAGCAGTATCACCACTTCCGCCAGCATACCATCATTCCCCTGGCGCCCCATCTGGGTAACGCCGAGTTGCTGATGAGTGCGATCCGTGCCGATGCGGCCGACATGTTCAACATGGGCGGCACCGTCGAGAGCGTGCTGATCATGGCAGGCATGGCCGAGGCGGCCGGGTGCCCGGTCTGGCTACAGGTGGTCGGGTTGGGACTGGGTATCTCCGGGGCCTATGGCACCCACGTGCACGCCGTCGTGCGCAATGCGACCATTCCCTCGGATTCCCTCCACTTCACCCGCGAGAACGATCTGATCGGTGGGGCGCTGACACCCAAGGATGGCTTCGTCGAGGTGCCTGAGGCGCCGGGGCTGGGTGTTGAACTCGACATGGCGGCCGTGGAGACATACCGCGTCGGATGATGGACTCCCCGATCCTGCCTCTGCCGATCCAGATCGTGCTAGATGATGTGGGCTGGTGGACGTCGACAGATGGCAGCGCCCAGGGCGGACCCTTCCGCTCAGGCATGCCCCGGCCGCACGTGCCGGCCGACTATGCAGCCATTGCCCAACTGGGACGAGAGTTGAATATGCGACCCCAGGCGGCGATGATGCTGTGTGATTGGGATCGCGACCTGCTCCTTCGGGACCTGCCTGAAGCCACCTGGATGGGCGCCGACTGGGATCACCCCTGGCGTCAACACCCCCATCTGGATGAGGCGGCCTCGATCCTCAACCGTTCAGCCGATCATCTGGAACTGGTCGTCCACGGCCTGGCGCACGAATGGTGGGGCACCGGGTCGATGGAGCGGGCCGAGTGGGCCACGCCCGATGGGCAGATGCGTCCACGGCATCTGCTGCAACGGCACCTGGAGGTCTACGCATCCATCCTCGAACGCAATGGCCTGGGATCGTTGCCGGACATCTTCGTCCCCTGCGCCTTCAATCACAGCTTCGGCGAAGACGGCGAGGGCATTCATCGGTTGCTGGCCGATCACGGCATTCGTTATGTCTCGACCCCCTTCAATGGTATGCGGCAGACGAAGGCGCCACAGACCGACCACATCGCCATCGAGTGCGGCGTGATGACGGTGGATCGGGGTGGGGGCGCCCCGTCGTGGAAGGCGGTGGCCGCCGCGCCACCTGAGGTCGTGAATGGGCCGATCGTTGGCCTGCACTGGCCCAACATTCTGCACCAAGATCCGAGCCGCAATCACGAGGTCGTCGATGCATGGGTGGCAGCCCTGCGTCGAATCGGTCAGGCACCGGATCGGTGGCTGGCGCCGGATACACCGAGTGCGTGGAGCCAACTGGCCCACGTGGACTGTACGCAGGTCCGGGTCACCGATGACGGGATCGATTTCGACTTCAACGCGCTGGATGCACTGCCGGACTGTGTCCCTCTCGATCAGTTCGTGATCAAGACGAAGGGCGAAAAGGAACCACACTTTCTACCCGGTGTTGTAGTCCTGACCTCGGTGTGGGAAGAAGAATACCGCGTGTCCCACCTGCGTCGTGTGAGGGGCCGCTGCTGACGGCCATTTGATTACCCGACTCAACCTGCTGTATTTGCCGCTGTACATGGTCAGGATCGCGAACCTGATCCCATGCCGAACCTGCTGGAAGGTCTATGACGAACGTTCCCGAACTTGATACATATCTGTTTGACCTGCGTGGCTACGTCGTGTTGCCAGGCGCTCTGAATCGTGATGCAGTGGGCGCCATGAATGCGATTCTCGACGAACTGCCGCGGATCGAACCGGGCCAGTGGCTCGGCCATCTGCACGGCCATACCTACGGCACCCGGGATGGCTTCAACTTCCAGCAGATCTACGAAGCCGGTGAACCATTCGAGTGCTTAATTGACCATCCTGCCTGGCTCGAACACATCAAGTTCTTCGTCGGTGGCGAGGGCACATTCGACTACCACCACGGCCCGCTGTTTATCGACGAGTGTTTCGCGAATTTCCGGCAGCCCGGCGAAGCAATCGGTCTGCACTCAGGCGGTCACCCGCCCATTCACCGAAATCAGTTCCGCTACCATGGGGGGCGCTTCATGTGCGGGCAGGTGAATGTGCTCATCGCCCTCACCGACATCGGCCCCGGCGATGGCGGTACGATGGTGATCCCCGGAAGCCACAAGTCGAACTTTCAGCACCCCGATCACGCCGCGCACAGCATGAGGCCGGAGGGCGCCACGGTGGAAGGCATCGAGGGCGCCGTGGAGGTACACATGAAAGCCGGTGACGCGCTGGTCTTCGTCGACGGCATCAGCCACGGATCGGCACGCCGCAGCAATTCAGGCGAACGGCGGATTGTGGTATGTCGATACGGACCCTCCTGGGGGAATTTTCGACATGGCTACGCCCCCTCACCGGAGTTGCTCGAGCGCCTGACGCCTCAGCGGCGCAAGATCGTGGAACCACTTGGGCAGTTGCCGCGCGAACCTCAATACCGAGAAGAAACACCATGACCCGTCGTCTGCTCAGTATCGGTGGCAGTGGTTTTGTCAGTGGTACCCTCACTCGCCGCGCCGTGGCTGCCGGCTGGGATGTGTTCGCCATCAGCCGTGGCGAACGTCCGTTGCCCAAAGGCGTCACCGGCCTGCGCGCCGATCGGAAGGATGCGGCCGCCTTTGAGAGCGCTCTGGCGGGGTGCCCCGATTTCGACCTCGTCGTGGATTGCATCGGCTACGACCGGGAGGATGCGGTTCAGGATGTGGAGTCCTTTCGAGAGCGCACACCCCGCTTCGTCTTCATCTCCACCGACTTCGTCTTCGATCCAGCCTTCCGGTCATTCCCACAGGGCGAGGCCTCCGATCACTACCAGGTCGATGGCTATGGCGGTAAGAAGCGGCAGTGTGAACAGGTCCTGCTCGACAGCGACTGTGGTGAGATGAGCTGGAGTGTCCTGCGCCCCTGCCACATCTATGGTCCGGGGTCTGAATTGGGATGCCTGCCGACGCACGGACGCGACCGCGAGCTGATCGCGAAGATGCAGCGGCAGGAAATCTTGAGCCTGGTGGGTGGCGGTCACTTCCTGCAGCAGCCAATCCTGGCGGCAGATCTGGCCGATCTCATCCTCAGCCTTGCCGACTGCAGTGCGGCAGACGGGCAGATCTTCCAGGCTGCGGGACCGGACATCGTCGAGTCCCGCGCCTACTACCAGATCATCGCCGAGTTGCTGGGCGTACCACTTCAAATCGAGGAACTGGCTGTGGATGCCTATCTACAGCAGAACCCCGCTTCGGCGCCCTTCCTCTGCCACCGGATCTATGACCTGTCACGATTGGCGGCGACCGGCGCCTGCGTACCGTCAACAGCCTTGGTAGATGGTCTGCGATCGCAGGTAGAGTCGATGCGATTGCCTGTGAAGGAATGATCCTTGTATTCCATGATGCTGATACCCCTTCACAGGCACTCGCAGTCGGCAGAGCGACGCTGTGGGGAGGTGGGCGCACAGGATGATGCGAGGCGGCCTCATCCATAGCCTCCCTCAGTCTGCTGGTCTGGTAGCCAGCAAGCGGAGGCTGCTTTCTTCTCGTCCATCGGGTCGCAGGAAGTCGTCATCGCTGTAACGAGGCCAATCCCAGTCATCGAATGCCTCGCGCAGGTCTTCGGCTCGGGCCAGATGGGTGGCCGAGGAAGGTCCCCAATTCTTCTTCAACTGCCCTCGACTGAAGGTGTGGAACAGGAAGTGTCCCCCCGGGACCAGAGCCTGACGGATCGCGGGGAACAGGTCAGGATCATAGTAGAAGATCATCGTGATCAGATCCCAGGCCTGGGAACCCAACTCGTGTTTCGACAGGTCCGCCACGACGGTCTCGATCTGCACGCCATGTTCGGTGGCCAGTTGCTGACACCACGCCAGCCCTCGGGGGGAAATGTCGACGGCCGTCACCTGCCAGCCTGCCTGCGCCAGCCACACCGCATTTCGTCCACCACCGGCAGCTAGACACAACGCGCGACCGGGTGAGAGTTGTGCAACAGACCGGGTGAGGAAGTCGGAAGGGTCCCTCAGCGGTTCGTACTCATCGGCGGCATATCGCTGTTCCCACTTCTCACGTGCCGCCGCCGCCTCATTCTGCATCATCCTTCTCCGTCGTTTTCGGGAGTCAACAACCGATGGCCGATCGCCCCAACATCCTGTTCATGCTTACCGACCAGCAATCACGCCATGCCCTGGGTGCGGCCGGGAACCCGGATGCGCACACACCGAATATGGACCGGCTGGCCGCCACCGGCGTGCGATTTGAGAATGCCTACTGCGGCGCCCCGGTCTGCGGACCCTCCCGTGCGTGCTTGCTGACGGGGCGAATGTCTCACGACCACGGCGTACTCGTCAACGGCCTGCCCCTGCGCGAAGGGGTCGAGAATTTTGGCCAACTGCTGCAGGGCGCAGGCTACGAGACAGCCTGGTCCGGTCGCTGGCATCTGCCCGAGCCTTATCCGACACGATCACAGCCACCGCCCGGATTCAGCTCCCTGTTGCCCGACGCCTTCACGGACTTGCCGGATCGGCGGCTAGGTGCAGTCACCGACAGACCGGTTACGGATGCAGCCATCGACTTCCTGCAGCAGGATCATGACCAGCCCTTCTGTTTGGGTGTCGCCCTGTGCAACCCCCACGATATCTGTTACTGGATCATGGATCCCGATGCCCCGGCGCCGGAGGGAGAGCACCCCGAGCTACCGAGCAACTTCGCCCGTGACGTGCATGAACCCGAGTTCATCACGTGGTGCCGGCGTCGCCAGCACTACGGTCAGGAGACTTCCTCGACCACCGATTGGTCTACGTCGCGCTGGCGTGCCTATCTGGCCGAATACTACCGGCTGACGAGCCTGGTAGATGCGCAGATTGGTCGTCTGCTGCAGACCCTGGATGAAAGCGGACGTGCCGATGACACCCTCGTCGTGTGCACGAGTGACCACGGTGAGGGCATGGCAGCGCACGAACTGGTGGTCAAACTCATGTTGTATGAAGAGGCGGCCGGCGTGCCCTTGCTCATGCGCGGCCCTGGTGTGCCCACCGGACAGACACGTTCGCAGTTGGCCAGTGGCATCGACATCCTGCCGACCCTGTGTGATGCCGCCGGCGTGGAGCTACCAGAAGAGTTGTCCGGACACTCGCTGCTGCCACTGGCCCGGGATCCGAGACACCCCGGTCGCGAGGCTGTTGTGACGCAGCTGTATCCGGACACGAAGGACCTGCATCGCAGTGGCCGCCTTGTGCGTAGCGAACGTCACAAATACATCTGCTTCAATCAGGGAGACCGGCCGGAGATGCTCTTCGACCTGGTCGCCGATCCTGGCGAGAGACAGAATCTGGCCGGTCAGCCAGCGGGTGAGGCCGAGTTGAGACGCCACCGGGTAATGCTACAGCAGTGGATGGCCGCCTCGGGTGATCCCTTCCAACCACTCTGTTCGTAGACGCCACCTCGCTAGAAGGCGCACCCCGTCGGCAGGGGCTCTTCCTCAGCCACCTCGGCGGCAAATTCATGCGGCAGGGGTTGCACAAGGAATCCACCTTCCGGCGTGCCCTGCATCGCCTGGCCACCGTAGCCATCCGGATGCATGTGTGCCCGCACCCACACCACCTGATCGGCCGGGATCGACAGCGTACTCCCGCTGCGAGTGAAGGGCTGCTCACCCGTATGGCTGTGCAGCAGGACGCGCCGATAGAGCAGGGCGCCATCCGCCGTCAGGACTTCCCACCAGTCGGCATACTGCGCGCAGCCCGAATCGGGGCTGGCCACGGTGACACTGAAGCGGTAGGCACCGGCTTCACCCGACACGTCTACGTCGACAATGTCGGCCACGTGGTCCGGTATCGGGGGTTCTGGTTGGGTCATCGCCTCCTCCTCACCACCACAGGCGATCAGTACAGCCGTGACAAGGGATATCAGGACAAGGTTGAGCGTCTTCATCATCTCTTCCGCTGGAGGGGGAAGCTGGCCTTGTGTATGATACGCGCGGTGCCTGTTCCTCCCAACGCGTGTCAGAGTCGACTCATGTCCACACGTCCCAACCTGCTGTTCATCATGCCCGATCAGTTGCGTGCTGATTTCCTTGGTTGTTATGGTGCGGACTTCGTCGCCACACCCCACATCGACGCGCTGGCCTCGCCTGGTGTCCGTTACGAGCGGTCCTACTCACCATCGCCGGTCTGTGTGGCCGCCCGCTGCGCTTTGCTCACGGGCCGCAATGCCATCAAGAATGGCGTGCTGGGCAACAGCCACTTCCTGCGACCCGATCTCGAGACCTGCGGCATTCGCACGTGGCCGCAGATCCTGTCCGGCGCCGGCTACCTGACCGCCGCGATTGGCAAGATGCACTTCTATCCATGGGATGCGGCGCTGGGTTTCGAACACCGCGTCATCTGCGAAGACAAACGCTGGCTCAACATCCAGGATGACTACTTCCACCACCTGGCAGCCAAGGGCCTGCACAAGCTGCATGGTCGCGAACACGATGGGTACCAGGAGAATCGCGGTGCCATCATCAGCCCCTACGCCATCGAGGATTCCTGGGATGGATTTGTCGGCGGCGCCGCCGTCGACTTCATCGAGAACTACAACGACGATCGACCCTTCGCCGCGATGATCGGCTTCCCGGGCCCCCACTGCCCCTATGACCCATGCGGCGAGACCCTGTCGCAGATCGACACCGATCGACTGCCCGCGGCAGCACCCTACGTCGATGACCTCGATCGGCAGTTGCGCAAGGCCAATATCCGCGGCAACAGCGGTGACTGGAATGGTGTGGACTACACCGAATTTGATGAGGGCCACAAGCACAAGATTCGCCA
Source organism: Gemmatimonadota bacterium (assembly GCA_018673255.1). Next base: position 14,189 of record JABHDC010000257.1, read on the forward strand.
TCACTATGCCGCCCTCGTCAAACAGATTGACGATCAGGTGGGACGCATCATGGCCGCGCTGGAAGCGACGGGACAACTCGACAACACGGTCATCATTTTTTCGTCAGATCATGGCGACATGCTGGGTGATCACGGATTGATCGGGAAGACGAATTTCTATGAGGGCAGCTGCCGGGTGCCCATGATCGTGCGCCAACCGGCTGGCGCCACCGGTATGGTCAACGACGATGTTGTCTCTCTGGCCGATGTGACAGCAAGCCTGCTGGGACTGGCCGGTGTCGAACGACCCGCCGCCTACGACTCACAGACCCTGCCGGGTCTGGGGCTGCCCGACCCTCCCCGCGACCGGGTCTTCGGTTTCGTCGCCGGTGGCATGATGAATACCGATGGTCACTGGAAGTGGATGAAGAACGCGGGGACTGGCGAGAGTCATCTATTCAACATCGATGACGATCCGCAGGAGCAGATCGACCGGCAATATGATGGCCCGGAGACCCGCCAGATCGCCGATCGTCTCGATGCAGAATTGACTCAGACCGTGATGCGCTCAATCGATGCGGCAAGCTCTGACCGACGGGTCGGGCCCCAAGCCATGTGGGACAATGATCGCTTCGGCCGTGGGGACTGGACCTTCGACTACCCTTCCCGTCTGGAGGACTGAATGGATCTGCGAACGCAGTGGCTGGCCCCGCAAGCCTGGCAACGGGATGGCGAATCAGCGCCGGTGCTGGGCCTGGGTGAGGCAGGCGCCTTCGACGACGAGCACATCTTCGCCCCCTGCGGCCTGTGGGAAGATGGGCAATTCCGGCTGTACTACGCCGGCTCTTCGGGCGACGTGCAGGGTCGCGTGTTTCGGCTGGGTCATGCATCGGGAATCGATGGGGTACACTTCCGTAAACATCCTGACTGGCCCGTCTTCGAGCTCGAAGACGACGCCCATTCGATCCTGACACCGGCCCTGCTGCGTCGAGACACGGGCCAGGTCGTACGTGAGATCGATTGTCTACGTCTGTGGTATTCGTCCACGGATTTTCCCGGTAAAACCGGGCGGCACACCCTTCACGACACGAACAGTGGCGACGGATTCACCTGGGCAGCCCCGTCCCAAGCCCAGCTGGAGAATGCCTATGCCCCGTCGGTCCTGAAGGTGGGTGATCAGTATCGTCTGTGGTATTCGGATGTGAGTCAGGAACCATGGTGCGTCCGCCACGCCGTCAGTGACGACGGGCGCAACTGGTCGGTCTCGCCCGAGCCCGTCCTCGTCCTCGACCAGGCCTGGGAACACGGGCGCCTGTTCTACCCCTATGTCTTACAGCCAGCACCGAATCTGTTCGTCATGTGGTACGGAAGTTACCAGAGCGCCGATCCAAACAAGACCGCCCTTGGCATCGCTGTGTCTGAGAATGGATTGCAGTGGGAGAAGAGCGATCACAATCCCATCTTCGGTCCGGATCCGGGGCGCGACTGGGAATCCCACTACACCACCAGCCAGAGTATCGTGCAGTTGCCGGACGGGTCATGGCGCATGTGGTATGCCTCGCGACCGGCACCCCCTTTCCAACACAAGTACTTCGCCATCGGCACCGCCTCCTGGACCGGACCCGGAACATGAATGCCTCCCGTATCGACGCCCACGTCCACATCGCTGGCGATCATGCCGAAACGCGGGCCCTGTTCGCCGACCTCGACGTGGGGCTGATCAATGTGTCAGTCCCCCAACCCGATCAAGCCCGATGGCGGCAACGTAGTGGTGTGTGGCGCGACCTGGCTGCCATCGATGCGGCCAGATATGCGTGGGTCTGCGGTTTCGATCTTCCCACCTTCGATGCGGGTGGCCGTGTGGTGGATGGCTGGGTTGAGTCAGCGATTGCCGATATCGACGCAGGCATCGAGGCCGGCTGTGTGGGTTGCAAGATCTGGAAGAACATCGGCATGGAGGTACAGCGACCGTCCGGCGAATACGTCATGGTCGATGATCCCATCTACACACCGATCTACGATCATCTGGCGGCACGAGATCTGACCCTGCTATTGCACATCGGCGAGCCCCTGGCCTGCTGGCGCCCCCTCGACGACCCCGAGGATCCGCACTACGGCTACTACACGGCCAATCCCGAGTGGCACATGCATGGCCGGGATGGCTTCCCCTCTCACGAGCAGATCATGACCGCCCGGGATTCGATGGTGGCCGCCCATCCTCAACTGCGCGTGGTGGGAGCCCACCTGGCCAGTCTGGAGTGGGATGTGGATGAAGTCGCCGCGCGCCTGGATCGCTTTGACAACTTTGCCGTCGACACCTCGGCGCGACTGCTCGACCTGGCACGCCAGGATCCCGACAAGGTCCGTGCCTTCCTCGACCACTATTCGAGCCGCGTCCTGTGGGGGACGGACATCGTGGAGTATGGCCTGTATTCGGAATTGCCCGACGATGAACGAGCGCAGGCACACCTGTCTTTGCGACAGCGTTATGAAGAGGAGATCGGCTTCTACAGTCAGGCCGGGACCGTCGAGGTGCGAGGGCGGCAAGTACAGGGGCTGGGACTGGATGCCACATTGCAGCGGCGCCTTTTTCGCGACAATGCCATGCAGTGGTACCCGTCGCTGGCCGCCGACGCGTGAAGTTGACACCAGGACAGATCGACGCCGATCCATCACTGCTGGCAGCCCCTGTCGAAACCAGGCAAGGGCAACGATTTCTCGTGCGCCCCCTTGAAGCCGATGACGCCGAGGGACTGGGCATCTTCCTGGATGCACTCAGTGATGCCACTGGCGGGGTCTACAGACCGCATCCACTGGATGCCGATCAGGCGCGCACCTTGTGCAGCCAGATCGATCGCACGCAATGTCTGCGATTCATCGCCCTGGGACCCCTTGCTGAGGCCCCCGAGTCTGACACGTCCAGGCAGATTTGCGCCTACATGATTCTCAATCTGGGCGTGCGCGATGGTGAGGTCGGCCGCTACGCCGAAGCGGACCTGTCTCTAGAACCAGCCACGACGGCCACCTTCGCACCGGTCGTCGGCGACGTCTGGCAGGAAAGGGGTCTGGGAAGCGCCATGCTCCCCGTCCTCATCGAGGCCGCACGCCGCCTCGGGCGAACCCAGATCGTCCTCATGGGCGGGGTACGCGACGACAATCCTCGGGCGCGCCACTTCTACACCAAAAATGGTTTCGAGTGGGTGCGTAGTTTCGTTGCCGGGGGCATCGATGGTCATGACATGATCCTGCGCCTGTGAACGACGACCTGAACCCGATCACGGTCGCTACACCGGACGCCGCCGTCGCTGCTGTCGGCCTGCCAGCCGATCTACCCGTCCGAGATCTGACCCCATCGCAATGGGAAGCCTTCGGGCGGCTGGTAGGCTGGGAGGAGGGTGGACCCGTCGTCGCCCCGCTGGCGGCCGAACAGCAGGCACGGGCCAGGCGCCAGCAATGGAAGCAGGCCCACCATCGTGTCGAGGGCCGCTGCCTGTTGCTGGATGATGAGGCGCTGCGCCACGCGCGAGGTCGGCTCGAAACCTGCGCCGAGGCAACTGACTTTGGCCGTCGGCTCCGCACGCGCGCCCAAGCCCTCTTCGACCTGGGCACACAACCGCTACTGAAGCTGATCCCGCCGCACGCACCCTGGAATACGGCCGGCTCCTTCTGCCCTGCCTGTATCGGTCGCCAATCGGTGGCAGCCATCCACTCACCCTTCTGGCACTGGTCGGTGGAAACACCGGATCGCATTCAGTGCCCCCATTGCCACATCATCTACCCCCACACCGATTACGCCGAGCACGGTCGGTTGCGCTTGCCGCGCCTGGGGATCGACTACAGCTACTATCTGACACCGGCACAGCAGCAGGCCCATGATCGAGGCCGTGATGGCGTCGGCGCCAGCAGTTTCGGCGGCGGTCCGACCCACGTGTCGTTGTCAGGCGAGGTGGAACGCTGCACCCTCAACTGGATTCTGGGACAACTGGAACCTGTGGCCCTGGCCGCGGCGCTGTTTGATGAGCCCGCGTGGGGTCAGCTGGTCGGTGACCTGCTGGAGCGCCTGGCGCAGGTCCTTGATCGTTATCCCATCTACAGCTACCGGCAGGAAGTCGCCGACTGCGATCCAGCCTTTGCCGTGGAGCATCTCAATGCCCTGCCCACGCCACTCAAGCGGGCCGCCTGCCGCTACACCTACTGCGGCCAGTTCGGCGACCTGGACAATCTGCATGGCCTCGGGGACAACACGACGTCTTGTTGTTTCATGCCCAATGGCGAGTGGGGCGCAGCCCGACTGGCCCGCGAAAAGGCCTCTCACGGCCAGCTGTTTCTGGCGTTGATGCAGGCCTATGACCTGGTGCACCCCTGGTTGCCCCGGGCTCAGTGCGAGCGCATCGAGCAGGGACTGCTGTTGGAGTATTACCAGGACGTGGAAGGGCTGACACGACGCATCGACAACAAGTCCGGCCCGGGGGCAGCGGCGCGTGTCGCTTGCGGCCTGATGTTCGGTGATCACGACTGTGTTGCCGCAGGAGTGGATCGCTTCGAGGCGATTCTACACGGCCAGTTCTATGAGGACGGATCCTGGCGCGAGACCCCCATCTATGGCGCCAAGGCGTTGGTGGAAGGACTCTGGCAAGTACCCGAACTCATGCGACGCCGTCAGGATCTGTATGCAGGTGGTGTGTTACGCCGGGCCCTGACGACCTATGCGGAGGCGGCCACGCCACTGGGCACGCAACCGAGTCTCGATGACAGTGCCGTCGACTTCGGCCTCTCTCCGCACCTGGTAGATCTGGCGCGTCTTCGTCTGGGCATCGACGTGCCCCTGGCGCCGCTGGATCTGTCCGGCCTGCGGACCACGGCGCCCGCACAACGACTCGGGTTCGCCGGCTATGTACCCCGCTGGGAGATGGCCCTGGTCGACGACGACGAACGGTTGCCAGGCGACGGCGGCTGTGGCTTCGCCGCCGTGGGCCATCTGGCCCGTCCCCAGCCGGCCCAGTCCTGGGTCCGGCACCTGCTGGGAGAAAGCCTCACCAGCCCACCGCCACGAACCGCACTGCATCGATTCTTCCGAGGCCGCGGCCTGGTCTGTCTCGGATTCGGGGAAGGCCCGCGCGCTTCGCAGCTCTACCTGGACGGAGGGGATGGGATCAGCCGGCATCGGCACCTGGCGCCATTGCAGTTGTCGATGTTCGCCGGCGGCTTCGAAGTTTTCCCTGACATGGGCTACATCGCCGATCATCCAGCCAATGCCTGGGTGCGCACCACGGCCTCTCACAACAGCGCGTTGGTGGATGGCCAGCCCCTGCAGGCTGCGGGTCGTTGCCATCTGCGCGAGTCGTGGCGAGATGACGGGATGGCCCGTGCCCATGTGATTGCGGATGTCGTCACAGCTCACGGCGACCGCCGCACGGGGCAACGGCGCGTGACTCTGATGGCCGCAGTGGATGGCTGGCCGCTGATGCTGCTGGATGAGCTGATGATACCTGGCCCGGGTGAGATCGACCACGTCATGTGCGTCAATGCAGATCCAGATGCAGGTGACGCCGACCACTTCGCGCCCGATCGTGCCTGGACGACGACGGCGCCCGCCTGGGATGTACCTATCCATGTGATGGGCGATGCGGCGAGCCGGATCAAGAGTCCTGCAGGGAGCCAGACTGTGAGTGCGGCGGCGAATGGGGCGAGCGAGGATCCAGCCGGCAAACAGCACCCACTCCAATGGCGACAGGGTGGCCCGATCAGGCTGGGCGACCGCTGGCGCTGGCACACGGACATGGGCGCCGTTGGGGCCATCGCCCTGTCCACCTCCTCGACGATCAGCACCTTCCGCTCCCCCGCCTGGCGCACCTACGCCGAGATCCAGGCGGCGCCGGGTACCAGTTGGCGGAGCGTGGTTGTGCGTCAGAACACGAACGCAGCCGGACGGATCCTCTACCTCATCGGTGGTGATGCACAGATCACCGCAGAGATCGACAACAGATCCGGCTGTGTCGTTCTTCAGCGCCCCGGTGCACGGCGGTCGCTGCCGTTGCCCAGGCAGTTGTCTGGAACGATCTGAGATGGATGGGGAAGATGGGGAATTGGCTCACCTGGCTCATCGTCGGTGGCGGGGGCCTGACCGCACTCTGGTTGTCTTTGGCCTGGTGGACGATGCGTATTGCCCAACGCCACGGTGGTCACCCGGGGCGATGGTTCCTCTACGGCGTATTGCTCGGACCCATCGGGATCTGGCTGGCCTTCCGAATGGTACGTCCCTGCCCGGCCTGCCAGGCCATCGTCCTGCGTGATGTGCATCTGTGCCCTGCGTGCGGCCATGAGATCCCCCGCCTGGGCACATCGGAGCGTCCCGAAGATTACCTGAAAACCTATCGGAAGAACTGGTGATGAACATCCTCGTACTGATGTGTGACCAGTTGCGCGGTGACGTCTTTGATGCGGGCCATGTCTGCCACACGCCACATCTGGATCGACTCGCCGCACGCGGCGTTCGCTTCACTCGCGCCTACACACCCAACGCCGTCTGTTCACCAGCACGCGCCAGTCTGATGACAGGCCGCCTGCCCCATGCTCACGGCGTGCTCACCGTCACCCACACGGTCGATGACGACCAATGCAGCCTGCGTACCGATCTACCCCACTGGGCCCAGCACCTGGAAGCGGCCGGTTATCAGACTGGGTACTTCGGCAAGTGGCACGTGGAACGGTCCGGCGCGCTGGAACCATTCGGCTGGCAGCAATCCGCCTGCGAAGGCTCGCCGGCCCTGGCCGCCGTCGATCCGGACGTGATCCACGATCCAGCCTGGTCACTGGAATGGCACCTGGACCAACCCCCGGGATACAGCTCCAGTCGCTTCTACGGTGCCGTGGATGCATTGCCCGAACAACGACGGATGGGATCACGTGTGAGGCTGGCCCATCGTTTCCTCGATGGGGTCCTGCCATCGCAGGATCCGTGGTGCTTGATGGTGAGCCTGCAAGAGCCACACGATCCCTTCGTCTGCGGTACCGAAGCACTGAGCCAATACGACATCGACGCGATCGAACTGCCTGCGTCCGTCGACGATGACCTGGTCGGTCGACCGGGTATCTATCGCAAGGCAGCACGCGTGTGGGCGCACATGACTCCGCGACAGCGACGTGAAGCGGCTGCCTGCTACTACGCCTCGATCACGGAGATCGACGCGCTCTTCGGGACGTTGCTGGATCGACTTCAGACCTCAGGGCAACTCGATGACACCCTCGTCGTGCTCACTTCCGATCACGGCGAACTGCTCGGGGCCCATGGTCTCTACTGCAAGAATTTCACCGGCGCCGAAGAGGTTTACCGCATACCCATGACGATCGCCGGACCGGGTGTCGAAGCCGGCCAGACCAGCGATGGCCGAGTGGGGTTGCACGATCTGGGACCGACCCTATTGGCCTTGAGCCATTGCGAACCGATGGACACCGCCGGCGACAGTCGCTCTTTCCTGCCCCTGCTGCAGGCGCCGACGGCCAGTCAGGACTGGCAGCGCGGGTATGCCGAATACTTCGGGGGACGCATGCTGCTCACACAACGCGTGATCTGGGATGGCGACTGGAAATTCGTCTTCAATGGATTTGACGAGGATGAACTCTACCATCTCGGAACCGACCCGCACGAACTCGACAACCGCATCACCGATCCAACCTGCCGGCTGCAGGTCGAATCACTGTGCCGTCAAATGTGGGAGCGCTGTCGCACCAGCGGCGACGCCTCGCTGCTCAACTCGCAGTACCCCATCCTGCGCGTAGCCCCCCTCGGCCCGGAGGGCTAAAGCACTCATATCCCTGCGGCAGTCACCGGATTCCTGTCGCAGCCAGGAGAGATCCACCATGGCGCCCTGCCGAATCATTCGTGGTCCTGCCGCCCTGCTGTGTATGCTGCTCACCAGCGTCGTGGGCGATGCTTCGGCGTTGCAGTTGGCCGATGTCTTCAGCGATCACATGGTGCTGCAACGACGCACCCCCATTCGAGTCTGGGGTGAAGCCGATCCCGGTGCCCGCGTGGAGGTGTCCCTCGGCCACGATGCGCCCACCTCGGCGACTGCAGGAGAGGATGGCTCGTGGCTACTGGAATTGCCCGCCCATCCAGCCGGTGGCCCCCACGATCTGGTCGTAGCCAGTGGCAGTGATCGGATCAACCTGGAAGACGTTCTCGTCGGCGAGGTGTGGCTCGCCTCGGGCCAGTCGAATATGCAGTGGTCCATGGCGTCGACACTGGATGCGGTAAACGAAATCGCCGCCGCCGATTGGCCCCAGCTCCGCCTCCTCAACATTCCCAGGACGACGGCCGTCGAGCCCGGCGCGCAGATCGGCAGTTCGTGGCAGGTCTGCACACCTGAGACGGTGCCCGCCTTCTCAGCCGTCGCCTTCTTCTTCGGGCGTCGTCTCCATCAGCAACTGGGCGTGCCGATCGGCCTCATCAACAGCTCCTGGGGTGGTACCCGGATCGAGCCCTGGACCGATGCTCAGCACATCGACTGGCTGGTCTCGCGCCTGTCGGGGTCGGCGGCGCGGGCCGTGCGTGATGCCGCGCAGGAACGAAACCGTCTGGCCCCGGATCTGGCGCTGGCAGAAGAGAAATACCAGGCATCTGTCGAGGCCCTCAAGGCTGCCGAGGCCCAGGCATCAGGCGCCAGGGCTGCGGCAGATCTCGAGGACACCGAGTGGCCGACGATGTCGATTCCCACCATGTGGGAGGAGGGCGGATTGCCGGGCTTTGATGGCATGGTCTGGTTTCGCAAGCATCTCGAGATTCCGGCAGGCTGGGCCGGCAAGGACCTCAGACTGCATTTGGGGCCGGCCGACGAGGCGGATGTGACCTGGTTCAATGGTGTGCAGATCGGCACCATGGGCAGCTTTTCCGACGGGGTCATCGGGCACTGGGCAACGCCCCGCATGTACACGATCGCGGGCGATCTGGTCAAAGCCGGCCCTGCAGTGCTTGGCGTTCGCATCATCGACTCTGCCGGAGCCGGTGGATTGTGGGGGGGCGATGCAGTGGACATGTATCTGACCCCGGCCGACGACTCATCAGAGAGGTTGTCCCTTGCCGGCCTGTGGAAGTATCAGCCGGGACCGAGCCTCGAGGCGCGCGCACAATCCCTGCAGCAGCTACCCAGCACGCTGTACAATGCCATGATCCACCCTCTCGTGCCGCTGTCTCTGCAGGGCGCGATCTGGTACCAGGGTGAGGCCAATGTGTCAGAAGGAGCGGTCTACACGGAGAAGATGATCGCCCTCATCGACAGCTGGCGGGAGGCCTTCGGTCGTGGGGATCTCCCCTTCTACTTCGTACAGCTGGCCCCCTTCGGATATGGCAGGTCGGAGGCGCTGCCCTTGCTGTGGGAAGCACAGACTCAGGCCTCAAAGCGGCGTGCCCATGTGGGGGATGTGGCGATCAACGATGTGGGCGATGTGGATGACATCCACCCACGCGACAAGCGCACGGTCGGCGAACGACTGGCGAATCTGGCACTGAGCCGCACCTACCGCCAAGCTGACATCCAGGACCAGGGCCCACGTTTCGCGAGGGTCACACGCGAAGCTGGCACATTGCGCGTGCTCTTCGACCACGCTCGAGGGCTCACCACACGCGACGGTGCACCCCCAACCTGGTTCGAGGTCGCCGATCACGACGACGTCTTTATGACAGCGGATGCGACGATTGAAGGAGAGTTTGTCGTATTGCGCCACCCGAAAATGGCAGCTCCCGACAAGGTGCGTTTCGCCTGGGATGAGACGGCGTCACCGAATCTCATCAATGGCGCCGGACTTCCTGCGACACCCTTCCGCAGTGCGCTGCCACGAACGAAGTGAGCGGCTATACGGATGTGGCAGACGGATGTGACAGACAGGTGTTATAGAACGCGGAACACGATGCCGGGCAGGATGGCCTGCGCAGGGCTCATGCAGCGGGACGACCACGCACAGTCAGGCTGCGGTAGTCGAGCGGGAGACCGCCTCAGACGACGTCAGAGATCTCGGCCAGAATCTCGTCCATCGACCACAAGCGCTCTGCATCTACGAGCAATGCGTCGATGATAAAGGGGTGAGCTTTGACCGTCTGCGTATCGATGAACTCGAATCCAGGCGCCCAGTTGCCATTCTGATCTTTGACAAACATGGACTTGTCTTCGATGACGGTGATCTCGTCTTCGCTGCCGCTTGCTTCGTGATAGCGGTAATGGGGCATCACATCACCTCCGTGTTCGGCATCCTCGCCGGTGTGATTCCGCTAGAACATAAACAAATTTCGTGCCAGCGATCCGTCGATTTTGCATCAATGCCGCTAAGTCTATGAGCCTCAATATGTTCTTCGGTAATCAGGGTCCCGCGCGATGTGAGCGAGGTCACTCACATAGATGAAGGGAATTCGCGATATCTCGGGAATCCTCCCTGTAGCCTGCCAAACAGGCTGTGGTGACACGATAGTGTGTGGCCCCAAGTAATGTCAAAACAAAAACTTGTGCCCTTGCCACCAGAAGGGGCTGCCACCTTGGCAGGCTCTGCGGACAAACCCTCACTGTGGGGAAAAATCGAGACTTTCTGTCTCAGTTTTCACACGCTTCCGGCGCTTTTGTCCTCTTGGCCATTTATAGCAGTCTGTGTCTCAAGTTCTGTGGCGGATTTCGCCACCTATTCGCCCCGGATGACGGCTTCCATGCACTGACGCGGGCACAGATATTCGTGCGTGTATTCCATGAGATTCGCCGCCAGTGAGCGGAGACGCTCATCGGTGGCTGGATCTGTGCAGCGCCCTTGTGCATCGAATACATCCTGAACTCCGGCAACCGAAACGAATCCGGGCAACACGTGGCCCCCTACATGCGTGACCACCGAGCTGAGGTGTTCGAGCGCTTTGATCGCGCCAATGCGACCGGAGGCAACACCGAGCATGGCCACCGGCTTGCCGGAGAGGACGGACGGGAATCCCATGTTCTCGATGACGAGTTTGATCGCACTGGAGTAGCTACCATGGTATTCCGGTGTGGACAGGATCACGCCAGTCGATGCGCCGATCAGCTGCTGCATGGATTTGGCATCTTCACTGTCAGAGGCCGGCCCCGGCAGATTGAGGTAACGCGGATCCACCACATCGAAGGTGACATCAGCATGGCGACGGGCAAATTCATCCGCCACGATGGCCATGGCTCTGGCCGTGTAGTTATCGGGACGGACGCTGCCGATGATGGCCGCGATACGGATCGAACTCGGTTCGTTCACTTTCTTTCACTCCTGGTTTGACGTCATGACACGCATTGAGATCTACTCCAGCCCATTCTGCCCATTCTGCTGGCAGGCGCGGTGGCTCCTGCACCGCAAGGGGGTAAAGGCTGTGAAGATACCGATTCGTATGTACCTGGGAATCAAGCTGCCCACACGCAACCTGCGGCAGATGGTCGAGCGCAGTGGCGGCGACCACACAGTGCCGCAGATCTTCGTCGATGGGAAATATCTGGGCACCGAAGAGCATCTGGAACAGCTGGAAGCGAGCGGTCAGCTCGACGACATCCTTCAAGGGCGTCGACCCGCTCCGGATCCGGGCGTGTGACAATGAAGATGACACCGCCCACAATCTGGACGATGAGCCGAATCTGCACCGGTACATGGAGTTAGCGCGACAAGCACTCTTCAGGTGTCCATGTTCTTGCCGGCGACCGGTTGCGTGAACCATCGCACCGGCATTGAGCGCTTCCGCCGCAATTGGCTGTTTTTGCGTAAGTTGGGAGAAACACAACCGGAATCATCTTTGCGGCGGTACAAGAGTTGCATTCTGAATCCTCTACCCGGCCGCACGACGTCGGGGCGATGCGGATTCATCCTCGCATCCTGTCGCTTTTCTCCTCTGGTCATTCCATCTGGAAATCGATGGCAACACTGCTCACATCTGTCCAGCGATCCACCCTCCTGCTGGCTCTTCTGCTGTCCACGACGCTGTTGTCCACGGCCGGAGTCGATGCACACAATGGTCGCCTCGCCATGGGGCTGCCGTTGGATGACATCACCGTCGACGGCGATCTGTCCGACTGGCCCGAAGATCTGCCGCGGTATGCGATCACGATGGCCGAGTTCGGCAAACCTCCATCCGGACCGCAGGATTTCGCCGCCGATTTCCGCGTCGGGTACTCACCCACAACGCACCGGATCTATGTCGCCGTGGAAGTCGTGGATGAGTCCACGGTGCTGCACAGAAAGGGCCGCAGCAATTGGGACAACGCCGACGGGTGTGATCTCTACATCGGTCTGGAACACGAGTCCTACGGCGGACCGGTTGCACAGCTGGCCATGTGGGGGAACGACCGCCACGCCATGGGCGCTGCCAGCCTGAGGTCGTTTGAGGTCGCCACCACTGAACGACCCAAGGGTCGGGTCTACGAATGGTCGGTCGATGCGGATGCCTTCCAGTCTAAGCCACTGCACGACGGCTTTGACCTGGCCTTCGATATCGTCGTCGCCGATGTCGACGAGGACGGCTCTTTTTCCTGGATGGCCTGGGGGGCCCGCAGTTCCAAATTGGCCTCGCCCATGCGTCTGGGTGACGTCATGCTCGTCGGCGCGGGAGCCGATCTGGAAGACGCCATGGACTCGGCCGGCGAGATGATCCAGCGCACGACGGGGCGAGCCGACAGCCAGGCGCGTACGATGACGAGTTACCTGGCCCTGTTGAGCGGGTCCCTGCTGGCCGTGTCGCTCCTGCATCTGTTGTTGTACGGCTTCCAGCGCGAATCCCGTACAAATCTCTACTACGCCATCTACACCGCCTGTACGGCAGCCGCCGTCTTCGCCTCCTTCCAGGTGACCGTGCCTCCCATCGTGGAATTGCTCACGTTCACCCAGAACTCCAGCCTGGGCGCAGTCGGTGCGGGGATCTTCGGCTTCATCCTGCTCGTGTATGGCTCGAGCCTGCTGTTCCTCTACGCCTTTTTCTACGAGAAGACGCCGGTCTTTGGCCGGATCATCCTGTTCACGATGGCCGCCCTGCCATTGTGTGCCGCCTTCGGCTACCTGACCAAGACCTTCCTGGGCAGTGGGGCGGGCCCGCAGATCGGCAATTTCCTGGTCGGGACGGCCACCGTCGGTCTGCCCCTGATGGCTGTGGCCATGCTCATTGAGATCCCGCGCATCGTGCTGGCCGCCGTGGTGCGGCGCAAGTCGGGGGCCTGGTCGGTTGGTGTCGGTTTCCTCGTCTTCGCAGTCTGCGGTCTTGTTGTCATCTACAACCTGCTGTCACGACAGCCCATCGAACCGATGATTCTACTCGGTGTCGTGTTGCCCCTGGGGACGATGTCTTTCCGCCTGGCCCGATCCGTGGCAACCGTGCACAGCGATCTGGCCGAACGCTACGCGCAAGTAGAAGCCCTGTCAGAGCAATTGCGCGAGCAGAATCGGGCGCTGGAGATGGCCAACATCCAGATTCGTGAACAGAGCCTGCAGGTCTCAGAAGCCAATCGGCTCAAGTCCGATTTCCTGGCGCGTATGTCCCACGACCTGCGCACGCCACTCAATGCCATCATCGGCTACACACGAATCCTGTTGCGCCGGTTGAAGGATGAGGTGGAACCGCGGCAGTATCAGAATCTTGGGAATGTACGTGTCAGCGCCGACAATCTGCTGGCCCTCATCAACGATATCCTGGACCTGTCACGGATCGAATCCGGTCGCAACGAAGTCCACATTGATGCGGTAGACGTCACGCAACTGATCTCCGAATGTGGCGCCAGCCTGCAGTCACTGGTGAGCGGTGACGTGCAATTCACGCTCGATGTTGCACCCGACCTCCCGACCATCCAAAGCGATGCAGACCGTGTGAGACGTGTGCTGATGAATCTGGCAGGCAATGCGATCAAATACACGGAGGCCGGCCAGATCACCATCGCTGCCCGCCACGATGGCGAACACATCCTGCTGCAGGTCACCGACACGGGTCTGGGCATCCCCGCCGACGATCTGCCCTATATCTTCGACGAGTTTCGCCAGGTCGACCGGAATGATCGCAAGCGCGAGGGCAGTGGGCTGGGGCTGGCCATCGCTCGCAAGTCCGTGGAGATGCTGGGCGGGCAGATCGAAGTCACCAGCCGCGAGGCAGAGGGATCGACCTTCTCCGTTCGGTTGCCCCTGCAGACGTCGGGTGTGAAACCCTAGGCGATTCGCCTCAACGCCGTTGGATCCGATCGGGCCCACCGCTGGCCACAGGGTTGGGCATTGCTTTGGTTGCCTTAACCAATGAATGCGACGCCCGATCTCTCAGAAATCGACGATGGTCCCTACGCCGTCTTCCGCATCGCCAGCTATCGCGACTATACCGTGGGTTCGCTGGCCACACGCGTGGGCACCCGTCTGCAATCGGTGGCCATGGGTTGGGATGTCTACCAGCGCACCGGTGAACCGCTGGCCCTTGGCCTGGTCGGTCTCATCCAGGTGATCCCGGCGATTCTGCTGGCCCTGCCGGCGGGCTGGATCGCCGACACGTACGACCGCCGACGCGTCATCCTGTTCAGCCTCGCCGGCATGACGCTGACATCGCTGGGTCTGGCGTGGCAGTCCTGGATCGAGGCACCGATCGCCACCCTGTACATCCTGCTGTTCCTCGACGCCGTGGCCGGCACCATGGGCCGCCCGGCGCGCACCGCCATCCTGCCGCGCATCGTCCCGCGAACACTGTTTCCCCGCGCCGTCACCTGGAACTTCACCCTCTTCCAACTGGCCGCCGTCATCGGTCCTGGCATCGGCGGTTTCGTCGTCGCCTGGAGTGTCCCGGCCGCCTATGCCATTGCCGCCATCAGCTCGGCCCTGTTCGGGTGGGTCGTCTTGCGCCTGCCCAGCGATTGCGGCATCCCGGAGTCGAGTGGAGATGACGCTGAATCACAACGTTCGATGCTGAGCACCCTCTTCGACGGGGTCCGCTACGTCTGCCGTACACGTGTACTGCTGGCCATTCTGTCTCTGGACATGTTCGCCGTCCTGCTGGGGGGCGCCGTCTATCTGCTGCCGGTCTTCGCCGAAGATATTCTGCAAGTCGGTGCCCAGGGACTGGGCTGGCTGCATGCGGCCCCGGCGGCCGGGGCCCTGCTCACAGCACTGGTCATGACCCATCTGGCCCCGCTGCCGCAGGCCGGTCGCGCCCTGCTGGGATCGGTCGCCGGTTTTGGCGCCGCCACCATCGTCTTTGGCCTCTCTGACTGGATGCCTCTATCCCTGGCCATGCTCTTCTTGACCGGGGCCTTCGATCAGGTCAGCATGGTCGTACGTCACACGATGGTACAGCTGATCACGCCGGATGCCATGCGGGGACGAGTATCGGCCGTCAACGGGGTCTTCGTGTCGACATCCAATGAACTGGGGGGTTTTGAATCCGGCCTCGTCGCCCACTGGTTTGGCCCCGTCATTTCCGTCATCTCCGGCGGCATCGGCACGATCCTGGTCGTGCTCGCCACGGCCGCCGCATCACGTCAGTTGAGACGAATCGGGTCGCTGGGCGATATCCGAACCCGCGACTGAACGACGGTCTGTGACCCGTGACCACCACGGGTCGGCTTGACGCATCCGCCCCTTGCCCCCCACCATTCCCGTCTGCATGGCAGACAAACAGGGGAATATGACAGACAACAAGAGATACACAGCGGCCGTGATCGGCCTCGGCTTCATCGGCGGCGCCGACCAGGTCTCAGGCGATGTGCTGGGCCAGCGTGTGGAGGATCTGGACGGGACGCACGTCATGTCGATCAGGAATCACCCACGCATCGATCTGGTCGCCGGCAGCAGCCGTGACGAGGGCCGCCAGCAGCGCTTTGCCGAACGATTCGATGTGCCGGTCTTCGCCGACTGGCAGCAATTGCTCAAGGAAGCCGGTCCACTGGATCTGGTCGGCATCGCCACCTACACGCCGGCCCATGCCGAGATCACGCACGCCTGCGTCGAGGCCGGCGTGCGCGCCATCTATTGCGAGAAACCGGTGGCACCGACTATCGATGGCGCTGAAGGGATGCTCAAAGCCTGTGATGAGGCCGGTGCATTGCTCGTCATCAATCACAATCTTCGCTTTCACCCCAACATGCGTCGCCTGCGCGATTTGATCGCCGCCGGCACGCTGGGCCCACTGACCTCGGTCTCAGCCCAATGGACGACGGGCCGTCTCGGCAATGTGGGCACCCACATGTTCGATGCCATCCAGATGGTGACCGGTCTGCCGATACATGCCGTCTCTGGCACCCTCGACAACTCCTCGAAACCAGATTGCCGGGGCGGTGACTTCCGCGATCCGGGGGGATGGGGCGTGCTGCGCCTGGGACGGGAACTGGATGGCCGTGGCGAAGGCCCTTCGGGAGATTTGATGTGCGTCGTCGACGCGGCCGACTATGGCCTGACGCCCTTCCGACTCCGCTTCCACGGGACCCAAGGATGGGCCGAGTGCCAGGGTCGGGAAGTGCACGTGAATCTGGCCGATGGCCAGCAGATGACGTGGGCTGCCGAACAGGATACGGCCGGGGCCTCCAGTATGGATCGGGCCGTCGGTGAGATCGTCGATTGGTTCGACGGCAAGGCGTTTCCCTACGATGCAACCGAAGCGGTGCGAACCCTGGAGGCGATCCTCGCCTTCCACGCATCGCACCAACACGATGCCGCCTGGGTATCGTTGCCATTGTCCGGCAATGACCGGGATCTCGTCCTTCACAGCGGCTGACATAGACAACCATCCCTCGACATATGGAGATCCATCTGCATGCAGTCTGACGTGCGCAACACCCAGGGCGAACGCCTCGACTACACCTACCATCCCGCTGCTGATTCCACCGGCCGCGGACCCCTCGTCGTCATCGGACATGGCGTCACCGGCAACAAGGACCGCCCCTTCGTTGTCGCCCTGGCCTCAGGCCTGGCCGCCGGGGGTGTGGATGCGGTGCGACTGTCCTTTTCCGGCAATGGGGATTCGGAAGGTCGTTTCCAGGATTCGACCATCTCCAAGGAAGTGGCAGACCTGGGTGCCCTACTCGAGGCGGCCGGTGATCGGCCGATCTGTTTCATCGGTCACAGCATGGGAGGCGCCGTGGGCGTCATCCGCGCCACGCAGGACAAACGCATTGCCTGGCTCGTGTCGCTGGCCGGTATGGTCCACACCCGTGCCTTTGCCGAGCGCGAATTCAGTGACGTGACGCCGGATGCGGGCTGCATGTGGGAAGAGCCCTCCTGCCCTCTGTCCCAGGCCTATGTGGATGACATGAACCAGATCGATACCGTCGTCGAGTTGGGGTCGAAGATCCTCATCCCGTGGCTGCTGGTGCATGGCAGCGAGGATGACGTCGTACCGCCTGCTGACGCTCAGGACATCCAGGCTCGTGCCCAGGGCGCCGAGTTGGTCAGTGTGCCCGGTGCAGACCACGTGTTCAGCGATGCAGCCGCAGCGACCATGGTGGAGACCGTCGTCGCCTGGGTGCAGCGACAGACACGGGACTGAATCTCACCGTGCCCTTCTCATTCTCAGATCAGCATATCGAGGACTACCACCGACTCGGATTCACGGTGTTCCGGGCAATCCTGCCGGCCACACTGGTCGGTGATCTGCGCCGGGTAACCGACCAGGCCCGAGAGATCGCCCGCCAGGCGAATGGCGCACAGGTGCAGCGTCTGCAACCGGTGACCGCCTACGAGCAACTGGATCTGACTCCTTTCACCGACTATTCCCAGTTGCCGGCGCTGGCCGATGCGGTGCAGCGGATCCTCGGCCCTGAACATGTCCACAGCAACCTCGACGTCCTCGGAGTCCTGCTGGAGCCGGCAGAGCAACCGTGGTGCACACAGTGGCACCGCGACTGGCGCGACAACATGGGTGGGCTGGATCTGGTGGCCTGGGAGGCCGACTTCCGCGAACCGGCCCTGTTCAACCAGGTGAACTGCGCCCTCTACGAGGATGGCTCGACCTGGGTCGTGCCCGGTTCGCATCAGCGTCACGACCTACCCAGAGAGATTCAGCGATTTCCACAGCGCCCGATCGAGCGACCCGATACGACCGGGTTGTCGGCCGCCGAGGCTGAGCGGGTGTGCTGGGAATACGTCGTGAGTATGCCGGGTGCCGAACAGCTCGTGTTGGCCGCCGGCGACTATTGCCTGTATCGCAACAGCCTCTGGCACCTGGGCAACTACGTGCCCTACCGCCGGCGCGCGACGCTCCACGACACAGCCGACTGTGACGCCTTCCGGTTATGGCGCGAAGAACAGGGCAGTGCCGCGGCCGTGCGGCGCGAAGCGGGGGCGGGCATTGACATGCCACCGACGCGGTAGTGACCAGTTGAGGAACCCGCTTGTGGAAACATCTGGGCGTAGGATCTCCGGCGCCTGGCTCACAAGGCGCGACCGATGGATCAGCGGCGGATCTAACGCTGGAGTCGAACCCGTCCCATGCCGGCGTGGTCGCAGAAGCTGCCTTGGGCCGGCCCCCAGGCTGGCAGTTCGCTGCTACCATCGGGACGACGACCCGAACGGCATAACTGGGCCCAGATCGTGTCGCCCTCGTCTCCGGTTTCCCGGGTGATCTCGGGCACCGCCGACCACGGCAGGCTCAATTCCGCTTCCCAGCCAGCGATCCCCGAGCCGGGTCGTCCCATGCTGCGCACGGCCCACGTCATGCCCTTCGCATCCCAGTTACGACAGCGCTGCCAGTCATCGGCCTCTTCATCCGGGAAGTGCAGGTCGAGGACGGCCCCGAGGGGATTGATCTCGATCTCGTAGTAACCGGCGCCGGCGGCCAGGAACAGCTCGGCGGCACACTCCGTCCACAAATCGTCGTCGCGTTGTGTCTTGGTCACGGGCACCAGCGAGGGCGCTGAGCGAAAACCGATGTAGAGTGCCTCATCGTCCCACAACAGCGCCGCCTGCAGATACCGCTCATCCGTCAGCATTTCACCGGTGTCGATGAGGCGGAACTGATCGATCCAGACCGCGTCCAGCCAGGGCGGCTGATCCAGTCGGGCATCGGGTGCGGGGGCATCGGTCACCCACTGGCAGTCATAGCTTGGCGTCGTCATCGACGTTGCTTGCGTCGTCGTCGTCATCGACTTCGGGTCATCTCACTGGCAGATGGTGGCAACCGGACATCGTGGAGCGACCCGGTGGTTCGGGTCTCTGTAAGGAAATCTGCTCTACCCCTGCAACCACGGCAATGGCCAAGGTAGACAACCAGGCAGATGGCCAGACATATGACCAGACACATGACCTGGCTCCACCACCTGTCGCGAGGCCGTGCCTGAGTCCGTGCCTGAGTCCGTGCCTGCCGCACAGATCGCTCACCTGATCCTCAGCCCGGCTGGCGTGTGGTCACGGCATAGGGTAGCCTTTGCCTGCAAACGAGCAGGTTCGGGCACCGACCAGATCCCAACAAGGAAACCCGCGATGCGACATCATCTGAGTCTCTTTGCAGTGCTGCTGCTGGCCTGGTCCGTACCGGCCCGCGCCATCGAGGTCGATATCCCCTTCACTCGATTTATTCTCGACAATGGGCTGACACTGATCGTCCACGAAGACGACAAGGCACCCATCGTGGCCGTCAATGTGTGGTATCACGTGGGGTCGAAGAACGAACGACCAGGCAAGACGGGATTCGCCCACCTCTTCGAGCACCTTATGTTCAATGGTTCGGAGAATGCCGACTTCGACTACTTCGGTCCCATGGAGCGCGTCGGTGCCACCGGTCTGAATGGCACCACCAGTGAGGATCGCACCAACTATTTCCAGAATGTGCCCTCCACGGCTCTGGATCTGGCCCTGTTCATGGAATCCGACCGCATGGGTCACCTGCTGGGCGCCATCACGCAGGAGAAGCTCGACGAACAACGTGGCGTGGTGCAGAACGAGAAACGGCAACGCGTCGACAATGCCCCCTACGGCCGCTGGTGGGAAACGATGGTCGCCAGCGTCTTCCCAAAGAATCATCCCTATTCCTGGTCCGTCATCGGCTCCATGGAAGACCTGGAGGCGGCCAGCCTCGAAGACGTACACGGATGGTTCGAGACCTACTACGGCGCAGCCAATGCCGTCGTCGTGGTAGCCGGTGACGTGGACGCACAGCAGGTACATGCCAGGGTCGTCGAGTATTTCGGCGACATCCCTTCGGGGCCACCCCTCATCCGGCAGCAGACGTGGATTGTCCGCCGAACGGGCGTGCAGCGACAGATCATGCACGACCGGGTACCCCGCTCGCGGATTTACATGGTGTGGAATGTTCCCGAGCGGATCTCGCCCGAACTCGATGACATGGATCTGGTCTGTGATCTGCTCGGTCTGGGTAAGACGTCCCGTTTCTACAAGCGCCTCGTGTACGAGGATCAGATTGCCACGGACGTGTCCGTCTTCATCGACCCCCTGGAAATCGGCGGTCTCCTCATCGCCCAGGCCACAGCCCAGCCGAACGGCGACCTGGCTGCCGTCGAAGCGGCCATGTGGGAAGAATTGCACAAGCTGCTGGAGGAGGGACCCACGAAGAAGGAAGTCGAACGCATTCGCACCCAGCATCTGGCCCGATTCATCCGTGGCAGCGAACGCATCGGCGGCTTCGGTGGCAAATCCGACATCCTGGCCAGCAGTCAGGTCTTCGGTGGTCGCCCTGATTTCTACAAGACGAAACTGGAACGAATCCAGCGCGCCACGCCAGCCCGCCTGCAACGCGCGGCACGCAAGTGGCTCGCCGATGGCGCCTACATCCTTGAGGTCCACCCCTTTCCCGAACACGCCGTGACCGAGACCTCCATTGATCGGTCTGCACTGCCAGAGGTCACCGATTTTCCGACAACGAGTTTTCCTGACCTGCAACGAGCCCAACTCGACAATGGCCTGCAGATCATTCTGGCCGAGCGGCACACGATCCCCACGGTCGACTTCCAGCTCCTGGTGGACGCCGGGTACGCAGCTGATCAGCTCGCGGCACCGGGTACGGCTCGCCTGGCTCTCGACATGCTCGATGAGGGCACCAGATCGCGTTCGTCGCTGCAGATCAACGAACAGTTGAGTCTGCTCGGTGCAGAGATGAGCACCGCATCGAATCTGGACATGTCGACGATCCGACTGGGGGCGCTGCGGGAGAATCTGGATGCGTCACTGGAGATCTTCGCCGATGTGCTGCTGAATCCCTCCTTTCCTGGTGAGGAATTTGAGCGCCTGCGGAAACACCAATTGGCCGGCATCGAATCGGAGAAGACGACACCCTTCGAGATGGCCCTGCGCGTCTTCCCTGGACTGCTGTACGGCGCCGACCACGCCTACGGTCTGCCGTGGCGGGGCACCGGCACGCAGTCATCGGTTGAGGGCTTGAGCCGGGAAGATTTGAGTGACTTCCATCAAACCTGGATTCGACCCGACAATGCAACGCTCATCATTGTCGGTGACATCACACTGGCGGAAGCCACCTCAAAGTTGAACAAGCTGTTAGCAAAGTGGGAGACACCGGCCCGCGCCATCCCGACCAAGCGTATTCTGACCGTTGAACATCAGCCCGGGGCCCAGGTCTACCTGATGGACCGACCCGGGTCGGCACAATCGGTGGTCTTTGCCGCCCACGTGGCACCGCCGAAGTCGGCGGCAGCCAACATCGCCATGGAGGCCATGAACGACATCCTGGGTGGTTCGTTCTCCGCCCGGATCAATATGAATCTGCGTGAGGACAAGCACTGGTCGTACGGAGCCCGAAGCGTCCTGTTGGATGCGCGTGGGCAGCGGCCATTCCTCACGTATGCGTCGGTGCAATCCGACAAGACCGCCGAATCAATGGTGGAAATCGCCGCCGAATTGCGCGGGATCCTTGATGATCAACCCGCGACACCCGACGAGCTGACCCGCGTCAAGAATTTCACGACCCTGGCCCTGCCCGGCCGGTGGGAGACCGGTGGCGCCGTTGCAGCATCGATTGCCCAGATGGTGCGCTTCGGATTGGCTCAGACGCACTGGGACCAGTATTCGGATCAGGTCCGGTCTCTGGATCTGTCGCAGATTGCCGCCGCCGCCACCCAGGTGCTCAGGCCTGATCAACTCATCTGGCTCGTCGTCGGCGACAGGGAACAGATTGAGGCGCCCATTCGGGATCTTGGACTGGGACCGGTGCAGTGGATCGACCCAGAGGGCGAACGGTTGATGTTGGAGGAGTGAACGGCATCGATCCGATTCGACGGATGACGTCAACCTTGCGACATTACCCAGACGTGTCCGCCCGGTGCCCACCGCGCGGGTTCACGAATCCCATGCCAAATCCATGCGCCCCTGCTGCGATCTGGCTCCGCCTCCGGTGGGCGTCATGCGACGCACCATCATCCCACACCGTGCGGGACGATTGTGATGCCCTCTGCTGATCAACATCTGCAGAAGTTGGGTCCACCGGCATTCAAGCTCTGGATCTTCCTGTGCCGACTGGCGGCAGTGGAAGGCGCCGAAGAGTTGGTGCTGCCCATGTCGGAGCTGGCCCTGGCCAGCGGTGTGCGTTCCGAAGAGGGCGGCGAGGGACTCGGCCCGGTCCGGGCAGCCCTGCGGCGCCTGGTCTCCAATCGGTATGTCACGGCCATGCCGGAAAAAGGCCGTCGCTGCCGGTTGCAGTTGCTGCAGACCGTCGAGGTCCGCTAGCCGCTCTTCAGCTGTCGCGATCGGCGACCAGTTGCCCGCCGACAGCCCAATTCTCCCGCTCCACCTCGTCGATGACCACGTGAGTGCCTGCAGCAGGCGCACCGCAAATGTCGGTGAGCGCCTGCGTGATCACCTGCGCAAGTTGCGCCTTCTGCTCGTGGGTGCGACCTGTCAGAATTCGGACATTGACGTAGGGCATGCGTGTGCGTCTCCTGTAGTGAGGGGGGCAATGGGAGCTACGATACGCCCAGGTGATTCTGATGGCGAACCCGGGAGCGAGCCATTTGAGTGACCCGCCGGACACTCGACGTTATCTTGGCCACGTGATTCAAACCACCACTCGAACCTCGCGCCTGCAGGCCAATATCATGCCAGCCAACTACGACGAAACGCTGATCCCCGATTACGTCCTGCCCGATCCCCTCGTCGATGGGGCCGGCCAGCGGGTCACGGATGCGACCACATGGCGTCATCACCGGCGCCCGGAGATCCTCCGCCTCTTCGAGCAACACGTGTACGGAGCCATGCCCGGCCCGCCGAGCCAGACGACGGCCGAGATTCTGGAGGAGGGCGAAGCCCTGGGTGGCAGGGCGATCCGTCGTCAGGTGCGTCTGCATTTCCACGGAAATGGCTACAGCACCCACGCCGACATTCTGCTATTCCTCCCCCGCTCGCAGCAACCGGTGGCGGCATTTGTCGGCCTGAGTTTCTTCGGCAATCACGCCGTCTGTGACGACCCGGCTGTCGAACTCTCGGAAACCTGGATGCGCAAATCAGACAAGGAGGGGATTGTCGACCACCGCGCCACCCAAGCCTCGCGCGGTATGAATGCGTCCCGCTGGTCCATCGAACGCATCATCGAACGCGGCTACGCCCTGGCCACCGCCTACTGCGGCGACTTCGATCCGGATTTCGATGACGGATACGCCAACGGGGTGCATCCCCTCTTCTACCGGCCCGGCCAGGAGCAACCGGCGCCGGGCGAATGGGGAACGATCAGCGCCTGGACGTGGGGTCTGCGTCGGATCCTCGATTACCTGGAGACCGACGCCGATGTCGACGCGAAACGTGTGGCCGTCATGGGCCACTCACGCCTCGGCAAGACCGCCCTGTGGGCGGGAGCCATCGACGAGCGCTTCGGCCTCGTCATCTCCAATGATTCGGGTTGCGGTGGGGCCGCTCTGTCGAGACGATGCGTCGGCGAAACCGTCGGTCGCATCAATACGAGCTTCCCCCACTGGTTCTGCGACAACTATCGGGCCTACAACGACGCGGAGGGAGAATGCCCGGTAGACCAGCATGAGCTGATCGCCCTGGTCGCGCCACGACCGGTGTATGTCGCCAGTGCCACCGAAGATCTCTGGGCCGACCCGGCTGGCGAACTGCTTGCCGCCTTCCATGCCGGTCCTGTCTATGACCTGCTCGGTCGAAAATCACTGACCGTGTCTCAGCTTCCGGCAGGGGGCACGGTCATGAATGACACCGATGTGTCCTACCACCTGCGCGTCGGTGGCCATGATGTCACCGACTGGGACTGGCAACAGTGGCTGGATGCGGCAGATCGTCACCTGGCGACCTCGCCGTGATGATGGGCCCCCTTTACCCGCCGGGGCACGCTGGACCAGGACACCATGGGCCCCGAGACCGTGGGTCCAGAGACCGTGGGCACAGACACCCTCTTGTGAAGCCGGGAACCCTCCGGGCTGGAGACAGGCGATGACCGACTGGATTCTCGACCGCACGGATGCACCCATCCTCGCCGCCGAACAACCCTGGGAGATCGGTGCCACACTCAGCGCCATGGCGCTGCACACCGATCCTCAGACCGGCGGCCTGCGACTCTACTATCTGGTCTCACACCGCGAGGATCCCCTCAGGAATGTCCTGTGTGTGGCCACCTCCGACAGCGGCTCGGACTGGGCCAAACCCGATCTAGGTGAAGGATCCAACATCGTCATGGGCAGTCTCGGTCTGGAGACCGGCTGGGGAATCTTCATGCCGACACGGATCATTCATGAGCCGGAAGAAGACAATCCAGCCTGGCGCTGGAAGATGGTATTGTGGGAACGGCCTCACCTCGACACGCCAGCTGGCATCTGCCTGGCCGTCAGCGCCGACGGTCTGAAATGGCATCACCTGCACGAGCGCCCGATCATCACCAGTGCCAACGATGCCATGTCCATGGTGGCGGCCCAGCCCGGGGTGCAGACACCACGCGAAAGCCGCTATCTGCTGTATCAGCAGACCTGGAAGTACAACCCTCATCTGCCCGGCGATCGCGACAATCTCGTCGGCATTCACCGACAGATTTCGTTGTGGTACAATGGCGGTGATTTCGATGGACGCTGGACGGGTCCCATCACCGTGTTGGAACCGGATGAGGAGGATCCACCCGATCTTCAGCACTACTGGCTCTCGCCCTATCCGACAGCCAGTGGCTATGGCGGCCTGCTCTTCTGCCACCACACACTAGATCAGACGATGGATGTGCAGCGCGTGAGCAGCCCTGATGGCTGGTTGTGGGAACATTGCGACGATCGCGTCCCGCTGCTGGCCCTGGGCGAACGCGGTCGATTCGACAGTGGCATGATCACGGCCGCCTCCATGCCCTGCCGCTTCGGTGAACGTGTATTGCTGCCCTACAATGGACGGGCAACCGTGCACGATCAGCAGCAGCGGTACCCCGGCGACCCGGCCATCACGCCGGGCATCGGCCTGGTCGAACTGGACAAGGAACTTCTGGCGTAATCGAGGCGCACATACACTGAGGAGGAGGTGGAGGATGGGCAGCAAACCCCTGGAGGCAATCATCGTCGGCGCCGGGCATCGGGCCATGACGTATGCATCCTATGCACAGCATCACCCCGATGAACTGAAAATCGTCGGCGTCGCCGACGTGATCGAAGATCGGCGGCGGATGGTGCAGACCACCTACGATCTGCCGGATGAGCACGTCTTCGACACAGCTCAAGACCTGGCCGCCCACGAACGTTTCGCCGACGTCGTCATCAATGGCACCATGGATCATCAGCATGTACCCACCGCACTGCCCCTGCTTGAGGTCGGTTATCACATGCTGCTGGAAAAGCCCTTCGCCACCAGCGAGGGCGAAATGTGGCAACTGGTCGAGACGGCACGGCAGCATGAGCGCCACGTATCGATCTGCCACGTGCTGCGCTACGCACCGTTCTACGCGGCGATCCGGCAGCAGGTCGCCTCGGGTGTTCTCGGCGACCTGCTCAACATCCAGGCTGTCGAGCACGTCTCCTACCACCACATGGCCGTTGGCTTCGTGCGCGGCAAGTGGTCACAGGAGTCCTACTGTCAGTCGACGATGCTGATGGCCAAGTCCTGTCACGATCTGGACCTGATCGCCTGGATGCACTCCGGCGTCGACGTGTCCCGCGTATCCAGCTTCGGTGGCAATCTGCAATTCCGACCCGAGAAAGCGCCGCCACAAGCCGGCACGCGCTGCCTCGTCGACTGCCCGATCGAGGCGGACTGTCTGTATTCGGCCCGCAAGCATTACATCGATCATCCCGATCGCTGGTCGTTCTATGTCTGGGACAGCCTCGAACACATGGATCCCCCCCCAAGTCTCGAGGACAAGATTGCCTCATTGGAGGCGGACAATCCCTATGGTCGGTGTGTGTGGAAGTGCGACAACGACGTCGTCGATCACCAGTCAGTCGTGGCGGAATTCGCCGATGGTTGCACGGCGACGCTGAACATGATCGGGGGGTCATCCAAACCGACGCGCTCGATCCATCTCATCGGCACGAAGGGCGAGATCCAGGGCGTGCTCGAAGATTCGACCTTCACCTTGCGCCACATGGACCCGAGCCCCGGGAACGAATACAGCGAGCAAGTCATCGACCTGCGGATTGGTGGCGACATGACTGGTGCCTTTGGTGGGCACGGCGGCGGCGATCTGCGACTCGTCGAAGACTTCCTCAAGGTCGTACGGGGCGAGGCGCCGTCACTGTCGACGACGAGCATTCAGGATTCGGTCACCGGTCACCTGATGGGATTCTGTGCCGATCGTTCCCGTCGCGAGGGACGGATCATCGATGTGGCGGCAGCTCATACAGCAGGAGCGGCGTGAGCATCGTACACGTCTTCAGCTATGGCACGCTGATGATTGCGCAGGTCATGGAGGCAGTCACGGGACAGGTCTTCGAGACCGAACCGGCGCTGGTTGCAGGCTTTGCCCGCTATGGTTTGCGTGGCGAATCGTATCCCGCCCTGGTGCCGGAAGCATCCTGCGCCACCGATGGCGTGTTGTGGCGTGACGTGGACATGGAGGCTTTGCAGCACCTGGACGCATTTGAGGGCGATTGGTACCAACGAATCTCTGTACAGGTCATGCTCGGTGATCCCCCCGGTCCGGCCTGTACAGCACAGGCCGAAACGTATGTGCTGGTTGAAACCCAGCGACATCGTCTCAATCATCGTCGTTGGAGTCGCGATCGATTCGAGACCCATCGATTGCCACAGTTCCTCAGAGAGTATTGCGGCTTCACCGCATTGCCCCCATCCGGAGATCAGGCGCCGTGACCGATAGCTGTCGCTTCTTCATCATTCTTGGCGCCCTCGGCATGGCCAGTGCCATCGCCCTGGGCGCCTTCGGTGCCCACGCCCTGCGTGAACGCGTGGAACCGGCCGATCTGGCCATCTGGCAGACGGGCGTGCAATATCACCTCGTCCACGCACTGGGGCTGTTCGTCATCGCCTTTCTCGTGCAGACGTGGCCTGATCTGACCGGGCTTCGCCTGTCGGGCGGATTGATGATCGCCGGCGTGTTCCTGTTTTCCGGATCTCTCTATCTGCTCGTACTCTCCGGTACACGATGGCTGGGAGCCATCACGCCCCTGGGTGGGGTCGCCTTTCTGGCCGCATGGATTCTGCTCGCCTGGAACACCTGGCGCGCCTAGATGATCCCCTTCTCTATTCTCGATCTGGCGCCGATCCGGCAGGGTGCCGATGTGGCTCAGGCCTATCAGGTCATGCGCCGTCAAGCGCAGCGGGCGGAAGAACTGGGATACCATCGCTACTGGCTGGCTGAACACCACAACATGGCAGGTATCGGCAGCACGGCGACCAGTGTCCTCATCGGGCATGTCGCCGAGGCGACGCACACCATCCGCGTCGGTTCGGGTGGCATCATGTTGCCCAATCACCCGCCCCTCGTCATTGCGGAGCAATTCGGCACCCTGGAGACCCTCTACCCGGGGCGCATCGATCTGGGGCTCGGTCGGGCACCAGGCACCGATCAGCTGACCGCCCGCGCCCTGCGACGCGAACGCATCGGCGCCGACCATGACTTCCCACGTGATGTGCTGGAATTGCAGGCCTACTTCGATGCGTCGGCGGCCGATCAGCACGTGCGCGCGATTCCCGGCGCCGGTCTGCAGATCCCGATCTGGCTGTTGGGCTCGAGTCTGTTCAGCGCCGGACTGGCCTCGCAACTGGGCCTGCCCTATGCCTTTGCCGCGCACTTTGCCCCGGCAGACCTGCTCAATGCACTCACCGTCTACCGCGGTGACTTCCAGCCATCGGCGCAGTTGCAGCAGCCCCATGCCATGATCGGGATCAATGTGGTCGCCGCCGACACCGATCAGGAGGCCCGCCGGTTGTTCACATCCATGCAGATGCAGTCGGTGGACATGGCCCGGGGGCGAAGGGAGCCCCTGCCGACTCCGATCGACGATATCCAGGCCTACTGGACACCACAGGAGCAGGCCGCCGTGGAGCACAAACTGGCGTGTTCTTTCGTCGGTTCGGCCGATACGCTGACGAGGTCACTCGCCTCGTTCATCGAACAGACCGGCGCCGACGAACTCATCGTAAATGTCCGCATTCACGCACCTGAGGCAGCACTGCACTGCCTTGAAATACTGGCTCAGGTCCGTGATCGCCTCGCTCAGCCGGCGTAGCTGAATGCGGCCACGCCCTGCACACCGGGATCGACTTTGACCAGGCAGCCGGCCAGAGGCTGTTCGTCCAGTTTGGCCGCATCGAAGCCCTGTACCGCTGAGGTGACATAGAGTTCATCGAGTCCTTCACCACCGAAGGCACAGGAGGTGACGCACTCGAAGGGCAGGCGCAGTTCTCGCATCAATCCACCCGTCGTCGGATCGTATCGGCGCACCGCCCAGCCACCGTAGACGGCGACCCACAACTTGTCTTCTGCATCGATGGA
>JABHDC010000258.1 GCA_018673255.1 Gemmatimonadota bacterium
CAACCTGTGCGTGAGCAAGTTGCTGACGGCGGTCTTTAGATAGGTCCGGAACATCAATCCTCAACAGGCGGTGGGTTGATGTGAGACTGAATGTACCCTCGGATCCCGGCCGTCGAGGAGCGCCGTGCCGGCATCGCCGGCACGCACCGTGAGGTGACTAAACCAGGGCAATTGGCAGTCGGGGAGTCGAGCCAAACCGCACGCGAAGAGGACTTGGCCCAGGAGAGGGCGTGCCGCACCTCCCCTGGGAATGGCCGGTCTCTTGCCTGGACGGGCACGCGTCCAGGTACGCCGGATCCGACCACCTCTTTCCGCCAATCTGGCCGACAGGAACTCCAGGTCCGGGGGAAGGCGTGCCACACTTCCCCCGGAGCGATCAGCCTTTTGCCTGGGCGGGCACGCGTCCAGGTACGCCGGGTCTGACCGCCTTGTTGCGTTCAGTCGATTGCTCTCTCCTTCACTAGCCGGATCAGCAGTTCCTGGAGCTGCCCCTTGATCTGCGGATGCTGCTCCGCGCTGAGCGCATCCGCCACCTTCACCGTGGACAGGAAGGGGAGATAGCTGTCCGTCCACAGAACGGTGAGTTGCTGGCGTACCTGACGGCTTGGGTCGGTGAGCATTCGGTTCACCAGCGGTGCAAACTCGCGATGTCTGCTCTCTGGGGCCATGTCCAGTTCCGGGACGGTACCCAAAGCGAACTTGCGCACCTTCTTGTTGGCGTCCTCCAGGGCTTTGCGCAGGAGCGCTACCACCTCATCGGTGACAGGCAATGAGTCCAGGTAACTCACCGCAGCTCTGCGCGTCTGCCAATGAGGACTGTCCAGTGCCAAGGCGAAACCATCGACACCGGTGCTTCCCAGCCGGGACAGCTCGTCCTCGATCTCCGGACTCCACATGTTGTGTCGGTCCGGGTAGGCGTTGAGCAGCGCGAAGACGCGCTCGGCGAAGCTTCCATCGGGAGACCCCTCGTGCAGCACTTCCTCGACCATGGCTAGTACTTCCTCCTTAAGCCGCTTTCGGGCATCGTGCAGACGGCGTTTCACTGTGCCTTCCGGCGCTTCCACCAACGCGGCGATTTTGCGGATCGCGTTCCCCCCCAGATAATGCAGCGTCATAGTCTCGCGCTGCGCCCGTGGCAGTCGTGCGAGGGCCTCCAGAACAATGCGACGACGCTCCTCCGTCTCCAGGAGATCTTCTGGAGACGGTCCCGGAGACGCGGGCTCGGGTATCTCCTCTAGTGCGACTGTCTCCCGCCGACCGTCGACCAGGTCCAGCGCGCAGCGGACGGCGATGGCGCGTAGCCAGGCCCCCAAGCGCTGGGGATCGCTGAGTTGCGGGAGTCCGACGTAGGCCCGGACAAAGGTCTGTTGCGCCGCGTCTTCGGCGTCATGGAAACGACGAACCCGCGCAAGAGCGACGGCGAAGACCGCGTCCTTGTAGCGCTCGACGATGTCCGTGAAGGCTTTAGGGCTTCCGGCACGCGCGGCGGCGACCAGCGTCGCATCGGTCTCTGCTTCGGTTATCTCCATCTGCTCTCTGAGTAATATGACGCGAGGAGCAACGAAAAGGTTCGGTCTGAGCCCTTCGGTGGGCTGATGCGTTGATTATATGAATATTGCGGAACAGAGGTGTGTCCCGCGTCAGCCCAGATGTCCGATAACGGACACCTGGTGTACCATCTGCGGGCACTGATCGATGTTGAGCGAAATCAACTAAGTTGTTAAAAATCAATATCTAACGTGCGTGGCATACCCGTTGCTCTATGATTTACATAGGATGGGTGTGGGAGTGGTACAGAATTTCATGGGAATCTGTGGCCGAGACTCGACAGCGCTCATCTGCTCGATTGCGTTCCCTACGATGAACAAATCGCTGGGAGAGGCACGACGAGGTTATTCAGCAATCTCCTCTACACATTGAGCGCCGAATGAGAGGACGAGGATGTTTGCCAACAATCTGATCGTGGCCCTGCGGGTGCTTGTCAGGCACCGATTCACTTCCATCATCAATGTGCTGGGACTGTCGCTGGCCCTGGCTGTGTGCACGTTGGTGGGACTCTACGTAGAACACGAGTGGCGCTTCGATGGCTTTCACGACCAGGTGGATCGCATCCACATTGTGTGGGAGCGGTTGAAAATGGCGCAGATGGCTCGACCTCAGCAGATGACACGGATTTCCGCCGCCGTCGAAGAAGCGGCACGCACCGGGGTGGCCGGGGTGGAACAGGTTCTGAAGGTGCAGCAGCATCTGCGCTCGCAGGTAATCGGCGAGGGTGACCCCGTGTCCATCGAGGGGCTGGCGGTAGATGCTGAGTTCTTCCAGGTCTTCAACTTTCCTCTGGCCAAGGGAGACATTGTGACGGCGCTGGCGGATCCACGCGCCATCGTGCTGAGCGCCGAGGCGGCGGGCATCCATTTCGGCCCTATGGATCCCATGGGCAAGACACTGACACTCGCGTTCAGCAAGTTTACCCCCATGGGCATGTCGGAGCCCGTGCACGTCGACCTGACGGTGACAGGCGTCCTGGCGCCGATTCCGACAAACTCCTCCATTCGACCGCAGATGCTGGTGCCCTTCGCGCTGCTCGATCTGGTGCCGGTACAATCCTGGCCTGCCTTGTATCTGGTGCTTTCCGAAGGGGCGGATCCGGTTTTCATCGAGTCGACGTTGACGACGGCAGGGCGGTCCAGCCGCAACATGCCCGACGCCGAGGTCAGCATGCATCTGTTGCCCATGCGACAGATGCACTGGACCACAGAGTTGATCATGGGACTGGCCAACCGCGGCAAGCCGGCACGGGTCTACGCGCTGTTGGGTGTGGGTGCGCTCATTTTGTTGATCGCCTGCATCAACTTCGTCAACCTCTGCATGGCACGGGCGGCGACGAGGACTCGAGAGATTGGCGTGCGCAAGACGGTGGGTGCCAACAGAGGCCAACTGGTCGGGCAGTTCCTGGCCGAAGCGATCCTCATGAGTGCAGTGGCGACCGCGGCTGGTGTCGCGATCGCCGGAGTATTGCTGCCTGGCTTCTCGGCGCTTGTGGATGTCCAGTTGAGCCTCGATCCGTGGTCGGCGCCGACCGTGATTGCCTGGCTGGCTCTGACGGTGACAGTAGGACTGGCTGCGGGGCTCTATCCCGCGGTGGTGGCATCACATTTTGAACCCGTCAAGGCCCTCGGCGGACGCCTGCGCGTGGGTGGTCGCAACCGGTTCGGCAGCGGTCTGATCTGCGCGCAATTCGCGATTTCCTCTGTTCTGGTGGTGGGCACGCTGACGATTGAACGCCAGATCGACTACATGCAGAAGAAAGACCTCGGGTTTGACGCCGCCCAGGTCGCGGTCATTTCGAGCAGCTTCGTGACCGATGTGGAACTGCAGAGACTCCAGGGGCAACTGCGGGGCGATCATGTGCTGTCTTTGGCTGGCGTCTCACCCGCACCAGGATGGGGGCGCAGACCAAGCGCCTGGACCATCGATGGGGCCCGGGTCGAATTGCAAAGCCTTGGGGTCAGTCGTGAGTTCGTCGGTACCGTGGGGCTCCGGCTCATCCAGGGGAGGGACTTTTCGGCAGCCGCCAGCGACCAGGATGGCGCCATCCTGGTGAACGAGAAGATGGCGGCCATTCTTGGGGCCGAGGCTCTTGGGTACCAGGTGCGTGGATTGTCTGGGTTCG
>JABHDC010000259.1 GCA_018673255.1 Gemmatimonadota bacterium
CGTCGCGGCTCAGTCTGAGATACTGCTGCCAGTCTCGGAGGCGAGGCAGAGAGTCCTGCCGCGCCATCAGTAGTGGAAGCGCTGGTGGGCCTCGTCCCGCCGGTCTGCGGCCTTCAGCTTTCGCGTCGCCTCGTCGCCGCTGGTCTCGGCGATACCGATGTCCCACCACACACCGGGATCGGGCGTGTCGGTGTGGGGCTCGGCCTCGACGACGATGACGCAGGGCCGCCGCTTCTCGGCTCGGGCCTCCGTCAGGGCGCTGCGCAACTCGGTTGCCGAGGCCGCGCGCCAGGTAAGGGCGCCCATGCTGGCGGCGTTAGCGGCGAAA
Organism: Gemmatimonadota bacterium; assembly: GCA_018673255.1. The sequence goes on from JABHDC010000259.1 coordinate 329, forward strand.
TCCAGTTCCAGATACTCGCCTGCAAGCCGCTTGCTCTGGCGATCGCGCGCGCGGAACTCGTTGCCGAAATCGCGCCCCGCCCGGGCCATCTGCAACCCGTAGATCGACTGAAAGCCGTGATTCTCCACCACCACTACGGTGATCTTCGTCCCTTCCTGATAGGCCGTCACCAGTTCGGTGGGGTTCATCATGTAGCCGCCGTCGCCCAGATAGGCGATCACCTCGCCCTTGCGACCCGCCAGACGCACGCCGATGGCCGCGGCGATCTCGTGGGTCATACAGGAATAACCGAACTCGATCTGGTATTCCACTCCCGGCTTGGATACCGCCAGCTTGTGAGCCGCCATCAACTGCGTCCCTGCCGCCGCGATAATAGTGTCCCCCGCCTGAGCCTCTTCGCTAATAACCGTGGCGATGGTGCCCTGCCCCAAGGGCTTGCCACGCACCTGCCGCCCGGCTTTCTCGGCCTTGGCCCGCCAGCTCTTCCGCTCGGCGGCGATCTCGCGCAGATACCCGGTCCGGGGCTTCACGCCCGCCGCCTTGGCGGCGCGCAGCAGGGACTTGAGGGCTTCCCGGGCATCGGCGGTGATAGGCAGCGCGCCGTTCTTGAAGCCGTCGTGCCCGCAGACATTGATGCTGATGAACTGCACATCTGGATTCCGGAACAGGGACTGGGATCCAGTAACGCAGTCGCTGAGCCGCGTCCCCACGGCCAGGATCAGATCGGCCTTTTCGGCGGCCCGCGCCGCACAGCCGGTGCCGGAGATCCCAATGCCGCCCAGGTGGAGGTCCGCATCCGGTATCGAGCCCTTGCCGGCGTAGGTTTCGACCAGAGGCATGCCCAGGGCCTCGGCGAGGGCCGTCAGTTCCTTGGTGGCCTCGGAGTAGCGCACGCCACCGCCGGCAATCAGCAGCGGCCGGCGCGCCTTCTTGAGCATCTGCACCGCCGCGGCGATGCGACTGGTCTCCGCCGGACGCCGGTCCACGTGCCAGGTGCGTTCCTCAAATAACTGGACGGGGAAGTCGTAGGCTTCGGTCTGCACATCCTGGGGGAAGGCCAGGGTCACGGCTCCCGCATCGGCCGCATCGGTCAGCGCCCGCATAGCTTCGGGCAGGGCCGTCAGGAGCTGCTCCGGCCGCAATATCCGGTCGAAGAACCGGCTCACTGGGCGGAAGCAGTCGTTGACGCTCACGTCGGCGCTGATCGGGTGTTCGAGCTGCTGCAGTACCGGCCCCTGATAGCGAGTCGCATAGTAGTCGGAGGGCAACAACAGCACTGGCAGGCGGTTCACCGTGGCTGTGGCCGCGCCGGTGATCATGTTGGTCGATCCAGGGCCGATCGAGGCCGTGCATGCCAGGGTCTGCAGGCGCTGTGTCGTCTTGGCAAAACCGCATGCCGCATGCACCATGCCCTGCTCGTTGCGGGGCTGGTAGTAGGGGAGTGAATCGCCGTATTCATTCAGGGCCTGCCCCAGACCGGCCACATTGCCGTGGCCGAAGATGCCGAACATGCCCGGGATCAGCCGCTGGCGTTTGCCGTCGCGTTCGCTGTACTGCACCTGCAGGTATTTGACGACCGCCTGTGCCGCAGTCAGATGGACCGTCTTGCCTTTGCCCGCCATATCCACACTCCCTCGGTTTGCCTACTTGATTCCGATGGCCTCGATCCCCTGCTGCCGCAACACATCCATCACGTGCTCGTAGGGCGCCTTGATGTGACCGTCGAAGACACCTTGCGCTCCCGCATCGTCCCTGGTGGAAAGAGCTCCGCGATCTGTGCGGCCAACTCCTCCTCGGTCACAAGGAGTAGGACAGATAAGGGCCCATCCTGGTGGGTTTGAGAACCCTTGTCAAGCCTGAAGGGCTGGGGGATGACGAGCCTTAGCCATAGCCATAGCCGTCGCTGGGATCCTGAACAGACACACCGACAACCGGAAAGCCGTGAGCGACACCGATCAGATGTGTATGATGATACAGATTTCCCACATCTGAATCTGTATCATCATGCAGATTCAGATGTGGCCGCCACAGAGTGGTGGATGCAGTAGCCAACTTGTGATCAGAACCAGGCGCAAACTCTGGGTGACCTGTTCCCCTCGGTAGCGGCTCGTTCGTCCTCGGTGCCCTGCTGCCGATTGTCGTTCGGGCCAAACACCTCCCGGGGTCTCAGCCCTTCGATCAAACACTGCCATCGTACACACCATAATCCATCGCCGCAGCATGAACGGCCATCATGTTTTCCACGGGTGTGTAGCGCGCCACGGCGCAGCCGCTGCCTAGAATGAAGCGACCGCCGGGCTTACCAGCCGCCAGGCATCGCCTTGCTTCCTCGTAGACTTCGTCCACACTGCCGTTCAGCAGGTTCATGCAACTAAGCCCGCCCATCAGCGTGGTCGTTGCCCCGATCCGTTCCTTGGTGTGCGCCACACTCATGCCGCTGGTGGGGTCGAGGCCGTCCATTGCATCCACGCCGGTGGCGGCGAAATCGTTCAGCAACGGGTTGTAGTTGCCACAGCAATGCTTGTAGCAGAACACACCGGCGTCGTGAAATTCCCGTGCAACCTCGGTGTAGGCGGGGACACAGAATCGTGCGTAGATCTCCGGTGAGATGACGCTGGCGGAGGCGTAGGAGTCACCGATATACAGGCAATCGACCCCGGCCTTGATGAAAGCCCGGCCCCTCTCGATCGAGAGAGCCACGGCTTTGTCGATAAGGGCGCAGGCCAGTGCGGGATCATCGAGGAAGAGCAGGAGGGCAGCCTCGGGGTTGCCGAGCTGCTGAACCATGAAGTTGATCGTCTGCGATGAGCACATGCCGATTACGAAGAGGCCGTCCGCGTGGGCAGCCTTTACGCCGGCCAGGACATCCTTCAGATATCCCCCTTCGAGGTAATCACCGGCATCCGGCACTTGAATCCTATCCACATCCGACCGATTGCGCACGGGATCACTTGGCACGAAGGGGATCAAGTTGCCGCCGCCTGCGATATCAAAATAGCCGTCAGGTGTTCCGTCCCGGCGCGATACCTGGACAAGCTGTCCATCCCGTTCCTCGACCACCTTGTCGTCATACCACCCGGCCCCGGGACCCATGGCGAAGCGCACGGCATCTGTTCCATAGCGCCGTGCCGCGCCGAGCATGACCTCCGGACCCAGGGATGGATCGATGAGGGCCTCCTCGAAGCGTCTTCCGCAGGCGACGCAGGCATGGTCTAGCGCGATCGTCGGAACAAAGGGTACTCGATCCGGCAACTGGCCACTGAGGACCGCGCGCATTCTCTGTCGGGATGTCATGGCCGGCAATGACTCAGGCTGCACGCGATGCAGAGGATGGCGACGTCGGCGAGGTCATCCTGAACTCCTGTCGCGATTCACAAGTTATGCCGATCGGGTCAGGGATTGGACGTGCGATTGGCCGCCAGGTACTCACGATTGGCCTGAATGGCGCGCAAGATATCGAACCGGGTGATGGCCCCGACGATACGACCCTCCTCAACGACCGGGAAGCGACGAAACGCCACCTTCAGGAACAGTCCTGCAGCGAAGTAGACGTCCATCGAAGGTGGGATGGTCCTGACCTCACGCGTCATGAGGTCGGAGACGCATACCTGCACGCTTTCCGGCTCCGCTGAGCGGGCGACAAGATTCAGACAGTTCTTCTCGGTGAAGATGCCCAGCAGGGCGCCCGCCTCGTCGACCACGGGGGCGCCAGTGACGCGGTTCTTCAGGAGGAAATCGACGGCGTCGAGCGCGAGGGTCGACGGCAAGAGAGTGGGTACCTTGGTGTCCATGAACTCGCGTACGGTAGGAAGAGACTGCATGAGAACTCTCCTGAGCACGAGGGCTGGCAAGGGTGACGGCAGAACGTTACGACTCGAGCCTGGCCGAGCCAACACGCCAAGGATCCTACGTAGCCTGAAAGCGGCCCAGGGCGTCTTCGTTGGTCAACTTGAGATCATCATGATGTTACTCAGGCATCCAGGCGTCTGGTCACAAACGTGCAAGATGAGCCAGCCGGACAGGATTGACGTGACCTGCGTTCGGCCTATGCAAACGAAGGCAGATGCTGAGAGCTTCTGATGAGGTGGGAACGATCATGAGACGCATGTTTGCTACGGGTCCTGCGATTGGCTGCCAGATCAATGGTGTCGCAATGGGCTCAAGCAGAACGATCCCCGCAGGCGTTCACAGCGTCTTTCGTCTATAGGTGGTGAACACGCAGCTACTCTTCGGCGCCAGGGTCGAGCCATCGATGGCGATGCTCCGGCTGCCGCGGACCATAGTGTGGTTCGCGGCCCCCGACCTCGTGGGCACCCAGATCGGGGGCCTGGCCGATGAACTGATCGGCCAGGTTGGGTACTACATCACCAGCGTCCACCGCCTCACCTTCGGGGTGCAGATAGAGGACGGGTCGAGGCAGCCGGGCCGGGTGCGTTGGCGGCCGGTAGTCGGCGAACACCCGCTCCCGGTCTACGTGGCGGCCATGGGTCTCGATGCCCACGGCGGCGGATAACGCCTCGACGCGTTCGTAGCTCTCGTCGAACCAGTGGAACAGACCGGGCGCGCCTTCTGAGTCGCGCAGATCGTAGCCACTGTAATCCCAATCAGTACGCCCATCCGGTGCCGTCAGATCGGGGGTATAGTAGTTCTCCTGCAGGCCGCGGCCGACGTACTTGAGCCGCGCCCGCCACGGGTCGCGTGCCTCGAGGCCGTCACGGATGAACAGATTGTTGCGGACGAAGCCGTGCAGCAGGTGGTGCATGATATCGCGGCCGAAAGTGGAGGCCACCAGCGTGTTGTTGACGAACACCAGCCGGTCCGCGGTGCGGAACTTGAACAGCGCCCCCCGGGCAGTGGTCACCTGGTTGCGAATGAAGTACCACGGTCCACAATACATGCCCTGGAAGCTGAAGGCGTGATACTGGACATTGGCGATCCGATTGCCCCATATGCGCAGGTTGGCGTAGCCGTAGTCGGGCTCGATGCCGTCGTCGGAGGTGTCGAAGATGTCGTTGCCGAAGATGTCGACGTTACGCTGCGCATACGAGATGCCATCGGCGACGTGGGAGATCGAGTTGTAGGCGATGGTATGATGTGAGGAGTGATGCAGTTCGATGCCTTCACCCGAGAACGCGGCGCTGCCTTCCTGCTCGATGTCCTTGCGGCCGATGATCGTATTGTCGCTGATCACCCAGGCGCTGTTGTCGGGGTGCAGCCAGATCGAGTAGGGATAGTCCCGGAAATGGTTGCCACGCACCACCACCCGTGTCGCCTCACCAAGCCCCCTGAGGCCGCCTCGGGTGATGCTGTCCGGCCAGGCCTGGCTCTTGTCGAACAGGAGCCCCTCGATCCAGACATGGCTGGCGCTGACCTCGATGCGTTCGAACTCAGCCTCGCCTTCGGGCCCGCCATATCCAACGGCCCGGGACGCCGCCGGTCCGAGCCAGGCGATGGGAGCTGTTGGCTCACCGGATCGTTGGATATTCACCTGACCGTAGCGACCGGGCAGCAGACAGTGGACCCTCCCGGGCAGCGCCTGCGCCAGCGCCACCGGCAATGAAACGGGCCGTTCCAGGCTGCCGTCGCCGGACGTCGTATCAGCGTGTACGTAGACTACGGACGCCACCGGCAGGACGGGTTCCGGGCGCGTGCTCAACTCGATCACACGACGATCTTGACCGCCGTCCGGGTCTGCCAGGGTCAACTCGACGTCGTAGGAAGTTCCGGGATCGAGGAAGAACAGGCTGCCGGCCAGCATGTTGTAGGCGCGGTCGGCGACCGTGTTGGCATAGTAGCCGTCGTAGTCGACACGTATCAGATCGAGGGCCTGCTGCCACGCCATCGTGCCACTCCTGCGGTAACGGACGGCACAAGTCGCGTCGTGATTCGCGTCACCACGCACATCCCATTCCAGACCCAAACTGTGCAGGGTCGCATACGAACGCAGTGTGTCGGGCCACACGAGGTTACCGCCAGCTTCCCCGGGTAGGGCGCTGGATATCAGCATCAGCAACGCGGCTACACATAGCCTGTTCATCTTCGCCATTCCAGTCTGCTCCGAGCTACGTTTGCATCTCAAGCCCAGAGACGGGCGCGTCGGTGCTGGTGTCAAGTGGGACTGCAGCGGTTGGGGCTCAGATTCTGAAAACAGACTGGGAGCCAACCCGAAGGTGGTTAGATTCACCTCGCACCGTGGCAACCAATTCATCCCCTTCGCCGACAGGCCGCCACGTACTACCTGACAATCCTGGAGATGATGTGCATATGGAGTATCCTGAGAAAACTTGTGATGTCTCACGTCTGGTAACGCATAAGAGCATGGTGCAGGCTGCGCTCTGCGGCGAGAAAACCCAGCAACGCCGAAATGGCGTTTACGCGTACCCGGGTGAAATTTTCGATCTCGAAGGGACCAAGTTCGAACTGGTCGATCTGCGCCAGCAGCGGCTGGGCGATATGACGGAGCAGGACGCGGCGGCAGAAGGCTATTCCTCGCTCGAAGCTTACAAGGACGTCATCCTGCGTATGCACAAGGGCATGCAGTGGGACGACGGCGCTTCCGTCTGGCTCCACATCTTTCGGCGGATCACGCGCAGAGCCTCGGCATGACGGACCGTCAGAAATCACTCGGCGCTCAGTTTGGTCTCAACACTTGAGACCTTTTCCTGCATCGTCTGATCCCGGTCGGTTCGGGTTCCGAATTTGAGTGTCGTCGAGATTCGTGGGGCTCCCAGTTGGTGGATTTTCTCATGACACTTCTTGATGGCGGCGAAGACATCCTCCCACTCTCCTTCGATGTTCGTGCCGTAGGCGTGAAGATGAGGATTCAGCTTGGCGTCACTCAGGACCTGCTCGCAAGTGGCTACGTACTTGGAGACCGATACGCCTACGCCCATGGGGACGACGCAAAGATCGGCGATCACTTTCATAAGAATGGCTCCCTGTGAGAGTTCAACCGAACCTAAACGAGGTGCGCTTCCTGGGCACTTCGAAGCGCATCGCCGGTCAGAAGTGGAGGATCCCCAATCGGCCTATGCAATCCAAGACACCCCGAGATCAGAAGGACGGCACCGAAGTGATTGAGAAGGCATGGGATCGGGGTCTTCCGGCCACGTGAGCTTCGTTTCGACATCCATTCCGTACGTCAACGCGGCCCCACATGTGGGGTTTGCCCTGGAACTCATCCTGGCGGATGCCATTGCTCGGTGGCACAGGCTTC
>JABHDC010000260.1 GCA_018673255.1 Gemmatimonadota bacterium
CATCTACTTCCAGCCGGATCTCTCCCTTTACGCCGATACGGCAATCCGACCGCGTGTCGCGGATCTGGTGCAGCACGGCAATCCTATGGCCCGGCTGGCAGACCAGACCCAGCGTGTCGGGCTCGATTTCATCTCCTGGACGGTCTGTCTTCACAACAGTGATTTGGCACAGAAGTACCCGTCTCTCGCTCAGCAGACCGCCTACGGAGACCGCCTCGGCTGGATTCTGTGTCCGGGCGAGGAAGACGTGCGAGCCTACGTCGTGGCCATTTGCAGGGATCTGGTGGCAAACTACGGTGTGAAGCGACTGGAACTGGAGACCTGCAACTTCGGTGGCTATGGTCACCACCATCATCACCCGAAGGACGGTGTGCCCCTGGGGAATGTGGGCCGATACCTCTATAGCCTGAGCTTCTCAGATGGCTGTCGGTCCCGAGGTCAGAAGTTGGGCATCGATGTCGATCGGCTGGCCAGTTGGGTGCGAATGCAACTGGACCCGATATTTCGGGGCGGCCAGCCACTGGAGGGTGATCTGGAAGGCTTCGTTGCCGCCCATCAGGAACTGGCTGACTACCAGCAGATGCGGGAGGAGACGGTCAGTTCACTGGTAACAGATATCCGTCGAGCCTGCCCCGACACTCAGATCTCCTTCCTGCTCATGGGGGATCGATGGACTTCGGGGATTCGAGCAGATCAGCTTCAGCGCGATGCCGATCGGATGGGGATTCTCGCCTACACCGCCAGTCCTGATGAGGCCCAGGGCATGATTGAGAAGGCCATGGACCGGGGTGTGCCGAGTGTGGATCGACTCGTCACCGGCCTGTGTGCCTATCCGCCTGCCTCTCCCGACGCACAGACCCTGGCAGCCGTCATGGCGCGGGCGCGAAGTCTGAACGTCGAGGAGTTTTCCTTCTACAACTACGGGATCATGCCCGAGGCCTGTCTTGAGTGGGTAAGTTCCTGTATTCAAGGGACTTCCGACTCCTGACCTCATCTTGACACCTATCCTGGGGCCGAGTATATTCGCGCCCACTCAAATAGTTCATTCCTGCCTCACATTGCCGTCAATCACGGCCTCCGACCCGGTCCGTAATCCTGGGCGGAGAAGGGTGTGCCTGTGTCCGCTTACAATGACACGGTCCTCGACCACTATAATCATCCTCGAAATGTCGGCACACTCCCCGAGGCCAATGCCATCGGTCAGGCGGAGAATTCGGCTTGCGGGGACGTGCTACATCTGTATCTACAGATCCAGGACGGGCATGTGACTGCTGCGAGCTTCAAGACATTCGGATGTGCAGCGGCCATTGCCGCCGGGTCTCGTCTGACCGAACTGGTCCAGGGAATGACGCTGGAAGAACTGGCCCATGTGCGTCGCCAGGATGTGATTGACGCGCTCGGGGGCCTGCCGCCAATGAAGACACACTGCTCCGTTCTGGCAGAAGACGCCATACGTGCCGCACTCGACGATTACGGGTCGGAGCGTCCGGTCACAGGATCCGCGAGCTGAACGATCTGCCCGGGCCTGGTGTCCGCACAGAAGCTGATCATCAACCAACCACACACAGCCACATCACCCGATACGCCCACTGAAAGGAATCACCCAGCATGGCACACACACTTCCGGATCTGCCTTACGCCTACGACGCACTCGAATCGACGATCGACGCGCGTACGATGGAGATCCATCACAGCAAGCACCACAATGCCTATGTCACAAATCTCAATGCAGCCCTCGAAGGTCATGACGCTCTGGCGGCCAAGAGCATCGAGGATCTGATCACCGATCTGGATGCCATTCCCGAAGACATCCGGACCGCCGTCCGCAACAATGGTGGTGGCCACGCCAACCACGCACTGTTCTGGCAGTGTCTGGCACCCGAGGGGCAGGGGGGCGAGCCCTCTGCTGAACTGGCCGCCGCCATCTCGGCCGCCTGGGGCAGCATGGAGGCGGGACATGAGGCTCTCGTGAAGGCCGGCATGACGCGTTTTGGCAGCGGTTGGGCATGGTGTGTCGTGAAAGATGGCAAACTCGACATCCTCAGCACGGCCAATCAGGACAGCCCCCTGATGACGGGTGACGGCACGCCGATCCTCGGTATCGACGTCTGGGAGCACGCCTACTACCTGAACTACCAGAATCGTCGTCCTGATTACCTGGAGGCGATCACCAAGATCATCAATTGGAACGAAGTGAACAGCCGCTTCGCCGCCGCACTGTAAGCGACCTGGGTCACTACTTTACGCCTCACGAGCACGGTCCCGGTTCAGCTGCCGGGATCGTGCTGTGGGCGCAAAGTGCATGAAACCATCAGGATGCTCGTATCCCTGAAGGGCAGCGCCTCGACCACCATCTACGCGCGGGAGTTTCCATGACCATCCACAGCTCAGATTGTGGCTGTGCAGAATTGCCAGAGGACGGAGAGGCGGCCGGTCCATGTAGTGGGGCGGCCGACGACCGATCGACTCCAATCCAGGCCGCCGGAGAACCGGCGCGGCTCGATGAATCCCATCGTGAACTGCGCGATGATGATTTCTGGCGACAGATTCCCGCCTATGCCGATCTGACGGCGGCGGAATTCCACGACCATCGTTTCCAGAGTCGCAACTGCGTGACCAGTGTCCGCAAGTTGCGCGATCTGCTCGGTGATCGGCTCAGTGACGCGTTCTACGCAGACGCTGAAGCGGGGACGGCCCACTCCACGATGAGTGTGCGGATCTCGCCCTACATTCTGTCGCTCATCGACTGGTCGGCACCTGAGACCGATCCACTGCGAACCCAGTTCCTGCCGCTGGCCTCACGTCTTCAGCCCGATCATCCGGAACTGGCTCTCGACTCCCTCAATGAGCAGGGCGACTCGCCCGTTGAGGGACTGACACACCGTTACCACGATCGTGCCCTGTTCCTGGCACTGGATACGTGTCCCGTCTATTGCCGTTTCTGCACTCGATCCTATTCGGTCGGTCTCGATACGCAGGATGTGGAGAAAGTCCACTTCGGCGCCAGCAGCGAGCGTTGGGAACGCGTCTTCGATTACATCCGCGAGCACGACGAACTCGAAGACATCGTGGTCAGTGGTGGCGACATGTACAATCTCCGGGCGGAGCAGATCAGCTACCTCGGACACACGCTGCTCGACATCGATCATATCCGTCGTTTCCGCTTTGCCACCAAAGGGCCGGCGGTGATGCCGCAGAAGCTGCTCACCGATCACGACTGGCTGGCGGCACTGACAGGTGTTGTCGAAGAAGGACGCCGCCGTCACAAACTGGTCGCCGTGCACACGCACTTCAATCACCCCAATGAGATCACCGATATCTCCCGCCAGGCTCTCAATCGCCTGGTCGAAGCGGGTGTGACGGTTCGGAATCAGTCTGTGCTGCAGCGTGGTGTGAATGACGATGTCGAGGTGATGCGTCGCCTGGTGAGACGCCTCGGATACGTGGGTGTGCAACCCTACTACGTTTTCGTCCACGACATGGTTCGGGGTGTTGAGGAATTGCGCACCAGTCTGCAGACCGCGATTGATCTCGAAAAGCAGGTACGCGGCGCTACGGCAGGTTACCACATGCCTACCTTTATCCTCGATACGATGGGTGGGGGCGGCAAGCGACATGTGCATGGGCATGAAACCTATGACCCGAAGACGGGAATTGCGGTCTTCCACAGTCCCGTCGTGAGGCCCGGGCAACAGTTTCTCTACTTTGATCCAATCGACGAGCTCTCGCCGTCGATGCAGCAGCGCTGGGCGGATGTCGATGCACGGCGCCAGATGATCGATCAGGCGCTGGCGATGGCTCGGGTCTCGCCGGTGAGCGACTGATCGCCGAAGCGGTATCTTTGGGGTAACCGGACACGCGTGTTAGAACGGGTGACAAAAAATGGAATCGACGACGAAGTCCATCCTCGCAGGCGCAGACCTGTGGGTGGCTGTCTCCAGTGGCCTGGGTCTGCTGTTGATCGGCGTCGGCCTGGGCTATTTCATCAGCCAGTATCTGAGGAAGAGCACCCAGCATCGTCTCGAAGAAGAGGCCGAGGATCGTGCTCGTCGGCGTCTGGAGGAAGAGGAGCGCGCTGAGCGTATCGCCTTCCTCGAAGAGAAGGACGGCTGGTATCAGTCCAAGGCGACGCAGGAGCGGGATGTCGAGGAGCGACTCGAGACGCAGGCGCAGAAGGACAAGGAACTTGGCCTCCGCGACAGGGATCTCGACAACCAGCGCAGCGAATTGCAGAAGGAGTGGGGGCGGCTGAAGAATGGCGAACGCCGTCTCAGCTCGAGAGAGCGGGCCCTGCGCGATACGGAGCTCGAGCTGGATAAAGTGAAGACGGAGTTCCGGGAGAAGCTCGAACTGGTCGCCAGCCTGACCGAGGAAGAGGCGAAGGAGCAGCTTCTCGAACACCTGGCCGGAGATGTGCGCGGACGTGCAGCGGCGATGATCCGTGCCGAGCGTACACGGGCCAAGGAAGAAGCGGACCGTGAAGCTCGACAGATCGTCGCCCAGGCGATCCAGCGTTGTGCTGTCGAGGAGGCCGAGCAGGCGGCGACGTCGACGGTCACCCTCCCCAGTGAGAATCTGAAGAGTCGGATTATCGGCAAGGAGGGGCGCAATGTGCGGACCTTCGAGAATGCGACTGGTGTGAAGGTCGTCGTCGACGATACGCCCGACACCGTATTGCTGTCCTCCTTCGATCCGCTCAAACGCGAAGTCGCTGCCAAGGCGATGGAGCGGCTGATCAAGGATGGTGGATTCACCCCAGCCCACATCGAGTCCGTCGTTACCGAGGCCAAGAGCGAGTTGGATCACGAGATGGAGGATGCCGGGCGCAAGGCGCTCAACGAGATCGGTGCTGCCGATTATCATCCTGATCTTCCGGCCTCGCTTGGCCGACTGAAGTTCCGGTCCAGCTATGGGCAGAATCAGTTGCAGCACTGCCTGGAAGTGGCGCAGTTGACGGGCCTGATGGCCACTGACATCGGTCTGGATGTGGCACTGGCGAAACGGGCGGGTCTGCTGCACGATATTGGCAAGACCATCTCGCGCGAACAGGAAGGCACGCACATCGAGCTTGGCATCGAGTTGGCCGAGCGCTTTGGCGAGCATCCGGTGGTGCTGGAGGTGATCGCCGAGCACCATGAGGATCACGAGCGTCTTGACCCGATCTGCTTTCTCGTCAAAGCAGCGGATGCGATCTCTTCGATCCGTCCGGGAGGACGCCGTGAGAATCCCGAAGGATATGCTCACCGGATCATGAAGTTGACGGAGATCGCCAATTCCTTTGAAGGTGTGAAGGACGTCTACGCGATCAATGCGGGTCGCGAGATCCGCGTGATGGTGCGGGGGGATCGGATCAGTGACGATGATGCGGAGATCCTGGCTTTCGACATCGCCGAGCGGGTGCGCAACGAACTGACCTTCGCCGGCGAAGTAAAAGTGATGGTCGTACGCGAGACGCGTGCGGTTCGGTATACAGGGCCCACGCACCGTTCGCGTCCATCGCGGGGCAATGCACCGGGACGCAGCCGTTCCCCGCGTCGTCCTGCCGCCAATGGTGGCCCGCGCAATGGCTCCGGACGTAATGGGGACCGGGACGGACACTGAAGTGATGGGAATGCGGCTGGCCATGGGGCGTCTGTTACGGCGTCGGACGAGTCTCGTGCCAGCTCTGCCACGCAGTGGCCGACCGCGACTGCTGGGTGATGAAAGGTCGCTGGGCGACGAGAAGAGGTCCGAGGGCACAGCCGGTGACGTCGATGTGCGCTGCACGGCCTGCGCACTGTGCATGGCCGCATGTCCGAGCGCGTGTATCCATGTGGAGGCCGGCCCCCGACCCGGGACGCTGGCAGGTTCCGGTGATCGCATGGCCAGCATGTTCGAGATCGACCTGGGGCGTTGTGTCCTCTGTGGTCTGTGCGCCCAGGCCTGCCCTGTCGATGCCATCCGGCTGGATGGCGCGCTACCATCCTGGGCCCCGAACCGCGCGGCGCTGCATCTGGATCTGGATGCGCTGAAGCGCATCTGATGCCGGCCATGCCGGGCAAACCCGAGTCCATTGTGTCGCAATCCTCCCGCCAGCCACGTGGTGTGGTTGTCCTGGGCTGTACCGGCTCGATTGGCGAGACCACATTCACGGTATTGGAAGGCCTTGAGAAGCAGGCGGGCCCCGACCTGCGGGTCATCGGGCTCAGTGCCGGTCGACGCGTCGACCGCCTGATCGAACAGGCGCGGCGCTGGCAGGTTCAGGTGGTCTGCGTTGCTGATGCCTCAGACCGTGTCCGTGTGCAGGAGGCGTTGCCCGGATGTGTCGTGCTCAGTGGGGTTGAAGGTCTCGAGTCCCTCGTCGAATACGAGGGGGTCGATGTGGTTGTGAATGGTCTGGTAGGGGCTGTCGGCCTTGGGCCGACGCTGGCAGCGCTGGATGCAGGGCGTGATGTGGCGATGGCGAACAAGGAGCCCTTGGTCATGGCTGGTGGTCTGGTGTTGGATCGGGCCCGGCAGACAGGGGCGCGGATCCTGCCCGTAGATTCAGAGCCGAGTGCCATGTGGCAGTGTCTGAGTGGGGAACGGGTGCAGGACGTGTCGCACCTCATTCTCACAGCGTCCGGTGGGGCATTCCGTGGTAGGCCCCGAGCTGATCTGGCGGGTGTGACGCCGACCGAGGCACTGCATCACCCCACGTGGAAGATGGGGCCGAAGATCACCATCGACTCGGCCACATTGATGAACAAAGGTTTCGAGGTGATAGAGGCGGCCTGGTTGTTTGATGTTCCCGTCGATGCCGTCGAGGTCCTGTTGCACGCCGAATCGATCGTGCATTCCCTGGTGGAGTTCGTCGATGGCGCAATTCTGGCCCATCTGGGTCGAACGGACATGGCTCTGCCGATCCAATATGCCCTGACCGAACCGGGTCGTTACCCTGGCCCGCTGCAGCGTCTCAATCTGGCAGAAGTCGGTGCTCTGCATTTCGAATCGCCCGATCTGGACGAATTTCCCGGACTGAGGCTTTGTTATGAGGCTGGCAGGGCCGGTGGCAGTGCGCCGGCGGTGCTGAATGCCGCCAACGAGGAGGCGGTGGCCGCCTTCCTGGCGGGAGCGGTGGGCTTCCTCGACATTCACCGCATTAATGAGCGAGTCCTGGCCGATCATCGATGGGAGAAGGTCGATGAGATCGCACAGATTCTGACCGTGGATCGCTGGGCGCGGACCTGCGCACGGACCATCATTTCTTCCCTGAGAGAGGAATGACTTGAGCAAGAGCAAGACACGCCGCAAGACATCGTCTGAGGGGGCCCCGGCACCCGACCCGATCGATCACTCCGAGAGCATCGCAACCTGTCAGCGCATCCTGCGCTCGCTCACGGGGGTGATGATCGGCGCTTTCGTGTCCATCGTCGTGTTGACGACCATATCCGTCGGTGATTTTGTGCAATTCGTGGGCAGGGGGCTCTATTATGCCATCCTTGCATCGGCTGTGATCTCCCTGGCAGTCTGGGCGTTTCGGGTTCGTCTCGAACGACAGATGGGCAAGAACACGGCCATTGGTGCCGAAGTACTGAAGGGGCTGTAACCAACTATGGAACAGATCATCGCCAAGGGGCGCTTTCACGCTGCACATCGTCAACTGGGATATGAGGGGAAGTGCGCCTGGGTACACGGCCACACCTGGCGAGGCACCTTCACTGTGCGGGCCGAAGCATTCCCTCGGGACGATCTGGACATGTCCGTGGATTTCGGGGCGCTCAAGAAGATCTTCAAGGATCTGGATCACAAGATGCTCGTCTCCGAGCAGGATCGGACATTCCTGGACGCCGGACTCTTCGAGCCGGAGGGTGTCGTCATCATGCCGGGCAGCAATCCGAGTGTCGAGAATGTGACCCATTATTGCATGAACGAAGCGATCGATCGTCTGACCAGCCTGTTTCCTGGCCGTGGAATCGACTACGATTTGGAAGTGATGATCCAGGAGACAGACAATAACTTCTTTACCTTGCACCGCACCGTGAGCATCTGACCCCCCCTCGACCGGATCTGGCCCATGGCACGTGAAGGATTGATGACGGCCGCCGAAACGGCCCACTACCTCAGTTGCTCGGTTTCTACCGTGCGCCGCATGGTACAGCGAGGGGATATACCCCATTACAAGCTGAGCAAGTTGATCCGTTTTCGCCGCAGCGAGATTGACGCCTGGCTCGCCCTGCATCACGAGGGCGAGATCCCGGCCGAGCAGACACGCGATGTGGCCCCACACCCCGACCAGCTGTTCCTCTTCGGGCGCGATATCGGCGCCACAGCCTGAATGCACTCGTGCTGATGCGTCCTCTTCTGCTGCGATTGGGGCTGGCTGCGCTGCTGTGCGGCTGCAGTTCGCCGACCCGTGACAATCCAGATGACCCTGTCACCGGTGGCGACGATGGGATTGAGTTGATCGCTGATCTGCCTGCGGGGGGTGGCGCGACGGGGGATTTGCTGTCAGAAATTCGCTACACCGTATCCTCCGAGGACATGGCCGATAGTGTGTCGGGGACGATGAATCTCGTAGGCACCCAGGCAAGGGGGCTGGTGAAAGGTGTCACTGCGGGCCTGGCACGTCAGTTCCGTGTCGAAGTCTTCGATGCCAATCGCATCCGCACCTTCGAGGCTGTGGACACAGTCGATGTGGCGAATTCTGCGCCGCTGACCATTCGAATGTCACTGGCACGGTTGACCGGTAATCTCGAACTGACCTCCAGGTTACCGCCGGAGATCGTCTCTCTCCAGGTGGCCGTCGTGATCGGGGGAGACACGACCGCGATTCTGTCCTTCGAGGTGGGCTCCGAGGGGTTGCTGGAACGCATACAGGGCATCCCCACAGGTACCGGGATCAAACTCGTCATGTGGGGGATTGACGATGATGATCAGGTGTTGGTGTCCGAGACTATTCAGACCGACGTCCGAGATGATCTGCTGGCGCGGGTGACCTTGCCCGTCGAAGCGGGTGCCGTCGATATCATTGCCAATTTCCCCGACTTCGTGCCGATCGTCGCCGTTGATCGCTTCTCGGATTCGGCAGGTGTGTTCTTCCAGCGATCTCTGACACCCAGCTTGCCTGAAGTGGATGAAGCCATCGATTTCGATGCGCTCTTTCTTCATCGTGCCCTGGGGCCAAACGAAGAAGTGGTGGAGTTCTATCACTTCGATGTGCAATCCAGAGAGCCGGGGAAAGTCTACGTGCTCCTCGATCGGCGCGGCGATCTGATCCCTTCTCAGTTGCCTGTGTTCGATGAGATTCCGGGTGACGCAGGCTACAATGATCTGCGGCAGGTCGTCGAGGTGTCAGTGACGGACCGGGACTATCGTGCGAATTCGGTAACATCCCTGGCCGATATCGAGCTGGCCGGATACGACACGACGATCACGCAGGATCTGATGAATTGCGTCATGGTGCCGGATGGCTCATCTGCGACACGACGATTTGATGCACTGGATGCCAGCGGCCTGATGGATGGCTGGTATCGTGATCAGGTCGTGCGCTACCTGCTCTTCGAGCACCCGGACAGTGATGCGGCGATCGAGTTCTCCGGCACCGAGATCTCGGCGCCGGTCATGTATTGTTTCCTGGATAACGATCGCGATATCAACGACGGGTTCGCGCTGGATACAGAAGGGGCGACACACAATGTGGTGACCCGTCTGCCGACGGAGGAGGGGTATGCGCCACTGTGGGCACTACGGATTTTCAAGCTCTCCGTCTTCGACCGGGTCGCGTCTGTTGCCAGCGCCCAGGACAATGATCGCGAAGACAACATCATCGATCTGGGGCAGGTCCTGGTGGTCAATGCCCCCGTCGTAGCCGTCGAATGAGCACAATGGCATTACCATCGAAGGCCGTCGTGCTCGGCGGAGGCGTGATGGGGCGTCAGATTGCCGCGCTGCTGGCTAATGCCGGGATCGGCGTCGATCTGCTGGATCTGGGCACTGCCGACGATCCTGCGGGTCTGGCCCGACGGGCGATCGACGAATTGCACCAGATGCGACCTGCACCCCTGTTCCGTTCGGCCGACGCCGATCTCATTCGGCCGGGGGCTCTGGGGAATGCGGCCGCCGCGCTGGGATCCTGCGAGTGGGTCATCGAGGCCGTCATCGAGGATCTGACGATCAAACGAGGCGTGCTGGACATGGTCGAAGCGCACGCGCATCCCGATGCCCTGATCAGCACAAACACATCTGGCCTGCCCATCGCCAGTCTTGGTGAAGGCCGCAGTCCCGCGTTCCGCCAACGCTTCATCGGCATCCATTTCTTCAATCCTCCACGAGCCATGCCGCTGGTCGAAGTGATCCCTGGCGTGGATACGCGGCCGGAGATTCTCGATACTGGCCGCGACTGGATCGAGTCCGGCCTGGGCAAGCGGGTCGTCATCTGCCGCGATACGCCCAATTTCATCGCCAATCGTCTCGGCGTCTTCGCCCTGATGGACGCACTGCATCGGATGGGTGAGGCCGGCCTGGGTGTGGATGCAGTGGATGCGGTGACCGGGCCACTACTCGGACGCCCGCGATCTGCTACCCTTCGCCTGTGTGATCTGATCGGTCTGGATACCCTCGTCCACGTGGCCGGGACTGCATACGACGGGTTGCCGGATGATCCCTGGCGCCAGCGTTTCAGCACGCCTCCCTTGTTGCGGCAGATGCTGGATGCAGGGCAGTTGGGTGCCAAGAGCGGGGCGGGATTCTACACCCGACAGGGGCGAGAGATTCTCACTCGCGATGCTCAGAGCGGCGATTATGTGCCGCGTGAGAAAGTGGCGTTGGATCTGCCCACGCGAGGACCACTGTCTCACCGCCTCGACGCACTGTGGGCAGCCGATGGAGATCTCGCCCGATTTGCGCGTGAGCATCTGGCTGTGACGGTCGCCTATGCGGCGGCCTGTGCCGGCGAGGTGGCAGATCATCTGGAAGACGTGGATCGGGCCCTCATGTGGGGATTCAACTGGGAGGCGGGTCCTCTGGCGACGACGGATCTCATCGGTGCGCGGCGGGTGATCGAGACGCTCGAGTCCTGTTCCGCCATCGTACCCGACCTGATCCAGGAGATGGCGCGCTCGGATCGCACGGTGTATCGGGATGCGGTGGACGGGCCCCAGGTGATGATCCATGGTGGCGACTATGCCCCGCTGACTTCGTCGGGGCCTGTTGAGGATGCTGACTTCGTGCAGTCCCTGCCGGCACTGCAGCAAGTGGATGGTGCGCGGTTGCTGGATGCAGGTGACGGCGTGGGCGTTCTGCAATTCAACGCGGGGTCACTCAATATCCTGGGATCACCCGCACTGAGGCTGGCCATCGACGCGGCCAGTCAGGGACGTGTGCAGGCCCTGGTGTTGTGTGGAGCCGGCGAGAATCTCTCGGCCGGTGCGGATCTACAATATGTCCTCCACCTCATCGACGAAGGGCGCTGGCAGGAGTTGACCGACTACCTCGTCCTGTTTCAGACCGCGACATCGACCATGAGGTATGCGCCGATTCCCGTCGCGATCGCTGGTAGAGGTCTTGCACTGGGTGGTGGCTGCGAATTCAGCATGTCGGCAGCGATCCGAGTAATGGCGGCAGAGCTGCGGATCGGGCTGGTGGAGTCGAAGGTGGGGCTCATCCCGGGTGCGGGAGGCTGCAGGGAGATCGTGCGTCGTTCGGGTGCTGCGGTGGATGCCATGTTCGACGTGGTGCGGCAGGGGCGTATGTCGGACAACGCGCCTCAAGCGCAGGACTGGGGATTGGTCGAGAGCTCTGACACGATCCGGATGGATGGGCATCGTGTCATCCAGTACGCAGTTGAGGAAGCGCGTGCCCTGGCGACGGATTGGTCATCCCCTGTGCCAGCCGATTGCATCACGGGCGGTGCCGAGGGGTTGCAGCGTCTGGAGGCCTTGCTGAGCAAGGAGCATTCTGCGGGTGAGATGACAGCGCACGATGTGGTAGTCGCATCGGCCCTGGCGCGGGTTCTGTGTGGCGATGGCGAAGAGTGCATCTCGGAATCCCGGTTGCTTGAGCTGGAAAGAGAGCACTTCCTCAGACTGTGTGGGATGGCGCTCACACGTGACCGGATCGTGCACATGCTGGATACGGGCAAGCCGCTGAGTAACTGAGATTCACGGGGCAGGAGGAGGACATGAATGGGACTTCGGACACCACAACAATATCGTGAAGGCCTCAGAGACGACCGCGTCGTCTACTGCCGCGGACAACGTGTCCAGGATGTCACGTCGCACGAGCATCTGGGCACAGTTGTCGATCACACGGCCCTCGACTTCGAACTGGCCGAAGATGCCCAGCACCGCGAACTCTTCACCTATACCGACGGTGACGGGACGCACAGCCGCTATTACAAACGGCCGGAGGGCGCCCAGGATCTGCTCAATCGCCGGGAGATGATCGAGACTTCCACGCGATTGGCGGCCAGCACCGTATTGCTGATCAAAGAGATCGGCACGGACGCGCTGTTCGCCCTGGATCTGGTCAGTCGCGTTGTGGATGAGAAGGCGGGCACGGAGTATGGTGCTCGGGTTGCGGCATTCCACCGACACTGTCGCGATCATGATCTGGCGCTGGCCGTGGCCCAGACTGATGTGAAGGGGGATCGGGCGCTGCTTCCCTCACAGCAGGAACATCCGGACTACTACGTGCGCATCGTCGAGGAGCGTGCGGATGGAATCGTCGTGCGGGGCGCCAAAGCGCATACGACGAACACACCGATGGTGGATGAGATCATCGTTCTGCCAACGCGCGCGATCGGGCAGGAGGATGCAGACTACGCCGTGGCCTTTGCGATCCCGGTGAATACACCCGGTGTGAAATTGCTGGCCAGTCCATTCGGCGCGTCAGAACGACGCAGCCAGTTCCACTACCCAGTCAGTTCCAAACATCACCTCGTCGACACACTGACGATCTTCGATGATGTCTTTATTCCCAATGAGCGCGTGTTTCTCAAGGGCGAATGGCAGGCGGCGGGTTCTCTTGCCAACACCTTCGTCGAATTTCATCGATTCACCGCCGTCTCCTACAAGCCGCCCCTGTGCGACCTGTTCATTGGCTCCTCGGCCCTGCTGGCTGACTACAATGGCATCCCCAAGGTCAGTCACATTCGCGAGAAACTGACAAAGCTGATCACGTGGACGGAGACCGTACGCGGCTTGAGTCGTGCTGCGGCCCACGATTGCCGGATCACGGACTCTGGTCTGGCTGTGCCGAATGTTCTGCTGACGAATCTGGCCAAACACGCCTTCGCCAATGACTACCATGAAGCCATCCAGTGGGTTCAGGATATCGCCGGCGGGCTCGTGGTGACCGGGCCGGATGAACAGGACATGGCCAACGATGAGATTCGGCCGTATATCGACCGCTTCCTCGGTGGCGCCAACGTGGATGCCGAGACCCGATTGAGAGCGATGAATCTGGTTCGTGACCTGACCGCCTCTGACTTTGGCGGCTACAACCAGTTACTGGCCATCCATGCCGAGGGATCTCTTGAGGCGCAGAAGATCACCATCTTCCGTGACTACGATCTGGAACGATGCAAGGATCTGGCCGCCGAGGTGATCGGTGTCGAGCGGAAGTAGGGCGATCGGTGGTGGGGTGGTGCAGGGCTAGATCGTTGTCCAACCACCGTCGACGAACAGTGTTGTCCCCGTGATGTAGCTGGCCGCATCGGAGGCCAGGAAGACGACGGGCCACGCGATCTCCTCGGGTCGAGCGAAACGACCCATCGGCGTCCGGTCCTCGATCGATTTACGCAGGTGCTCACGCTGATGGAGTTCGGCCGTCATCTCCGTTGCCGTGTAGCCAGGCGCTACAGCATTGACGCGCACACCGCGCTGTGCCCATTCGACGCCAAGGGTGCGCGTCAGACCCGCCATGGCTGATTTGCTCGCCGTGTAGGCCGACAATTTGGGCAGCCCGCGCGCAGCGGCTAGAGAGGTGACATTGACGATGACACCCCTGCCCCGATCCAGCATGATTGAGCCGAGGCGACGCGTCAGTTCGAAGGGTCCATCGAGATTCACCTCGAGAAGGTGGCGCCACTCCTGGATCGACATTTCTTCAGCGCCCTTCACGTACGGACTGATGGCGGCATTGTTGACGAGGATGTCGATGTTTGCACCCGACCACAGGGCCTGGGCTCTCTCCAGCAGTGTGTCGAGGACGTCGAGATCTGCCAGATCGGCATCCAGCGCAGCGGCCTCGCCACCGGAGACGGCAATCTGCTCAACGACCTCATCCAGTTGGGATCGCGTGCGGCTCACCACGATGACCCGTGCCCCGGCTTGGGCCAGGGCCAGGGCCGTCGCCCGGCCAATCCCCCGGCCGGCACCTGTGACCAGGGCCACCTGTCCCGTCAGATCGAATGGTTGCGAATACTCAAGCCCACCCTCCAGCATCCTCGTCATCTCCTGCATCGTGAGAGGCGCACTCGACCGACCCGGGTTCCCTACAAGGCGAGGCGGCGGCGCGCAGTGCTTGGCAATATACATGACCTCAACTACGCAACCAATGTCACATGAGTGAGCAACCCCTGGATCTGTCACGGGTTCTGGCCCTGTGCGCCTTTGGCTACAACCAGAGAGCTCGTCAGTGCCTGTTGGCCATCGTCCCTGAAGCACTCGGTGAGCAGCTGGGTTCGGCCTGGCGGCTTGGTGACGAGTTGCTCGACTCAGCCACTGGACCCTGCGAAGAGCGACTCGCAGCGCCCTGGCTCGCGCTGCGGGCGCAGCCAGACCTGGTGGAAGAGGAGTCGGAGACGACAGAATCGGGAGCCCCGTCGCCGGACCAGATGCCCACGGGGGATGTCGATGTGGATGCGTTTTTCGCCGCTGGTGAGGCCACCCACGAGACGGACGCCGCCCTCGAGAGCACCGGACTTCCGCCGGGGGAGGGGGCTCAGCAGGTCGATAGCCAACTACCGGCAACGCTGGTCGCGCGGCTCATGATTGGGGCCACGGACCAGAAGGCAGCCGACTTGTTGAGTGATCTGCCCCTGGCGCTGCAG
Organism: Gemmatimonadota bacterium; assembly: GCA_018673255.1. The sequence goes on from JABHDC010000260.1 coordinate 15,014, forward strand.
GGGGAGGTGCTGACGAAGATCGCCCGCAGCACTGCGCTGAGTGTGCGGCGTGATCTGGAGGAGGAGGAGCGAGGCGCGCTGCAGGCGCTGCGTGACATCCTGTCCGATGATACAGAGAGCTGGGGTGTGTCCCGTACGTGCCAGATCCTGCGAAGTCTCGACGGCACGCCGCCTCTGCGGCGCGCACTGGGTTCGGCGGCAGATGTCGATGCCGAGGTCGTGGCCGTCGTGCAGAGCCATCTGTTCGAGTTCGATGATCTGGCGCGTCTGCGCGATACGGAACTGCAGGCCCTGCTGGGGACCTGCGACAATGCCAATCTGGCCCGGGCGCTCTTCGATACAACCGAAGCCATGCGCGACCGGGTCATGGCCAACGTTTCGGATCGCCGGGCAGGTCTGCTGACGGATGAGACCGACCTGCACGCCGAGTCCACACCTGACGAGATCGATCTGGCTCGGCGCGAGATCCTGGCCCGAGCCCGGGTCCTGTACGAGCAGGGGGCGATCACGACCTACTTCGGCTCGGTGGCCATTGAATCCGACCTGCAGGTGGCAGAGGAAGAAGAGGAAGCCGAAGAGCGGCAAGAGAAGCCAGAGCGCAAGAGACCGTCCTCTCCTGAGCGTCCGGAACCGGAGTCGGGGCGGAAACTGCGCCGGCTCGTGCTCGCCTTTGTGGCGATGGGCCTGTCGGCCCTCCTCCTCGTGCAGGTGGCTTCGTGGTTGACGAGTCCGTCCCGGTCACCCGTGGAGACCACCAGGCCATCGCGGTCTTCCTCAGGCGAATCGGGGCGGCGGATCGCCGTGGCGTCCCCGTCGGGTAGCACGAGTGGCTCGGCGCGATCTGCCCGGCGATTACAGCCAGGTCAGAGTCTGCGAATACCGGCCGGTGTTGACGCATTACTCGAGTTCCCGACATCAGAGGGCTCGACTCGCGTCGATGTCGAGTCGGGCGCGCAGGTGCAGGGGCTCCCCAGCGTGGCGCCTGCCCAGGGCTCGGCAGACTCGGTTGCCTGTTTCTACCTGCGTGTGGGGCGAGTGAAGGTGAGTGTGGCCGCCGACCGTTTCATTGTGCGTACACCCGTCGGACAGATCGATGCGACGTCAGGATCCGTATTCCGTGTGCGTGTCGTTCTCGATGGATCCATGCGGGTGGAGAGCATGGCCGGGAGCGCCTCGGTCATGACTCGAGCGCGCCAGCGCTGGACGTTGACGCCCAATCAGAGCCTCTCCGTCGAGCCTGACGGCAGCGCGACACGCGCTGAGGTGGAGAGTGGCATGTGAGGTAAGTTACTGGTCTGCCTGAACAAAGACGCACAAAGGGGGTTGTCTTGCCCCTCGAGTCCGTCTATATTTTGACCATTCCAACCCAGGGCACCTCCACTGGTGCGAATCCCCCTTCGCTCCTGCCCTGCGATTTCCCTGCAGTACCCCACTCCCTGTTCCCCATTGATGTACGCCCTGGCCAGTGCTGTTCTATCTGGTCTGGGCATGCAATGTTTGATCAGTCTGAACGAACTGATCCGTTTGGGTTGGATTCGTCTGGGCCCGATCTGGCGTTGTCGGCATCGATGGTGAGCACGTTTTCGTAGGTAGTATCTCCCCGAAGCAGCAACTGTTCCACTCTCGATCTCCCATTCGAGAGATGCGTTCCCGCAGGCGAAGGTGGGTTCGTGTCGAGGCGATAGGTCTGTTGTACGTGCCTGAGGGCAACGACGCGGGCCACCATGTGCAAGTTTAGACGGAGGGGCGTCTTTACATGTCATCTACGCTACAGTCTGATACACTGGTTGATCAGTATTTTCAGGAAATCGAGAACTCCGTTGGCCTCTCGGCCAAAGAGGAAGTCGCGATCGCCGAACGCATCAAGGGGGGGGACGAGGAGGCACTCACTCAACTCGTCCAAGCCAATCTCCGGTTCGTCGTCAGCGTTGCCAAGGGCTACCAGAATCTCGGACTGCCATTGTCCGACCTCATCAATGAGGGGAATCTGGGTCTCATGGTCGCTGCCAAGCGATTCGACGGCTCCAAGGGGTTCAAATTTATCTCTTACGCGGTCTGGTGGATCCGTCAGTCCATCCTGCAGGCTCTGGCCGAGCAGTCACGAATTGTGCGCTTGCCGCTGAATCGTATTGGCGAGTTGACGAAGGTCAACAAGTGCATGACCAAACTCGAGCAGCGCCTTGGACGGATTCCGGAGACGGAAGAGATCGCCAAGGAACTCGACCGGAATCCAAAGGACATGGACATGTTGCTGCGCCTGTCGCAGCGGCCCGTGTCGTTAGAGACACCGTGTGATGACCAGGAGCCGGATCGCTGCCTGGGCGACCTGTTGCCTGATGAACGTCTGCCGGCGTGTGATGACGTCCTGTCACAGGGTGATCTGCGCGAAGAGATCCAGGACGCCATGGGTGCACTCACCGAAGGTGAGGCGCGTGTCCTGCGCATGTATTACGGCCTGGATGGACAGGAGTCGATGACGCTGGAAGAGATCGGCACCTACGTCGGGCGTACCCGTGAACGGGTACGTCAGATCAAGGAGAAGGCGCTGCAGAAGCTGCGCCATCCCAATCGCAGTGAGGTGCTGAAGGAGTACTACGGCGAGTCCTGAGCCGATCCGTCATGCCGGCGGGGGCTTCTCGCCCTCGCCGGCGTGTAGCCGGCCCTCGTCTGGCGTGCGAATTCGGCGTCGAGGAGGCCGATTACCTTGACAGTTTTGGGGAACGCAGGTAATTTCAAAATCTTCCTGCTGCCCAGATGACGGTCAGGTGCCACGGTTCTGGGGTGCCTCGGTCTTGCAGGTAGATGTAAACGGATTTTGAGGGATGCGCTGGTCGGCATCTCGAATGACACTGATCCGGCGTAGCTCAGTTGGCAGAGCGGCTGGCTGTTAACCAGCATGTCATAGGTTCGAGTCCTATCGCCGGAGCCAGTATTACGAAGAAGGGGACCGATCCTTACAGGATCGGCCCCCTTTTTTGTTGTCAGAATGACCGCACGCCCCGCAACTACTGCGGGGTGATTGTCACCCGCAAGACATCACCCGTTGCAGGGTAGCTGAAGCCGTCGTCGACGAGTTGCACGATCGCGCCGGCTTCACCGTCGCCGGTATTGGCCGCCGCCTGTCGGGGGGCCTGATCGGCACCCAGTCCGGGAGCCTGATTGACCTCCGTGCCAGCGTCCCAGAGTCCGACGCGCCCTGTCACATTCCGCGTCCTGGCGCGTCCGCCGCTGAACAGGGCGATGCCGGCGCCACCAGGTGCGAAAAACAGGTCATTCGACTGGACGAACATGGTAGCGAAGGCGAGCTGATCGCCCGGTCGTGCCGTGACGCTGAAGGAGTAGGCATTGCCTGGCGTGAGGGCACCGGGGCCATCCGCACCGACGGGTGTGCTGAAGACACCGCTTTCGACGATCCCATTGCCCGCTTCAATTGCTGCAGCCAGGTCACCCGGACCACCGTCTTCCGCGAGAGATTCCAGGCCCTCACCGGCATCGGCGGCGCCGCTGGTGAACAGAGGATTGGTGCTGCTCGTGTGAACGGCCCAGACGCCCGGTGCCAGGATCGTGACGGGGCCGCTCTTCTCGCCCAGGACATGGGCCAGGCCGGCCGGGTTGCCATCTTCGGCCAGGGCCTCGAGGCCGTCACCTGCGTCGTCGCTGCCTGCAGTGAACAGTGGCTCACCATCGGCATGGATGACGTAGACGCCCGGTGCCATGGGTGTCGAGGATGAGGCGTTCTCGACGCGGACGGTGAAGTAGGTGGAGCCATCTGCCTCAATGGAGGTGATGGTCACCGCCGCGAGGTCTGCCATGGCTGGATAGGAGAAGCCGTCGTCGACCCGCTGCACCGGGCCGCCTTGAGTGGTGCCCGTATTGGGGCCAGCCTGGCGGGGAGCCTGGTTGGGGCCCGTACCGGGTTCTTCGTTCACCTCGGTGCCGGCGTCCCACAGCATGACTTGCTCGGTCACATCGCCACTGATGGCCACACCGGCCTCAAACAGGGGGATTCCGGTAGCGGCAGGAGCGAGGAAGAGATCATTCGACTGCACATACATCAACGCAAAGGAGAGTCTGGCCCCCTCATTGGCGTGGAAGCCGAATTCATAGGCGTCGCCGGCAAAGATCGGCCCGGGACCCTCGGCACCGACGGGCGTGTTGAAGACGCCCGTGGCCGTAAATGCGGGCGCTGCAGAGATATTCGCGATGGTGACGGTGAATGTTGTGAGACCTGCCGGGGACAGGCCGTGACGATTCTCGGCAGTGCCCGCCACAGGAGCAGCCGTGCGTCTGCCGGCCGCTTCGGGCGCATCCATCGAGGAATCGGAAGACATGGGTGATTTCTGGTCGCTGCAGGCGACGAAGGCGAGTGTGGCGGCCAAGCCGGCCACAGGTAGGAATTTACGCACTGAGAGGTCTCCGCTACAGATGAGCGGGGGTATTCGAAGGGGGGCGTGGCCCTCACGCGGTCCGCTTCGAATGCTCCCCTGGGATCACTGGGTATGGATCAAATCTTGATCCGGATGATCACCGACCTCATGAAACTGGCAAAGAGAGTTCACAGAACTCTCACGAATGCCTCATGAATTGGTCAGATCGATCCCCAGGGCTCCAGTCGTGCTCTCAGGCGAAGGGGAGGGAGAAGGAGAAGGTTGTGCCCTCATCGACACGGCTGCTCACCGAGATCGAGCGTTCGTGGGCCTCGAGGATGCGCTGACTGATAGCCAGGCCCAGACCCGTGCTCTCCGCGTGGCGGCGCACGCGGTAGAAGCGGTCGAAGATATGGGGTAGTTCGTCGGCGGAGATGCCGATGCCCGTATCAGCCACATCGATCTGCACATCGCCTGCACGAGTGGCCCGGTGCAACTGAATCGACACTTCGCCTTCGGCAGGCGTGAAGCGAAGGGCATTCTCGATGAGGTTGTCGAGGGTGCGCTCGATCATGGAGATATCCGCACGGACCGCTGGCAGGGCCTGAGGCTCCGGGGGCATCAGGTGCACGTGACGCTCTTCGGCCATGGGGCGATACTTGGCGGTCACATCGTGGGCCAGTTCCTCGATCGAAAAAATCTCGGGGGTCGGTTTGGATTGGCCACTTTCCAGTTTGGACAATTCGAAGAGTTCATTCACCAGACGATTCAGGAAGCGCACATTCTGCGAGACCGTCTGCAGATACTCCCGACGCTCCTGCGTGCTCAGATCTGATTCGCGCAGCAGGATCGTCTCGATATAACCCTGCACCGAGGTGAGGGGGCTGCGCAGATCGTGGGAGATGTTGGCGATCATCTCCCGGCGCTGGAGATCACTCTGTTTCAGCTGATCCACGCTGTCGACGATCGTGTCCGCCATCTCGTCGAAGGCGGCACCGAGTTCACCCAGTTCATCGTTGGCCCCCGGTCGGACCCGCTGCGCCCAGTCTCCCTGGCGGAAGCGCCGCACGATATCGGTCATGTGCCGCAATCGCCGAGTCAGCAGAAGGAACGAGAGCACACCCACGATGGCCGCACACAACACGACGACGGCCAACGATGTGGCTGTGGCTCGCAGGATATACGACTCACGAATCATGGCCGCCGCCGAGTCGTAGAGTTCGCCCCCCAGGATCACATAGAGAAATCCCGGCTCGCCGCCGACCAGGATGGGTGCGGCTGAGAATGGCTTGCGTCCTTCGACGCTGCGCGGATCGTCACCGAGCCATGGCAGGGGAAGGTGGCCCTCGTCCGTGAGCCACGCTCGCACGGGGCCAATGTCGACGGCCATCCGCTTGATCTTGCTTGGATCGGCGAAGTAGGCCCTCAACTGCCCCGACTCATCCAGGACGTAGATTTCGATGAAGGGATTCATCGCCATCGACTCGTGGATGACGTGCCCGATGGCGGCGGTGTCGAGACTGTCGACCAGGAAAGGGTGGAAGGTCTTGGCCAGATTCTCCGCCAGGTTGTGGTTCAGCCGCTGATCCGACTCACGCACAAAGTCGCCATAGGACGTCAGTGTGATCCCCACTTGCACGATGCCTGCCGTCAGCAGCAATACTAGCAGGATCGCCGAGAGGCGCAGATAGAAGCGATTCAGATTCACTGCACATCTCCCGGCTCAATGAAGCGGTAGCCGACGCCCCAGACGGTGATGATGTAGTTGGGATTGGCGGCGTCGGGTTCGATCTTGGCACGCAGTCGGTTGATGTGGGTGTTCACGGTGTGCTCGTATCCACCGTGTTCATAACCCCACACCTGCTCCAGAAGTTGCTGCCTGGAATACGCCCGGCCGGGATGGGCCATGAACAGCCCCAGCAGGTCGAATTCCTTCACCGTCAGTTCTACGACCGCCTCATCGATGATGGCCACCCGTTTCACTGGATCGAGGGTGATCGCACCGATCGTGACCGGTGCCTGTTCGCTGCCGGCGGTGGCAGATTGCTCCATGGCGACACGCCGTAGCAGGGAACGGATCCGTGCCAGCAATTCACGGATACTGAATGGTTTGGTGAGGTAGTCGTCTGCGCCCAGTTCGAGACCGAGGATCTTGTCGGCCTCCTCATCGCGTGCCGTGAGCATGAGAATGGGGAGGTGATGTCCCTCGTCGCGGAGGCGTCGACAGACCTCCATCCCATTGAGACCGGGGAGGCTCAGATCGAGAATCAGCAGATCGTGGGAGCCTGTTCGCGCCACATCGATGCCGGTGGCCCCGTCGGCGATCCATCGAACGACGTAGCCGTCTTGCTCGAGATTGATCTGCAGCAGGCGCGCAATGTCGGCGTCATCCTCAATGACGAGGATGCTGTGAGTGGATTCGGTCATGGAGCGAAGATCGATACAGGACTGGCATGGGACAACTGTCCCTGCACCCGGATCTTCGCTGGCAACTACTTCGGCTGCACCTTCACCTGCGACCAACTCACGGGCGCCACCGCGGTCTGGGTATCAACGTTGATCGACATGGGTGCACCGAGCAGGAAGGCCTTCTCCGTGAGACCATCGGCCAGGACCAGCCGCGTCTCATGGATCGGATCCTGGTGGATGGCAATCGTGCAATCTGTCGGCGTCAGTGGGCAGACGAGGCGGAAGGAAGCTACGATCCCTGAACCGGAACGTGCCCGCTCGAGCTGAGGCCCCAGCAATGCAGCGTATTCCATCATCTGCCAACCACGGTCGATGGTGGTCGGGTCACTGGCTTTCAGCACGTCGTTGCGGACCTCTACTGCGCCCTCAAACAGTGCCCCCGGACGGAAGGGCGGCGCGGGCGTGGACGAAGCACTCGCCCCGAGGATGACGAAGTCGTCTCGCGGTACCCTGACGTAAAAGCTCAGACCCGAAGCACTCTGAGCGCCGAGGTCGGCGCGGACATCAATCGTGATCGTGTCACCGGGCGCGGCTGTGATGTCGATCGCTTCGGTGAGCTGCTCCGTGAGTCGCAGAACCTGTCCGTGGGCGCCGAGAGGAGCCCACAGGGCCAGACACAGGACCCAGCGCAGGTTGGTGTGCAGGAGTGACGACATTCGAGGTTGGCCCGGGTTGGAGACGGTCGAAATACTTGAGCGTGAATGGTTGCCCTCTGTTCCAATCATCGGCCTCAGGTGCTTGAACTTGAGAATTTTCTTCAGAGAGGAATTGGGATTGACTTGTTGCCACCTGCCCAATGCACACGACCAATGCACACGACCAATGCGCATGACCAGGGCACACGACCAGTGTAGAGTCTCTTTGGTTCGCAGGAGATGCATCGATGGCCACCGGAGGTGCAGTTGCCGGCAGCAACGCAGGATCAGAACGCGTGTCCGAGACCCAGTGACATCTGGAGTCGGGCACCGTCGAGGCCGTGGGCCAGGTCCGCGCGCAGCACCGGGGCATCATAGACCGTCGGCAGGCCCAGGCGCAGGCCGGCGCCAACGCTTGAGACCCAGCGTCGTGGGATGAGACCGGGTGTCCATGCTGTTCCGGCGTCGGCAAAAAGTGCGGCGCCGATCACTGCCTGCGGATGGCGCCAGAAGACAGGCCGCGCTTCGATGCTGGCCAGAGCGCGACGGCTGCCGTCGAATTGCCGCGCCGAGTAACCTCGCAGACCCGTATCAATCCCCAGCAGCAGCTGGGAACCGGTGTCCTCTGGGCGATGCAGTGCGTGAATGGCGATACGTGCCGCCAGGACATGCTGGTTCCAAAGGCGCAGGTAGCCACTGCCGACGGCACTGGCGATCACGTGCCAGGGGGTGCCATCTCGCCAGCGTGAACTGACAGAAGCGACACCAAAGAGGAAGCTGTCATCGGTGGGCCGCCCACGCGGTGCCCATTGTATGGCGAAGACGGGATAGTTCCTGTCGGAACCGAGAGATCGCGCCGACATCCCCGCCTGCGCTGTCAGCCATCCACCGGTCTGCAGGTCTTCCATGTGCCCGAGGCCGCGGACGAAGCGTTCGCGTGAATACCGCGGCCGCCACAGGGTCACAGAGAGACTGGGGACGACGCGTCGTCGTTCGGTTGGCTGATAGGTGAATGGCGCGTCGGCGGCGAAGCTGCGATCGCTGAAGGCCAGCCGCAGGCCCGGGCGCAGCTTGTACGGCCCCACGTCACGGGAGTGGACGAGCCACAGCGCGCTCCCGGTTGCCTGGTCGTCATACCGCGCCGCCAGGTCACCGGCCAGATACAGACGCTGGCGCTGGCGGTCTCTGAGCATGGACAGGCCATAGGCCCAACGCGTGTCCAGGGCATAGAAGGGTTGTGAGAGGGACATGGACACGTCGTGTCCCTCGTCGCCGGCCCAGGCGACACTGAGCCGCAGCGCAAGACGGGAGCCGCCTAACCGGGGTTCCCGATAGGTAGTGCGAACCTCATTGCCGGCGATGGCATCGTGGAAGAGGGTGACCTGGGTCACCTGGGCGCGGCCGAGAAAGTTGTAGTCGAGGGCTACCACACCGAAGGAGAGTTCATTGCTCTCACCCTCCAGCAGGGGGGACAATGCACGAGCGTAGCGTTCGGCGACCTCGACGACGACCCGCGCAGGTTCGATCTCTGACTCACGCGCCGCCCACGGGTCCGCCTCGGAGATTGGCGGAGGATTCGTTGCCGCTGCCGTCGCTGTCGACGTCGATGGGAGATCCGGTATCAGGCGCAGATGCACGTCACCCAGAAACAGCAGTCGTCGGAGATTGCGTTCTGTCTCTTCGATCAACGCCGCGTCTACCGTGTCACCCACGGCGAAGAGCAGTTCACGTCGCACGATCTGGTCGTGAGTTCGTTGCGTGCCGTGAATCTCAATGCGGGACACCGACCACAAGGTGGCGGATGAGGACTGGGCCCAGGTCGGGGTGAGTGCACCTAGCAGCAGACACGACACCCACAGCAGGCAACTGGACGGGCCAGAGTGGTTGCCTACCTTGGTCGCATACGGAATCCGGGTGGGTTGAGAGTATTGCACATCATAGCGCGCCCGCCTGGAAATCCGGAGCTGTCGACCCCGTCTTAGAGAGAGAGCCATGTCAGCGACGGACACAGATCAGGACAGAATGAAGGGACTCTTCGGCTTGCTGCCGACGCCTTATCGAACCGATCTCGAGATCGACACGGATGATCTTCGGTCGCTCGCGGATTTCTGTTGTCGCTCGGGTCAGCACGGTATCGTGTGGCCGGTGATGGTGGGTGAATTCTACTTCCTCGGTGAAGCCGAGCGGATCGCTGCGCTGGATGAAGTCCTCGACGTGGTGGATTCCCGCCTGCCTGTGGTTTTCGGATGCTCGGGTGTGTCTGTGCCGCAGGTGCTGGAATTCGCTCGAGCCGCCGGTCGTGCCGGCGCGGATTCGGTGATCGCCATGGCGCCATCGCGCACAAACCAGGATGTCGCCATCGACATGTATCATCGTCTCGGTGATGCCTTCGATGGGCCCATTATGGTGCAGAATGCTGGTGGGTACGCCCCTCTGACAGGGACGCAGATCGCACAGCTGGTCGAGAAAGTGCCACACATCGATTACATCAAGGAAGAGCGTCAACCGGGTCCGCGCCACATCGCCGAGGTCAAGGAAATGGTGGGCGATCAGGTGAAGACGATCTTTGGTGGTGCGGGCGGACGCTTCTTGCCTGATGAGATGCGTCGTGGTGCCGACGGCTGCATGCCGGCATGCGAATTCGGTGACATCCTGGCGCGATTCTACGATCTGTGGTGGGCTGGCGACACCGATGGGGCTCGCGCTTTGCACCGACGCGTCCTGCCGTTGATCAATCTGGAGAACCACGCTCTGTTCCGCCATATCCTGCAACGTCGTGGTGTGATGAAGTCGACGACGGAGCGTGCGCCGGGCCCTGAACTGGATGCGGACGACCGAGCGGAGATCTCCATCCTCCTCGAGGCGCTCGAAGAGGATGATGTTTGCGCCGAATACCCTTTCGGTGACGGTTGATGACCGAGTCGGCCATGTTCGAAGAGCGTGATCTGTGGATCACGATGAATGACGGGATCCGTCTCGATACGACGGTCTGCACACCCGTCGGTGAGCAACCGGCGAAAGGATGGCCGGCGGTGCTGCTCATCCATGGCCATGGGGACACGGCCTGCAAGTTGAGTTGTCTGCCGCGCGCCCGCCGACTGGCAGAACGAGGGTATCTGGCGGTGGCGTATTCGGTGCGGGGTCAGGGCGCCTCCGAAGGGCTCTGTTTCCACATGGGGCCGCGCGAACTGTATGATCTGCAGGATGTCATCGATTGGGTCCTGACCGATCTGCCCGTGCATCCTGATCGACTGGGCGTTGCCGGATCATCCCAAGGAGGCTGGCACAGTTACATGGCAGCCGCCCATCACGACCGTGTCGCCACGGTGGTCCCCGAGAACATCTTCACCGACTACGCCGAATTTGGCGTGATGAATGGTTGCCTCAATCGTTGGTTCCTGGCGCGAACGATGAAGCGTCACATTCTCACTGCCGGTTTCCAGGATCTGGCACGTCAGTGGGCGCTGTCGGGGGAGTGGGATCTGTTGCAGGAGTGGTTGCGGGATCGATCGCCGTTGCTGTTTGCCGAGCGTATCAAGTGCCCTGTCTTCATTCTGCACGGCTGGCACGATGTGGGCATGCCGCCGAATCAGACCCTGGCCATGTTCGAGCGTCTACGAGGGCCGAAGAAGCTCTATCTCGGTGGCGGTGGGCACGATGGTCAGGATGATCCGTCGGCCTTGGCTGTCCGTGAGACACTGGTAGATCGGTGGCTCGATCACTGGCTCAAGGGCGAGGCCAATGGCATCATGGATGAAGAGCCGATCACCTGTGCCGTGCGTCCGGGGTGGGATCATATCGAGGTCGACTCCACGGCTCTGACAACCGACCTGAAATCGGTGTATCTGCACCACCCGGGGACGCTGGGTTGGGAGGCGCCGGTGACGACATCCGTGCCCTCGAATATCGTCAATGCACCCATCGATGCCGGTTATGATCTGCGGGCAGCATTGCACGATGATATGGCGGGTGTCGAGGCGGCACTGCCACGGCTCGAGTGCTGCTTTGATACGGATGCGGTAGAGGGCGATGTGATGATCCTGGGTGCTCCTGAATTTCGCCTACACCTGCTGCCGAATGGCCCCGCCTTCCAGGTGCATGCCGAGTTGTATGATGTATACGACGATCCGGATGGCGAACACGCGCGTCTGATCAGTCGAGGCCACTGTGGCACACGCACAGCCACACCGGGGAAGCACGTGCTGTTCGAGTTCGAGGGCGCTGCGATCGCTTACCGCCTTGCAGCGGGACACCGGTTGCGGCTGGTGGTGACCAACTGCAACAGCACCTTCGCCTATCCCTTTTTCCACAGTAGCTGCACGCGACTTTTCCACGATCCGGAGCGGGCCTCCTGTGTGGAGTTGCCTGTACGCGAACGTTCCGTCCACGACGTATCGGAGTGACAGCACCCATGGCACAGTTCACCACACCGCGGATCGCCCGCCTGGAAGAATTCGACGAAGCGATGGCATTCACGGACCGGGTCTTCCGCCCGGGACAGCGTGGCCGTCGAATCTTGCAGCGACAGTATCCGCACGTATACCGGGAGACCGCCGCCTTCGCTCGACGCCTGCTGCTGCTGCGTGACGCGGCGGCAGCTGATGCTCTGGTCGGCTGTGTGGGGATGCATCCGATGAAGCTGCGACTGGGAGCCGCCACGGTGAGCGCCAGTGGAATCGGTATCGTGGGGGCAGACCCTGACCGCCGCGGGGAGGGGATCATGACACGCCTGTTGGAGGACGCCCTGGTCCGCATGCGTGAGGCGGGCCACGTGATCAGTATCCTGGGTGGTGATCGTCAGCGATACGGTTGGTTCGGTTGGGAGAATGGGGGAATCCGGCATCGTTACACGCTCACCAGCCGGATGCTGGGGGCGCCAACGCCTGCCGAGCGCAGCCTGAGCCTGGAACGTTTTGATCCCGATGACGCTGCAACAAGACGCAGGTTGCACGATCTGGATGCGGGCCGTGCCTATGGTGTGGAGCACGCCACCGGTGACGTGGCCCCGCTCTACCACCGCGTGGGCCGTGAGGCCTGGGTGATCCGCGAGGGGAAACGTTTCGCCTGTCTCTGCCTGAGTGGCCCGCAGCGCCGGCCCCGGCCATACGAGACGATCGATGCCGCCCTCGGCGATCCGGAGTTGGTGATTTCCGGCCTTCGTTGTCTGATGGCCCGATTTCGGCGGCCACAACTGACGGCCCTGGCCGGCCCGAATACCGAAGAGTCCGCCCTGTTCGACCCGTGGGCCGCCTCATGGAGCACAGACGATGACATGATGATCCGCATACTGGATCTGCCTGGCCTGGTGAGCCAGATCGAGCCGGAAATGCGGCGTCTGCGTCGAGTGAGGGGAGTGAGGTTGCCTGACCTGCGACTGGAATTGACTGACCTGAATCAGATGGCGGTGTTGCCTGGTGGGGGGGCACGTCGTCGGCGACTGGCCCTGACTTCCACTCAGGCGGTACAGTGGCTGTTCGGATCGCGCCCTCTGGCGACGACGGGCCTTGCATCCAGTGTTGGAAAGGACATCATCGGCCCGTGGTCAGCCCTGCTGCCCCTGCCGCTGCATGTGCCGCCATTGCATCATATCTGAGACGGGCATTTTCCCCCATGCCAGCGCCGTGCAGGTCGCTGGCAAATGGTTGCGGATCCTGTCGCGGTGGGGTTATGTTTCAGGAATCTGTCCAATCATGCCCAACTACAGCGTCTACAAGGAGTTATTCCGATATGCGATCGATCCAGTTGCACCAGGTGTTGGCCGTTCTGGCCATTGCCATTCTCGCCTGTGCCCCGAATGCCAGCCATGCCGACGTCAGTGCCTTCGTCGGCTCTGTCACCTTCGATGAGGAAGCTGATCTCGAGAACAGCCTCGGTGTGGGTCTGCGCTGGGGGAAGTCGAGTGGTGTCTTCGGTGGAGAAACGTCCCTGATGGTTGCCCGCCCCGAACGCACCTCGGCTGGCGAGTCGGTGACGGCCATCTTCTACGAAGGTCGTATCCTGGTGAACATCCCTGTGGGTGAGGTCATGCCTTTTATCGGCGTGGGTTTCGGCGCCATCACCACGACGTCGGCCGATATTCCTGGTGACTCAGACGCTGCTGCCACCGAAGCATTGGCGGCGATCTCTGATCTGCAGACGAATTCGGCCTTCTCCTATGGTGCCGGCGTGCGTTATGCCCTCAGTGATCGCATGGATGCCCGCTTCGACGTGCGCCAGTATCAGGTCTTGTCGGTGCAGAGCCTTGTCCAGAGTCGGATCGAAGAGGAAACTGGCATCGAGATTCCTGCATCTGTCAAGGAGAAGACTGTACAGCACAGTGAGTTGAGTGTCGGTGTCGTCATCCGCTTCTAGCGGATCTGACCAACCGTCGCTGCACCTGAATTGCTGGACAGCGACCCGAGGAAAGGGCAGCTGATGGGGGTGCTGCTGGTACCGCTGCAGGCTCTTGGCCAACACGCCGAGGCCTTCGTCGTTGATGCTTGGCGTCTGTTCCGATTTTCGCTGGGCTCTTTGGCAGCCCTGAGCCGATTTCTCGGCCAACAGGGCTTCCGTGCGGCGGCACGCGTGACCATGCAGCAGGTCTATTTCACCGGCGTGGAAGCACTGCCATTCCTGGTGCTGCTGTCACTCCTGCTGGGATCGACCGTGATCGTCCAGGCACTGCCGCAGCTTCAGGAGGTGGGGGCCGCGGGCCTGATCGGCAAGATCCTCGTCATCGTCATCGTGCGCGAACTGGGTCCGATTGTCACGGCCATGGTCGTGATCACGAGGTCGGGCACGGCGATGGCGGCGGAGATGGCGACCAACCGCATTACGGGGCAGGTGGAAGCCCTGGAAGCGATGGGGATCGATGTCTTCCACTACCTGATCGCGCCCCGTGTTCTGGGATCGATGATCGCCGTCTTCTGCATGGTCGTCGTATTCGATGTGATCGCTCTGGTGGGGGGCTTTCTCGTAGCCAGTATCCGCCTGACCATGCCCTTCTCGATGTACCTGCAGACGATTGTTGACACACTCGAACCACTGGATCTCTACATCAGCCTCAGCAAGGGGATTCTCTTCGGTCTCGTGATCAGCCTGTTCTCCTGTTACCACGGGTTGCGAGCACGGCGCGCACCCTTCGAGGTGCCGATGGTGGCGCGAACGGGTGTGATCCAGGCCATGTTCTTCGTGTTTGTATCCAGCGCCGTGATTTCGGCGCTCTTCTATTGGATCTGATGGATCCCATCGCATGATCGATTTGACCGCTTCGCCGTTGATCGAGTTGCGCGACGTCACCCTCGATGTCGAAGGGCGACGTTTCCTGGATGGGGCCAATCTGCGTGTGGATGCAGGGGAAACTCTGGTCGTGACCGGGGCACCCGGCTGCGGCAAGTCCTTCGTATTGAGACTCCTTCTGGCCCTTCCTGGAATGGGAGATATTCCTGTTTCATGCACAGGTGACGTCATCGTCGCCGGGCAGAATGTGTTCGATCTGACCGGCATTCACCTGCAGCATCTTCGTCGCCGAATTGGCTTCGTCATGCAGGGGGGGGGGCTGATCGAGAATATGGACGTCCGGCGGAATATCTCCCTGCCGATCCAGTATCACTATGGTGAAGCCCTTTCAGACAGCGGTCTGGCAGATCGCCGCTGCGATCAATTGCTGGATCGCTTCGGACTCAGCCATCTGGGCGCTGCCGGACTGCGTCCCGTGGCGCTGGCTCACGAGCAGCGCGTGTATGTCGCCCTGGCCCGGGCCATGGTTGCCGATCCCTTCCTGCTACTGCTTGACGATCCGGCCAGTGGCCTGCCGCCGATGTCGGCTCGACGGTTGTGCGAACACGCCTTTGGTGCCCCCTTGTTTGCCGATGCCTTACCGGAGGTCGAGAGGGTCACTACGCCGACACGCGTGGTGACGACAGCCGACCCTTCTCGCTATCTCGACCATGGCGACCGCTACATCCTGCTGGACCAGGGGACGTTGGTCGAGATAGGGAATCGGGTGGCGATCGAGACTTCCACAGACCCTCGTCTATCCGGCCTGCTGCACACAACCGTGACGCCGCCGGTGGTGGACCATGCCTGATCCTGGCGAGAAACGTCTGCACGAGAGTTCCCTCGGCCACGTCCTGGTGGGACTGTTCGTCGTCGTCGTCTGCATTGGTTTCGGATGGTTGCTGATCGAATTGCGGTCGGGGCCGGAACGTTATTCCCTGATCGCCGAATTTGATGCCCTGGGTAACATCTCCGAGTCGACGCAGGTGAAGCTGCGCGGTTATACGGTGGGGCAGGTGGACGGCATCGAGTTCCAGCCCATACCGAAGGCAGGTGAGGCCTATTTCCTCGTCGAGATGGGCGTAACCAAGGGGGTACCCGTCCTCCAGGGGACGACGGCTGAGATTCGCGGATCGGGCCTGGTAGGTGAAGCCTTCATCGAATTGGTCCCACCCGAGACGCCCACCGACATCCCCCTGCCGCCTGGCAGTCATCTTCAGGGGCAGAGCGATGCGGGGATGAAGACCCTCATCGCCCGGCTGACCGAGGCGGCCACGAAACTGGGTGGTGCCGGAGCATCGCTACGTGATGCGGGGATTGGTGACCGACTCACCGAACTGAATCGTGATGTCTCGCGGATCGCCGACCAGATGGTCATTGTCGGTCAGAGTACCGACTCTCTGATGCACACGAGCCGCTCCCTTGTCGCGGATCTACAGCCGGCCCTGAAGCGGTCACTGGAGAGTGTCGAGAGAAGCATGGCGCAGGTCGCTGTGATCCTGTCACGCACCGATACGCTCGTGGCTTCGTCGGATGCCGAGATCCATGACGCGATCCAGTCCCTACAGCAGGTGGCCGAGCATCTGGAGTCTGTGCTGCAGCGCGTCGACGGGCTGATGGTCCGCAAGGAGGGGGAGATCGATTCCACCCTCAGCAATCTGCATCAGACGTCGCAGTCGCTGCGAGAATTGAGTGCCAATCCATTGAAAGCCGTCACCGGTCAGGGGAGCCGTGAGACGCGGGCCGACGCCTTCGATGTGTTGGTCGGTGAAGAGGATCGGGTAGAGGATCAAGTCGATGGTGTGGCGGACACCGTGCGGGAATCACCTTGACTCCGCATCGACCCCAGGGGGCGATTCGACAGTTGCGCGAGCAGCTTGTGGAGGCGCGACGTGACCATCGTCGTGAGACGGTGGAGGAGATTGTCACCGGTATTCGTGCCCTGGGTGCCCGTGGCTATCGCTGCTGTGTCGTCGACTACGAGCGTTTTCGCACGGCGTGCTACGTACGCTTGCTGGGCTTCGAAGGAGATCGCATCAAGGCCGAAGTCGAATTCCCAATCCGGCCGGGCCTGCGTGCCGTACAGTGGCTGCCCCTGTCCCATCTGGCCGACTACGACGAGACCGAACCTGACCAACTCCGAGAGATCTACGAGGAACTGGGTGCCTATCTGAAACGGCGTGATGCGTCATTGGCTCGCCAGCGTCCACGTCCCTGCGGTGGCCCGGCCCTGCGGTCGTCTCGACCACCTCG
>JABHDC010000261.1 GCA_018673255.1 Gemmatimonadota bacterium
CCCGCGAACTGACGGCCGTCGACTGGCCCGGCGGATTTCGGCCCGGCCGGCGCATCAAGTGGTGGCTCACGACGATCGCCCCTGACCTGCGCCGTCGTGCTGGTTGGGATCCACCGCACACCCCCGAGCAGGCACGTGCCATGTGGGATGAGGGAATCGAGGGCGAGGGACATTGGATCGGCGCCCTGCCATGGATCGAGGTGTGCCGACACTTCCCTCCGGGCCTGGCATCTTACGCCCGTGACTGGCTTGAGCATCCGAATCGGCAGGCGTGGAAGATGGATGAGATTCACGCCCAGGTGGAGGTCCCGAATCTCGACTTCAGTGGCTGGTACGATCACTGCAACGACACGGTCCATCACCTGCGGCTGATGCAGGAGAATGGTGGCAGCGAACAGGCACGCACAGGTACGCGACTCGTCATCGGGCCGTGGAATCATCCCGGGCTCGGGCAACGAAAATGTGGCGACATCGATTTTGGGCCGCAGGCGCAGGTCGATCTGCCTGATCTCATCATCCGTTGGTTCGATCACTGGCTCAGGGATCAGGCGACGGGTACCGAGATGGAGCCTGCCGTCCGCTACTTCGCCATGGGAGAACAACGCTGGCATGCTGCCTCGACCTGGCCGCCCGAGCAAGCGACGGACACCGACTGGCACCTGGGAAGCCATGGGGATGCAGCGCGATCGACAGGCTCGGGTAGGTTGCACAGGGATGGCCCACAGGCAGCTGGTGCGGACGCCTTCGACTACGACCCCCTGAACCCGGTACCCACCCTGTGGGGGAAAGCGTGGTTCACCGGTCCGGCCGACCGCCGCAAACTCGACCACCGGGACGACATCCTCGTCTACCGGAGTGCCCCTCTGGCCGCCGCTCTCGACATTGCCGGCACGCCGCGCGCGATTCTGCATGTCTCCACCACGGCAGCGGACACCGACGTCTTCGTGCGTCTCGTAGATGAATCTCCCGAAGATGAGGCGGGTGCCGGGCCGGCACTGGAGATCTGCTACGGCATGGTGCGTCTGCGGCATCGCCACGGGCTGGATCAGGATGACCTCGTGCCGCCGGGCCAGACGGTGGACGTGGCAGTTGAGCTTGGGCCCACGGCATGCCATTTCGCCGTCGGTCATCGGATCCGCGTCGAGGTGACCAGCAGCGACTTCCCGAATCACGATCGCAATCACAATACGGGTGGTAACGATCTGGCAGAGGTGACGCTCGTGCCGGCGACGACGAGGATCCATCACGGCCAACAGCAGCCATCGCGCGTCATCCTGCCCGTGATCCAGCGTTGACAGTTGCGGGGCCGACGCCAGGTGGGGTAGGATGGGGGTAGACCCCGTTTGAGTGGAAAGGTACCGATCGATGGATGAGCGAACCTACCTGCGCGACCTGGTGCACCGCTACGTCGAGGTGAGCCAGCGGCCCGATCAGGATGCGCGCCGGGATCTCTGGCGCCGACACAATTCACTGCAGGCGACACGTCCACCGATCTATATCCGCGCCTTTGCATGGCACGAGATGCCGGCGGCGCGGTTGCAGTGTGAAGACGCGCTGCACCGGCACTACGAAGACTTCCTGCTGCGCCACCTGTTCTGGGATGGCCTGGGCGACGACTCGATCTTCGAGCCCTGGCTCACCGTGCGGGCCGAGCACTTGTGCAGTGGTTGGGGCGTCACGGCTGATCGACATCGTACGGAAACGCGTGGCTCCTTCAAGGTCGACTATCCCATCCGTGAGCCCGGCGATATGGAGCGCCTGCATGCGCCACGCCATGAGATCGATGAGGTGGCTACGGCTCAGAAAGTGGCCCGGGTCGAAGATCTCTTCGGTGATCTGATCACCCTCGACATCGATCGAGGTCCGGCCTATTGGACGTGGTCGGCTGATCTGTCAACGGATTTGGGTTACCTGCGTGGCATCGAACACTTCATGGTAGACATGCTCGATCAGCCTCAGTGGCTGCACGATCTGCTTGGCTTCATGTCCGAGGGGGTGCAACGGGCACAGCAGCAGGCCGAAACCGCCGGTGACTGGGGTTTGAGCGATCACTACAACCAGGCCATGGCTTATTCGCAGGAGTTGCCCGATCCGCAGGCCAACCAGCGAGGTGTGACGCGCGATCAATTGTGGTGTTTCACCGCAGCCCAGGAGTTCACCGGCGTGTCGCCGGCGATGCATGAGGAGTTTCTGCTGCGACACCAGATGCCGATCATGGAACCCTTCGGCCTGGTCGCCTACGGTTGCTGCGAAGATCTGAGTGAGAAGATCGACATGCTTCGGAAGGTGCCGAATCTGCGGCGGATCGCGGTGTCACCGATGGCGGATGTCACCCGGTGTGCCCAGCAGATTGGCGGCGACTACGTCTTCAGCTACCGACCCAGTCCAACGGACATGGTCGGCTATGGACTCGACGAGAATCGTGTACTGGATCTCCTGCGCGCCGATCTGACGGCCTGCAGAGACTGCTGTGTCGACATCACACTGAAGGACGTGGAAACGGTCGAAGGTGACCCGGCGAGGATCGGCCGCTGGGTCCAACTGTGCCGTCAGGTGATCGACGAAGTCTTCGTCTAGGGCGTAGCAGATTCAGGCGTCTGGAACGGGTGCTTCGGGCACGCGGCGGAATTCTGCAGCACGCACCAGGGCCGCGATCTCTCCCTGCTCCTCACCCGATGACACTGACCAGCCCGTGCTGGTGGACTTCACCAATGGGTGCGATCGTAGAACGCGGGTGACGAAACTGGTCACATCCTCCGGCCGCTCTGCGTACATGGTGAGCACGATGTCAGATTCCGCACCCAGCAGGATCTGGCAGTCGTCGTAGATGATCCCCTGAGTGAATTCATTCTGCGCAATCAACTCTCGAGCGATCTCGTCGCACAACTGGGCCTGGAAGTCGGCATTGCGTTCAGATGCATCCGCTGAAAACTCACTGTCGATGAAGACCCAGAACTTGTAGCGCCGGGCATCGTCGGGAGGGCGCACGAGCATGATCGGTCGCAGGACGCCTTCGTCTTCCAATCGCCTGAGATGCTTCTGCACCGACTGATAGGTTACGCCCAGCGCGTCGTGGATTTCGTTTCGTCGCGTATCCGGCCGTCGTTTGAGCAGTGAAATGATTCGATTGGGCAAATCTGACTTTTTCGGCACTTGAGTCTCCGCGTCAAATCAGGCGGTTCAGGGTGCATTTGCGCCAAGAAAGCAATGCGAACTCGGCAATGGAGGCATAATAGGACTGAAGAGTGTCCATTCCAAGGAATAATACGGACATAATACGTATGATTAAATCATCTTTATAATAGGAATGATTCTTGACAGGGTCTTCATGCGGCTCTTTCCTTGACGTGAGTGCTCAAGAGCGACTCACAAGTGCTGTCACCTGACCAGCCAGCGTTTCGCCAGCCGGTCAAAGCACAAGAGCCCCCTACCACATCCCTGTCGGTAAGGGGCTCTTTGCGGTTCTGAGAGGTTGGAATGTCGTTCGATCACACGCGGGTCGAGCGGGCCCTATGACGGCTCGACCTCAGATGTGGTCGATGTGGCCGTCCGCGTCCGACGGACCCACAAGATCACGGCGCCAACCAGAATGAACAGCGCCGAAGCAAGACTGGCCGCCCGTGACCAGCGCAGGACCGCCGATTCAAAACGGAATTCCACGACGTGCTCACCTGCGTCGACTTGCACCGCCTGCCAGATGTAGTTGGCACGGTGGATCTGGGTGGGCTCACCATCGATACGGGCCCGCCAGTCTGGATAGAAGTTCTCCGACAGGACGAGCCAGGATGGCTGCGTGGATTTCACCCTGAAGCGGAACACGCCATCATGAGCATTGCGCTCCAGCAGCTCGACCTGTGCATCCAGTGATGGTGAGGATGCGGTGTTGGGCGGTTCCTGTTCCAGCAATACCGTTGAACGCAGATCGACGCGGCCTTCCCGCAGCATTTGCAGCAGCTCATTCTCATCTGTCACGACCTGATGGGCCGGGACCGCATAACACCATGGCAGCGCCGTGTCATTCGACAGCAGGCTGACGCGGTCCGAGGTCAGGGCCTTGTCGAAACCCCACCCGGCTGGATCGATGGCCGAGGGCACCACCAGATACTGCACGGCCAGCAGATTCAGCAGAGGCCGGATCGAGGCCAGCAGGTCGGCCGTCGAATAGGGGATCGTCTCCCCCTTCAGATACCGAGCCGCCAGCATCGATTCCACACGAACCAATTCCCGCAGGACGTGATCGTATCGCCTGATCGTGAAGTCGTGGAATCCGCCGACTGTGGGCACGTCGAACAGGTGGTAACCGGGTTGCTCGTAGAGGGTGTAACTGGGAATCTCGTAGACCCTGCCCAGGGCTTCCTGTTTCTGCAGGAAGCGAAGGGCACTCTGATTCTCGCGGCGGATGTCCGTCTGTTGTGCTGGATCCTCATAGCGCAGGAAACGTCGCGAAATCCGCCAGCCGTCACCGATGGTGAGGACGCACAGCGCCACCACGATGACACCGGTGGCCATCTTCCGGGTGGTCTGCCAATAGAGCAGTGAAACGGCAATGGCACAGATCAATGCCGTCAACATGGCGCCCTGGCCGATCCACTCGAGACTGCTGGCAAGGACAGCACCTTTGGTGGGATCCATATCCGGATATAGGAGACTCGTCCAGATCCCGGTTACGACGTCGGGGGCCAGACCCAGCAGGAATGCGGTCCCGCACAGGATGCCCCCGGTGATGGCGATCCGCCTCGACGACAGGGCCGTGAGTCCCTCAGTTGCACCCGACAGGGCGCGGTCCAGTGACATGGCTGCCAGGACGCAGGCGGGGAAGACGAACAGGAAGGCCGCCATGCCGGGGGTTCGCAATACGCTGGCCCCGGGTACGAGATGGAAGACGATCCAGTGCAGGGGTGTATGAGGCCCAAGGGTGTAGAAGAGGGCCAGCAGGAACAGCGTGGCCATGGCCGCCGCGATGCGATTCCGCCGAATATCTGGCAGGAAGAGACCGGCCAGAAACAGGACGACGATACCGAAATACTCAGAATTCAGCTTAAAAGCATTGCGACCCCAGTAGTGGTTCGTGTTCTGGGCCGGATCGTAGAAGCCGCCAAATTCGGGCACCACCAGCGACGCGGCTTCTTCCGGGTGCAGAGACCAGCTGCGGGCAAATTCCAGGCGATCCTCCGACGAGCGGGCCTGACCATCGTCACTGACGGCTCGTTTCGACTGGGTCTTGGCGTGCAGGTAGGATGGCCACAATCCTTCTGAGCCCAGTCCCAGCCCGAGCAGAACCGCCCCTGCAAACAAGGCGGTCCTCAGCGCGATCTGCGGGGGAGGCAGCGACTGCTTGTATTGCTCGTACAGCAGGAACAAGAACAAAACGCCAAGACCCCACAGGGTGTAGTACAACAGCTGCAGGTGAGGCGTATAGATACCCAGGCCGATGAGTGTCCCCAGCGCGAGAAAGAACGCGGCCCGTCCCTTGCGCATCCCACACAGCAGGGCCCAGCACATGTAGGGGAACAAGGCGATGACCATCATCTTGGCGTGATGGCCAGCAAGTGTGAAAGACAGAAAGGCCGGGGCCGACATGTAAGCGATACCACCCCAGATTGCCGGTAGTCTGCCGACCCGCAACGCCCTCAGAAAGAGGAATGTGCCCCATCCTGCCAGGAACAGAGAGCAGACGTAGCGCCAGCCGAGGTGCCGGTGGTGCGTGGTGAACAGATAGGACACATACGTCGGGAAATAGCGCCAGCGCAGTCCATTGGCTTCTGGGTAACCACCGAGATCATGGTTCCAAAGCGGCTGCGAGAGCTCGGAAAGTTTCTCGCCGACGGACCCCTTGCCGAGATGGTAGTCGGTCCCAACGTCGACACCGTAGACGATCTTGTCACTGACGATGAATTCACCGAAGTAGACCAAACTCACCAAGGCAAAGATCGCGACCGGAAACCAGGGGCTTGGCAGGAATCGCTGCACCAACGATGGTTCACTCTCTTGGGCAGGGGTCTGCCGCTCAGATCCTGGTCGCTTCTTCTTCATCCGGTGGTTCCTTTTGTGATGACATTCCAGTTGCGTTGTTAGGCTAGGGGTGACCGGAACCCGGGTCAACGGTCTCCAGTGATGGCTCTCAAGACAGAGGTCCTGAGTGAGTGATTCTATCTACGACGTGCTCGTCATCGGGGCCGGCATCAACGGTCGGTGTGCCCTGTTCCATCTGCTCGAACGCGGCGTCGGTCGAGTTGGCATGATTGAACGTTTCGACCTCGGCCACTCGCGCGGCAGTTCACACTCGCACTCCCGCATTACCCGCTCCGCCTATGTCGATGCCGCCTACGTGCGTCTGATGCAGGTGGCACACACACAGGAGTGGCCTCGACTGGAGGCGGCCATCGGTGAACGGCTGATCCATCCGAATGATGGGTGCTTCTTCGGCCCGGCCGGTGGGCGCTTCGAGCAGTATGCGCAGGCTGTCACCAGTGTAGGCGTAGACTGCGAGGTGCTGGACGTGAATCAGGCGCGCCGGCAGTTCCCCATGTTCCGCTTCCCCACCGCGGCTGGCGCGGTCCATGATCGGACATCCGGTGTGATTGCAGCGGCACGGACGATGGCCGGTCTGGCGACCGACGCTGAGCGACGAGGTGCGGTTTTCCACACGGGCTCACGCGTTGTCGATATCGAGCCGCTCTCCTCTGGGATCCGCGTGGTCACAATCGATGAGGATGGGAATTCAAGGGCATTGATGACCGAACGGCTCATCGTCACAGCCGGACCGTGGACGGCGAAGTTGCTCCCCTGGCTCGCACCACGGCTCAAGGTTGCCCGCCAGACTGTTGGGTACTTCCGGTTGCAGGGCGCCAGCCAGGATTTCGGTGTCGGCCGCTGGCCCGTCTGGGGGAATCTCGGCACCGACCAGGACAAGAAGTTCTACGGACTCCCGAGTTTCGGTCGTGACGGGATCAAGCTGGCCCGCCATGTCACCCATGACTTGGATGAGGACCCTGACCAGATCTCTGAAAAGATTGCCGAGACGGCCGTGGCCGAACTGCGGCAATTCCTGGACACTGAATTCGTACCACCCGTCGAGGCCTTCCTCGGCGCCGAACACTGCCACTATACCAATACGGCGACAGAGGACTTCCTCATCGATCGGCATCGAGAAGATGAACGGATCGTCATCGGTGCCGGGTTCTCCGGGCACGGCTTCAAGTTCGGTCCCGTGACCGGTCGGGCGTTGGCGGAGCTGGCCTGTGAAGGACAGGTTCAGACGCCGGAATTTGAGGCCATGCGGTCTGTCTTTGGGGTTGCCCCACAGTGAGTTAGCTGTCCGGCGTCGAACCTTGACACCCGACTTGCCGGCCCCGACTCTCTACTTCAACTGATTCTTATCACATCGATCTTCGACAGGATTCTCATGGCTGACAACGACATCTTTGGGGCGCGCACGACGATCGACGCTGGCCCGGCAGGCTCGGGCACGATCTACCGCATCCAGAAACTGGAAGAAGACGGCATCGCCGAGGTTTCGCGACTGCCATTTTCGATCCGCATCCTTCTGGAAGCTGCCCTGCGGCAGTGTGACGGATTTGAGATCTCTCGAGAAGACGTCGAGCGCATCGCCCGCTGGAGCCCCGAGAGCGCCGGCAAGGAAGAGATCCCCTTCAAGCCGGCACGCGTCGTCATGCAGGACTTCACCGGTGTGCCCGCCGTCGTCGATCTGGCGGCCATGCGCGACGCCATGGTGGAACTGGGTGGTGATCCGAATAAGGTCAATCCGCTCATTCCCGTGGATCTGGTCATCGATCACTCGGTGCAGGTCGACTATGCGGGTATGGCCAAGGCGCTGGAACTCAACTCCGAACGCGAGTTTTCGCGCAATCGAGAGCGTTATGAATTTCTGCGCTGGGGCCAGGAAGCCTTCGACAATTTCAGTGTTGTGCCACCGGCCAATGGCATCGTTCACCAGGTGAATCTGGAGTATCTGGCCTCGTGCGTGCAGGCCAAGAGCACCGCCGATGGTGAGGAATGGTTGCCCGACAGTCTCGTCGGTACCGACAGCCATACGACCATGATCAATGGACTGGGCGTGGTGGGTTGGGGTGTTGGTGGCATCGAGGCCGAGGCCGTGATGCTTGGTCAGCCGATCTACATGTTGTTGCCTCACGTGGTTGGCTTCCGTCTCGATGGCGAATTGCCACCGGGCACAACGGCGACGGATCTCGTGCTGACCGTAACTGAGAAACTGCGGCAGCACGGTGTGGTCGGAAAATTCGTCGAATTCTACGGCCCGGGTCTGGGAAAACTCAGTCTTGCTGATCGTGCGACGATCGCCAACATGGCGCCCGAATACGGTGCCACGATCGGCATCTTCCCCGTCGATGAAGAGACCCTCGCCTACATGCAGCAGACAGGCCGCAAGCCTGCCGTCATCGAACGTGTGCGTGCCTACATGAAGGCGCAGGGCATGCTCTATTCCGCCGATACACCGGATCCGGTGTTTTCCGAGACACTGGGTCTCGACATGTCCACCGTCGAACCCAGTCTCGCGGGTCCGACGCGGCCCCAGGATCGGGTCTCTTTGCGGAACATGAAGCCGTCCTTCAAGACCACGCTGACCGAGACCCTTGGCCGTGCCGATGATGGCCGTACGGTAGAGGTTGATCTGGGCGACAAGGGCAAGGCGCAACTGCCGGAGGGTGCCGTCGTACTGGCGGCGATCACGTCCTGTACCAATACGAGCAATCCCTCCGTCATGCTCGGGGCGGGCATGCTCGCCCGCAATGCCGTGGCCAAGGGTTTGAGCGTACCGAGCTACGTGAAGACGAGTCTGGCCCCCGGATCACGGGTCGTCACCCGTTATCTGGAAGCGGCTGGCCTGGTCGGCGACCTGGAGGCTCTCGGTTTTCACACGGTCGGGTATGGCTGCACGACCTGCATCGGCAACTCGGGTCCCTTGCATGAGAGTATCGAAGCGGCGATCGCCGACCACGACCTGGTCGTGTGTTCGGTCCTGTCGGGGAATCGGAACTTTGAGGGCCGCGTGCATCCCCAGACGCGGGCAAATTATCTGGCTTCGCCTCCTCTGGTTGTCGCCTTCGCCCTGGCGGGTCGAGCGGATGTTGATTTCGAGAACGAGCCGATCGGTACAGGCCCCGATGGCGATGTTTTCCTGCGCGACATCTGGCCCTCGCAGGATGAGATCCGTGCAGAGATCGCCAAGTCCGTGCAACCGAAGATGTTCGAGGAAGAGTACGGGAATGTCTTTTCCAGCAACGAGATGTGGAATCAGATTCCCGTCGCAGAGGGCGAGCGATATACCTGGGACCAGGACAGCACCTACATCCGTCGGCCCACGTTCTTCGAGGGATTGAGCCCCGAAGTTGGCACCATTGGCAAGATCGAGGGGGCTCGCGTGCTGGCACGACTGGCCAACAGTGTCACCACCGATCACATCTCGCCGGCAGGTTCCATTGCCAAGGATTCGCCGGCAGCCAGATATCTTGAGGCCCATGGTGTCGATCGCACCGACTGGAACAGTTACGGTTCACGCCGCGGCAACCACGAGGTCATGGTTCGCGGCACCTTCGCCAACATCCGGATCCGCAATGAACTGGTTCCCGGCGTCGAAGGCGGTGTGACGCGTCACATGCCCTCAGACGAGCAGATGACGATCTACGATGCAGCCGAGAGGTACATGAACGATGGTGTACCGTCGGTCATTCTGGCGGGTGCCGAATACGGCACCGGTTCCAGTCGTGACTGGGCCGGCAAGGGGCCATTCCTGCAGGGTGTGAAGGCTGTCATCGCAGAGAGCTACGAACGGATCCATCGCTCGAATCTGATCGGTATGGGTGTCCTGCCGCTGCAGTTCATCGATGGAGAAACGCGTGATTCGCTTGGTCTGACTGGTGAGGAGGTCTTCGACATCGATATCGATGACTCTCTGCAGGCAGGTCAGGATGTTCGTGTCACGGCCCGGACCGGGAGTGAGGAGACCAGTTTCACCGCCGTGTGTCGGATCGACACCCCAGTGGAACTCGAATACTACCGCAACGGCGGGATCCTGCAGACTGTCCTGCGTCGCATGGCGAAGTAGGTCAGCAGGGAATCCAGTTGGAGAATTCGCGATCGTGTGCTGAATGGCGCACGGGCATCGCAGATACCATCTTAGCGGCCTCGAACCAGATCGGTTTGAGGCCGCTTTTCTCTGTACCCCAGCCGGACGAATGACGCGATGACGAGCACATCGGATTTTACGATCACGAACATCGAACGATGGCGCCTCAATGTGCCTTTCCACGAGCGCTGTGCTCACACCGTGGACATCCGCGTGCCGGGCTGGTCCGTCGTGGATCTGTATCGGGTCACCCTCGCCTCCGGTGCCATCGGCGTGGGGGAGACCCTCGACAACTACACCTGGGGCCGGATCGAAGATGATGGTGCCACGTCCCACGTCGGCGA
Source organism: Gemmatimonadota bacterium (assembly GCA_018673255.1). The sequence continues at coordinate 10,453 of JABHDC010000261.1, forward strand.
CAATGCCATGGAATTGATGTGGCAGGATTCTCTTGGTGCCGGACTGCAGATGGCCATCTTCGACGCCGTGGGGCAGACGGCCCAGGTGCCGATCCACCGATTGCTTGGTGTACAGCATCGTGAGGCGGTCCCTGTGTCGTGGTGGGCACAGGACATGGCACCCCGACTGTGGGCGGCCGAGGCGACGGCGGCCGAGGCGAATGGCTTCACGACGATGAAGGTGAAGGCGCGCCCCTGGTTCGATATCGAAGACCAGCTCGAAGCGGTGAGTGAAGCCACATCCAATCACTTTCAGCTCGATGCCGACTTCAATGGTCTGTTGCTCGGTGTCGATCAGGCGGCGCCCTTGTTGCGACGCCTCGAAGAGACCTTTCCCGTCCTGGCCATTCTCGAATCACCGATCCCGCAGGATGATGTGGCCGGCAATGCGGCGTTGCGACGGAAGATCGTCAGCCCCATTGCCATGCATTTCGGGTCTCCGCCGGTCATGACGGCCATCAGCGAGGGGGTCTGTGATGGATTTGTGATCGGCGGCGGCGCCACCACGGTCATGAGCCAGGGGACGATCGCCGGTCAGGCGAAGATGCCCTTCTGGCTGCAAATGGTGGGCACGGGCCTGACGACGACCTTTGCCGCTCATCTGGGCGCCGTCCTCACGCAGGCCCGTTGGCCGGCGATTCCCTGCATCAACATCTACAGTCACACCTTGCTCAAGGAATTCGAGGTGACCGGCGGACACCTGCAGGTGCCGGATGCGCCGGGTCTGGGTGTTGATCTCGACTGGGATGCGATCGAAGGTTTCCGCGTGGCCGACGACTTCAAGCGCCCGGCACCGCGCGAAATCCACACGATTCACTGGCCCGATGGTCGGCAGAGCCACTACCCGAATGGCAGCTATCGCGAAGAGTTCCTCGCCGGAAAGCTACCAGGATTTCTACCCGGTGTCCGCCTCGAGCGGGGACTGGATGACGAGTCTGAGGAATTCGATCGTCGCTACCAGGAGCTCTTTGGCTGAGGGGCACAGTGCGTGGTTGCAAGGCATCTGTAGCACCTGACGCCGGACCTCGGCACCGCGGATAGTGCCCTGTTAAGAAGTAATCCTTGTATTCGGCCGCCGATCCATCCTGGCTCACCGTGTTGCGCTCCCTCGATGGGTCCCACTGACCCACATCGGTCGCGCGCCTTGTGAGCCAGGCGCCGGAGATCCTGCGGATCTCATACGCCCGAATTTCACAAGGCTGACTCCTTAACAGGGCACTAGAACACGCGGAGCTTTTCCAACACGATGGCGAGTCCCGCAATGCAGGCGGTCTCCGTCTTCAGCACTCTGGGACCCATGTGCATCAGCTCAAAGCTCTGGTCCCGCAGAAGGTCGCGCTCAGCGGCGGACCAGCCACGCTCTGAACCGACGGCCAGTGTGCAGTGTTTCGCCACCGGTTCGTAGGATCGCAGAGAGTGGGTGGCCTCGTAGTTATCCAGGGCCAGCCGGTCCGTTGCGCCCGTCAGCGACTCAAGGCAGGCTGCCACCGAGTCGTGCAGTCGAACCTCCGGCAACCGGGTACTGAAGGCCTGCTGGGCACCCTCCAGCAGCAGGCGCTCGTATTCACCACCGGCCCATAGTCGACTCTTCAGATACGATTGTTCTCCCTTGTCGGTGGCGGTGAAGTGCAACTCACCGACGCCGAGGGTGGTCAGATCCTTGAGCATGCGCCGGCAACTCGGGGGCCGGGGCAGACCGATGATCATCGACACGGGATGCAGCGCCTCGGTCACCTGGGTGAACTCAAAAGCCAGCCCCATCTCCCGTTCATCAACAGCCGTGATCCTCGCCTTGCCCATGGGTCCATTGATGAGGCCCACGTCGAGTGTGTCGCCTATGCCGAATCCGAGCACTTCCACGATATGAGCCGCGCGTGGATCCTGACGTGGCAGGGGCGTAGCCAACTCCCCTTCGGCAAAGAGGATGACGTTCAAGCGCTGGCCAGATTCAGTTCGTCAGCGTGCGCGGCAATCGCCTCGCGCAGCTGCGAATCCGAGAAAGGCTCGACCCGATTCATCTGTGGTGGTTCGGGCAGCATCCAGATATTCGTCGATGGCACATAGGCGTAGACCATCGACCAGCGTCCCGTCTGGGAGTGGTTGGCATTGGAGGCGTGCAGGGCATTGCCATGGAAGATGAGGGCAGAACCCGGTGACAGTTCGCAATGGACCTCCTCCATCTGTTCCAGGGCCAGTTCCACGCGTTGTGGATCGGCGGCCAACTGCGAGCCGAGTCCCGTGTGTTCGAGGCGACCCAGTCGACTGGAGCCACGCACCACCCGCAGGCAGCCATTGTCTCGCGTCGCTGGATCCAGGGCTACCATGACGCTGACAAAATCCGGATAGAAGAACTCCTTGTAGTGATAGCCGTAGTCCTGGTGCCAGGCCCAACCCCCGGTATTTGGATCCTTGCGCATGTTGAGCGAGTAGTAGTGATCGATCGGGCTTGAATAGATCTGTTCGAGTGGTCCCACGATGCGCTGGCTTTGCGCCAGGGCACTGTAGGCATCGGGTCCCAATGCTGGCCGGTAGACGAGTCGCGTGTGCAACCCCTCGTCTCCGTCAAAGTTCGCGTTCTCCTTTGTCTCTCTTGCCAGTCTTGGATCGGCACGCCAGATGGCAAGAATTTGCTCGACCTCTGCCTGGTCGATTACATCCTCGAGGATCAGGTATCCATCTGTGTGGTATTGATCGATCTGGTCCTGGGTTAGTGATGGTGACATGCTCACATCCTGTTGGTCGGCAAGTGAAAGAGGCCATAGAAGATTACGCTCGCCGTCCCCACGCGGCTACCGGCACAAACGGTTGACACCACCTCCCCGGGCTCAGGATGTTCCACCAGAGGAACACTGATCAGATGATGAGAGAACCAGTGATGCGAGGCAACGAGGATTCCATGTGTGGACGTGACGCAGGTGCAGGGCGTGTACCGTGATCGAGCTGGAACTCAAGAATCGCGCTGCCTGGCGCCGGTGGCTGGGGAAGAATCATTCCAGTGTCCGAGAAGTGTGGGTCGTGTTCTACAAGAAACACACGGGTAAGGAGGGGCTCACCTACGACGAGTTGGTGGAAGAAGCCCTCTGCTTTGGCTGGATCGACAGCATCATCAAACGGCTGGATGATGATCGCTATGCACGCAAGGTGACACCCCGTACGAATCTCGCGAAGTGGTCGGCAACCAATCTGCGGCGTGTTCGCCAACTCACCGATGATGGGCGCATGACGTCGGTTGGCCTGGCGAAAATACCATCAGACGTCGAGGCCCTGCCTGCCGTATCGAGCCGACCCCTCGAGGTGCCGTCTTTCATGGCTGATGCTCTGGCCCAGCATCCGGTGGCGCAGGCGTTCTTTGAATCCCTCGCGCCCTCCTACCGGCGCAACTTCATCCACTGGATCAGTTCGGCCAAGCGAGAGGAAACACGGGCGCGCCGACTCGCCGAGGCCATCGCTCTGCTGTCAGAGGAGAAGAAACTGGGCATGAAGTGAGCGAACCGGCCTCGCGTCACCCCGATGTCACAGTTCTTCAAAACACCCGGAGCGGAAACCACTGCTCGCCCGTGCCGTCAACTGTGGGCGACGGCCCTATCTAGCGAACCAATCGCGAGATCTGCTTGAACTGCTCGCTGCCCGCTTCACGCAGCAACTCGAACAAGCACATCTCGACAGACGACATGGATGCACCCATCGATTCCATGCGCTTGAGCCCGAGCCGGCAATTGGCCTCGGTTCGGGAAGACACGGCGTCGGCGATGATCTCTACTTCATGGCCACTGGCCAGCAGATCGCGTGTCGTCTGGTAGACGCAGACATGACTCTCGATGCCGGCCACGATCGCCTGCCGGCGACCTGTTGCCGCCAGAGCTTCGATGAACCGGGGTTCGCCGCAGGCGCTGAAGCTCGTCTTGGCGATGGGCTCCAGTCCGTCGAGAATTCCGGCGATCTGCGGCACCGTCGGGCCCAGCCCTTTTGGATACTGTTCCAGCCACAGGATTGGCAATTCGAGGATGCGAGCGCCCTGTAGAAGGATCTGCAGGTTCTGATAGAGGCGATCGCGCTCGAACATGAGCGATGCCAGTTTGCCCTGTACGTCGATGAGGACGACGGCGGCCTTGTCGACAGTCAGCATGATGGTTCAGCTCTCAGCATGACAGTCTAGATGTACCCTGTCGCGCCGTCGGGCCGCACGGGGCAGGTGCGCTGCCAGTGGATGTATTCGTTGTCCGTGATGGCATCTTCATTCACATCCACGCCCAGTCCCGGACGATCGGGGCGCAGTGTCAGATACCCATCCTCGGGCATGTAGGGTTCGTCCACCCACTGTCCCCAATCTGTTTCGGTGGGGATCAGATACTCCAGGATCGTGAAATTGTGCGTTGCGGCGGCGAAGTGCACGTTGACGGCTGTTGCCAGGGGACCCATCGGGTTGTGAGGGGCCACGCTCACGTAGTGGGCCTCAGCGATGGCGGCGATCTTACGCATCTCCAGCAGGCCCCCGCAGATGCAGACGTCGGGTTGGATGATATCCGCCCCATTGGCAGCGATCAGATCGAGGAACTCGAATCGGCCATACAGGCTTTCACCGGTGGCGAGTGGCACTCGCATCTGTTCCCGTAGACGCGCCCATTGGGGCACGTTCTCGGGGCGCAGGGGTTCCTCATAGAACATCGGATCATAGGGTGCCAGGGCATCGGCCAGCTGCAGGGCCTTGATGGGTTCGAAGATCTTAGCGTGTGGATCGAAGGCGAATTCCCAGTCATCGGGTGTATTCGTGCGCAATTCCTCGAAGTATTTGGCTGCCTCTGAACAGACCTGACCCCAGCGACTGGCATCCGGATCCAGCTTGTACGGGCTCGTCTTGAAGGCAGTGAAACCGTATTCCTCATTGAGCCGGCGAGCGGCATCGGCCGCCTCTTTGCCATCGCGTCCGCCGATGCCACGGTAGACGCGGATCCGGTCGCGCACGTGTCCACCGAGCAACATGTAGACGGGCAGTCCCGCAGCTTTCCCGGAGATATCCCAGAGGGCGTGATCGAGGGCCGAGATGGCCGGCAGGCCCACACCACCAGGGGGAAAGCGGAACTGCTGCGCCAGCTTCATCATGATGAATTCGATGCGGCGCGGATCCTCGCCACCGATCATCTCAAACAGGTAATCCGCGACGGGTTCGACGGAGAGATCCGGGCCGGTCGAATAGGCTTCACCCCAACCGTAGATGCCTTCGTCTGTCTCGACTTTGATCAGCGCCCGCGGCCGATTACCGAAACGGGCAACGAAGGTCTTGATCGCCGTGATCTTCATGAGACCAATCTCTCTCTTAGCTGAAGAACGTGGGGTAGGGGCCAGCCTCGGCTTCGCGCTTCACCAACAGGGCCAACTCCATGGTGTGGTAATCACCCCACATGGCTGACTCGCCGCAGGGGCTCTTTTTGCCACGGGGGATGTAGTCCCAATTGTTCGGACGGTGATAGATGGAGTGCAGAGTGATGCCTTGATGTTTGGCTGAGGTAGATAGATACGGTTCCTCTAGCAGTGCAGCAGCGATGGTGAGGCCTGCGGACCGGTATCGCTGACCAGCGGTCTCATCACCCTTTCTGCACAGGTAGTTACCCAGCCGCAGATACCCCTGGGCACTGATGGCCGCGGCAGAGGCATCCAGCGGTTCCACGTCGTTGTAAGGATCCGATGCCTTGTTGGTGTAGCGCCCGAAGGAGGCGACACCTGGGGCCCCCGTATCCCAGAAGGGAATGCCATCGGCGAAGCTGTTCTCGATGTGGAACTCGGCGGTGGCGATGGCGGCTCGCTCCATCATGGCGACCAGCTTGCGTTTCGTGATGCCGTGGGGCTCGATTTGCGATCCCTTCACGCCGCGGAAGAACTCCAACTGCTCTGCATACCCTGTCAGGATCCAGGCCAGACCGCGGGTCCAGGTCGAAAAGGCTGAATAGCCCTGCTGTGTGCTGGGGCAACGATAGTTGCCGTCCTTCGTGTTGAAGATCGATTCGTGCACGACGCGTCCCGGAAGATCCCACGTATCGCGCTGCTCGCCGTAGTAGACGTTGAACTTTGACGTTGTGATCGCATGCTCGATGGCGCGACCCAGCAGGTTGTGGGCTTTGTCGCCTTCTGCCATCAACACGTGCCCGAGCTGGTCAGCCAGACAGAGGATCCGCAACGAGCGAATCGTGTCGGAGAACAACGAGTGGGGCCCATTGAAGGAGTGGATGAAGCCGGTGCCAGAAGCTGTCGGTGTCCATCGGGCGGCCTGCACGGCGCCGGAGAGTTTGATCGCCAGTTCGTAGAACTCCATCTCACGCTGGTCGTGAGGGATACGTCCCTCGCGCATCAGGCGTCGCAGATTGCCATAGGTCGACAGGTTGTTGAAGCCGTGATCGTGTACGCCGATGTGACTCACGTGAGGAGCCATGCGATCGATGGTCTGGCGGCGACCCATCTCCAGAAACTTCTCCTCTCCCGTCATGTCATACTGCAGGATGGCGCAGCCATACTGGAATCCCTGGGTCCACTCCGTCCAGCCACGGGTTGTGTACCGCCCCTGCTGGGTGAAGACGGGGGTCCCGTCGGCAGGATCCCAGTTCTTGTCGATGGAGAGGATCTTGCGACCGCTCAGTTCGAGGAAGCGATCGATGGTGGGTTGCAGTTTCGCAGCACTCAGGCGTCGCTGGATCTTCACGGGTGTTCGTATCTCCAGGTCGGGGATTCAGGTACAGGATGGATGGATGTCGAGGACCATCGGCGCGAAGATAGAAGCGGCCCCAGAGGGGGTCAACGAACCCATCCGGCAATCAGCGATGCCAGACGTGTCGCCGACGCTGTCTGTGCCTGCGTCGCTACTGGTACTTCAGTGTCGTCTCAAGCGCTGATGGACCCGGCCTCTGGCGGAAGATAGCTTCTTGAGCGATCGGTGATCGGAGTATCCTAACCCAACTGAAGCAGCGAACATGACAGCACCGAGTCGTCCTCACATCATCTTTGTCATCACCGACCAGCAGCGGCAGGACACCATCGGTGCCTGGGGGCATCAGCACATGGTCACGCCGGCGATGGATCGGATCGCGGCAGAGGCCCTCTCTTTTCGATCCGCCTTCTGCCCCGGTGCCACCTGTGTCGCCTCACGTGCGGCGATCTTCACCGGCATGTATCCCCACACGACGGGTGTCTACAGCTTTCAGCCCTGGGCGGGGCATCGTAACTGGGTGCAGGACCTGTCCGCAGCCGGTTATCACTGCGTCAACATCGGCAAGATGCACATCACACCGCAGCAGGAGATGGCTGGATTCGACGAGCGGATCATCGTCGAGAATCCCACAAATCGCTCTCTTGCCTCCGGTGGTGCCGACGATGATTGGGGTCGCTTCCTCACCCATCATGGCCAGCAGCGACCCAATGAGCGCCACAAGAGCGATCCCGATTGGTTGAGCAAACACCAGGGGGTTCCATGGCACCTGGAAGAGCGCTTTCACTCTGATGTCTTCATCGGTGATGCGGCCACGTCCTGGATACGAAGCCACCAGGGAGATCGTCCACTCTTCCTGCAGATCGGCTTCACGGGTCCACACGAACCGTGGGATCCGCTGCCGCGCCACCTGGAGGCCTATCGTGACCGGCCGATCCCGGCGCGGGTTTTCCGTGAGGGAGAGCTCGAGGACAACCCGCCCCAGCATCGGGCTCATCGCGAGACGCACGCCCAGGCGAAGCACGAGTCGATCATCGATCTGGAGGGGGCGACTGAGGCTCAGATCACCGACATGCGACGTCACTACTACGGCAACATCACGACAGTGGACGAGAAGCTCGGCGAGGTTCTGGATGCGTTGGAGGCACGTGGCTGGCTCGACGACAGCCTGCTTGTGTTCTGTTCCGACCACGGTGAACTGCTCGGTGATCACGACCTGGCCTACAAGTGGCTGATGTACGACCAGATCACTCACATCCCTCTGATGATCCGCGACTGCCGTGGGGGCCGTCTACGTCGGCCCGGAGAGTCCACGATGGATTTGACCTCACTGATCGATCTCGGACCTACCTTGCTGGACGCTGCCGGTATCGAGGTGCCTGGCAGACTCGAGGGGCGATCCTTGCTGCCATATCTGAATGGCGGCCAGATCGACCCACGGGAATTTGTGTATGCCGAGGACAACTACCTGGTCATGATGCGGTCGACGACCCATAAACTCGTCTACTACATCGGGCAGGAGGAAGGCGAACTCTACGATTTGGTCGAAGATCCGGCAGAGTTGTGGAATCTGTGGGATGAGCCCAAGGCGCAGGAAGTGAAGAGCGCCATGTTGGTGCGTCTGCTACGGTGGCTGGCGGCCAGTTCCTACTACAACGGTGGATACCGGCGCAATCGCAGTGACCATGCCGCAGCCCGCTGGCCGGCAGTCGATCCCTATCTGCATGGATCTCGCTCGAGCGGTGCGCCGCGAACCGAACAGCTGTGAATGATCCACCCAGGCCCACCGGGCATCCTGCGATCAGATCTCTAAGGTTGATGAAGCCCGGGCAGGCGTGCATCTTCGATTTTCCAGGTTTCAGCATGATCAAAAAAGGCGAGGCTCCATGAATCAGCCCCCAGAACAACACATCCGCGTTTCCCATGCAGATCTGCGCCAGTTCGTCTTCACCGCAGCGACTACCGTCGGTTTGCAGGAGGACAAGGCGGGTCTGTTGGCCGATCTACTCAGCCACAATGATCTGCGCGGCATCTTCAGCCACGGGACGCAACAGATTGCCACCTACGCCATCCTGATGCGGGATGGCACACTCAACAATCAGCCGGAGCTTTCCGTCGTGCAGGAGACGCCAAGCAGTCTGCTCGTGGATGGCGATGGTGGCCTTGGGTATTTCGCGGCTCACGACGGCACCCAGCGTGTCATCGAGAAGGCAAAGCAAACAGGTATCGCCGTCATGGCGACGCGCAACCATGGTCACTTCGGGGCGGCCGGCCTCTATGCCCGCATGCCGCTGGAGCACGACCTGCTCACCTATGTCACCTCCGGTGTCCAGCTCAATCTGAAGCCGGGGGGTGAGATCTACGGCGCCGCGGGGGGCTCACCGATGGCTTTCAGTGCCCCAGCCGGGGAGGAGTCTGCTCTCGTGCTGGATTTCGGGGCGCTCCACGATCTGTATCCCGGTGATCCTCATCGAGATGAGATCGCCTCGCTGGCACCCGGGCTTGTGCTGCGCTGCATCGGGATGGGAGAGATCTGCCAGTCCTGGGGCGGTCTGCTCTCCGGTCTGCCGTCGAATGCCAATCCGCCACGTTGGAGTTGGCCGGGTGCCAATCAGGGCTCCCTCGTCATCACCTTCCGGATTGATCTGTTCATGGATCCGGCAGACTTCCGAAGCCAGATGGATGCCTATGTCCGTGCCGTGCGGGATCTGACGCCACTGCAGGGGTTCAATGCGAGTTATCTGGCCGGGGGGGTTGAAGCCGAGCGTGAGTCGCGCTCACTTGAAGAAGGTGTCCCCGTCGGCACAGGACACCGCGAACGTCTCGAGGGTGTCGCCAAGGAACTCGGTATCGACGTACCCTGGTAGGCTGATCGCGGCGTCTGACGCAACAAGAGCTCTCACAACAGGACAAAGCCGGTTGCACGGATGCCGGTTTTGCGCACAAAGGAATCGCCATGGCACTGGAAGTCGGATTCGTCGGAGTGAGCAGCGCCTATCCGGGCGACGGGGAAGAGAGCACCTGTTTTCTCATCAATGGAGACATCCTCGTCGATGTCGGCTTCAATGGGGGTGTGAGCCTGCAGGCACTGGGTGCAGCCCCGACCGATATCGATCACATCTTCATCACGCACTGCCATCACGATCACACCCTCGGACTGCCCGGCATGTTGTTTCTCAATGGGAAACGCGCCGAGGTGCGCCCTGATGCGCCGCCACTGAGACTCTATGGCCCACAGGATCTGACGGCTGTTACCGAAGCTGCCCTCGGCATGCTGCAGGCAGTCAGATATCCGCAGGTGGTCCCGGCTCACGAGATCCAGCACATCTATCCCGGCGAATCGGTGGAGATCGGTGACCTGCGTGTCGATGTGGGTCGCGCGTTTCATCCCCTCGATGCGCGCAGCTACCGATTTACCGACACGGTGACACGTGGTAGTGTCGTCATCACAGGGGACACTGCATACCACGAGTCTCTGTCCGAATTTGCCCGAGAATGCGATGTGCTGATTCACGAAGCGGCCGGGTCGCCTACGGCTTCGAGTATCGATCAGCGTTATCTGCACTCCCGGCCGCAGGATGCGGCCCGCGTGGCGCAGGAGGCCTCGGTGGGTTCACTGGCCCTCGTCCACTACAAGGCGGATGTCGCTGCCGGTCTGCTGGCCAGAGCGCGGGAAGGATTCCCCAGTGCTCGAGTCGCTCGCAAAGGACAGCGGGTCAAGGTGCTGGGTCCGGGTCAGGCTGCCTGGGTCTGACCCCTCGAACAGCAGAAAAAGAAAAGGGCGTCGGGAGCTGAATGCTCCCGGCGCCTTCTCTGTGTCTGTCGTGATCTGTCGTGCCGCGTATCAGCAGCGCGATCCGGCCTCAGTAGAGGGTGCGATACAATCGCTGCGGATAGTCGCCGACAGCCGCGTGCTGGCGTCCCAGAAGGTGGAAGACGGAGACCATGGCGTCCTTGGCTGCACCATCACGAAAATTCTGGTCCGTCTCGATGATGCTGAACCACTCCTTCAGAGCATTGTCGTAGTCGCCTTCGACGGCGGCGCAACATCCCAGCAGGTAGCGTGTCTCCGAATCCTCTGGATTGGCCAGGTGCCGTTCGGTGCAGGCCTGGCGTCCGCCAGCTTCCTGACACAGCTGCAGGAATTCGAGGTGGGTCAGCAGGGCCTGGCCCTGCTCCCATTCGCTGGTACCCTGCTCGATGCGACCGACCAGTTCACGGATCGCTGCCTCGTCGCCGCCCTGCAACAGGCGCAGACGGGCCAGGCCCACCAGCGCGGCGCCATTCTCGGCGTCATCCTGCAGAGCCTGGGAGTACAATTGCTCAGCGGCAGGCAGATTCCCGGCCTCCAACTGCTGACGGCCGGTGTCGCACAGGTCGGCCATTTCCTCGGCTTCGCTCGGCGGGGCATCGGGCACATGCTTGCGCAACATCTGCTCGATCTGCTCCCGCGGCACGGCACCGGTGAATTCATCCACCAGCTGCCCGTCCTTGACGATCTTGACGGCGGGAATGCTCTGCACCCGCAGGGCCGTGGCCAGTTCCTGATTCTCGTCGACATTGACTTTGGCCAGGATCACATTGGCACCCAGCTGCGTAACCACTTCCTCAAGAATCGGAGTCAGCGTCTTGCACGGACCGCACCAGGGCGCCCAGAAGTCGACGACGATTGTCTTGCCCTGTGAGCCCTGCAGCACAACCTGCTCGAAACTACTGGCATCGACATCGATGATATTGGCGGTTGGGGGCTGAACTTCCATCGGTATTGTGAAACTCCGGTTCGTTGGCTATTGGGTTCGGCCGCGGCCATCGACGGACCATTCGTCGACGACAACTCCGTCTTTCAGCACATAGAGGCGATCGTGGAGATTCGTCGTCATCCCGCCATGGAGTGGGATCCAGGAAACGATCTCGCCGACCGAGAATCTATGGTCGCTTTCGGAGATGTCCACGTGGCCGTGCTCGACCGACATCCCCTTGATACTGATCTCCGGATGTTCGAGGCAATATCCGTAGGGTGTGGGTGGGTAACTGGTGAATGCTTTCTGACCGGCATCCACCACGATCTGCCCCGGCACATTCGTTGAGACGACACTCGTCACCATCCGCAGTGGACAGCGCTCTGGAGACAGGTCCTCACGTTTGCCGATGCGCGTCATGCCCTCCCAGGCGTAGGAGCCGATTCGCGTCTCCGTGCATCCAAGTGACTTCGAGATCACCTGGCTCCCCGTGCCACCCCCACTGATGACCTCCAGGGGCAGGCCGGCCGCCTGGGCCTGGTCGCGAACCTGATCCAGGAAGGGTCGGACCCGCTCACTACTCGGGTAGGTCATGACACCGACGAACTGCGTGCCGGGTAAACGATCGATGTGTTGTGCCAGCCCGATTGTGTCCTGGGGGGACTGGGTCCCGCACCGGTGACCACCCGTATCCATCTCCACCAGGACCCGCACGCTGAGGCCGGCAGTCGCTGCTACGGCGGAAATGCCTTCGACCGTCGCCGCCGAGTCGGCCGCTACCGTCAGTTTCGTCTGCTCCGAGCCCACCAGCCGAACCAGACGCTCGAGTTTGGCCGCACCCACGAGGTTGTAGGGGATGAGAATGTCCGGGATGCCGGCCGCAGCCATCGCCTCGGCCTCGCCGAGTTTCTGGGACACGATGCCAATGGCCCCGGCGGCCATCTGCCGCTGGGCGATGGCCGGTGTCTTGTGCGTCTTGGTGTGCACGCGCAAGGCGATCCCCAGCTGGTCGCAGGCCGATTGCAGGTTGGCGATGTTCGCGTCGAGGACGTCGAGATCGACGCACAGGGCGGGTGTATCCAGCTCGGTCCATTTCATGGGGTACACAACTCCTGAAAGAGGTCAGCGTAGCGGGCCGAGGTGGTGTCCCAGCCATATTCGCGCAGGCAGTAATCGCGTGCCTGCTGACCCGTCTGGGTGCGTTGTTCTGGGGACAGGGCGAAAAACGAATGCACGGCATCGGCAAATGCCTGGTAGTCGCCGGGTGCGATGAGCCAGCCCCCTTCGCGTACGGCTTCCACGAG
>JABHDC010000262.1 GCA_018673255.1 Gemmatimonadota bacterium
CGGATCCGTTCGGCCACATCGAAGATGCTGCACGAGATCTGGGGTCGCCCCACCGTTCAGCGCGTGGCCGATGCCGTCGCCAAGGGCATCGACAGTCCGAATCAGGTCATCGTCGTCGGCATCAAGGGCGAAGATGTGGCACGAACACTCGGCGCGCGCGAGGGGAGGATCTTCGCCTACCAGGAGAGCCCCGTTCTTGGGCTGCCCGGTGGCACAGGCGATGCAGTGCGTGTCGCGCTGGAACACTTCGATGCCGATGACCGCACGGTCTACGTCTTCCCCGGCGACATGGGACTGCTCACGCAACGAGTGGTGACACAGTTTCGCTGCGATTTCGACGGTCAGCGTTGCGACATGATGGTTCTCACCGGCCTGTACGATGGCGCGCCGGAAAGCAACTACTACGGTCGGATCGTGCGAGTCCCAGAAGTCGATGCCGATGACGCGCCCACCGGTGAGGATGCCGGTCGCGTGATTGCCATCAAGGAACACAAGGATATCCTGGGCCTGCCCATTGGCGGGGGCGAGGAACTGCACTACAAGGGCCGGCGATTCTTCTTCAGTCGCGACGAACTGCTGCGCATCAACGAAATCAATACCCTCGTCGTCGCCTTCCGTGAAACGGCACTGCGCCAGCACATCGGGGCCATGGACACGGACAATGTTCAGGGGGAATTGATGCTCACCGATCTGGTGGAAATCTTCAACTCCCATGGACTGGTGGTCCGTGCCGTGCCCGCCGTCAGCGAGGAGGAGATCCTCGGCTTCAATGTGAAGAGTGTCTGGCGACAGATGGAATCCATCGCCACCCGCCGTTCCTATGAACGCCTCATGGATATCGTCACCATCGTCGACGAGGATGATTTCTATCTCGATGACGATGTAATCGATCACATCATCGCCCTCGATGAACAATCCGGGCCACTCGATATCGTGATCGGCAAGGGCGTACAGGTAAGTGCCGGCGTGCAATTGGCGCCCAATGTCCACCTGGGCGATCGGTGCCGTCTGTCGGGTGGGATCGTGCTGGAGGAAGATGTGCGAATCGGCTCGGGTGTCGAACTGAGCACGCACGATGGACAGACGATGATCCTGCGCCGGCGGTCTCAGGTCCTGGCCCGCAGCGTCCTGAAGGGAAATCTCATCCTTGGAGCAGGCAGTCGCGTCGAATCCGGCGTGCTCATGACAGGCAGTGATGAGCATCCCATGCGCGTCGGTGACAATGTGACGATCAAGGGTACCAGCTACCTGTACGGTTGCCTGGTCGACGCTGACGTGACAATCGAGCACTCGGTCATCAAAGGCCGTCACGTGCACCGTGTTGAGCGACGCGACGGGTCCATACAGCCGATCCGTTACGTTCTGCCGCAGCCGGAGGGACTCGACTCAATCGCTCCCATCACCGACTGAACGCCCTGAGGTCTGAGCCAGTGCAATACATGCAAAAGGCCCTGTCGGCAGCTGCCGACAGGGCCTTTGCTGTTGCCATCGTGTGGATGATCAGAGTTTTCTCAGTGCCTCGACCTGCTCCCGACGCACTTTGCAGACCATGGTGTAAGCCGGATCGTAGATGTTGCCCAGGTCGTATTCGACACACTGACCGAGCAGATGATGGGCCGATCGTGCATCAAGACCGATCTCTGCACTCGTCAACCAGGATAACATCTCCGTCGTCGCATGCTGCACGCACTGATCCAGCGGCCTCGCATTGCCGATGGTCATCATCCACGTCTCATCCAGTGCCCGTGGCCAGCCGATGGTTCGCCCCTTGATCAACTCGACGCCGAAGCGGACATCGAAGGAAATCTCCACGCCTGTGCCCACGATCTCGCCATCTCCCTGCACGGCGTGGCCGTCACCGATATGGAAGAGGGCGCCAGGCGCAAAGACGGGAAAGTGGACCTTCACGCCCTGCCGGAAACCACGGTAGTCCATGTTGCCACCGTGAGTTGACGAGGTCGATGTGGAGATCGCCTGCCCCCGCTCTGGAGCGACACCAAAACATCCGACCATCGGATCCAGTGTCAGAGGCATGCGAGTCATTGGGCCCTCGCCGGTCGCCAACTGCACCGTACCGGCCTCGACATCAACATTCCAGCGGAAAGAGGGCCGCGCGTCATCATCGAATTGCGGCTGCGGGTCGTCGTCGAAGGTGGGCTGGAAACCGGGATCCACGACGTTGGCCGCAACCTGCCCACCTGTCCAACCCCAATCTCGATTCGGCGTCAACTCGTCGAGGGTCACCACAAGCGTGTCCCCCTCCTCCGCACCACGCACGAAGAATGGTCCCGTCTGCGGATTGCCTCGCGGGCTCACCCGTTGGCCGGTGTGATCTCTTCCACGGGCATCGACGGTCGTCGTCGAGACACTGTCACCGGAGTCGATTTCCAGCACGGCATCGTGCCATCCCATGGTCGTGTGATAGTGGGTCGGTACGAATTCGTGATGGGCCATCTCACCCGCCTCCGCCGAGATGCACTTCCTTGCCTGTGCGACCGGATTCGTAGACGGCATTGATGATCTCTACCGCATGCCGGGCACTGCCAAGACTGATCTCGGGTGGACGATCTTCACGGATCGCCCCCATCATGTCCATCAGAATCTGCGTGTGCCCGTCGAAACTCACCGCCATGGGATCGGCGGAGCCACTGGCCTTGTCAGCTTTGGCACCAAACTGATCGAGCATCTGAGTCTCGCCAGACCCATCCTCGTCGCCCATGAGTTTCCAGCCATCCAGGGCGCCCTCACGCTTGCTGACGGCTCCCTGACTGCCATAGAGCATCAGACGCTGATCAAAACCTGGATAGGCGCAGGTGGTCGTGAACAGCGTACCGATGGCACCGCACTCGAAGCGCAGCAGAGCAACTGTCTGGTCCTCAGCCTCGATATCGTGGCCGAAGACGCCGAACATGCCCATCACCGAGGCGACAGGGCCGGCCATCCACTGCAGCAGATCGACGGTATGAACGCCCTGATTCATCAGCGAGCCCCCACCATCCATGTCCCAGGTGCCTTTCCACGATCCGTGGGCCCCGTCGTAGTAAGATTGCTTGCGATACCACGGCAGATGGCCGTGAACACCGATCAGATTGCCCAGTGCGCCATCAGCGATCGCCTCGCGAATCTTCCGGTTCAGCGGATCGAGTCGGGATTGGAAGATCCCGCCCGCCTTGACGCCGGCTGCATCAACAGCTGCGATCAGGTCGTCGATTCGATCCACACGGATATCGGCCGGCTTCTCGACGATGAGATTCTTGCCAGCCGCTACAACCTGCAGCGCCAGCTCGACGTGGGACCCGGATGGTGTGGCGATGTTGACGACATCGACCTCGTCGTCGGCCAGCACCTGCTCCAGTGTATCCCATGCCTTGCATTCGAAGTCTTTGGCGGCCGGTCCCAGACGCTCAGGATCGATATCGCAGACACCGACCAGGCGGGCGCCGGGCGCATTCGTCACAGCTTTGCAGTGGTGCCGGCCCATTCCCAGGCCGACGACGGCAAATCCGATTTCAGCGGACATCACAGACTCCAACGGGCGGCGGTCTCACGAAATCGCGGACGCCGCGCTCAGTGCGAGGTCAAAAGATTCGTATGAAATATCCGAGGAAGAAACTACACACATCAGAACGCGGCGAACACCTTCGTACTACCCTCGTCGTCGCGCACGCAGCTGTTGATGACATCCGCCGGTGAGGTGCCGAAGATGCTGTTCGTGCGGCCCACGCTGTAGAGATACTTGCGACCCGTCTGCAGTGCCTCAGTATCCTTCTCAGCCGCTTCTTTCTTAGCGGCCGAAGCCAAGCGGGCAGGCTTGTATTCGCGCAGTTCGAACAGATCGATATAGCTGCCGTCCTCGTAGTCTTCCACGTAGTACAGCTGACCGTCGTCATGAACCCGGACCCAGAGGTCCTTGAGATTCGCATTCCCCGCCACTTTGTCGAGACTGACCACGGATAGAGAGATTCGTGCATTGTCCTGGTGCCGACGCCTCTCTGGCTTGAAACGAAATGAGGCGACCAGACATTCCCGCAGCATTTCCTGCAACTGCGGAATCACCTTCTTGGGCTGGTGAACGTCCTCGATGACGGCCCAGACCTGACCGCAGATATGTTTGGCGGTCTCGTCGTAGATCTCGCCCAGATCACTCGGCTTGAGCAACTCCACGGGGACATCGCCGGCCTGCTTCTTCTCAGCATCATCAAATGTCAGCGGATGGGCGGCGAAGTGCGCCTTCAGCTTGTCTTCGTTGTCCGTGTGCTTCTCTGCGACCAGTTCCATCGCATAGGCCCGGCTGAGATCGATGATCTCGTCGACGAACTGCTGCGCCACGTGTGAGGTCAGCATCGTCGCCGTATCGGCATCGGCGCGTTCGCGGGCGAGATTCAGCAAGTCGCGATCGGTCTCATCCGTAATCTGGCGCAACGACTCTTCGTAATAGACGGTGACGGCCTCACGCGTATACTGATCGCCGTGAGTTTCGGCGAACGTCACGTTGACCCGAAGGGCCTCGAGCCGCACAAGCGCGCCGGCAGCATGGTCGAGCACCTTCCCAAGGGGTGCCAGTTGCCGCGCATCCGGTTGTACTTCTCGATTGGAGTTGTTCACCGTGTTGAGCAGCTGATTCAGCTCGACGGTGAAATTTCGGTCCTTCTTCAGGACTTGATCGGGTATGGCCAGCAAATTCTTCAGATTCATGAATTGGGCCGCCATACGCATGACCGTGTAGGCCTTGAATGTCGGCGTATTCTCGTGAGTCAGTGCTCTGGCCAGAGCCGGCACATCAGCGATGGCCCCTGACGGATCGACGAACAGACTCCAGACGATCTGATCTGCCGCTTCAACGGTGGCCAACTGACGGCACACCTGGTGAACCCTCTCGCTGA
This sequence comes from Gemmatimonadota bacterium, assembly GCA_018673255.1. The sequence continues at coordinate 4,884 of JABHDC010000262.1, forward strand.
AATCGCCAAATGTCACATCTGCGGCGTCGACGAAATCCGTAGGCTCCACTGTGATGCCCTCGGCTTTCTTCATATCCATGCGAGCCGAGCCACCACCGTCGGATCGTGGCGTGGGTCGGTGCCCGGCAGCCGAGGTTGGGCCCGGATCTGCAGCTGACTTCCCGCCGCCTCCACCACCCTTAATCACCGAAACACTGCCACTGCCTCCACCGCCGGCTTTGCCACCACCACCGCTGCCACCACCACCGCTACCACCACCAGCTGGCGCCGCCGGTGCACTCGGTCGGGCCGAGAGCGTGGGCCGATTCCGACCGGCATTGCGAGCGCGCTCGAGACGCATGGCAATCTTCTGCGCCTCTTCCATGGATGGGATGGTCGCCCGCAGAGGATTGAATGCTGCAACCACCTTCAGTCGAGTATTGAGCGGGCTATCCGCGTCGTCCTCATCGGCGCCTTCCTCGGCATCCGATCCAGCGAAGTCTTCTGCCTCGTAGAGGGCGTGCATTGCCGTCTTGAACTTCAGGAGGGCGACTTCGATCGGGGAGACGTCGTCGTCATCACCATCGTCGTATTCGTCCTCGTCCTCGTCATCGTCATCGTCATCGGTGCTTACGTCGTCATCATCGTCGTGTTCGTCGCCGTCGTCGTCATCATC
>JABHDC010000263.1 GCA_018673255.1 Gemmatimonadota bacterium
ACGAGACCTCTCTGGGTGTGATCAAGGCTGGGATCCATAACACGCCCTGATCACCCGTTCAGAATGCGGACGCCCCCTCGATCTGAAGCGTTGGAGTTGTGTCCGCTCCCGCCGCCGCCTACCGTCCTCTGCATGATTCGCCATTTCCTCATATGCTGTCTCAGCCTTGGTCTGCTTTGCAGTGGCTCGGCTCACTCACAAGAGCCCGATGCGCAGGAGCCCCTGCGTGCGATCGGTGACGAGGCCTTTGCTGCCATGGCCCGCTGGTTCGACTACGATCCCCAGCCATCGAACATGCGATCCACGCTTGTGCGTAACACGGCGCAGGGCCGCGTCTACCAGATTGTCTTCAACAGCGTCGGGAAGCGGCAGGTGCCCGCCTATCTGGAACTCCCACTGCACGGGGAGGCACCCTACCCCTGTGTCGTACTGATCCACGGCGTGTCCCGATCCAAGGAATTCTGGTGGACCTACGGGACCACAACCGAGGGCAAACACAAGGACCGGCTCGTAGGAGAGGGCTTCGCGGTGCTGGGCATCGACCTGCCCCTGCACGGTGTACGAGCAGCGGAGGGTGACTACATCGACCCCTCCGCCCTGTTCGCCGCTGGCGCAGAAAGCCGGTTGCGCAATCTGTTCAGAGATAGTGTCGTCGACCATCGTCGAGCCATCGATGCGCTGTGGAGCCGGGCTGATATCGACAGCTCCCGTATCGGCCTGCTCGGATATGACCTTGGTGGCTCCGTCGCCTTCGCCCTGGCCGCGGTCGAGACTCGCGTACAGGTCAGTGTCGCGTGCGTCCCACCCACGATGCGCGATGGCCTGTCCGTGCTGGCTGCACAGAATTACGCGCCGCGCATTCGGAAGCCCTTCCTCATGTTGATGGCAGCCAACAGCCGCACCAGTTCACCTGAGGATGCCAGCCAGTTGCGCGAGCTCATGAGTGCACCGTCGGCGGAGATGAAGATCTACACCAGCGATGACCGGTTGCCGATCTGGTACGTGGGTGATGCCGTCAGCTGGTTCACGACACATCTGACCCCCTAGGAACAGGGATACACAGTCGGAATGGATGTCATTCTCCTGCTCGGATGCATTCAGGCTTTCTTTCTGACCGCATTGCTCCTCTCGAAGCGGGGCCGAAGCCTTCCGGATTCGATTCTCGCCGTCTGGCTGGGACACATCGGTGTCCATCTCCTCGTGTACTTCCTGGCACGGCGAGCGATCCCGGTTTCGCCGATGATCCTGAACCTGAATGGTGTTCTGCCCCTGCTTCAGGGACCGTATCTGTTTCTATATGTCGCCTCACTGGTCCACCCCGACTTTCAATTCCGCCGGTGGTGGACGATACACCTGCTGCCCGGCCTGCTGTATATCGTGCTGGTGCTGCATCTTCTTGCGGCGCAGGATCACCCGCCCGATCTGTCGGCCATCACGGTCATCGTCAACGGCACCATCTGCCTATCCGTGCCCCTGTACGTGGCCCTGTCACTACATCAGATTCGGAAGCACAATCAGCATCTGCACAGCTATCTGTCTTCCACAGGAGGGAAGGATCTCTCCTGGCTGCGCACGATCCTGCTGGGGATGAGTGTTCTCTGGGTGGTGGTGATCGGTGTGAATCTCCGTCAGTATTTCCACCCCGCCCATGCCCACGGCTCTTCCCACGCGATCTTCCTGATCCTGACCGTCTTCATCTATGCCATCGGTTATCTGGGCATTCGCCAGAAGCGGATCTTCACCGATGAATCTGACGATCTGCCGATCAAGCCGATGGGCCATACACGGGGATCTTTGGCCGAGGGCTCGGATTCGAACGACTCCCCGGCCTCAAAGTACGAGCGATCCGGCCTGCAGCAGGAGCGGGCCACCGAGATCTCCAGGAAGCTGGATGAGCTGATGCAGTCCGAAAAGCCCTTCCTCGGTGAGGATCTCTCCCTGCAGTGGCTCGCCGATCGCATGGAAGTGCCGGCCAATCACCTGTCACAGGTCATCAACCAGGAGTCCGGTGCGAATTTCTACGATTTTGTGAATCGCTACCGCATCGAGGAATTCCTGGAGCGCCGGCGCGATCCGTCCTCAGAAAATCTGACCCTCCTGGCCATCGCCCTGGCCAGTGGATTCCAGTCCAAGTCCAGCTTCAACCGGACATTCAAGCGCCTGATGGGGTGTCCACCGAGCCAATTCAAGGATTTGAGGTCTCAACCTGCACGGTGAGACGATCTCTGCCCGGTAAGCAGCGATATTCGACCCCGGTCTGTAGAGACAACCACCGGAAAGGTCGAAAGATGACAGCTATCCTCGCCCCGCGCGCGCTCGCTCTGCTCCTGTTCTTTATGCTGACCGTCACCTGCGCCGCAGAATCAGATCATGCCCGCCACGGCATGCCCCAGCCTGGTGTCGAGCTGCGCATTCAGCCGGCAGTGATCCCCTTCATGACACCGGCAGCATTTCCCGCTCCCGTGGTAGAGGTGACCATTGGTGATAAGGGGGGCTACCGTTTCGTCGTAGATACCGGGATGAGTGGCACCGTCCTGATCCGCAAGGCCCTGGCAGATGAACTGGGTCTTCGTGAGGTGGGCCATGCCATGGTCGGCGACGCCTCGGGTCACGGAACCCGGACCGTACCGCTGGTCACCATCGACAGGATGGCAACCGGCGATCTGGATCTGTCCTCCATCGTAGCCCTGGCCATGGAGCCGAATGCCGACCACGCCGCCTCCATCCCGGATGATCTGGATGGAATCCTCGGCATGCAGTTGTTCCGTGAACTACTGGTCACCTTCGACTACCCCGCCGCACAGATCCGTATCGAGCCTCACGGTCCGGACTGGGTGGAGTCTGCAGAAATCCTGCGGTTCGATCAAAGCAAGAGTGCCATCGAGATCCAACTCGGCATAGGTGATCAGATCGTCCCCTTCTTCGTCGATTCCGCTCACCGTGGCACACTGACACTCCCCATGTCCTATGCCGGCAGACTGCCGCTCTCAGAACCACTCACCTCGATTGCTCCGGTTGCCACGGTCAGCACCACATACACCCGCTCGCGCTCGAGATTGAACACATCCGTTGTCTTGGCAGGTAGCACATTTCTGAATCCACCCGTCGTCTTCGCCGACGAACACAGCCCGCTGCTGATGGGTTACGGGATTCTGAGATACTTCACCATCACGATTGATCAGATGAATGGGCGAATCCGATTCCACAGGGACGGAACCGATCCCATCGACGATGTCGATCTCGTAGAGACGGGAATGAAAGAATCCCCGGGTGGACACGAAGGATGATGCGACCAGGCCGGTGAATGAGCACGGCCGGTCGTCTCGATCCGGCGAACCGGGAGCCGTCCGAATCGCGAGGGGTCAGAGTCGCTGGGTCGGCTGGACGGTTTCGGTTGCCTGTCCATCTACAGCTTCGACACGCATGACCTGCCCCTCGTCGAGCCACGAGACAGCCTGCACAAAGTCGCCGTCGCGGTAGTGGACGGCTGCTCCGTCACAGATCGCCCACCCGGCCTGAGCCTCGCCACTGCCGACCTGGGCCAGGTATGCCGGTCGACGCTCGGCCTCGCCGGCATAGTGCGGACAACAACTGCCACCGATGTAACCGAGGCAGTCGATCACCTTCAGAGTGTTCGCCCACGAATCGGTGACGCCCTGCTCGAACCAGCAGATCGCACCGGCGCTGACACCGGCCAGGACTGCCCCCTTCTCATACGCCTGCGCCAGTAGATCCACGACGCCCCACTCCCGCCACAGGGCCAGCATCGACTTCGTGTTGCCACCACCGACATAGATCACATCCTGCTCCAGCAGCAGCGACAGATCCGGCGTGCGTCCCAGCAGGGGCACATTCGTCGTGGTGCAACCCAGTTGCTGGTATAGCGCCTGGAAGGCTTCCACATACATGGCCGCATCCCCACTCGCCGTGCCGAAAAAGGCCACGCGTGGTGCCGGGTTGCTGGCCTGGGCTATGATGTATTCATCGACCGGTGTGCCGCCATCCAGCAGCGACACGCCCCCGCCGATGGCAATGATCTGTCCCACGTGATTTCACCTCGATTTGGCGCCCTGTTGCTGCGGCGGCGTGCCTATGGACTTCAGACCACGAAGCGCCCTTCTTGATGCCCCGTCAAGAAAACACCAGGAGCAACACAATGCACTGTGACATCGGTGACTTTGGCGCCATCCCCGACGGCCGGACCCTGAATACCGCCGCCATTCAGCAGGCCATCAACGCAGTTCACAGTGCCGGTGGCGGCCGCGTGAACTGCGGCCCCGGCACGTGGCTCTCAGGTTGTGTGGATCTGCGCAGTCACGTCGAGCTCCACCTGGAACCCGGGGCCCGTCTGCTGGCCAGCCCGCATCTGGAAGACTACGAGCTTCTTCAAGCGAAGGGATTCAACGCCGACGCGGCGCCGGAGAAGTCGGCCCACTCATTGCTGCGAGCCGTGGAAGCCGAAGACATCGCCATCACAGGATCCGGCACCATCGACGGCCAGGGGCTCTGCTTCTACGACACCGGGCAGACGACGGGGAAGCTGGACAAACCCGACACACCGCGCCCCCGCCTGGTCATGTTCTATCGATGCAGATCTCTGCGTATCGAGGGTTGTGCTTTCGTCGACTCCGCCTGCTGGTCGATCTGGCTGATGCAGTGCGAGAATGCCCGCATCAATGGCATCACTGTGACCGGCGATCGGCGCATGCGCAATGTGGATGGCATCGATGTGGACGCCTGCCGGAATGTCACGATCAGCGATTGTCGGTTCGACACCGAAGACGACTGCATCGCCGTGCGCGCCATTCAGGTGCTCTACGACACGCCGGCCATCTGTGAGAATATCATCGTCACCAACTGCCTGATGAAGAGTGGTTGCCAGGGCGTGCGCGTCGGCTGCCCGAGCGATGGGGTGATTCGCCATGTCACGTTCAGCGAACTGATCATCGAGAGCACCCTGAATGGGATCATGCTCCAGAACCCGCATCGTTATCTGCGCGCCGGCACGCCCGGTGCCCACATCCACGACATCCAATTCAGCGACGTGATCCTCACTTGCGAGCGCACGCCCATCGGCATCATCGTCGATGAGGGCATCGAGTTGTCGCGTCTCTCAGATCTCAGCTTCACCAATTTCCGCATCCGCAGTGGCGAGCCCTGCAAGGTTCAGGGCAGCTCGCAGACGGTGGTCCGCAACGTGCGCTTCAGTAATCTGTCGATCGAAACACCCGCAGACAGTGCCTTCCTGAGTCGTCACTGTGAGGGACTGCATCTGGACGAGATCCACATCTCCAGTACGGCCACTGGAGAGGCGCCCTGACCAACCGGCGAGGTGACGACACGCCATCATCACCTGGCTCACTCGTCCAGATTCCACCTGACCAGGTCGTCCATGACCGTATCGTAGGCGACCGACAGCAGGGGCGGGTAGCTTTCCAGATCATCCCGTCCGGTGAAGGAAGTCGCCGGGACCGGCTCCAGGAACAGCGTTGTGTAGAGAACGCAGGCAGTGAGATAAGCACCGTAGACCGACTGGTGACTCAGATCGGCAAAGAAGAGATCCTGTTCGTAGTCACTGGCCATGACCTGCTGCCAGGCAGGCCCGACCGGCGCAACCGAGATGGACAGGGAATCGGCAAACTGAATGGCAACTTCATTGATCGTCGTCTGCATCTGCTGATACGTGGCCGTTTCTCCCTCGATCCACTGCAGCCCATCCTTGAAGGCCCAGGGCATCACATAGATGATGCGCGCCGCCGGCGAACGACTGCGGGCTGCCTGGGTCAGCGTCGCAAGATGGGGGAAGACATCCTCATGCCACTCCGGCTTCGCCAGATACGTGCCCGACCCTTGGATGACGACGGCATCCCAGTTCACCTGATCGATGGCTGACAGGGTCTGCTCATTCTGAGCGTGGCGCGCCAGAGAGAATCCACTGAGCACCCGTCGATGCACCGACAACCCTCGCCCGCCTCTTCCAGCAAAGGCCGCCAGCGTATCCACCACGTCGGTCTCACCATAGGCGAGAAAGCTGCTGCCAACGAAGAGGATCTCGAGCGGCCCCTCTGGGCCAGGTGTCTGTGTCGGCCCCTTGTCTGAACAAGCGCTCATGGCAAGCAGGAGACACAGCAGCAATGTGGTCATGATGCAGAACCAGCTCCGGAAATGAGAGTTGCTCCCAATGTAGGACTCACTACAATTCGGCGTAGGACAGACGTCATGCCGATTGCATCCTCGGCGTGGCCACCTGCATCCAATGGGCACACGTCGCGACACATGGCGGCAACCATTCCCCATCTGCTGAGATCGAGACGCCTTGCGGATCTTCCTGCTTCTACTGTGTGGCTTGGTGTGTGGTCTGACTCTGACCGCCTGTTCCGACACCAGACCGACAACGGCCGGCCCCTCCGCCATCGACGAGCAAGATGGCCGGGTGCTGATCCGCGACGTGACGGGCAAGCGATGGGACGTCACCGAAGCCCGCAATCAATACGGGATTCTACCCGGCGAATTCCAGCACGGCCTCGGTCCGGAAGCGATTCCACCGATCCTCATCTCTCACATGCTTTTGCCCGGTGAACCTGGATTTCCGGATCCGAGGGCTGACTTCCTCGTGATCGGCGTGTTGCTCAACGGCTTCACTCGAGCCTATCCGATCCAGGTCCTTGGCTGGCACGAAGTCGCCACTGAGAAATTCGGCGAGGCACACGTCTCCGTCGCCTTCTGACCCCTGGTCAATCTGGCTGCCGTGTACAGCCGTGAAATCGATGATCAGGTGTTGACCCTCAGTGCCAGTGGCTGGACTTACAAGAACACCTTCGTCCTCTACGATCTGGAGACCGAGAGTCTCTGGTATCACCTGGAGGGGACCGACGGTCTGACCGGAATCAGCGGCCGCTACACCGGCCGGCATCTGCCCGAATTCGCCTCCACCTTCACCCGGTGGGACGAATGGATTCAGGCCCACCCTGAATCTGGCATTCTCTCCTATCCATGACGGGTCGCGCCTTCCTCTTCCTGCTGCTGGCAGGCAGCATCCCCTGTCATGGTGGCGCCTGGACGCAGCCGCAGGGCGGGCACTATCTGAAGGCCGCCTTCAGCTTCCTGCAGACCTCCGAGGAATTCGATCATCAAGGTCAGCGACGAGCCATTCAGGAAGAGCAATTCGTTTCCTCCGACGCCGCCTTTCGGGACATCTCCCTCCGCCTCTACGGTGAGATGGGGCTGCGTGAGCACCTCACACTCGTGGCGCAGGTGCCGGTCAGATTCCTCCAGTCTGAACGCCGCCTCCTGATCGGTGGCGGCCAGGTGCAGCCGTGGGAACGGCTGCGCAATGCCGGCCTCGGGGATCTCACCATTCGGTTGCGTCGGGCCCTGGTGACAGGTACCACGACCCTCTCCGCACAGGGCGGCCTGGCGGTCCCTCTCGGATACAGTGGAGTTACGGAGGATGGCCCACCACTTGGCACCGGGGAACTGGCCGGTGAGTTGCAGCTTCTGATCGGACAGAGTCTGCATCCTCTTCCGCTCTATCTTGGTGGCGCCATCGGCTACCGCGCACGACGGGGCCCGCTGGATGACGAGTTCCTCTACGAGGCGGAAGCAGGGGGCACGTGGCGAAGGCTCAGCATGAAACTGGGCCTCAGCGGTGTGCAGAATCGTTCGACGCCACCGGATATCGCCGGCTCAACCGTGGCCACCCCATTGCCCGGGGGGGGCGGGGTCGTACCCCAACTGATCGTTGGAGATCAGCACTGGACTCAGGTGAATCCGTCTGTGGTGGTTGCCGTGTCACCCGGCCTTGGTTGGCAGGTAGAATGGACCCGCACCGTGGCCGGTACCAACACGCTCAGTGGGAATACCCTCAGCACCGCTCTCATCTTCACAGGAGAGTAGGAGCAGGCGATTCGGCGCCCATCCGGCCATGACAGTGTACGAATGTCGATCTCCCCGTATCTTTCACGACGCGAATGATCCATTGAGCAACCAGGGAGAAATGCAGGATGAGAGTTCTCGTCACCGGCGCAGCCGGATTCATCGGTGCCGGCGTGAGTCAGTACCTCCTCGCCCGTGGCGATGAGGTTGTCGGGCTCGACAATCTGAACGACTACTACGATGTCTCGCTGAAGCAGGCCCGGCTGGAGCGCAATCGTTCCTACGATGGGTATTGTGACGCCCACGTGGACCTGACAGACCTTGAGGGCCTGGAGGCGGTGTTCCGCGAGCACAAGATCGACCGCGTCGTCAATCTGGCCGCCCAGGCCGGCGTGCGGTACTCGATCGAGCATCCCCACGTTGCCATGCAGTCGAATGTCGTCGGCTTCGGACACATCCTCGAGATGTGCCGTCACCACGAGATCGAGCATCTGGTCTACGCGTCCAGCAGCTCAGTCTACGGCGCCAATACGACCATGCCCTTCTCGGTGCATCACAATGTCGATCACCCCTTGAGCATGTATGCGGCGACAAAGAAGGCCAACGAATTGATGGCCCACACCTACAGCCATCTCTACAATCTGCCGACCACGGGCCTGCGCTTCTTCACGGTCTATGGCCCGTGGGGTCGCCCGGACATGGCCCTGTTCCTGTTCACCGAACGCATCCTGTCCGGCCGGCCGATCGACGTGTACAACCACGGCAAGCACAAACGCGCCTTCACCTACATCGATGATATCGTGGAAGGTGTCGTCCGGGTTTTGGACACAGTCCCCACACCTGATGCGAACTGGTCCGGTGCGGCCCCCGATCCAGCCTCGAGTATGGCCCCGTATCGGCTCTACAACATCGGCAACAGCCAGCAGGAAGAACTGCTGCGCTACATCGAAGTCATCGAGGACTGCCTGGGGCAGAAGGCCGAGAAGAACATGCTGCCCATGCAGCCTGGCGATGTGCCAGAGACCCTGGCGGACGTGAGCGCCCTGGAACGAGATGTGGGCTATCGGCCCACGACGCCGATCGAGATCGGTGTACGCAACTTCGTTGCCTGGTACCGGGAATACTACGGCGCCTGAGACCTAACTGGTCGGCCGCAGCCGCAGCAGGACCAGACCCCAGGTTCGGTGCCAGTAGGCCGAATGCACATAGGGGTCGTCGGCTGAAGGCCAGCCACGCCAGTAGGTCTGATTGTGGGCGATCCGGTGCATCCACTGCACCAGCGGAATCGACGGCAATTCCTGCAGCCAGATCCCCATCGCCTGCCGATACTGTTCACGCAATGCCGGGTCATCCGGCGCTGTCCGCGACATCTGCTCAACGATCGCATCGAAGTCGCTGTTGCTCCAGCGCCAGGGATATTCGGCAAAGGTGCCCGTCGGCCGGTTGTGACGCGAATGATACAGGGACAGTGTGAAATACGGATCGCGCGTCGAACCGGCGTGACCCATGAGAAATGCCCTCGCCGTGCCCTGCGTGACGCGCGTGTAAAAATCCTGGGTCATGCGGAAGATGGCATCGAATCCAGCCCGCTGGAGTTGTGCCACCAGCACGGGACCGAGATCCTGCAGAACCGTCGGAATATCGATGACGATCTTGAAGCGCTCCCCGTCCTTCGTCCAGTAGCGATTCTCTCGCACCCACCCCTTCCGGGTCAGAATCTGCGCCGTTCGCTGCGTGGCGTGCACGCCGATGGCGTGAGCGTCGAGCAGATCGTCGACAGATTCCAGATACGGTTGTAAGGGTGGGTAGTCCGGCAACGGCAGCAGCGTCTTCTCACCCGCCCCCTGCCAGCCGACCTGCACCAATTCGTCCCGGTCGATGGCGTAGTTGATCGCCCAGCGGATCTCGGGATCGTTGAAGGGAGGCTCGAGATTGTTGAAGCCGAGAGAGATGGGCCAGAAGTCCAGGTAGCCGAATGGCGGCATGCGCCCGCTCCACGTGGTCACATTCGGATTACGCTCCACGACGGACCGGATATTCGGTGGTCGCAGATCCAGACTCGTGTCCATGTTGTTGGCGATCAGATTCTGCACACGTTTGGTCTCATCCATATAGGGCAGATAGATGAGACGCTGCACTTCCGGCTTGCGCTGAAAGCCCGACCGGGCGGCCCACCAATCATCACGCACATCCCAGATGCGCTGCTCCGGTGTCGAGGCCGCAAGTCGATAAGGTCCACTCACCACAGGCCAGCCCCGCGCCAGGTCGAAGTTGCTGAAGGTTCCCGGATCGGTCCCTTCCCACACATGACGAGGCACGATGGGCAGCCCCAGGCCGAAATTCCCCGTCAGATACGTGAACAGGAATCGAGGATTGGGCGCTGACAAGTGCACGACGACGGTGCTCGAATCCGGTGCCGCCACCGAATCGACCCACGTGGCCACATCGGTGGAATACAGCAATTCCGGCGCATTCTCTTTGAGCATCTGGAGCGTGTAGACCACGTCATGGGATGACCATCTCTGACCGTCGCTCCAACGGACGTCGTGGCGTAGATGGATTGTCAGCTCCGTGTAATCGGCATTGTACTGATGGCCTGTGGCGATCCATGGGATCAGACCATCGGTCTCAACAAAGGCGTTGTAGTAGTAGAGGGGCTCGTAGGCAAAATTCCAACCGGTCCTGGAGGCAGAGCCCGGCGAGAAGGGATTGAAGGAGTTGTAGTCCTGAAACTGGCCACCGCAGACATTGATCTCGGCGCAGTCCATGATCAGCGTGCGATTGCGCGGCACGTGGCCCGGTCCGGGCGTACCATCGCCACATGCACTCAGGCACATCAACCCCACCCCTGCAACCAGTACTCGCAACCGCCCTGTCATGATGCCTGTTCCCCTTTGGTCCATAACGTATGCAGCCCCTGGTGCCCCAGCGTCGGGGCATCATCATATAGATAGCACGAAACGGCGCAGCCCGGGCGAGTACGATACAGGGCCGGCCGTTGTCTTGCACACAATCCGTGAACTTGAGCGCAGCGCGAGGCGTAGAGACAACCATCCTGGCCCGTGTGTTCAATGCTGAGGATCTCTTCGCCTTCGTCTCGAACCTGTGCACGCTGTTGCAGCCACTCCCGGCCCGGTCGCGGCGCCGGGATGGAGCCAATCAGTTCCTGCGTATACGGATGCTGCGGCGTCTCCACGATCGTTTCCACGGGCCCCGCTTCGGCGACCGTTCCGCCATACAGGATGACGAGTTGATCGCTGACCTGGTAGGCCGTGGTCAGATCGTGGGTGATATAGATGAAGCTGATGCCGTGTTCAGTATAGAGTCGGTGCAGACTCTGCAGAATCGTCGCCCGTAACGACGCATCCACCATCGACACGGGTTCGTCGGCAATGATCAACCGGGGCTGAAGCAACAGGGCACGCGCAATCGTGATCCGCTGCCGTTGACCGCCGCTGAGCTGATGCGGATATCGGCCCAGCGTCTCGTCCGGATGAAGCCCCACCGCCTCGAGTGCAGCCTCGATCTTCGTCTGGCGCTCCTGCCGGCTGCCAGCCAGGCCGAAGCGCTTCAGCGGCACATGGAGCAGGTGATCGACACGATAGAAGGGATTGTAGACCTCAAAGGGATCCTGAAAGATCGCCTGCACCTCGCGGCGGTAGTTCTTGCGGTCGGCGCCCCGCAGCCGGCTCAGAGGCTGACCACGATACAGCACCTCCCCTTCAGTGGGCGACACCAGTCCGAGCAGGAGTCGAGCCATCGTCGTCTTCCCACTGCCCGACTCACCGGCAAGGGTCGTGAAGGTGGGCTCCGTCGCCGAGATCGCCAGCGACACATGATCGACAGCAACCGTCGTCGAAGCACCCCCGCCTGAGCCGCCCACGCCCGAGCCACCGGTGTAGACCTTGCGCACATCTCGCGCTTCCAGCAGCGGCGTGTCAGACATGGCACCCCGCTTCCTGTGAAGACGGGTGCAGCCAGCAGGCGACACAGTGACCGTCGGCAGCTGTGTGGGGCGCCGGCGACTGTGTCCGGCAACGATCCAGCACATCCGGACAGCGGGGGTGGAAGTAACATCCCGATGGTGGTTGCAGAAGTGACATGGCCACGCCTGGAATACCGCGGAACTGGCCCCGTTCACCAAAGGCGGGAATGCTGTCGATCAGCAGCCGCGTATAGGGATGCCGCGGCGCAGAGAAGACCTCCTCCACTGTGCCGACCTCAACGAGACGACCGCCATACATAATTCCCAGGCGCTCAACCGATTGAGCCATGAGTCCCATGTCGTGTCCGACGAGCAACACCGTGGCACCGAGTTCTTCCTGCAGGCGGTGCAGGGTCTGCATGATGCGCCGCTGTACCACAACATCCAACGCACTGGTCGGCTCGTCGGCCAGGATCAGTTGCGGCGACAGGGAAATGGCCATGGCGATGCAGACCCGCTGCTTCATGCCCCCGCTCAGTTCGTGCGGATAGAGTCCTCCGGCCGACGGCGGCAGCCCCACATGCTGTAGCAGTGTACCCAGTCGCTCTGCGTCCACGTCGCGCTCGCCGTGGTCGACCATGGCCAGCCGAATCTGATCTCCCACGCGCATGACCGGGTTCAGCGAATTCATCGCACCTTGAGGGATCATCGCCACGCGGGCCAGCCGCGTCTGTCGCATCTGCTCGTCATCCATGCTCAGCAGATCATCACCCTCGATGAGAGCCACGCCCTCGACGATGCGCCCCGGAGGCCGGATCATGCGCAGCAACGACAGGAGCAAGGTCGACTTGCCACTGCCCGACTCTCCCACGAGGCCAAAACGCTCGCCACGAAACAGCGTGAGATCGACCCCATCGATCGCCCGCGCCACGCCCCGTTCCGTCTCGAAGTGGACGCGCAGATCACTCAGTTCGAGGAGGGGCTCACGAGGGCTCATGTGGCCCGCCGCGATTTGGGATTCGCCAGATTGTCGAGACCGGCCGCCACCAACAGCAAACCAACAAACAGCAGAATCAGGAATGCGATGGGGATCGCCCACCACCACCACATACCGCGCAACAGGGCGCTGAAGGTGATTGCCCAGTAGATCGTCATGCCCACGGTCGGCTCGTTCTGCGGCCCCAGACCCAGTGCCTCGAGACTGATCGTGGCGAGAATCGCCGAAGACACGGCCAGGGCGAAACTGGCCGCCAGATACGGCAGCAGATTCGGCAGCACTTCACGCACAATGATCTCGAGCGTGCCCTGGCCATTGAGCCGCGCCATCTGCACGAAGGCACGTTCACGCAGGGAGAGCACCTGGGCGCGGATCGTCCGCGTCGGCCACATCCACGACAGTGAGGCCACAACCAGGGCCATGATCTCGACACTGATCTCTTCGCGGATGGACGAGGCGACCGATATCAGGACAAGCAATCCGGGCACCGTCAGCAAGGTGTCCACGATCCCCCGGATGAACCCGTCCGTGCGACCCCCGACGAAACCGGCCAGCAACCCCAGGATGGCACCGATGCTCAATCCCACACTGCCGGCGACGAAGCCGATCCGCAGGGTCAGCGGCACACCGACGACCATGACAGCCAGCAGATCACGACCTGCATCATCGGTGCCAAAGGGATGCTGGGCCGATGGCGCCAGACGGGGAACCGCTGCCAGGGGTCGTGCCATTTCTGTATCGATCAACAGCGGGCCCACCAGACCGAACAGCACCAGGAAGAGCAGCATCCACAGGCCGATCGCCAGTTGTGGCGCGCGGCGGACGTAGAGCCAGAAGGCTGCCAGGTGATTCATGCAGCGGCCCCACGGTGGTGCCCAATCCGTGGATCCAGCAGGGGATACAGCAGGTCCATCAACAGAGTGATACTGCCAATAGCCAGGATTGTGAGAAAGACGATCCCATTGATGACGGTGTAGTCAGAGGCCTGGATAGCCTGAAACAGCAGATTGCCAACCCCCGGGTAGGCGAAGACAACCTCCACCAGGACCTGACCGGTAACGATGTAACCGAGGGACAGGCCCAGCGCCGTGAACTGCGGCAGGAAAGCATTGCGCAACGCATAACGCAGAAAGATCGTCGGCCCTTTCAAGCCATTGGCCTCAGCGAGGGTGACATAATCTTCCCCCACAGTACTGACCATCATCCCCCGCATGCCGACACCCCACAGGCCGATGGTGGACAGCACGATCGCCATCGCCGGCAGGATAGAGTGGTGGAGGACATCGAGAAGGAAGGTGAAACTCGGACGCACCATCGTGCCGGGTGAATATCCGCCAGACAGGGGAAACCACCCCAACTCCAGGGCCAGCACCCACAGCAGGATCAACCCCAGCAGATAGAAAGGGATCGCCGAGAGGGTTACCATGGGCAGAGCCAGGCTTTGCACCCACCGAGGCGACCGGGGCCAGGCGGTCAGGGCGCCAAGCAGCGTGCCGAGAGCAAATCCGATCAGCGTCGTCACCGACAGCAACCCGATCGTCCACGGCAGCGCATTGCCGATCATCTGCGTCACGCGGGTCGGGTAGTTCGCCAGCGAATAGCCGAAATCGAGACGGGCCGTATCGGAGAGGAAGTTGAGATACTGGTCCCGAAGGGGCTGGTCGAGGCCGAACTTGGCCTGATAGGCGGCGACCATCGCTTCGATGCCCTCCTGCCGCAGGCCCCCTGAGGCCATGAGCTGACCGAGTTTCTCGCGGATCGGATCACGCCCCGTGCCCAGGCGGGGCACGAAGAAATTGACACTCGCAGCGGCCCACACAACGACGAGGAACAGGGCGATCCGTCGCAGGATATGGGCTCTCATGCTGATTCCCCGGTAAGACCGACTGCTGTCCTGTTAAGGGACACTCGACCCACCAGCATGTGTCATGATGCCGCGATCGGTTCCCAACCACGCTTGGGCCCGGGCGGACGACCATCGCCTTCAAAGCGCTGTCGCAACTTATTGAATTCTTCCCAGGCACCCACGACACGTTCGGGATGGGTCGGGCTCTGCACGACGAAGTCCGCTTCGGGCGGATAACAGGCGATCTCGTGCGTCGGCCGCTCAGCATCGTAGTCGCCGGGCAGTTCGCCCACATTGTTCGGCACCGTTGAGGCCTGATAGCGCACATCGGTGGCCCAGCGAACGATATCCTTCGTGTGATACGTCGAACGGTGCGGTGTGAGATTCGTCATGAACAACACACCGCCGGCTGGTACAGGTACCGTGAGTGGATGCAGACGATTGGGCAGATCATCGTCGACGATCTCCAGAAATCCGCCCTGGCCGCCCGTGAAGTGCGGGACCACACCCGACCGGTGCCCCTGCGACAGGACCTGCAGACAGCCATTGTCGGCATCTGTATCCACCAGCGGGATCCAGCAGGTGACGATGAGATCCCCATCACAGTGGGGACTGAAGTATCCCGAGTCCTGATGCCAGGGCACGGCACCCCGTTCGTAATTGGGCATCTTGGGCCGGATACGGTAGACCGAGGAGCCGATGATCTCTTCGCCCACGAGAGACTGAACATGGGCGAGTATCGACGGATGCGTGATGAAACGGAAGAATGCCGGACCGCTGTGTCCCCCGCCGCCCTTGCCGACGATGGGTCGCATGATCTCGTCACAGTGTTCGTGGATCCGCGTCAGCCGTGTCTCGAAGGGCTCATCGGCAAAGGTGTGCTCCAACTTGCCTTCGGCCACCAGTTGACGAGCACCGGCATCGATCACATCGGTGATCTCGTCACGGACCGGCTGGATGTCGGCGTCCTCGAAGACATCGGGCACCATGACCCAGCCCTCTTCCGTGAACTGCTGCACCTGCTCGGCGCTCATGCCAGGTTCGCGCATCGGACATCCTGATGGTGGGTGTTCGACCTGATTCAGACCCAGGTCTAGAGTGGGCGGACCAGACTCGAGTGGAATGGTCGCCGGTGGTCAGAGGGGCAGAGGATAGCCCGGCAGAGGGTGAGCGTCAAAACGACGCGGCTCAGACCTGGGTGAAGCGCTTGGCTGCCCGGGCCCTGCCTTTGGCCGCCTCGGTCTCACGATCACGCTGGGGCGCAGTGGTCTGGAGGGTCTCGAAGAGCCGCGCCGTGGCAGCAGTCACTGCATCGATGGCGCGCTCAAAGGCTTCCTCGTTTGCCTGCGACGGCTGCCGGAAGCCTGAGACTTTGCGCACATACTGCAGGGCTGCAGCCCGGATCTCATCCGCCGTGGCCGGCGGCTCGAAATTGTAGAGCATTCGGATATTGCGGCACATGATCATTGCCCTGTGAAGGAATCAGCGTCAGGCTCAAGCGAATTCGGAGGAAAGTTGAAACATGCCCGTCGGGCAATCATCACCGGTCGGCACAGACCCGATGGGATTGAGGCCGGCATCGGCTCCCCGCACGGGATAGGCCTCGAAATGCGGCCACACTGCCAGATCGCATCGGACCGGGCTGGGAGAGAAACGCATGGTCAGTCCCACACGACGACGCCCGGATGTGCTGGGGCCAGAGCCGTGAATCAGACGGTCATCGTGCAATGACATCTGCCCCGCCGCCAGATCGATGGTGACGATGTCATCGGGATCGAATTGTGCCACATCGATCCCCTGGTTCAGCACGTAATCGTCCCCAGCCACCGCCTCGTGCTCGACCATGCCGATCTGGTGGCTGCCAGCCACAACACGCATGGCGCCATTGCCGTCATCCGTGTCATACAGGGCCAACCAGACCGTCACCGTGTCATGCGGCGTGAGAGGCCAGTACTGGGCATCCTGATGCCAGGGCACCTCGCTGGTACCACCGGGCAATTTGCAGAAGAAGTGACATCCCCACAGGAAGAAGTCGGGACCGAGCAGATCCTCGACGTAATCCAGGATGGATGGCACGCAACACAGGTCGTAGACCCAGCGATTCGCTTTGTGCCAGCAATTGACGCGATTGATGTCGATCCCCTCGGGCAACTTACCCAGCAGCTCGTCGAATCGCTGTTGCAGGTGGTCGACCGCATCGCCCTCAAACAAGGGCAGGGGTTTGATGAAACCCCGATCAGTGAAACCGGTGCGCTCGTCGGGAGTCAGTCGGCGGGTATTGGAGCAGGTGGCTGGCGCTGGCAAGTGGCCTCCGCTGTCAGGCCGTGACGGCCCCGGGTTGACGGGTCATGTAGACATTGATGTCGCCATTGGGCGCAGGCGAAGTGACAACAGAATAGACATTCTGCGTGGGCGCAAAACAAATGGTGAAGGGTTCATCGTGGGCACTGTCATCGGCGATCACTCGTGACCACGTATCCTCACCCAGCACGTCCTGCGCCCGCTCGACCCCGTATTGCCCAAAGAAAATCGCCGTCTGGGAGCCACAATCACAGATACTGCCGTCGAGGGCCGCACGAAAGACGGGATCCGGTTTGTGATCGGGAAACCAGGAGCGCTGCTCCAGCGGACGCGTCTGAAATCGTGTCGCCACCGATGAATACACGCCGACACCCAGCGGCAGTCCGTAGGCGAGGGCGATGGAACTGAGCGTCAGCACCGGCGCCAGACAGAATTCCTTGAAGAAACACTCCAGGGGTGCTTCCTCACCACGCAGGGCCGGAACCAGAAAATGGCCATACACATTGATGAAGGTGCCCACGATCAGAGCGACGATATACGTGTTTCGACTGCCTAGTTTTTCCTGTACATACCGGCGCAGATCCTGCATGTGGGCGTCCTCGAATCCTTGGGCATTGGGGCTCTTGTGTCCTGGATCTATTGGATGCGACCCGGACGGATCCCGATTCCAGATGAGGACTGGGAATCACTTCGGTCTACGGACTGCCACTGCTCAGTCTATGTGACCGGCAACTCCAGGTGGACGGTCGTCCCCTGGCCCGGTTGGCTCTCGAGCCGGATCTCACCTCGATGGCGCTGCATGATGTTGTATGCCGTGGGCAGACCCGCCGTCAGACGCACCCGGGTCCCTCCCGCGGAGAAGCCGAAGTCAAAGAGCCGGGCCAGGCGTTCGGGCTCAATGCCGCGACCATCATCTGCGATCTGGATCTGGATGCGGTCGTGGAGGTGTGTCGTGACCACCTCGATGACACCCTCTTCCTCAATCGCATCAGCCGCATTCTTTAGCAGAATCCGAAACACCTGATTCAGCTGTGACGGATTACACTCGACCTGTGGCAGGTCTCCGTACCGCCTGTCGATCCGGATGCGGCCCACGAAGTCCGCATTCATCAGGGTCAGCGTGCTCTCGAGGCCTTCGTGCACATCGACACACTGATGCTCCGCTTCATCGAGGCGGGCGAAATTCTTCAAACTGGCGATGATCGACAGGATCCGCCCGGTGGCCACGTCGGCATTGGCGAGATTGTCGCGCATGATCACCAGAGCCTGCCCGCATTCGCGCCGCCGGCTTTCGTCCCACCCGTCGGCCTCATCCAGGCAGGCTTCCAGTTTCGTGGCGCAGCGCCTCACCACATCGACAGCGCTCTGGGCGGCACCGAGGGGCGAATTGAGTTCGTGTGTCACACCGGCAACCAGATCACCGAGGGAGGCCATCTTCTCGCGCAGCAGGAGCTGCTGCTGCGCCTCTTCCAGCTCAAGCATAGCTGCGGCGAGTTCTTCGTTCTGTTCGCGCAGTTTCTGTGCCTGCAATTCGCGTTCGGAACGTGCTTCTCGCAGGGCATCCGTCATCTGATTGAAGGATCGCGCCAGACGGCCAATCTCGTCGTCACCACGAACGATCAGCTGCACACTCAGATCACCCCGGGCGACCTCACCGGAGGCTCGTTCCAGTTCGGTCACCGGGCCGGTGATCTTGTGGACGAGGGCGCCACCTATGAACACGGCCACACC
>JABHDC010000023.1 GCA_018673255.1 Gemmatimonadota bacterium
AGGAGAAGGGCTGCAGATCTGGCAGCACGATGCGGCAAGTGAGCAGTTGCCTGTAACGGGAGGGACCGTCGTGCTCGCCGGTCTGGGGATCTGGACCATCCTGCGAGTCCTCTCCCGGACTTTCTCCGGAGCAGTTCCTGCTGGGGTACGCCTGGTGTTGGCTGCCATCATGGAAGAGGAGTTGCTACGCCTGCATCTATGTCGCCAGGGTTGGCGTTTGCAGCACGAAGAGCTATATGCCGAGGCGGGGCACGTGCGTCAGCTGCTGGTATGGGAATCCACTGGCGAGGAGGCACTGCCATTCTGGAACGGCACGTCCCCGCTGTCACAGGGCCATGGTCTGCTCGGGGAATTCCTGTCGGAACGACGACGCTATTTTTCGGTGAACCAGTCGGCCGACCCCGACCTGGCCTATCTGAAAAAGGCCCTGAACGACAGTCGGCTGGTGCAAACCTGAAGAAGCCCTGGCGTACCGGTGACCCGACTACCTGTTCCCGGCACACTCATTCAAGCCCTCAGGGTCGCTATACCTCGAGGCGGTAGCCGAAGCGTGGGAATCCCCGAAGCCATCACAGCGTGATGTTTTCTGAGACGGACTAGGCCGAACACGAAGTGCAGTTGTCAGACGTCGCACTCGGAACCGGCCAGGCATTCCACACGGTCGCTGCGAGCAGGATTGCTGCACCAGCGTAGACCACCCCATCCGCCGGAATGGCGAATCTGCCAACCACCAGCGCGACGGTGGCGATCAACCCCACCGTCAATGGCCCATGTCCGTGCCGCCGCCGTGCCCCCATGGCCAGGCTCGCCACGGCAAGGCCCAGCATCACTGTCATCACTGGCAACACGTAGGGTGTGTAGTCGACGAAACTGACACCCAGCGCCCCCAGAATACCGGCGTACGCGGGCCAGCAAGCGGGGCAACTCAACACAGGAAGCAAGCTGGCCAACCCGGCGCCTGCAGCGGCCAGTGCGCCGAACCATGTCCCTTGTGCCGCCCGCTTCTCGCCCGCCAACTGAGCCACAATCCATTCCGGTGGCGGCGCTCCCAGCATCTGTCCGGCATCGGTGCGGTAGACGCGACAGGCCTGTGCATCGCTCTGCGAATTCGAACCGGCCACATCCTCGCCATCGACCAGGACGGTAGGCGAACCGTACTGGGCCGCATAGGTCGGCGAAGCCGAGTCGGCACGGTCCCATTCGTGCCACTCGGGAGAAATTCCCGCCTGTTCACAAGCCTGCCTCAACGCTTCTCTTGCGGCAGGCACGTTGGGGCAATCGTCGTCGTAGATCAGCTCAAGTCGGAATCTCATCATGCCTCCCTCAGGCCTAATGTCTGTTCCATGGGGCAAAGTCAAGGCCGACGGAGAATCGAGTCTAGTGCGCTGTTCGGGCCGCCGCTCGGCGATCACGCAGCGCCACGGCTCGGGCCATCGTATCCGTCACATGCGCCATGTCACTGAAAGGTTTCGACAGGCGAAGATCGAAGGCGCTCAGCCGCGGATCTTCAATGGACAGATCCCAGCCTGTGATCAGGACCGTGGCCAGCAACGGATCGATGCGCCGCAGTTCCCTGGCCACGCGGTCACCTGGCATGCCCGGCATGCCGAGATCGATGAAGGCCACATCGAAACGCCCTGGTGCAAAGCGGGACAGGGCTTCCTGCGAACCGGTGCAGACCTCGACGTGGTGAGCGCTCGAGAACACCCGGGAGAGGACACGACCCGTGGTCACGTCATCATCGATGATGAGCAGCGTGGCACGTCGCACGTCGATTTCGGAGCCGCGATGAAGCTCGCGGAGGCTTTCCGTCTCCTGCCAGAGGGGAAAGTGCAGATGGAATGTCGTTCCCTCATCCGGCGTGCTGTCGACATCGATGGTTCCCCCCCAACGTGTGATACTCCCAAACACGGTGGAAAGACCAAGACCACTGCCGACCTTGGTCTTCGTCGTGAAGAAGGGTTCGAAGAGGCGCTGCTGTGTCTCTTCTTCCATGCCCACGCCGGTGTCCACCATCTCCAGCAGAACGACCCCGTCGCCGGCCCGGGTCCGCAGGGTGATCACTCCCCCGGCAGGCATGGCATCGACCGCATTGAAGATCAGATTCATGAGCAGTTCGTCCATCTCGGAGGCCGAGGCAGCGATCGGCGGAATCTCGCCGAGATCCTCGACCAGCTCGATGGTGATCCCACGGGCCTCGGCATCGTCCTTCCACCGTGGGCGAGCCATCCGCACCACATCGTGGATATGCTGATTCAGCTTGACCGCCTGTAATGCGGAATCTCGTTCACCCCGTACGGTGCGCCCCAGGCGTTGCACCAGTTCGCGGGCCCGCTCCCCTGCAGCCAGAATCTCTTCGGCAGCGCGGGTCACTTCAGGATCGGTTTGTGTCGCCCTGAGTAGGTCGGCCGGCCCCAGAATCCCGACGAGAATGTTGTTCAGATTGTGACTGACCCCGGCCGACATTTCGCCCAATACACGGAGACGTTCAAGCCGGCTCAGTTCATGCTCATTCCGTCGGCGCTCGGTGACATCGACCAACACACCACGGACGCCGCTCACCTGGCCACTTCGGATCACGGGGCGACTCGTGGTCTCCATCCAGACCACGTCACCCGCCTTGGTGAGAATGCGAAGTTCAGTAAGCTGCCCAGCAGCACCATCGATGACCCGAGCAAAACGCTCGCTGACCATCATCACGTCATCTTCGTGCACGAATTGTGTGAAGGGCCGACCCAGAACCTCATCGATTGTATATCCGGCGATCGGCTCCATGGCCGGGCTCACGTATGTGATGACGCCCGTGCGATCGACAGAGTAGATGACGTCGTTGATCTCTTCGACCAGCTCACGATACTTCTGCTCCGACGCCTCGAGGTCCTCAGCAATCAGCGTGCGGTCGGTGATATCCGAAGCGACCCCGACCAGCCCGCTCACCTCGCCACTCGCATCGATCATGGGTTCGTAGTGGACATCGAAGACCAGACCGGCAACACGCACCGTACCCGAATGAGCTTCGCCCTCCAGGGCCCGTCGCGCACTGCTGACGACCTCCGGCACATCGGCGTAGACCTCGAAGAGAGAACGTCCAACGACTTCTCCCGGTGACAACCCCAGCCGCTGCAGAGATCGCCCCTCGGACAGTGTGAAGACGCCTTGGGCATCGGTCGCCCACAGCACCAGTGGGATACCCTCGATGACTGAACGCAGCCGGGTCTCGCTTTGGCGCAGGGCCAGCGTCGCCGTGGTGACCTCGGAGATGTCGGAGACAACGGCGAAGTAGCCTTTGACCTCGCCATCGTCGCCGCGGTCCGGCACGCAATGGGTGAGGAAATACTTGATCGACCCGTCTTCGTTCTGCGCCTTGCCTTCGAACTCCACCTCCTCGCCCGCCAGGACGCGATCCAGATACGGCTTGGAACGATCGAAGGCTGCTTCATCCAGAACGTCGGGCACCCGACGTCCGATCAACTCGTCGCGAGACATACCGAACCATCGCTCGTAGCCGCGATTGACGAATCGATAGGTGAAGGTGTTGTCGATGTAGGAGATGAGAACGGGAACTGAGTCGGTGATCACCCGGAGGCGTTCCTGGCTTATGCGCAGGGCCTCATCAGAATGCTCGCAATCTGCCAGTCGCTGCCGCAGCGACTGGACTTCGTCATGCAGGTTACTCTCACCCATAGCGACCAAGCCTTACGTGTCACAGCGCACCGGATCGGGTAGTATGGTCCCATTCGGTGACGGGTAGCAAGAAGGTTCTGTCTCTACGAGGCGGCCTTCACCCCCACGAAAATCACATGCTGGGCTCCGCCCTTCTTCAGACGCGCCCGCACGGTTTCAGCCCGGGTCTCGAAACCATGATAACGAAGACGGTGCTCGAATTTCTTGTCGTCCCAGGCCGACCACACGGCCAGCACACCGCCGGCGCGCAGGGCGGTGGCCGCTGCTGCAATGCCGTCGTTTCCATAGAGATCGAGGTTCTCTTCCGTGGTGAATGCCGTGGGCCCATTGTCCACGTCGAGCATGATGGCATCGAAACGCTCGGGTTGGGCCCGCAGCGAGAGCGCCACATCCTGCCCCTCCACACACACGCGACTGTCCTGGAGCGGATGTCCCGTGATCTCCCCAAGGGGACCACGATTCCACTCCACGACGGCAGGGACGAGTTCGGCCACCGTGACGGTTGCCTCCGGCGCCACCTGATCCAGCGTCGAGCGCAGCGTGAAGCCCATCCCCAAACCGCCCACCAGCACATGAGGCTGGTCCATATCCGCCACGTGACGGCAGGCCAGGGTGGCCAGCTCTTCCTCCGAGCCATGCAGACGACTCGACATGAGGGTCTTGCCATTCACGTGTATGACGTATTCCCCGTCGCGTCGCGTCAGCCGCATATCGCTGCCATCCGGTGTGCGCGTTTCTCCGATCAGTTCCCAGGGCTTCAAGGGTATCTGCTTCTCACGGTCATTGTGTGTGTGCGATGCGCTTTCCGTCGATGGAACGAATCTATGGCAATTCAGGGACAGGACCGTCAGACTTCCCCCACCCACCCGCTTGACCCATCCCCCACAGCACCCCACCCTTGGCCGCTGTCCCCAAACCACCACACCACGATCTCACCACACCAGATATCACCACGGAGTCACGATGAATCGGCAGGACGAACTCGGCGTCCTCATTGAGGCCGGCGCCCAGGACTGGCAGATCTTCCAGCGGTCGCCTGACAATGCGGCGACCCTCTCCCTGTCGGGCCGCTGGACCACGCGTGAGCCCTACTCGAAAGCCGTCGTCGTCGTGCGCCTCGTACGCGAGGCCGACGGCGAGGCGGTCTGCCGCTCCCTCCAGTGGGTCCGATGCACGACGAGCAAGGCCGGCACCTGGAAAGTGACCCTGCCGGATGTGCCCGCCGGTGGCCTCTATCGCCTCGAGACCACGCTGCAGCTGAGTGACGGTCCCGTCGAATGGGGACAGCGGGGCGACATGGTCCACCACATCGGCGTCGGCGATATCTGGGTGATCACAGGGCAGAGCAACTCCGAAGGCCATGGCAAGTCACCGGTTCCCGATGCACCCGAACTGGGGGTTCACATGTTCCACGCCCGCGGCCAATGGGCGCTGGCGACACACCCTCTCAACGACTCCACCGACACGCGCTACCTGCCCAATCGCCTCGGCTCCAATCCTTCACAGAGCCCCTGGCTCGTCTTCGCCAAGACCCTGCGCGCCGAACTGGGTGTGCCCATCGGCCTGATCCCTGCTGCCCTGGGTGGCTCACCCCTGTCGGCGTGGACGCGCGATCAGAAAAACGTGCCAGGCGGCGGCGTGCTCTTCGACAACATGCTCCGCTTTGTGGCAGATGCCGAAGCCGGCGTGCGCGGCGTCGTGTGGTATCAGGGGGAATCCGATCAGGCCCCCGAACAACGTCGCGTCTATGCGCGCAACTTCCGGAGTTTTGTCGCCGACCTGCGCAGGAGCTTCGGCAACCCGCAGTTGCCCGTCATTACCGTGCAACTGAATCGCTGGGTCGGTGACCCGGACGGCGCCGCGGACCGCAACTGGGACGGCATGCGTGAGATCCAGCGTCGACTGGCCCGCACCATGCGCCATCTCTTCATCATCTCCACCATCGACCTGGGTCTGTCCGATGGCATCCACACCAGCTCACTTGGCAATGTCGCCATCGGCCATCGCGCCGCATCGACGGCGCTGGGTGGTGTATTCAGTCGCGATGTGAAGTTCCGCCATCCAGACTGCATCGCTGCCACGCGCAAATCGGCGAAACGTATCGAGCTGCAATTCGAACATGTCGACGAACGTCTGCACTTCGAGAGTGTGATCCCCGACGAGTTTCCCTTCCTCGTGAGAGACACCCAGGGCGAGGTCCAGATCGAGAGCTGGTCGATCCCCAAACCGGATCGCTTCGAGATCCGTCTGGCGCGTCCCCTGCAGGGAAAGACCGTCGTCATCGGGGCGCCCGGCGCGTTCCCACCCGCCGTCGTGCCCCAGGATATCTCAGGACATCGCCCGATGTTGGCTTTCACACAGATCGTGGAATAACAGTCCATCTACTCCGGGTAACCACTGTCCCGGCATCCGCAGACCTGGCATCCGCAACCAACCTTGGCATCCTCCGCCTTGTCTTGCCGGGCCAAGGGCCGATCAAACATCCTGGCAGACCTCTTGGCGTATCCGCTGAGGCGGACCTGGTGTGTGTGGCCATGGGGAGCGACGCCGACGAGACGACTGTTGCTTTGTCATCGAAATCCCGTATGACTTCGTCCCGATCATGCGATGGAGATGTGTCGCCTCGTGGCGCTGTGGCGCGCCCTGGAAGGCGCGCGCCTGATTCCATTCAGGCTATCCAGACGCACCCTTCGTCTCATCTGACACCAGGCTCGTAGCGCTCAGAAGGATGGTTGGACAGAGGGGTCGAGTGCTCTGTACTCGACCCCAGGTACAGTGGGTCCGCCCCTGTTGGACAGCAGTTGCCCAGACGGCCACAGGCTCTTCAAGAGCGGCGATCTCACGTTGGCGACACCCTTCGCGCAGGACTCCCTGAGGCCGCATCAGATGGCGCCGTGGGGGATGTGGGAGGGCCCACTCGACGATGGATTGCGCTCTGCTTGTACAGTCAGTGCGAGAGAAACAGTCAGCCTCGCGCCGACGGGCCACTGGCGCGAGTCGGCATTCTGATGCTTGATGTGTGACAGGCCAGCAGCCCCACCAGACCATCCACCAGGAGCCACCTCGTGACCACGCGCGCCATCGTCTTCACCGCCCCGGGACAGGTCGAAGTTCAGGACATGGACATGCCCGCACCCGGCGCCGGCGAAGTGCAGATAGAGACACGCTACTCCAGCATCAGTTCCGGTACCGAGGGCTGGGTCCTTCACAATCAGTTCACCTGGGCGCCCACGACCTATCCTGTCGTACCCGGCTACCAGCGTGTGGGCACGATCACCGCACTCGGCGCAGGTGTGAGCGGGTGGAAGGAAGGTGACGTGGTCATGGCGACCAATAGCAGCTGGGCGACATCGCCCGTGCCCTTCTGGGGTTCGCATGCCAGCCTGGCCAACACGAAGGCAGAGAACGTCTACAGCCTGCCCGAGGGGGCGAATCCGGTGGATGCCGCCGCCACGGTCGTGGTGCAGGTCGGCTACAATGCCGCCTACCGTCCGTATCTGGAACCGGGTGACTGGGTCGTCGTGTATGGCGATGGCCCCATCGGGCAATTCGGCGCCCAGGCCGCTCGTGCCCGCGGGGCGCGTACGATCCTGGTAGGGCATCGCGCCGAGCGCCTGACCGCTGCCACCGCGCACAGTGCCGATCACGCCCTGGCCGACGGCCCCGACACGGTCGAGCAGATCCGGGCGATCACGGGCGAGCAGCATGTGCCCGTCATCATCGACACGGTGCAGAAGCACGCCTGCCAGGAATCCTACATGCCCCTCATGGCACACGGCCAGGGACAGATCGTCTATTCCGGATTCTCACCAGCCGAACCGTGGGCGAGCATGAATTCGCTCCACATTCAGGAATTGACGACCCACTACATCTCCGGCATCAATCGTGCTCGCATGGAGGCCACCCTCAACCTGATGGCGGCGGGAAGACTGGCGTTGACGCCGTTGATCACGCACCAGGTTTCATTTGAGGAAGCACCCCGCATGTACAAGATGATCGACGAGAAGTCAGAGCCCTTCCTGAGTATCGTCTTCGAGTGGTGACGATCAGCTGAGCACCCTCAGGCCTCGGACGCGTCGGATTCTTCACCACGCCACAAACGCCGCATCTCTTCCGTTGAGGCAAGCAGTTCTTTCAGTGATCCCACCGCCTCGATGCGACCGTCCTTCAGCACGATAATCTGATCGGCGTGGCGCAGGGCGGGCCGTCGGTGTGATACGACGAGGCACGTCGTATCCCTGTCCGTGCCACGGCGCTCGAACATCCGCGCCCAGAGACGACTCTCCGTCTCCACATCCAGGGCACTCGACAGGTCGTCGAAGACGTAGAGTTCGGGATCACGGACGAACATGCGTGCCGCCGCCACGCGCTGCATCTGTCCACCGGACAATCGCACCCCTTTGGGGCCCACAACCGTATCGATGCCCTTGTCGAAATCCTGCAGATCCGTCTCCAGGACGGCGGCATGGATGGCAGCAGCCAGTTCGCCCTCTTCTTCTTCCATGCCCATGAGCAGGTTGTCCCGCAGCGGGGCGCTGTAGAGCCAGGGGACCTGCGGCGTGTAGGCAGACCGGGGCGGCACGAAGAAGTTGGCCGGATCACCGACCGTCTCCCCATTCCAACGAACCTCACCACCGTCGGCCGGCAGCAGCCCGAGCAGCGAGCGAAGCAATGTGGTCTTGCCCGAGCCGATCCGCCCGGTGATCACGGTGAAGGAGCCGCGTGGAATCTCGAGATCGATATCCGCGATCCCATTCCTCGAGTCGGGATATTGATATCGCAGACCCGAGACCGACAGTTGTTCCAGTCGATCCGCCGCGACGCGTTCAGGACGGGCCACAGCTGGCACATCACCGTCGGTGTAGATCGGCCCATGGGCGACCAGATCCTCCTCCGGGGCCCCCTGCATCACTTTCTGCATACGCTCAAAGGAGACGCCGAGTTGCCGGTAACGGGCGGTCGTTGAGCCGAACATCCAGGTCATCTCCGCCAGACCGGGCAGGTAGTAGATGAAGAGGGAGAAGTCACCCACCGTGAAGTCGCCTGACCGCATGGACTGAGCTGCCAGAATCATGATCACCGCCGTACCGATACTGACGGCATTGCGAAAGACAGAATCCATACACTGATCGAAGAGTCGATCTCGCAACGCCGTCTTGGATCGTTGCAGATTCAACGTGCGGAAGTGGTCGATCATCGACTCTTCCGACGTGGAGACCTTCACCGCCTGTACAGCACCGAAGAGTTCGCCGATGAAGCCGGTCACGTGGCCGGCCGCCTCGCGTGCTGCCTTGCGGTAGGCGGCGATCCGCATGCGCATGAAGTAGACGATTCCCATCACCGCGATGATGGGCACGAGCGAGACCATGGTGATGTAGGGATTGATCCACAGCATCACGCCGATCGAGACGGCGCCATTCACGATCGACGCGATCCAGTCATTGACCCGCAGTGGATACCACCGCACTTCATCCACGTCACCACGGAACCGGCTGATCGTCTCCCCGGCGGAACTCTCCAGAGCCCTTGCGCCAGGCAGCTGGAAGATGCGGGACAGCAGATTCCTCTGCAGCAAGGCCGCAATACGGTATTGCAGCGGCACGTGAGTCAGCACCGTGCTCAGGATGCCGAAGAGGCGACCCAGACCGCCTGCCACGAGCAAGGCCACCATCGTCGTCAGGCCGATGCGGGCCGGGGCATCTCCGGTCAGGTAGTTGAAGAACTCGCGATTCACGAGCCCGGGCACCTGGAAGGAGAGAAAGATGAGGGTGATCCCACCCATGTTGCCGATCCACCACCACAGCACGTAACGAATCGTCGACCACACGCCTTGCCAGGTTTTCATGACAGCACCTGCGACAGTCCCGTCTTCAGCAGGCCACTGAAGCGCGAATCCGGGTCGGCGGCCAGTGCCACACGGTCACCATGTTCGGCGATGCCGCCGTCCTCGAGGATGACGATCTCGTCCGCCCGCTGCACCGTCGTCAGGCGATGGGCGATGATGATACCTGTGCGTTTCTCCAACAGGTGCTCGACGGCAATCTCGATGCGGGCCTCAGTCGCCGGATCGAGGCGAGAAGAGGCTTCGTCGAGGATCACAAGCCCCGGATCCTTGAGAAAGACTCGTGTGAACACGAGCAACTGCGCCTCCCCGGCCGACAGACCGCCTCCACTCCCCTTCAGCAAGGTGTCGAGCCCCTCGGGCATGGTCGCGAACCAGTCCGACAGGCCCATCTTGTGGATCACCTCCTGGATGTGATCATCGGGCACGGTATCGTCGAAGAAGGTCAGATTCTCCCGCACTGTGCCTCTGAAGAGCTGCACATTCTGCGTCACAATGCCCACGCGCTGGCGCAGGTCCCGTGGCACCACATGTCGCACGTCCTTGCCACCGATGCGGATCGAGCCCTCCTGCACGTCATAGAGCCGGAAGAGCAACCGCGAGATCGTCGTCTTGCCACTGCCCGTGCGTCCCAGCAGACCAACGACACGATTCGGCGCAATCTCGAGAGTCAGATCCTTCAGAATCGGGTCTTCAGGATCGTAACCGAATTTCACGCCATCGAAGCTGACACTCAGGGGTACAGCCGCCTCAATCTGTTCGGCCCCGTGGCCAGTCTCTGCAACGGTATCATCCGGGGTGACACGATCTGGAGCGACATCGATCGTGCTCAGCGTCTGCCGCAGGTGATCGACGCGCCCGATGCTGGCACTGGCCCGCTGGAAGTCCTCCAGTTCACGCGTGATCTGTTCCAGTGGACGAAAGAGGATGTCCGTGTACCACAACACCATGAGCACCGTGCCCACCGTCATCTGGTCCGTTGTATAGAGCAGATACCCCCCGGTCAGCGCGATGATGTGACCGAGCACGTGAAGCCCACCCGTCGTGCCCCACAAACGCACATTGCGCAGCCCTGCAACGCGTTCTGTGCGCAGACGTTTTCCACCATGCCCGTAGAGCAGATTCATCGAGTGTGCCTGGCCTCCATTGGCACGGATATCCTCGGTGCCGGACAGGTGCTCCTCGAGGAAGCCAAACAGACCGGCACTGGCCTCACGCGCCTCGTCCCAGGCGGGGACGGCAGTATTACGCATCATCGCCAGGGAGACGACGGTCAGTATCGCGTAGACAGCCAGGGCAGCGCCCAGTCGCCAGTCTTCGCTGAAGAGCACGGCCAGGACCCCTGCCAGCAGCAACAGGTTGCCCAGAATGCGGACGATGAACTGGGAGAAGAAGTTTGCCAGGTGACCCACGTCGCCGTCGACGCGCTCGATCATCTCCCCCGGCGTGCGCTTGTTGTGGAAGGACATGTCCAGCCGCAGGCAGTGCAGCGCCAGATCCTCGCGTAGGGCATTGGTCGCCGTCCACGCCAGTCGTTCACTCACATACCGGGCGGCAATGGCCAGGATCTGCTGAGCCACGGCGATGGCGAGAAAGAGGAAACCGGCGCGCAGCACCTCTTCCAGGGAGATCTCGGAGCGCGCCGCGTCGATGAACCCGCGCATGATCTGCGGATTCAGCAATTGCAGGCCGATGCTGGAGAACAGAAACAGCGTCAGCGAGGACACCAGACCTCGGTGAGGCAGCAGATAGGTCGCGAGTAGTTCGCGCAGGCGATTTCGTTGTGGCGGCATCCAGAGATTCCAGGTGGCGGGTCAGGACAATTCGCTCACGGATGTGTCACAGTGTCAAGCGACTGGCCGCCTCGGCAGCTTTCGGCCATGATTCACAGGAGGGACAGGGTCTCTGGAAGCCAATCAGATCGGCGGTTACCTTCCCGCCCGTGGCATCACACCAGGGCGATGGAGAACCAGGATGAAACGCACTGCATTGTTGTTGACCAGCTGCTTCCTGCTGGCGGGGTGTTTCCTGCACAGCCACAGCAGCCGAAGCGACCAGCCAGAGCAGATCATCGGCATCCACCTGCTCAGCTGGACATCCGACTCCCTGCTGGTGGAACTCGGCAAGACGATCCCGACCCTCTCGGATCGGGGCATCAACACCATCTTCCTCGAAGTGGACTACAACTTCGAGTTTCAGTCCCATCCCGGACTGCGGGCCGGGGCCACTCTCATCACAAGAGAGGGTGCCCAGCGATTTGCGGCCATCTGTCGCCAGCACGGGATCCGACTCATTCCACAGTTTCAGTCTCTCGGACACCAGTCTTGGGCGGGAACCACATTCGGGCTCCTCACCACCTATCCGGAATTCGATCTGACACCGGGCGCCTTCCCCGGCAATGAAGGCATCTACTGCCGCGAGTGGGACCCAACCAATCCCCGCGTCAATGAGATCGTCTTCCCCCTGATCGACGAGATCGTGGAGGCCTTCGATGCCGATGGGATCCACGTGGGGATGGATGAGATCTTCCTGCTCGGCCACGACGAATCCCCCAGCACGCGGGGCAAAGATCCCGCCGTGCTCTTCGCCCAGGTCGTGAATGAATTGCACGACCATTTCGTCAAGGAACAGGGCCTCGAGATGTTCATGTGGGGTGATCGGTTGATCGACGGAACCGTCTATCCCTACGGCGAATACGAGTCATCCCTCAATGGCACGGCGCCGGCCGTCGACATGATTCCCACGGATATCGTGATCTGCGATTGGCACTACGAACCCATGGGAGAATACGCCTCCATCCCCATGTTCATGAACAAGGGCTTCCGGGTTCTGCCCAGCAGCTGGCGCAAGGTGAGTGGCGTCGAGGCCTTTGCCAGGTACTCCTACAGCCTCGAACACCCGAACATGGCGGGCCATCTCTTCACGACGTGGAGCCGTCTGGATCCGGAACGGCTTGTCAGCTACCCGCCCATGCTGGCGGGAATCAGGACCATCCGCTCAGGCCGCTATTATGACGTCTCCTACGACCTGCTCTCTGTTTCGGCCGAGGGCCAGTTGACCGTTGATCTGACGGCCGCGCGAGATGATCTGGCCATCCACTTCAGCCTCGATGGCTCCGAGCCGACCTGCCGGAGCTCGTCCTATGAGGGACCTGTCACGCTGACACAGAGCACCTTGCTCAGTGCCGTCGCCTGCCAGGCAGACACGATCGTGGCCGACGTGACGCAGAAACGCTTCACCATCCATAAGGGAACGGGAAGACCCGTCACCCTCACCGAGCCGGCCAGCCCCAAGTATCCTGCTGAGCAAGGTGCGAGCGCGCTGGTGAATGGCGTGACGGGATCTGATTCCTATGCCGATGGCCAGTGGGTGGGCGCTGAAGGCACCGGATTGGAGGCAACGATCGATCTGGGCGCCCCGACGCAGATCTCATCCGTCTCTGTCACGACGCTGAACAATCGCCCCAACTGGGTCCACCAGGCGGACCGTGTCGAAGTCTCTGTCTCGTCGGATGGGCAGACCTTCCGGCTGCTGGGTGAGGTTGCCAGTCCTGACGTCGACGACACACTCGTGGCACACTCCATCACCTTCGAACCGACCACGACCCACTTTGTCAGGATACGGATCCCGAGCCGACTCATCCCCGAAGGGCGCTCGGGCGCAGGAAACCCGGCCTGGCTTTTCGTCGATGAGATGGTCATCGAGTAGGGAGGCGCAAACGATGCGGGTAACGAAAGTCGATCTCTATCACGTGGAGATCCCGCCGATTCCTGCCATCGCACGGCACACGGCCAGGATCTACGACATCACCTTGTGTGCGGTGCACACAGATGAGGGAATCACCGGCATCGGTGAACGCGCCGTCTACGTCACAACTGAGGCGGACCGAGCCACCTTGCAGGTGCTGGCGGATGGGTACGTGGGCCAGGATCCACTGGGACTGGACCCCTTTGCCCAGGAAGATCTGTTCGAATGCGCCTTCATCGACATCCAGGGGCAGGCACTGGGGATCCCTGCGTGGCGATTCTTCGGCCCGAAGGTCCGATCACACATTCAGGCCTCATACTGGTCGGTGCCCATGCCCGCCGCTGACACGGCAGCCGAGGCCATCGCTGGACGGCGGATGGGATTCACCAACCACAAACTGAAGGCTCGATCACACAATATCCTCGAGACCGTGCGCCTCATGAGAGACGCAGCAGGTGCTGACTACACGGTCGGCGTCGATCCGAATACGGAATTTCGCCACCCGCACGTGGCAGCCCGGCTCGCCTCGGCCCTCGAGAGGTTCGGGACGGTGAGCAATCTTGAGGATCCCGTGCTGAAGGACAACCTCGACTGGTATCGATTGCTGCGTGAGAAGACCTCGATTCCCATTGCCATGCACATTGGTGTCCCTCAGGGACGTCGGCCCTGCCGTGGGGCCGACGTGCTGGCGGCCCTGAAAGCCGAATGTGTCGACCAACTGGTATTGGGTGGCCGGGCTCAGGAGGTGAAAACAGCTGCCGCTGTCGCCGCAGCCGGCAACGTCCCGGTGTGGGTGCAGATGGGCGGGGTCTGCCTCGGTGTGCTGGCGGCCTATTCGGTACACGTCCAATCGACAATCCCCAATGCGACTCTGCCATGCGATGAACTCCCCCACGTGCGCGAGGCGGACGTTCTGGGCGGAAGTCTCGAACTGTCAGATGGACACTTCACCGTGCCGACGGGCCCTGGCCTGGGTGTCGAACTGGACTTGTCGGTGATCGAACGATACCGAGTTCACTAGGAGGCTGGTCGCAGCCCGGAGGGACCGTGGACGCGCGCTTGGAGATCTGTAGATGACTGCCGCACCTTGTCGATTCACATGGGGCCTCTGTTTCCAGGCCTGTCTCTGCCTTGCACTGATGAGTGGGGTCAGCTGCTCAAAGTCTCCCACCCGCGCCAACCACGGCGACGCCACGCTATCAGCCCGACCGGCAGAACCGACATTCACGGCGCCGCGGGGCCTCAGTTCACTGACCCTGGGTGCCGGAAGAGATGGGTGGCTCTACGTTCCGGCAGGATACGCTGCCCAGCACCCGGCTCCCTTGATCATCGCCTTGCATGGCTCTGGCGGACGAGCGACCGACTGGTACGACCTCCGTGAAGAAGCCGAGGCACGAGGCATCATTCTGTTGGTCCCCGATGCGCGTGACGTCACGTGGGATCTGCTCTATGGCAAGTATGGCGAGGATGTCGCCTTCATCGATCTGGCCCTCGCCCACACCTTCGCTCGCTGTCGGATCGATCCCGATCGGATCACTCTGTTGGGGTTCTCTGATGGTGCGTCTTATGCCCTGTCTCTGGGCACGGCCAATGGCGACCTCTTCAGTCATCTCGTCGCGTTCTCTCCTGGTCTCCTGGATCTGACGACCAAGAGACACGGAGAACCACCCATTTTCGTTTCGCACGGAACGCAGGACAATATCCTGCTGGCCTCTCTCACACGCGATGGCATCGTGCCCCGACTTCGCCGCTGGGGACACGAGGTGACCTTTACCGAATTCGGCGGCGGCCACACGTACCCACCTGATATCCTCACGGCTGCCCTCGATTGGTTCGGCACATCCCGGACCGAAGGAAACTGACCTGTCCATGGGAACCGGAGACCACAACATCAACCTGCCGGAGGGCGAGAGTTTCTCCCCCTCTGCCGAACGTGTCGCTGAACTGGGCTCGATGATGCGCCCAGGCGTGTTTCATCTCGGGCCGCCGGGCACAGACCGGGCGGCCTGGGACAGAATCGCAGGGGGCCCGGTCGGTCAGCGGATCCTGGCCGATGCCCGCGATGCAGCTGCCCAACGTCCCCTGCCGCAGATCACGGACGAGATCTATCTCACCTGCCTGAGTGACGGGAGCCCGGCGCCATTCAATGCCGTGGCGCCCGACACACGATCCCGCATGGCGATGCTTCCCGTCGCCGAATGCCTCGAGCCGACCGGCCAGTACCTCGATCAGATCGAGGCTGACATCCACCGCACACTCGACTTGCAGAGCTGGACCCACCCGAACAATGATATCGGCCGGGAAACATTCGAGGGGAGCACGATCTTCAACGATCTGTCCTCAACGCACACGGCGTCCCTGTTGGTGGCCACCGACTATCTGCTGGGGGACCGGCTGCAGCCGGCAACGCGAGAAGGCATTCGTCGTGAAGTGAAACGACGAACCCTGGATCCATTCCGGCAGCGCATCGAGAGTGGCAAGGACGTCTACTGGTGGGTGACGGTCACCCACAACTGGAACTCCGTCTGCCTCCTCCATACAGTGGCCTGCGCCCTGGCCCTACTGGAAGATCCGGTCGATCGCGCCTGGTACGCGGCAACGGCCGATGCGCTGATCACCTATTCCGACGAGGGTTTTACCGAATCCGGCTTCTACACCGAGGGTGTGGGTTACTGGGCCTATGGATTCGGCTGCTATGTCACACTCTCAGAGATCGTGCGGGCCGCCACCGATGGCGCCATCGACTGGTTCAGCAAGCCCCTCGTTGAGCGCATGGCTCGCTTCGGCCAGCGAATGGAGATTCAGCAGGGCGTATTCCCGAGCTTCGCCGATTGTCAGCGTCAGCTGGTGTTGCCGGCCTGGCTCGTGCACTGGCAGAACAACCGGATCGATCCTGCGCGTGACCACCGCTCGACGACCGTGCCCATCGACAATCTCACGGGTCGCCCCTTCCGCTCGACCTTGACGGCCCTGCTCGTGCTCTTTCATCAGGTCGATGTGGATGCCGCCTATGAAGTAGCGCACGAAGGCGGGCTGCGAGACTGGTGGGAAGACGTGCAATTCCTCATCTGCCGCCCCCGACCCGATGCCGACGTGCGTCTGGCCTCGACACTGAAGGGCGGAGACAACAGCGTCAATCACAACCACAACGATCTGGGCAGCTTCACCGTGCTGATCGGTGATCAGGAATTGCTCACCGATCCGGGCGCGGAGGTCTACACGGAGCGCACCTTCAGTCCTCGACGTTACGAGGGAGATCTTCTCAACAGCTTCGGCCATCCGGTACCGGTCGTGGACGGACAACTGCAGCCGCCCGAGAAGGACCTCTACACGAGAGGTGTTGGAGAGGATGTCTTCAGTCGTGTGCTGGAGACGTCTTTCACCGATGAAGAGGACCGCGTCATCCTCGATCTGCGTGAGGCCTATCGCGTGCCTGCACTGGATCGCCTGACGCGGACCTTCTCGCATCGGCGCACCGGCTCTGGTACGGTTGAGGTCGTGGATGACGTGCGATTCACGGCCCCCAGCGACTTTGAGACCGCCCTGATCACCTATGCGCCCTGGTCACTGCAGCCAGACGGATCTCTTCGTATCGGCGATGATGGGGGAGCACTGATTGTGACCGTATCCAGCGATGCGGGCGAACTGGTCTTCCATCACTGTGTTATTGAGGAGAGTTCCACGCCTGTGCGCCTGAGCTGGCACCTCCCGGCACCCGTCACAAGTGCTCGGATTCTCATCCGAGCGACACCGGCCGTCTGACCTCCACAAGGGTGATTCTGACGTTCAGCCAGCGCGCATCAGTTCATCCTGGAAACGCGTCGCCGTCTGATGTGCCGTCGCCAGGAATCCCTCCTCCTCCACATACTGGCCGCCCGGCTCCATGATCAGGAATCCTGCGTAATCGATTGCAGCAATCGCCTCGGCCAGCGAGACCCAATCGACCTCACCCTCGTAGGGCAGCAGGTGCTCTTCCTTGACGAAGTGGTTGTCGTTCAGGTGAAATTCGACGAGGCGGTGCGCCGCGCGACGCACGGCGGCATCTACATCCTCACTCAAATTCAGATGGTTCGTGTCGAGGCAGATCCCCACCCACGGCGACCCCACGCGGTCGACGGCCGTGATCAGGTGCTCCATCGAGGACGTCAGGCGCCCCGGTACCATCGTCTCAGCTGCCAGCCGCACACCGGCCCGCTCGCAGGCCGGCGCCAGCGTCTGCAGCGCTTCGACGAGTGCATCGAGCTGGTCTGACACACGATCCTGCACCAGGGCCTTCCCGGGGCAGCAGTGAATGACCATCGCCTCCACACCGTAGGCACCGGCCCCGGCCAGGACGTCCTCGACGGCAGCCACCGTCTCCTTCAACTCCTCGCGATCCGGATTGGACAGCCAGTACTGGTCCGGTGCGTGAGAGACGAGACGCATACTCAATTCCTCAGCAGCCCGTCGGAACGAAGCTGCCTTCTGTCGGTCGTCGAAACTCACACCGTGGGCAGGGCGATTGAAGCTCAACTCTGCCAGCTCAAAACCGGCCTCCCGCATGCGCGACAGATCCTCAACGGCGAATGCCCCGTCACAGTGGACCGAACAGGTTCGCATGCCGACCGGTAACCGATTCACAGGCTCTTCCCCATGGTGAAGCGACGCGTGGTTTCTTCCGGATTTGCCCAGCGCTGACCGGCCTCCCAGTCTCCGAGATCCCAACGCCACGGTACCGCTACGAGGCTCTCATCGGTAATGCGCACCACATACAGGTTGCGCCCGTACGCCGGATCGATCGGGTGGTCGCGGCACTGACCCACATCGAGGCAATCGATGCCGGCCGTCTGGAAGACGGCGGGTTTATGCACGTGTGCGCCGACCACAAGCAAGACCCGGTGGCCAGCCAGCAAGGCCAGCACTTCATCCGCATTGCTGAATCGATCGAGCCGACAGTGAACGAAGAGAACCACGGGTGTGCCGGTTTCGAGTGACGCCAGATCCTGCTGCAGGAAACTCACATCTTCCGAAGCGAAGTGTTCTCCACCATCATAGCGGCTGTTGAGGCAGATGAAGTGGATTCCCTGGCGCTGAAAAGAATGTGACAGACCGCCGTATCGCGTGATGAAATCCGCCTCGTAGATCGGATCCTGATCGTGATTGCCCAGGACCTCGTATTGATCGAAGGCCAGCCGGGAACTGAAATAGCGGAAATACTCCAATTCCGCTTCCCCGGCACCGGGAGCGCCATCGACAGCATCGCCGCACAACAGAACGAAGGACGGCGAGGCCACGGTGCCACCCACGTGCGGCGGATACGGCCACCCTGGCAGGTCGTGAATCTGGGAGATAATGCGCCCGCGCAGATCCTCGGCGTAGGGCCGTTGATCGTAGCCGAAGTGGGTGTCGGCCCAGATGAAGAATGTGAGATCAGTGCTCATCACTACCTGTCTGATCCTGTTGGATCTGTTGTCATGCGCGTGGTTGCCATTCTACCTGCTGCCGGGGTCTGCCGCCCTGCATGCCATCGGTGCTTCCTGAGTTGGGGCAGATTATCAGACAACCACCCCGGTTGCACCAGCGAATCAGCACGCACATGCTGCCCTCCGCTGCGAGAACAGGTCGCCCTCCCGCGTCCAACGCGCGAGCTCAACGGACGACGATCAGACAAGCTCCCTGCTCTCGGCCAGGGGCGTACGTCCTCCGGGGCTTGCCCCGGGCGCAGCGTGCCGCCTAGTTGTGGGCAACTGCAGCAACTTCAGCCCCTGTCGAGGACCGTATGACCACGCCCGCTGACTATGGCATCATCTACAATTGGGACGGCGCGCCCCACGGCTACACAGAGCTGCCCCAGAGCATGGACCAGTTCCTGCAGCATACCTACGCACCGCTGCAGGACACTCAGGTGGGCGCCCTCTTCTGGTGCATCGGTGAACACGCCTCCCGCTGGCAGAGCGAGGGGCTCGAGTTGCTCGGCAACGAACACGGTCGCGTCTACGAGAATGCCTACAACTACAACTTCACCGAGAACATCCGGCAGATGCTGGAGCGTGGTGAGGATCCCCAGGCAGCCCTGGTCGAGCGCGGTCACGAACTCGGTCTGCACGTGTATGCGTCGGTGCGGATGAATGACAATCACTTCAACGGCACAGCGCCGGCTGACATCCCTCATCTGCATCACACGGAGATGACCGGACTGCGGCGCCAACACCCGGAGTGGTTGCTGGGCGACGAGACGGAAGAATGGTATGCCGCGTCGTGGAACATGTCCGTGCCTGAAGTTCGCGAACATCGCTTCACGCACCTGCGCGAGGCCTGCGAACGATACGACTGGGATGGAGTCGAACTCGACTGGCAACGCCACGCCTTCCATCTACCCGAAGATGACGCGTATCGGCTGCGATATGTACTGACCGACGTGCAACGCGCGGCGCGGCAACTTGCCCAGCGTCTGGCCGCCGAGCGCGGGCGACCATTCTACGTCGCGGCGCGTGTGGCCGGGTCGCTGGAAATGTGTCGTCGCATTGGCTACGACATTCCCACGTGGATCGAAGAGGGCCTCGTCGACATGCTGATTCCTGCCGGCAATGCAGCGACCGACCCGGATGCCGAGGTCGAGCAGTTCGTCGACTTGTGCCGGGGCACAGATATCGTCGTCTACCCCGGATTCGATGGTGCGTTGGCTGGCGTCCCTTCAGGGCCGGAGGACGCGACCACGCGCGAGCAGATGAGTGTGCGCGGCATCGCCAGTCGCCACTACCGGGCAGGTGCGACAGGCATGTATGCCTTCAACTGGCACGCCGGGCGCGACACACGACGCGAGTTGTTGACGCAGGTCGGCTCACCAAAAACGCTGCAGGGCACCGACAAGATCTACGCCGCCACGCATCGTTTCTTCCAGAAAGAGGGAGAATGGCGTGGCGCCTACCGCCGCGACCGGATCCTTGGTCAGGTACCGGTCGCCCTCAAACCGACGATGACCGGTGATGGCCCAACGATCCGACTGGATCTGGGAGACGAACACACAGAAAAACGCCAGCCACGATTCCAGCTGCGACTGCGACTCGACGAGTGGGTGCGTGGCGACGAGGTGAGGATCCAGTGGGATGGGATCGAGTTGGTCTCGCCTGACATACGGTTCGATCGCGGCACCGATCCGGATCCCATCGGCGACTTCGCTGCCGCCGTCTGGTTTCGCTTCGATCTCGACGCAGCGCAGGTCACTGCTGGGCAGCATCAGGTCAAGGTGGCCCTCGTGACACGGAATCCGCAGGTCGCTTCCGACCTGATCCTCACGGACGCCGAACTCGTCGTCACCTGATGATCGCTACGGCACTTCGAATACGCCCTCTTCGGCCAGGGCCCTGATGTCATCGGCGGCATAGCCGAGTTCGAGGAGGATCTCTTCACCATCTGCGCCCAGCTCTGGCGGCGGACGGCGGATGCTGCTGGGCGTATCGCTCATGCGGATCGGCGTGCCCTGCACATTGATCGTTCCCGCCTTCGGATGCTCAAGATCCAGCACCATATCGTTGGCCTTCACCTGCTCATCCTCTGCCGCCTCTTCGAAGCTCTTCAGCTCCGCACAGAGGATCCCCCTCGACTCCAGCTGCTCCATCCACTGCGCCGTCGTCTGCTGGGCGAGCCGGCCGGCGACGATCTCGTTCAACTCATCGGTGTGGTCGAGCAACACGTCATCCGTGGCAAATCGAGGGTCCAACCTCAGATCACCCAGTTCCATTGCCGTAGCCAGATCCTGCAAGCTGGTGGGTGAGAAGGTCGGCGAGATTTCGATGTAGCCATCGGCGGTGGCATAGACGCGCTTGAGTGCCTTCTCGGCGGCGCCGATGTGCCCTTCGCGATCGATCCGATCCGGATTCAGCTGCTGCGTGCCATTCCATGTATTGGCGTGGAATGCACCGGACAGCAGATCCGTCGTCACGCACTGTCCCTGACCGGTGCGCTCACGCGCCAGCAAGGCGATGAGGATCGCCTGCCCCAACAGCAGACCCGCCACGTAGTCGGCGGAGATTCCCGCCGGTGCCGGAAACCCCCGTTCGTCGATCCCATCGAAGAGCCCTGCCGTGGCGCGCGCCATCATGTCGTGACCACCACGCCCCCGATCGACGTAGGGACCCTCGTCGCCCCAGCCACTGGAGGATGCATACACCAATCTTGGATTGAGGGTGCGCGCATCCTCGTAGCCGAGGCCGAGTTTCTCCATGGCGCCGGGACGGAAGTTGTGCACCAGGACGTCAGACTGCGCCACAAGCTGGCGCATGATCTGTAGACCCCGTTCGTCCTTCAGATTCAGCGCCAGGGACCGCTTGTTTCGATTCAACCCCGCAAAGGGCAGGCTCACGTCGGTGACGAAGGGGCCCCACTGACGACTCCAGTCGCCCATGCCGGGGCGCTCGACCTTGATCACCTCGGCGCCAAAGTCTGCCAGCAATTGGGTGCAAACCGGCCCCTGATAGACATGCGTGAAGTCGAGAATTCGCACGCCCTCCAGGGCCCCCGGTGTGATCTGAGATGAGCTCATTTCCCCTGCCATTCTGGTTTGCGTTTTTCGGCGAAGGCGCGCGGGCCCTCGGCATAGTCTTCGGACATCCGTAGACGACGCACAGCCGTCAGATCCTCCAGTTGGGTCCGCGACAGAGGCACGGGTGAATCGATCGTGTGCACCACCACTTGTTTGGCCGCCTGTACCGCCAGGGGTCCGCATTCGAGGATCAGCGCCGCCCACCGTTCGGCCACATCCATCACGGTCTCCCCCTCCCCCGCCACTTCATTCACCAGTCCTATCGAGTGCGCTTCCGGCGCCGGCACAAGGCGCCCGGTGAGGATCATGCCCATGGCCAGGTGGTAGGGCAGACGACGTGGCAGCCGCAGGACGCCACCTTCGTCGGCCAGCAGACCGCGGCGCGCCTCCGGCAGGCCCAGCATCGCCGTGGGTGATGCCACGATGATATCACAACCCAGCGCCAGCTCGAGTCCACCGCCGACGGCGTAGCCATTCACTGCCGCTATGATCGGCTTGCAACAGTGGTCGAGGATATGGGAGGAGGAATGCACAGGATTGCGCAGCTGATCTTCATCGGCATCTTCGATCCGCCACTTCAGATCGGTACCCGCCGAGAAGGCACGGTCTCCCGCACCGGTCAGGATCGCCACCCAGATCTCGTCATCGTCGATGACATCCGACCAGGCACGCACAAGTTCCGCATGCGTCGGAGGGTGCATGGCATTCATCACGTCAGGCCGATTCAACGTCACGTAAGCGACGTGGCCCTTCTTCTCGTAGAGGATGTATTCGAATGCGGGAAGCGACATCGGCCTCTCCTGTTCTCATTGCTGGACGGCGGAAGGGACAATCTACACCGGATCACCCGTCGCCCACAGCGACCCTCCTGAAACCGGCGTCGCCGCTTGACCGGGATGCATCGGCAACACTGTATCCTCTGATCGGCTGCACACACAACCACCCCATCGACGTCGAGGATCGACAGATACATGCTGGCCCTTACACTTACTCAGAAGAAGTCACCCGCCCAGCTCGTGGAGCGCCCCGATCCACAACCGTCACCGGGTGAGGTGATCGTCGAACTGGCGGCAGCGGCGCTGAATCGGCGCGACTATTGGGTCACACAGGGGAAGTATCCCGGTATCGAGGTCCCCGTGATCCTCGGATCCGATGGTGCCGGCCGGGTCTCCACATGCGGCGATGGTGTCGATGCGGCCTGGCTGGGGCGCGATGTGATCATCGATCCGGGACTGGACTGGGGCGATGATCCGTCCGCGCAGTCGGCGAACTACAACATCCTCGGCATGCCCCGGGACGGCACCTTCGCACCCCTCGTGGCAGTGCCGGCCACGCAATTGCACGATCGCCCCGAGCACCTGAGCATGACCGAAGCGGCCGCCCTGCCCCTGGCCGGGGTTACCGCCTATCGGGCCCTGTTCACGCAGGGCCAACTGCAATCGGGGCAGCGCATCCTGATCACCGGCATCGGGGGTGGCGTGGCTGGTTTCGCCCTGCAATTTGCCGCAGCCGCTGGGGCCGAGGTCTGGGTCACATCCTCTTCATCGGAGAAGATCCGTCGCGCCGTGGCGTTGGGCGCCCAGGGCGGCTTCGACTACACCGATGAAGCCTGGACGAAGAAGATGGAAGCGGACGCCGGTGCACCGAATCTCATCATCGACAGTGCCGGCGGCCCGGGGTATGCCAGCCTCATCGATATCGCCAAACCCGGTGGCCGCATCGTCAACTACGGCGCGACGGTAGGCCCACCCGACCGGCTCGATCTGTTCAAGATGTTCTGGAAGCAACTACACCTGGTCGGATCGACCATGGGGTCTCCGGAAGACTTCACCGCTATGCTGCGCTTCGTGAGCGAGAAGCAGATCATACCGATCATCGACTCCGTGCGCCCCCTGGCCGAAGGGGCCGAGGCACTTCAGCAGATGAGTGCTTCACCGCAATTTGGCAAGTATGTCCTCTCCATGGAACAGGACCGACACCCATGACCGAACCAACAACGGCCCTTGGCCGAATTGAGACCTTCGTCGCCGACAACGCGCGCGCCCTCGATGTGGCCCGATTCCGCCATCACCTGCTCGGTGACAGCGTGGACAGTGTGATCGCCGAACTGGCCCGATTCCAGAACGAGGACGGCGGCTTCGGGCACGGTCTGGAATCCGATCTGCGTCTGCCCGACTCCTCTCCCATCTGCACCTGGGTTGGTCTCACGCAACTTGTCGAGCTGGGTGTCGACGGGGAGTCTGATCTCGTGCAGCGCGCCCTCGCCTATCTCACCGTCACCTACCAAGCCAGGACCCATGGCTGGCCGCCCGTGGGGGCAGCCGTCAACGATCATCCCCACGGCGCGTGGTGGGACTTCGATGTGGAAAAGGGAGGGACGTTCTTCCTCGACACCCCGTGGAATCCGACGGCGGCCCTGGTGGGCTTCATGTGGCACTACGGCAACCCGGGTCCGCCCTCGCGGACACATCAGACAGATCGGGCCATCACCTATCTACGCGACAGGTCCGACACGGATATCGAGTGGCACGAGCTGAACACCCTGATCCAGCTTGCCTCCCACGCGCCAGAGCCGCAGCGACAGGAACTGCAGACACTCACGGCGGCGGCCGTCGATCGTGTCGTGGAGCGAGATCCCGAAGAGTGGAGCGGGTATGGCCCTCAGCCGCTGAATTTCGTCTCGGGGCCAGAGCACTACCTGTATGCCGGGCTGCGCGAGCACGTCGAGGCGAATCTCGAC
Organism: Gemmatimonadota bacterium; assembly: GCA_018673255.1. Next base: position 24,535 of record JABHDC010000023.1, read on the forward strand.
GACTGGATGGAGACGCTGCAGGAGGATGGCGCCTGGGTGCTGTCCTACAAGTGGCAGCGCGACGAGGAGGCCTTCGAACGCCTGCGGCCCGAGATCACCGCCTCTTTCGCCATCCATCGCGCCATCATTCTGCGCGCCTTCGGTCGTCTGTAAGGGATGTGCGCAGTGCACTGTCACTACGGACGACCTCGCTCGATTCGTATAATCAGAGATCTGAACTCACCCGTTTACTGAGCAGAACATGCTGAAAGCACCCACACCAGATGGCGACGGGCAGCGCCTGGAAGCGTTGCGACAACTCCAGATCCTGGATACCGCGCCGGATGAGCGCTTTGACCGGATCACCCGGATTGCCGCAAAGCTCCTCGGGGTGCCGATTGTCGCCGTCAGTCTCGTCGACGAGGATCGACAATGGTTCAAGTCGATCCAGGGCCTCGATGTCAGGGAGACGGGTCGTGATATCTCGTTCTGCGGACATGCCATCTACAGTGAGGAGGATCTGTTCGTCGTACCCAATACCCAGAACGATCCTCGTTTCGTCGACAATCCTCTGGTGACGGAAGCACCGGGCATCCGCTTCTATGCGGGGGGCCGCGTGCACACGACTCAGGGCCATGCAATCGGCACGCTGTGCGTCATCGACACAGAACCACGCGAGCTCGATGCGGAGCAGCTTGGGCTCCTTCGCGATCTGGCCGCCATGGTGGAGGCAGAACTCCGATCTCTGGAGATCGGTAGTCTGGAACACGAAGTTCGAGTCCGTCGTGAGGCACAGGAAGCAGCCTCGGAGCAGGAACGACGGATCAAGTCACTCTACGCGGTGGCATCGAATACGGGTGGGACGGCCGGAGACCAATTGCGGCAGACTCTCCAGTTGGGCTGCCAGGTGCTGGGAATGGACCTTGGGCTCGTCAGTCATATCGTAGAAGACCGGTACGAGGTCGTCGCCGCGCACGTGCCGGATGGTGGCATTGAGGTGGGAGACACCTTCGATCTACAGGACACCTTCTGCAACGAGACGCTGCGCGCCGCGGGTCCCGTTTTCGTTAACGAGGCTTCAGCCTCTGCTGACTTCGTCACGCATCCTTGCTACACCAAATTCGGCCTCGAGTCTTACATCGGGGCTCCGATCATCGTCGACGGACATCCCTTCGGAACACTCAATTTCTCAAGTCCTCAGCGTCGGGCCGCGCACTTCCGTCAAACCGATGTGGACTTCGTGCAGCTCATGGGTCAGTGGGTCAGCGCTGTCATCCACCGACAGCAGATGCTCGACGAGATTCACGATGCACGTGAGGTGGCAGAGACGGCCAATGAGGCCAAGAGCGAGTTCCTCGCCAACATGTCGCACGAGATTCGCACGCCGATGAATGCCATCATCGGCATGACGGAGCTGGTCCTGGATACCGAACTGACCCACGAACAGCGCGAGCACCTCGATTCTGCCGCATCGTCGGCAGAGCTTCTGCTCAGCCTGCTGAATGATATTCTCGATTTCTCGAAGATCGAGGCAGGCAAGCTGGACATGGAACGCACCCCCTTCGATCTGATGGACACCCTGGAGGGCACGGTCGACACCTTCGCTCTGCGGGCACACCAGAAAGGACTGGAGATCTCCTGTGACCTGGATGCGGACGTGCCCTCCGGACTCATTGGCGACCCCACTCGTATCCGACAGATCGTCGTCAATCTGCTGTCGAACGCTCTCAAATTCACCGAAGAGGGTGAGGTCGCCATCCATGTGGGCTGCAGGTCCCTCACCGACGACCGCTGCATTCTGCATTTCTGTGTTCGTGACACCGGCGTTGGAATTTCTCCGGAGCGCCAGACGGCGATCTTTGATGCCTTCACCCAGGCCGATGGATCGATCACGCGCCAGTATGGCGGAACGGGCCTGGGACTGGCGATTTCAACACGTCTCGTCGAGTTGATGGGAGGCCGGATCGAGTTGGAGAGCACTGTAGGTGTGGGCTCCACATTCTGCTTCACCCTCGAATTCGATCGAACGACGGCCGTCATCGGCACGCCGAGTGAATCACTGCAGGACGTACGTGCCCTCGTAGTTGACGACAATGCCACCAATCGCGTGGTCGTCGAGAAAATCCTGACTCGCTGGGGGTGCGTGGTGTCGACGACGGACGGTGGAGAACGCGCTCTGAGCATACTGCGCGATGCTGCCGGCACGGGCCAGCCATTCGACATCGTCCTGCTCGACGTCATGATGCCGGGCATCGATGGATTCACCGTGGCCGAACGCATTCTTGCAGATCCAGGTCTGTCGTCGACGACCATCATGATGCTCTCCTCGACAGATCGCCATCAGGCGCACGCGCGTTGTGCCGAACTCGGGATCGAGCTCTATCTGTCGAAGCCGATCAGGCAGCGACAGTTGCGGACCACGTTGCTGGGCGCCCTGGGGATGGACGATGCTCTGCCCGCAGCTCGGGTGCCGCAGACCGTGCCCGCGCCAGTGGTCCCGGCGAACTTGCAGGTGCTGGTCGCAGAGGACAATTCCCTGAACCAGCAGATTGTGGTGGCGCGTCTGAAGCGGTGGGGCTATGGCGTCGATGTCGTGGCGAATGGCCGCCAGGCGGTGGAAGCAAGTCAGAGGAAGACATACGATCTCGTCTTGATGGACGTGCAGATGCCTGAGATGGATGGCATCGAAGCCACTGAGGCCATCCGTGCCCGGGAGTCCTCTCGTGGCGGGCACATCCCGATCATCGCCCTCACGGCCCACGCCATGAAAGGGGATCGTGAGAGATTCCTGGAAGCCGGAATGGATGGATATGTGTCCAAACCGATCCGGCCGGACGAATTGCTCGCCGCCATCGACGCAGTGCTTTCACCCGTCGCCGAGCCACCGCGCGATGCTGCAACCGCCACACCCGGGCTCTATGATCCAGAGCGCATAGAGGAAGCCACAGCAGGCGACCCGGACCTGTTGCGGGAGATGATCGACTTGTTCCTCGAAGACCTGCCCCGCCAGCGCGCCCAGTTGAGAGCAGCCGTCGAGCAGCAGGATCCGGATCTCAGCAGGAGGACGGCGCACGAACTCAGAGGCGTGGTGATGATCTTCGGCGATGGCGCGGCTGAGCCTCTACAACGACTCGAACAACTCGGCTCCGAGGGCAAGGTGGGCGAACCAGGCGACCTGCTGGCTGCGGCCGAAGAGGCCCTGACTGCTCTCAGCGATCGCTTGGTGGCGGAAAGACCAGCCCCATAGCGCCGATCGTCGGGGGCGGCATCTGCGAGCGGTATTGAGGCGGATCGTCTCATCGCGCATGATTGTGTTGAGTCGCATTGCAGCACGACTCAACAATCTTATGCCTCCCCTAAGCGAATACGATGCTCGACGCATCCAAGCCTCGGAGGCACACTTGCGTTCAGACGCGTCGCTGGGCCACCCCACGCCCACCCTTCGACAATCACGATCCGGCCAAGGAGTCTCTTCGATGATGCGCTCTGTCTTCTATGCATTGCTCCTGCTCCTGACTGCGTGCAGCAACGCGATCCACCTCGACAGCCGCTGGCGCGACCGCGAACTGGTCATCGATGGCGCCGACGAGGATTGGGGCGAACGTCGCTACATCCTCGAGGAGACACCGATCAGCATCGGCGTCATGAATGACGCGGGCCATCTCTACGTGACCATGCTGACGGCCAATCGCGAACTGCAAGTGCAGGTCGCTACACGGGGCCTGGAATTATGGCTCGATCCAAAAGGCGGGACGAAGAGTGTCTTCGGACTGCGCCTCCCCGGTCTCATGCAGGGTCCGCGAGAAGGAGACGTCCCATTCGACGGCATGGCGCCGTGGGAAGACGACGGCATGCAGGGCCTCGATACAGGCCGTGCCGGCCGCATGGGAGGCCGGCGTCCCCGCCGTGGTAGCGGCAGAGAGCCAATAGATCCCGAGCGACTCACACAGATGTTCGAACATCTGGGCGGCAGCAGGATCCAGGTCCTTGATTCACCGAATGACGAAGGCCGGGAGACGACGGCCACCGTCGCTGACGCCATCCAGGTGAGGATGGCCTATGACACGGGCCGGCTGATCTACGAGGCTCGTCTGCCACTGACGTATCTCGGCGACCCGCACTACGCCATCGAGCTCACAGAGAACACTCGCATCGGCGTCGGCCTGAGAATCCCGGACCTGATTGCAGGTGAAGGTGGTATGATGCCGCAGCGCGATGGCAGGAAAGGTGGCAGGACGGGTGGAGCCGGCATGGGTGGCGGGGGGTTGAGGCATCCGGGAGGCGTGGACGGCAGCACGCTAGGTGGTCGCTTTTCCTCAGCAAGTGATGCCTTCGAACAGTGGGCGAGAATTCGGTTGTCCGCCGCACCCTGAGATCTCGTCCGCTGATCTGCCGCGATCTTCTCCGCCGCGATCCCCTCTGCTCGCACCCGTAGCGACGGGGCCAGACCGTGGCCCCTCGAGCCATCCGCACCGTCAGCCGTTGCCACCCACCCACCGGCTGCGGTACACTGTCTACATGACCTACACCTTCGATTGGGTGAGCCCCGTTGCACCATTGGCGTGGGACTCGGTCCAACTACGCAACACCGACCCCTACGGCGATCATCTGCGCCCTCTGTACAACCTGCAGGAGGATGTCGCCGTCGATGATGCGACCGACCCCGTCTCAGCAGAGGATGACGAATGGCGTTTCCTCTGGCAGGATCTGGCCGGATCGCTCGAGGTCGATCGCTTCGCCCTCGTCGCCGCCGAAGCTGAACAACTGACCGGTTGTATTCGATTCCTGCCCAAACCTCTGTCCCGCCCCCGCTTCGGCGCCTGGTCGCTCGAACAGCACCGCACGCAGAACGACGCTGACACACTCTGGATCGGCGCAGCCGGTGTCGACCTTCTCGGATATGAACAGGATCTGCCCCGTATGATGATGATGATGCTCATCGAAGAGGCCCGCCGGCGTGGCTTCAAACGCCTGCAGGCGCTGGCCTGGAGTGACGTTCCCGTGTACGCCCTGTGGGGACAGGCCTTCCCGTGGTCTGTCTACGAAGCGACTGGCTTCCGTAGTATCGCCGACACCACGGGCACCCATCTGCATGCCCTGCCTGACATGCTGGCCGGCCACCATGGTGGGATCGTGCAGGAATTGGCCACCGTGCAACTGGAGCGGGCCATCCTCACACCGGACACGGCCGAACAGTTCGCCGTTGTCGAATGTCCCCTGCAATGATCACCGATCTCACCAATCCAGCCGTGGCGCCCATTGTCGAGCGCCATGGCCGCTACTGGCGCAATGGCCAGCCTGTCCCGCCTGCGCCCTGGGACCCGACGGCCAGCTTTGCGCCGGATGACCGTCTCGACCCGAAGCCCCTGTATCAATTCAACGCCGCCAGCCCCATGGGCGAGACCACCGAGCCACACATCCTTGAATTGCCGGCAATCCTGGACAGTGCCGCCTTCGGCGAACAGACGCGACGACGTTACGATGAGGATGGGCTGCTGAATGGGGACTACTTCCAGATCATCGGCACGAGCATTCCCAGCGAAACCCTCGTAGGCTGTGATATCCGTGTCAGCGGTGGCACACACTGGGCCGAAAACTGCTTCACCGATGTGCATCAGCTCGATGCCGTCGATCCCCTCAGCAGCGTCTGGGCGCAGCGCCTTCTGGAAAATACGCGCCGCGCCGTCGATGCCGTCGACACGACGCGCTACCCCTTCGGCTGCATGGCATTCCGCGGCCCCGTCGATATGATCGAGGCCATGATGGGGGGCGCCGCCATGTGTGAGATGGCCGTCGAGCGACCGCAGGATCTCAAACACCTGCTGGCCCGCATCACCGACATCACCATCGCCGTCGGCCGCGCCCACTCGGATCTGCTTCCAGGCTTTGCCGACGGCTGGTTCAACTCCTATCGCCTGTGGACGCCGGGGCGCACGATCACGCTGACCCTGGATGGAGCCTGTCTCTTTTCACCGGCGATGTATGAGGACCTGTTCATCCCCTTCGACCGCCAGATCTGCGAGGCCTTCGACACACCTTTCGTGCACCTGCACGCGGCGGCGCGTCAGCAATTCGACGCCTGGCTCGATATCCCCAACCTGGGCTTGCAGTGTGTCGTGGATCAGGCGACCCTGCCCGAGGGACACAATCAGCCCATCGGTCCGCAGATCCCCGAATTGCTCGAGGACTTCAGTCGCATCCGACAACGCAAGTCACTGATGCTCTATGGCTACTGGAGTGAATCCGACCTGCGTCTCGTGCTGGATCACCTGCCGGCATCCGGCTGCGCCATCACCGGCATGCACGAAGAACCCGAGCGCCTTGCCGACCTGATCAATTGAGCGCTGCCCCTCGCTGATCGGAGGCCGACGGCCATCACGAAACTCGCAGTAATACCCCCTACGAGGCCTATGCGCCTTGTCAGGGCGAAGGATCGCTGATATGACAGATCGCCAGCCCAACATCCTGTTCATCATGTCGGATCAGCACAGTAAGGCCGTGGCCGGCTGCTATCATCATGACATCGTGCAGACACCGCACATGGATCGTCTGGCACAGCAGGGGCTCACCTACGAGAACGCCTTCTGTGCTTCGCCCCTGTGCGGCCCCTCACGCGTTGCCTGGATTACAGGGACGCAGCCCCACACCAATGGTGTCGTTACGCACAACAACTCGCGACATCGTTCGGGCAAGGCATACCGCAAGTGCATCGATCCCGCCGTGCCCTCACTGGTGGATTGCATGAGACAAGCCGGCTACGACACCTACGGTGCCGGCTTCATGCACGCTGATCAGCACGTGGATGGCGACGATCCATTTCACGAACTCGGATTCTCTCAGTACGGAGTTAGTCCGCGGTCCTACCCCGACCGGGTCGGCAAAGAGGTCCAACAGCGCTACGACCGCCACCACATCATCTCAGAGATGTGGGAACACAGCTATCGCAATGTCGAGGGTGATCCCTTCCCCTATGGTGAAGACAAGATGCTCGACACTCTCGTCGTCGACGACTGTCTCGAGTTCATCAAACAGAGTGATCGTTCACGTCCATTTTTCGCCTACGCCGGATTCCGCGCGCCCCATCCACCATGGTGTGCGCCACCGCGTTTCCACGAGATGTACGACCCCGGCAACATCGGCGAGTTGCCCAACTATCTCGTGAACTTCACAGACCGTCCCCGGCGAGTCGTCGAACGGGTCAACTACTACGAGTTGTGGAATCTGCCCGAAGAGATGATCCGGAAGTCGATCGCTGCCTATTTCGGGTTCGTCTCTTACACCGATCATTGCGTCGGCAGATTGGTCGAGGGCATCGAGGCGGCCGGACTGCGTGAGGACACCATCATCATCTACGCGTCCGACCACGGAGAGATGCTCTACAAGAATGGGATCTGCGAGAAACACACGTTCTTCGAAGACGCCGTGCGGATCCCGCTGATCATCTCCGCCCCGGGGGCCGTACCCGAGGCAGGGCGCTCAGAGGCTCTCGTCAGCAACATCGACATTCTGCCGACGCTGCTCGCCATGGCCGGCGTTCAGGTACCAGAGTCGGTCGAGGGCAAGGACCTGACCCCCACCTTTGAAGGGGCTGAGGTGCAGGATGTGGTATTCTCCGAGTACTATCACAGTCTCGATCCATGTCGCATGGTACGCGACAAGCGATTCAAGTACATCCACACCGAAGAGGACATCTGCGAACTCTACGATCTGGAAAACGATCCCCTCGAGTCGGTGAACCTCGCATGGTACCCACAGTACGCGAACCGAATCCGTGAGATGGATGATCTCGCGATGACGGATTGGGAGATACCGGAAATCCCCGTGTGGGCCGCCTGGAACGACCTGAACGAGCGCAAGCAGCAGTTGCGGCTTACGGATCCGGACATCATCGATCCGCGGCCAGCACCTCCAGAGTGGATTGCCAACTACACCGATCTGGAAAAGTGAGTCTCATCGGCAGGTAATGACGGGAGGGCGGCAGCCCCAAGGAGAGACCCGAGGACGACTTGTTCAGTCTCGCCCAGCATATCTCGCGGTCTGGAATAGGCAGGCACAGGCGTACCTGCGGATCAGGAGCCGACGCTACTTGAGCAGGAGCGTCGTCATCATCGACAGCCAACCCGCCAGAAGAATGCCAACGAGCCAGCGGAAGTTGCGATCGACTTTCGCTTCGAGGGCGCTGATGCGCGCCTCCAGAGCGGTGAAGCGCGCCTCAAAGTGCCCCTGCATGCCATGGAGACGTTCCTCGACGTAGCGCCTCAGTTCGCGGAAGTCGTCTTCAAGGCGGGCGAGACGTCGATCGATCTGGGCGAAGACATCGCGCGTTGTGAGTTCCGGGGCCTCGGACATCATGTCACTCCTTCTTAATGAGTAGTAAGTATAGCTATGCCGAGACTTCGCAGAAAACGTGCCGACAGATATTAAGGAGGCAGGCGCCGTTCTGGTCTCCTCTGGTGTGGTCACGACGACACATGTGCGTAGCCTGGAAGGCACAGTCACAGGTCGACGCCGGCCGTTGACGTCATCCGGACTCACCGACACGGCCCGGAGTTGATCGGCCACTCTCGTGTGCCCCCTGCCAGACGACGGCAACAATTCCTATCTTCGCCCCTGTACTGCTCAACCAAAAGCTGCACAGACAAAGGAGCCCGGGCGTGACACCCCGCGAACGTTTCATCGCCGCCCTCGAATGCCGTCCCATCACCGGCCGCGTGCCGACCTTCGAACTCGTCTTCTTCCTCACCATGGAAGCCTTCGGCCGCGTTCACCCCTCGCACCGCAGCTACCACCAGTGGGACCAGATGGAGGAGGCCGAGCGTGAGTTGCATCGCCGCGACATGGCCGACCTCTACATCCAGACCGCCCGCCGCTACGAGCACGACGCCATCTTCCTGCATCCCAATCCCGGCACGGAAGATGAGATTCTGCGCCTCATCGACATCGTACGGGACGAGACGGGGGACGAGTTCTTCCTCATGCTTCACGGCGACGCCACCTACTCTGTCCCTTCTGGTGGTGCCATGACCGAGTGGTGCGCCCGCGCCGTCGAACACCCCCAGGACGTAAAGGACGAAGCGGCAAGGAACGTCGACGCCGCGCTCGAACGCGGGCAGCGTCTGGCCGATCATGGCGGCATCGACGGTTTCGCCCTGTGTGCCGATTACTGCTTCAATTCCGGCCCCTTCCTGCAACCGGACTGGTTCGACGACTTCGTCACACCGTACCTGCATCGCCTCGTGCAGGGCTACCGACCCCAGGGCCACTACGTCATCAAACACACGGACGGCAACATCATGCCGATCCTCGACCGTCTCGTGGATGCCGGTCCTCACGCCATCCATTCCCTCGATCCCCAGGGTGACGTCGACATCGCCGTCGTCAAGCAGATGGTCGGCGACAAGGTCTGCCTCATTGGCAACGTCAACTGCGGTCTGCTGGATTCAGGCACCGACGAAGAGTGCATCGAGTCGGCCAGCTACGCCCTGCGACACGGCATGCCCGGCGGTGGTTTCATCTTCTCCACCAGCAATTGTGTCTACACCGGCATGCGCCTGGAACGTTACGAGCTCATCCTCGACGTGCTGCGTCGCGAGGGTGTGTATTGATGTTCACTGCCCTGACCAATGGAAGAGTCGTTGACGGCACGGGGCGACCCGCTCTGGATCCAGCGACTCTCCTCATGCAGGACTCGACCGTCACCGCCGTCGGCCCCGTCGAGGGCGTGCCTCTCCCTCCGGATTGCAGAGTCATTGATGTTCAGGGGAAGACGATTCTTCCGGGCCTGATGGATGGTCACATGCACGTAACCGGAATGCCCGGACGACTCGATGCCACGGCCAATCTCAAGGCCCAGTTGCGCGCCTCGGAGATCCTTCGCGAGTGCCTCACGTGGGGGACGACGACGGTCGGCCACGCCGGCGGCTGCGATGAGAACCTTGCGCTGCGCGATATGATCGATGAGCGGACCCTCGAGGGTCGGGCGCGCCTGGCTGTCAGTGGCGTCGTCACCGCTACGGGAGGACATGTCCGGGGCGAGGGCGTGGATGGCCCGTGGGAGATCCGCAAGACCGTCCGCCGCATGGCTCTGAATGGAATGGACTTCATCAAGACCTGCGCCACCGGAGGTTTCCAGTGGGCCCACGAGGGTCTGGGAACACCGGACTACACCCTGGAAGAGCTGCAGGCCGTCGTCGATGAGGCCCACATGCGAGGCCGGCGCGTTCATGCCCACGCTCACGCCCAACCAGGCATCCAGAATGCGATTGAGGCCGGTTGTGATGTGATCCTGCACGGTGCCGATATCGATGAAATGGCACTCGAGGGCATCGCCTCACGTGGCCTGATCTTCATGCCCACTCTCTACATCACCAGCGAGCACATCTGGGGGCCCGGTACCCTTCCCGAACACATGACCACTCGCATGAAGGCGGCATACGAACCGCACCGGGCAGGAGTCGCTCGGGCGCGGGAGCTGGGGATCACTGTCGCCACCGGTACCGATGGCGGTCCCCGACCCGGGGCCCTCGTGCACGAACTCTGCGAACTCGTCGGTTGTGGCTTCACCCCGATGGAGGCGATCGTTGCCGCCACACGCAACACTGCCGATGCCCTCGGCATCGCCGATCGGGTCGGCACGCTGGAACCAGGCAAGCTGGCCGATTGCATCGTCATCGACGGTGACCCGCTGGCCGACATCTCCTTGCTGACCTCGCCGGAGGCTGTGGTGATGGTGATCAAGGAAGGCCGCATCGAGGCCGAGACCATTCTGTAACCAGCGACACAACTGGAGGTGTCCCCCATGAAAGCCTGGATCTTCCTCTGCAATGACAGCCCCCTCGAGCACTGGATCGATGGCTACCAGGAGCGTTTCGATGCCTGGGAAGCGGGCGGTGTCACCGGTCTGGCCGTGGGTCGGATGGTCTTCCGCCAGGATGACGGGTCACAGATCGCCGCCCATGCCCATGACCCGGCACTCTATGCGGCCCACGGCTTGGACGCGCCTGAGCAGGGCCCGCGTGATCTGGACAAAGAGCGGAAACTGCACGCCATGCTCGACGATGCAGCACGTCGCGGCTGGCAGATGCTGATCTTCGCCGGGGGTGGTCCCACGGCCCGCGTGCAGGACCTGATGACGGCCTTCCCACAGACCCAGGGCGTGATCATCGACGGGCCCGGTGAGCACTCCTACGAACTGGCATTCCATCACGGCGGTGAGGTCTTCGAGCTGAATGAGGGCACGGCGGCGCGCTTCTCACAGATCGGCGTCGATGTCGAACGCGCCCGGCGCGGTATGCAGCATCTGCGCGATCGACTGCATCAGCTGACACCCGATCGTGTGCGCTTCCACGCCGGTGGGGGTATGCTCGGAGCTCTGCAGTTGCTCGACGTGAACGAAGACGTCCTCTACTGGTTGCGGGCGCGGCAGGAAGCCTCGGCACACGACTGGCGCTGGGCACGCGAGCAGATCGACGCTGTCGAGATCGGCTCGGCCCGCGGTCCCGTTCAACTGGCTGGCATTCCACGCACACCGGCGTTCTCCGGACTCACCGGCCAGGACTACGGGGCGATGGCGCCCTACTTCGACCTCATCTTCCCGAAGCACTACTACTGGCATCGCGGCTTCGACGGGATGGTGGGCACTGTCTCGCGCTGGGTAAAGCGACTGGGTGCCTGGAACCCCTCCTTGAACGAAGCCGACTGCTTCGCCGTCGTCGGCGCCCTCACGGGGATCCAATTGCCCGAAGTAACATCGCTGCTCGATCTGGAGAATGGGCACGCGGACTCCTTCTTCGACGAGGTCGTCACCGAAGAGACACGCCGCGCCCTGGAGGCCATCGGCGATCCGTCGAAGGTGATCGGCTGGGTGTCCACCGGTCGCAGCCCACACGGTGGAGACCAGATGCCACCTCGTGCCCTGCGGGGGATTCTTGAGTCAGCGCAGGCGGCCGGTCTGCAGCGCTTTCTCTATCACCCCGAACCGGACATCGGTGCCGCGGAGTGGTTGCTGATCTCGCGCATGTGCGGGACCGCATGGGATGAGGATCCCAAGGGGTATTGGCCTACCGGGACCGATCTGCCCGACACCTGGAATGGCGGCCGCCCGACACCTGACGAGATCTAGACCCGCCGAGATCTGAACGCCGCAGAGACTCTACGGAGCCTTTGCGTGAACGTTGGTGGCCCGCAGCGGGTCTGTCGTGATGACCTGACCCGTCGAGGAATCGACCTGGCCAAATTCCAGCACGCCTGTCGGGCAGGCGCCGACGCAGGCGCTGCAGCGCACACATTCAGGGTCCGCCATGGGCAACCCCTTGTTGGCGAAATTCATGATGTCGATCCCCTGATGACAGACGGATGTGCAGACGTTGCAGGAGATACACTTCTTCTTGTCGGCCAGGATGCGGAAGCGGCTGAAACGCGCATAGATGTGCATGAGTGCCGCCAGAGGACAAGCGAAGCGGCACCAGACCCGCCCGCTATACCAGAAATACACACCATAGCCGACGACACCGGCCAACAGCAGATCGACCAGATAGGCATAGTTCAGGGGCACGCCGAATGGTTGCCAGCCATAGAGCAATCCTTCGTGCACACCACGCAAGGCCACACCGACAGCGGCATGGGGCCAGATCCAGGCGGTCACCCGCGTCAGAAGCAGGATCAGGCAGATCCCGAGAATCACCTGTCCGAGCAGATTCCATCGGTTGGCTGACGGGCCGTGGATCATCTTGTGACGATGCCCGTCACCGAGGGTCTCAGCCAGAGCTCCACAGGAGCAGATCCATCCGCAGTAGGCGCCCTTCCCCCATCGGTAGATGATGAGGGGGAGGATCACGAAAGTCTGCACCAGACTGACCGCCAACCAACCCCACAGCGGCTCGTGGGTGAAGACATTCCAGACGAACAGTGGCCAGGCCAGCACGAATCCGAAAGCGCGCCAGTATTCACGCCCCAGATCGTAGTCGACCTGCGGCAGAAAGGTATCGGCGAAGGACCGCCCGAAGCCGGTGTCGAACCAGCCATTGAGCCCCATCAGGGGCAGGATGATGTAGGGCAGCAGGAACAGTGGCAGAATCTGGAAGGCGGCCAGGCTCGCCGTCTGCCACTTCACATAGGGTGTCTGGCGCCGACGTACACGTCGCCAACCGAAGACGGCCACCAGAACACAGTAGGCCGTGCTGTAGTAGAAGCCGGGTTTGCCCAGATTGTAGCTGAGGATGCCGATCAGTGTGGATGGATCACCCGCGGCGGCACTCAGACCATTCAGCAATTCCGGGATATTGAATGGGAACCAGTGATGCTCTTTGAAGAGCGTCGTGAGGGCCCCACCGGATTTCCAGTGATAGAGGAAGGCACACAGGGCCACGAAGAGCCCCATGCCGACGCGGTTCCGGGATGTCATCTCGCCCTGGATCCGCACGCCACTGCGTCGGAAGAACTCGAGGGGCGCCTCGCGTCCGATCATCGTGAATACGGCATCATTGGGCAGTTCCACGTCACCACCATCGGCATCCGTGATCACCACCTGCCGCGGTTCGATCCGTTGCACCTTCGACGCCATCATCATCTGCACCGCACCCGCCTGACGCCCCCCTTCCAGGAAGGCACCGGCCGAGGTGGTCACACGTTCAGATGTCGGATGGTCGACGGCCACATCGGCCATCGGATCGACGCGTAGTGCTTCCAGGCGCTCCACATTGTCGGGTTTGGGCCTGGAGAATGCCGGCTTGCGGTAAGAGAGGGTGACGCGTCCACCGGCGCAGGCCACGGCGATCGCCGCCTCCATGGCGCTGTCGCCCCCGCCCACGACAAGCACATCACGATCGGCAAACTCCTGTGGGTCATGGAGGCGATTCGACACCTTGTCGAGATCCTCACCGGGCACACCGAGTTTGCGAAAATTCCCGGAACGGCCAATCCCGACGACCACCCGAAGGGCCTGTCGGTTATCACCGTCAGGAATCACGACCTCGAAGTGTGTGCCTCGTCGCTCGACCCGCTCGGCACGAACCATCGATGGGGTGATCCCCGCCTCGATGGTCTGCCCCAGCAGTTCGGCCACGAGGGGCTCCTTCACATCAGCCTCAAACCGCAATTGACCGGCCGGGACCATCCCCGTGGGATAGGTGAAGATCGGTTTGCCCTTGGGAAAGTTGACGATCGTCGAGAAGGGCTCCGTCGCCTCCAGCAGCTCGAAACGCAGTCCGGCTTCCCGTGCGGCCAGGGCCGCGGACATGCCCGATACGCCTGCGCCAATGATGACGACATCGAGCGTCTGGTCCTGTTTCTCGCGTTGTCGCTGAAAATCGGCGTCGGCGACGATGTCCTGGATCGCGAGTGCTCCGCTGTGAGCGGAGAATTTGAGCAGGGGCACGCCGGTCAGATCACCGACGATGTACAGTCCCGGCACATTGCTTCGATAGTCAGGGCCCACCTCGGGTAGCGGCTCGACAGTCCCGGCTGGCCATCGCAGGTGCAACCAGCGACTGTAACGGGAGATCAGTGTCATGGGAATGCAAGCTACAGCCCGGTACTGAGAGCCGCCAGAAAGTGCCTTCCACCCTTGCCCATGGCGCCCGGACTCGCGATCGTGCCCGTATACGCTATCTGCCCCCGCATGGAGCCCACAGATGACCGTCAGCAGTCGTGAGATCGTTCAGCAGAGCCTGGCCTTCGCCGCACCATCGCGGATCCCCTTCGCCATGGGTGGCGGCTTCCCCTCTGACTTCCGCGGCGTCAGTCGCGCACCGGCGCCAAATCGCCAGACGCAGCCATGGACGGAACGTGACGGCTACTGGAACATGATCGACGAGTGGGGGAACGAATGGCAGCGCCTCGAGAACATCACCAAGGGCGAAGTGCACCGCGGCGTGATCGAGGAAGGCTGGGAACTGCTGGAGACCTACCAGTGGCCCGATGTGGACCGCGCCGACCTGTATGAAGAAGCGGCGGCTCGAGTCAAGGAATTCCACGCAGAGGGATACTACGTGCATGGCGGCGTCGGCATGTCCTTCGACATCGCCCGCTACATGCGTCGCATGGAAGTCTTCCTCACCGACTGCGCCGCCGAACCCGACCGTGTGCGTGCCCTGCTGGACCGCATCGGCGATCTGCTGGAGAAGCAGGTCCACCGTTATGCCGACATTGGTGTCGATGGCATCTCCTCGGGCGAGGACTGGGGCACCCAGGACCGCCTGCTCATGAGCCCGGCCATGTTCCGCGATCTGTTCAAGCCCGTCTATCGTCGCGTCGTCGGCGCCGCCCGAAGCCGCGGCCTCAGCTTTCGACTGCACTCCTGCGGCTATGTGCGGGAGATCATTCCCGACTGGATCGAGACGGGCGTGAACATCCTGCAATTCGATCAGCCGGAGATTCACGGGATCGACAATCTGTCTGAGAACTTCGGTGGGAAGGTGCACATCGAGAGCCCGGTCGACATCCAGACGACCTTGCAGACGCGAGATCACGACGTCATCCGAGCCGCCGCCCGCGACTACATCGAGAAACTCAGTGCCCCATTTGGTGGAGGCTTCATCGCCGGTTACTACGGTTCGAATCCGGCTCTGGGCCTGGATCCCGAGTATCAGGAGACCGCCTCAAAGGCGTATATGGAGCACGGTCAGAATCCCTGGACTTGAGGGGGCCCCGGGGAGAGGCAGGAGATCGACGCGAGCGTAGAGGCTGTGGGGTGACACTTCAGTCCGAATGCGGTGTTTCAGTGGGTGCATACCTGCAGATCACCCAATCGACACAGCATCCTGGCATCGATGTCACCCATGTGAGGTAGAGAGATGAACCTTCTGTTGAACCGGCATGGTCGTCCCTTCTGGGCGGCCTCCCTGTTCGTCGCCACACTGGCCCTGTCGGCCTGTGGTAGTGACGGATCCCCCACGGCGGCCGGCGAAAGTGCCGATGATCGTGATCTGTCCGTGGCGGACGGGTCGCTGTTCGGCGACGAGCCGTCCACCATCGCGCCCGGCGAATACCACCCCGACGCACCCCTGACTACTGTGGACGGCCTGGTCGACCACCTGCGCGCCTTGGGCGCCGAGGTCTCCTACGATGGCAGCACGATGGAGCCCTCCTTCCATCTACCCGCCGCGCACCAGTTAACCATCGATGGTCAGCCGGCCAGTGCCTACCTCTACGGCAACGTGGAGACGCTCAAGGCAGACGCCACGCTGATCTCGCCCGATGGCACGACACTCGACAACACGTCCGTAGCCTGGATGTCGACACCCCGCTTCTACGCACGGGGCAACATCATCCTGCTGTATGTGGGGCTGGAGGAAACCGTCGTCCAATACCTGGATACGCTCTTCGGGCAGCCCTTCGCCGGGGCAGGTACGGCACCCTTGGTGGATCCTCTCGATCCAGGGGCCGTCGGTGAACCGGCCATGATCGTTGCCGGGAATGATGAAGAGCTGGCAAAACTTCAGACCTACCTGGATCGCGATCTGGGCGCCGAGATAGCCGGCACGGATATGAGCCAGAATTGGGTCGTAGCAGTCTATCGCGGCGCCCAGTCCACAGCGGGCTACGGTATCGAGATCGAGCTGGTGGAAGTCGATGCAGAAGGCATTGTCGTCGTCACCGTCAGCCTGAGCGATCCCGGTGCTGATGAACTCGTCGCTCAGGTGATCACCTATCCCGTCGACGTGCAGCTCGTGTCTCGCCAGTCCGCAGTAGACCCGGACCGGACCGCCTGGGAGGCCCGCACTGACGAAGGCAGAACACTGGCTCGCTTCGTTGGCACCAGTAGCGGTGGCGGTGACCTGCCGCCGCCAGTGGATGGCAGCG
The DNA here is from genome assembly GCA_018673255.1 of Gemmatimonadota bacterium. The sequence continues at coordinate 41,314 of JABHDC010000023.1, forward strand.
TGGGTGGTAGCACCGATCGCGTCGACCCCATCGTCTCGGATCCCCTGCCCCTGGATGGCAGCGTGGTCGTGGGCGCCGATGACGGCGACATGATCGTGTCGGATCCGCTTCCCGTCGATGCCGACCCATTGCCGGTCGATCCAGGTGACAGTGTCGCTCGCCTGAGGCCACACATCACGGGGATCATCGACACGGCTGAATTCCTGGAGGAAGCCGATGCGAGTGGCCTCCTCGGGCGCTTCCTCGTGCGCGGCGATGGTTCCACAAACTACGACCAGGCCTGGGTCGAGATCTTGCGGGATACGCAGATCTCCTTCGATGGCGAGAGCTTCGCACCGCCGACCCTGGCCGATCTGGCTCCGGGACGGACCGTCGCTGTCATCTTCTCCGGTCCTGTCCGTGAATCCTATCCGGTGCAGGCCGTGGCGGGACAGATCGTGATCCGCAGGTAACCTGCCTGATCCGTCATCGGCAACGGGCACCGCACACATTCTGCCCATTCGGAGGCAGTGGAAAGAGCCCCATCGCACAGGCGGTGGGGCTCTTCCTGTTCTGATGCGGGCTTGCGCAATGCCCTGCCACTGTGGTGCTTGGCCGTACAGGGAGGCACCCCATGACAGACATCCCCGCATACCTCAAAGACTACGCTGTCGATTACGCAGCCGATCCTCGCGCCGCTTCCCTGCGCTGGTTCCGGGAAGCGCGCTACGGCCTGTTCATGCACTACGGACTGTATTCATTGCTGGGCCGGCACGAATGGGTGCAGTTCCGTGAGAAGATCCCCGTCGCCGAATATGCCCGACTCGCCGATGGCTTCACGGCTGACGGTTTCGATGCCGACACGATCTGTCGCGCCGCCCTCGATGCAGGCATGTCGTATGTGAATCTGACGACACGGCATCACGACAGCTTCTGCCTTTTTGAGACCGACCACACCGACTTCCACAGTCTTGGCGCCCCCGCGCAGCGAGATCTGATCGCGGAGCTGGCTTCAGCCTGCAATCGGCACAGGCTCGGGCTGTGTCTCTACTACTCCCATGCCCGCGACTGGAAGCATCCACACGCCCCCAACAACGAAGACTGGGACGGCAATGCCCGGCCCTCTTACGATCCACCCGAGCCGTCCTACGCCTATGGTGATCGTCATAATCTGGACATCTATCTCGACTTCATGAAGTCGCAGATCACCGAGTTGCTCACCAGCTACGGTCCGATCGCCGCCATCTGGCTTGATGGCATCGCAATTCCGCTGTCGGGTGATCACGAACGCTTCCGCTGTGCCGAGCTCTACTCACATATCCGCTCACTGCAGCCACAAGTGCTCGTCTCCTACAAGCAGGGCCTGCTCGGCACGGAGGATTTCTTTGCACCCGAGCATCACGTGCCCACGGCGACAGATGATGGCAGCCGGCAGGGACAGGTCACCCAGCATCGTGACAAGCCGGTTGAGATCTGCACGACCATGACCCCGGGAAGCTGGGGTTATCTCGAAGACGCCCAGGATCACAAAGACGCCGATGCCGTGTGGAGTGAACTGGCCACCGCCGGCGCGGCGGGTGCGAATCTACTGCTCAACACCGGGCCGCTACCTGATGGATCGCTGGACCCGGTGGATATGGAAACCCTCAAGCGGGTCGGCGATCGCCTGCGATCCGAAGGATTCCCAACAGAGGTGACCCCATGAATACAGATGCCCTGCTCCAGCACATGATCGCCGACTCTCCGTGGGTGAATCCGGAAACGACCGTCGACACCATCAAAGCAGGTGACGGCGAGAAACCGATCCAGACCGTCGCTGTCTGCTGGTATCCGAGTCTTACCAACCTGCAGGCCGCCATCGATCTGGATTGCGATCTGCTCGTCACGCACGAGCCCACCTGGTGGGATCACTACGACAAGCCGGGCGGCTGGCGCGAGCAAGGCCCAGGGCTCAAGAAGACGAAATTGCTGGCAGAGTCGGGCATGGTCGTGGCCCGACTCCACGACACCTGGGACAACTGGCCCGTGCACGGCATCCGTGATTCACTGGCCAGAGGGCTCGGCTTCAACCGCTTCGTGGGTGAAGACGAAACCCGCTGGCACGCGACATACGAGGTGAAACCACAATCACTGCGTGACTTCGCCCGAGACATCGCCACGAAGGTTGCTCCTCTGGGTGAGGATGCCGTGCAGGTCCTCGGTGATCCGGAGATGATCGTGCAGTATCCGTCCATCGGCGTTGGATGTGGTGGGCCGGCCGAGGATATGATCGAAATCGGCAGTGATGTGCTCATCGTGTGTTTTGATGGTGCCTCGTACTGGCGTGATCGTGAACGTTTCGCCGAACAGGGCGTGGGCGTCATCACCCTCGAGCACGGCACGACGGAGATGTGGGGCCTCGAATCCCTCGCCCGTTACCTCGGGGACACCTGGCCCGATCTGGATGTGCACTATCTCGATGGCCACTGGCGCGCCTGGCATGTGACGGCCTGAGGTGCTCTGAATTCTGCCACCCCACTCACTCAATAGACGTTTTGCTCTTATTATCTCTGTTGGGGTGAGTGTGCGGGTGGTGGTCTTTCCCGTACCATGATGGGCACAGGCAAGTGCCGGATCGGTGGAACTCGGTCACTGCCGCGAAATGGGAGTTCTTGATGAAGGATCGGCAGTTACCTGAAAGCGTGTACAACTGGACCAGCGTCATTGGCGCCGCCATGGCGGTCATCAGTTTCGGCCTCATACTCCTGACGCTGATGATCGAGGTCTTCGTTGAGTCGTCGACCCCCTACGTCGGCCTGATCACCTTTATCATCCTCCCCTCCTTCCTCGTCGTCGGCCTCATCCTCATCGCCGCGGGCATGCTCGTCGAGCGCCGTCGCATCGTCGTAGGCAAACACGGCCACTTCCGCCCCGAGTTGCACATCGACCTGAAGAACCCACGCCACCGCAATGCTGTGGTGATTTTCACCGGCGTGACCGCGATCTTTCTGATGGCAACCACCGTGGGTGGCTACAATGCCTATAAGGTGACCGAATCCGTCGAGTTCTGCGGCACCGTCTGCCACGTCATGCACCCGGAATTCACCGCCTACCAGACCTCACCTCACGCCCGCGTGAGTTGCGCCGAGTGTCACATCGGCTCCGGTGCCGGCTGGTATGTGCAATCGAAGTTGTCCGGTGCGTACCAGGTGGATTCGGTGATCGCCAACAAGTATCCGCAACCCATCCCGACACCTGTCCACAGCCTGCGCCCGGCGCGCGAGACCTGTGAACACTGCCACTGGCCAGAGCAATTCTTCGGTGCCCGCAAGGACGTGAACCAGCACTTCCTCGGCGATGAGGAGAACACACCCTATCCGATCAGCTTGCTCATCAATGTGGGAGGTGGCAGCGAAGAACACGGGGCCGCCGAAGGCATCCACTGGCACGTAGCCGAGTCCAATCGTGTCGACTATGCCGTCACCGATGACAAGCGGCTGGATATGGAATGGGTGCGACTCACCGATGCCCAGGGCAATATCAGAGAGTGGACCCTCGATGGTGAATCCATTCAGAGCCAGACGGCCGAAGTCTCCGAGGTGCGGACCATGGACTGCATCGATTGCCACAATCGGCCCAGCCACGTCTATCGCTCACCGGCCCGCTCGGTGAATACCGCCATGGCCTATGGCCGGATCAGCCGTGATCTGCCATACATCAAGCGCGAAGCGGTCACGATCCTCGATGACGACTATGAGGACACACCGGCCGCCATGACAGCGATCGACGAACACCTGCGCGGCTTCTACGCCGATGAATATCCCGAGGTTCTCGACTCGCAGGCCGCCGAACTGGACTCGGCAATCGCCAACCTGCAGACGATCTACCGGCAGACGATCTTCCCGGAGATGAAAGTCACCTGGCGTGACTACCCCAACCACGTGGGCCACTCCGAATCCATCGGCTGCTTCCGCTGCCATGGCTCCGATCTCACCACCGCCGATGGTGAGGGGATCAGCAAGGACTGCAGCCTCTGCCACTCGATCCTGTCTCAGGGACCGGATGCCGAGGAAGGCATGATTTCGGCCGCCGGCCTGGTCTTCGAGCACCCCGTCGACATCTATGGCGAGGAGCTGGAGACCAACTGCACCGAATGCCACGAAGGTGGTTCCGAGATCTACTGACGTGGACGCTGCAGCGCTCGATTGCACGCCGGAGGCCACACGTCTCGCCGGTGATCTGACCGATCTTGGCGTGCGCCCGGGCGGCGTCCTGCTCGTGCACGCGTCGTTGTCGTCACTCGGATACATTCCCGGTGGCGCGGCCACGACGATCGATGCATTACAGCGTGCCCTTGGTGACGAGGGCACGCTGCTGATCCCCGCCCTCAGCTATGCCACCGTCAACGCCGACCAGCCCGTCTTCGACCTGCAGCACACGCCCAGTTGCATCGGTGCCATCCCTGAGTACTTCCGCACACGAGCCGACACGCAGCGCTCTGCCTCCCCGACCCATTCGGTCTGCGGCGCCGGACCCCGAGCTGCAGATTTACTGGCTAATCAGCATCTCGACGACACGCCGGTGGGACCGCACTCCCCCTTCCGTCGTCTGCGCGACGCAGGGGGGCAACTGCTATTCCTCGGCTGTGGCATGCGCCCCAACACATCCATGCATGGCGTCGAAGAAGTTGCCGAGGCTCCCTATCTGTTCAAATCCCAGAGCGTCGCCTACACGGCGCATCTGCCCGACGGCATCCATCAGCTGGGCATCCGACGACACAACTTCGACGGATGGGAGCAGCGTTATGAGCGCGTCGCAGATCAGCTGACACCAGAGGAGTTGCGGATCGGTCCCGTCCTGAAGGCGACGGCCCATCTGCTCGACGTACCTGCCATGTGGGAACGGGCCCTGGCCATGCTCGCCCGGGATCCCTACTGCTTCGTCCAGCGCCGCGAAGACGCAAATGGAGACGGCACATGAAGATCACGAAGACAGAGATTTTCGTTCTCGGCGATCCGCCTGACGCACCCGGTGACGGGGCCCGGGTCCACGGTCTGGCCTTTCTCCGGATCCACACAGACACGGGTCACACGGGAATCTCCGAGATCTTCGTCGTGCCCCCGGGTGTGGCACGTGCTGTGCTCGACGGCCCGGAGTCTCTCTTCGGCAGACTCCTGATCGGTGAAGATCCGTGTCCGCCGCAGCGCCTCTGGACGCGCCTCTACAACAGCATGCTCCACGGCAACCGTCGCGGCTGGGTGATCATCTGTCTGGGTGCCGTTGATGTGGCCCTCTGGGATCTGTATGGCAAGATGCAGGACAGACCCGTGTGGCAATTGCTGGGTGGCAATGAGCGAGCACGGCACCAGGTCCCGGAGGGAGAGAATCCTGCTGAGATCATCCCCTATTGCACGATCATCTCTGATGCCTGGGATCGTGACAGCGTCCTGCATCAGCAGGTCGAACGTGTCATGCAGCTACGTGACCTCGGCTATCGGGCCTTCAAGGTCGAACCGATGCAGCAGTCACCGGACACGATCGTCGAACTCACCCGCCGCACCCGCGAGGCACTCGGGCCAGGACCGATGCTCAGCGTCGACGTGGGCTACCTCTGGAACGATGTGGGCACCGCCGTGGCTACCCTCCGCCGCCTGGAGGAATTCGACGTCTTCTTCTTCGAGACGCCCTTCCCCGTCGATTCGATGCTCCCCTACGCCCAACTCGCAGCCCAGACCCCTCTGCGACTGGCTGCCGGTGAACATGCCGTCACGCAGTGGGAGTTCCTCGACTTCATGGATCATGGGGGTATGCAGGTCATGCAACCCTACATGACCACCTGCGGTGGGCTGACCGAAGCGATGCGTATCGTCGAACTCGCCCACGCCCGTGGTGCCCTGGTCTGCCCGGGAAACTGGTCCACCCATGTGCTCGGCGCCGCCACCGTTCACCTGGCAGCCGTCTCACCGATCACCCCCTTCATCGAATCCGCACCGAGCGAGGTCTACGCCTCACCCCTGCGTCAGGCGCTGCAGGCGGTGGGACTACCCGTCGTCGATGGGGCCATCGCACTGCCTGCGAAGCCCGGCATTGGTGTCGAGCTGCCAGACGAACTGATCGAGGAATTTCTGCTGCCCCCCGACCACGGGTGGCAATACCACGAGGAGCAGTAGCAGCATAAGATTTCACTGGTTTCTAGCCCACCTGCTGAGCTATCTTCCGCGCATGAGATACTTCTGCAAGCTCCTGTCCTGCATCATGCTGTGCGCCGTCAGTGTCTCGGCGCAGAGTCTCATCGTTCGTGATGCAGCCACAGGCGACACGCATCTGACCGCCACCATCGGCGACACCGTGGCGATCGAGATCTCGGCACAGTTGGGTGCGCTGCCGGCCTCCGGCCTGGCCGTGTATCTGTCGGTCCCCGCTCAGGGGCTCTCGTGGATCCCGGGTGATGATCATCCCTTCGAGACCGGTGAGTTGTTCGCCGGAGGCATTGAATTCGCCAACGAGGTGCTGCCCGCCGACGAGACCTGGGGTCTTGGCGATGGTGCGGCGCTGCTGAAGTTTGTAGTGGTGATGGGGCCCGGTACACCCGCCGATCGAGCCCGCAGTGGCACGGGCGTTGTAGCCATCTTGCGTGCCATTTGCACCGCGCCGATCCAGGCCGGTCAGATCGCCATCTTCAACAATGCCATCCACCAAACACGGGTCGTGCTCGCCGATGGCCTGACCGAATTGGGCACGGCAGCCCCGAATGTGCTGCATTTGTCAGCGGCCGCGGATGCACCCGTGGCAGCGAGGAATGCCCATTCTTCGTGGGGTCAGTTCAAGCTGCTGAGTCGTCTCGACTGACATCCTGATCCGGTGAATCTGGGCCCGGGTCCTCCTTCTCCTTGGGACTACGGCGCCAGAAGGGGTAGAGCAGACGACCTGCCAGGCCCTGCGGAAAGCGCTCCATCCCCAGGAATCCAAGATGTGCAGGCTGCGGCGTGGGAGCGCGATAGGCCGTCGCGAACAGCCAGTCCCAGATACTGAAGATGATCGCAAAATTCTGCCCTCCGCGACCGTGCACCACGACGTCGTGGTGCCACACGTGAAAACGGGGCGAATTGATCAGCTTGAAAAGCGGCCCCCAGCCGAAATCCAGATTCGCATGATTGATGTGGCCGATCAGCGTCCCCACCACAGCGACCCAGAGAATGACCTGGTTATCGATGCCCAGCAGAACCAGTGGCAGATACGTCAGGCCACGGTAGATGACGATCTCCATCCAGTGGAAGCGGAAATTCCCGATCCAGTCCAGTTCCACGATCGAATGATGGAGCTTGTGGAATTCCCAGAGCCACGGCACGCGATGCAGCATCACGTGGATGCACCATTCCAGCAGATCCTTGATCACGAGCAGGACGATGAACTGCAGCCAGAGGGGGTGTGTGCGGAATAGCTGCACCTGTTCGGTGGCTGGCCATGGCCAGCCACCGATCACCTGGGCTGCGTGAGCCAGACACCAGGCCGTAATCGTTGCGATCAGGACCCCGGCATAGTGACCATTAAAGACCAGCCAGAAACAATCCTGGCCGAACCCTCGACGCAGAGCACGTTGCTGTGGCCGCCACGGCGCGAGCCGCTCCAGGCCCCAACACAGCAGTGAAATCATCAAGAGCCAGAAAAAGTAACTGCGGGTGTCCCAGATCATCGCCAGCATGGTTGATCTCCTCTCACGAAAACGTACCCTTAGTGAAACATCTGCTCCACCACCTCGGATACCGGTCGATTCTGTGAACCATCAAGCCACCTCAATCAACGGGCCAGACCACAGATGCTGATCTGGGTCTTTGTCGCCGCCGGCATTGGCATGCTGGCCGCCTGCATGCGCATGTGGCTCGAATTCGGCCAGCGTCAGCGTCAACTCTACGCTGAGACGGCGCATGCTCGATCTCTGATCGACAACCACAAAGAAACCCTCGCGTTGACGCAGGCGAAGATCGACCAGATCAAGACGGACTCTGAGGCCCTGCTCAAGGAACGGATCGACATGGAAAGCGAAGTGCAGGAGAAGAGGGCTACCCTGACGGCGCTGGAAGAGCGTCTCGAACGCACTCGACCCGCCCGCTTCCGTATCGACAAGAATGATGACAACGAACTGTTCTGATGATGGAGATCGCTGCCTTCATATGTGTCGCCCTGCTGGTGGGGACCGTCTTCGTTCGGGGTTACACGATGAAAGTCATGACCCAGTTGCGGCGCGATTGCGGCATGCTCATCCACGAAGAGAAACGGCTGCGCGCTGACTGCGATCAGGCCGAGATCCTGCAGGAGAGTGCCGATGCGCGGCGGTCCCAGGCACAGGGCGATGTAGAAAAATTCCGTCGTGAGCTCGAAGATATGATACCGGACATCGCCAGGATCCAAGCCGAACTCGACAAGTCTCGCGCCGACGAAGACGACGCATAGCGACGCCCGGCCGGCCGAGCGCCCGGTTGAGGGCTCTGGCGCCATTGCCCGATCGCAGGCTCGAGGGCTACTTTCTCTGGTGGAAACACATCCCTCTCTTTCCCCGGAGACTCCCCGTGATTTTCAGCGTAGCCCAAATCAGTGCCGACCAGTTGCACACGATCCAGGATCTCGAGAAGCAGACCGGCCGTTGCATCGTCGCACTCTCCAGCCTGCCCGGCGAACCCGCGCAGCTGTCCGAGGACGAGGTTCAGAAATTGCAGACGGCAGAGCAGGATCTCGGCCTGACCCTCGTCGCCGTCAACGGCTGAGCCTCTGTCCTCTCGCACCCGATTCCAGGCCCTCTGGCATCTTGAGATGAGCCCAGCCCTGGGTCGAAATGACCGTCGCTGCAGGCGTCAGGATCTCGATCTCATATAGCTGTACCGGACCGAGGCTGTGCAATTCGAGATTGTCCGCGCGGGTTCCTGCGGGCAGGTCGACCTGTACCCACCCGTCCACGACGCGAGTCACATCCAGCACCGATGCCGTGAGTTCACCCATGGGTTCGCGTGTGGCGCCCTCATCCAGCAAGTGCCCACCGATAAAGGTGCGCACCACATAGTCATTGGCGAGGCTGCCAACACGCAGCCGCACCGCCTCGATGAGCGTCACCTGCTCCCAGTCAAAGGTGATGATCCCCTGTGTGCTCCATTCGAAGGCCAACGCCCCGGCCTCAGGAGGCACGAGGCCATCTGCGAGCAGCGACACATTCCCTGTGTGCGAGTGGTACGTCGTGGCACGGCTCATGGCATCTGTCGCCAGATTGGGACTGGCGGCGCCACTGAGTGTCACCCCCATGACCCCCAGCAGGAGGGCCTTGGCCACCGGGCCGCAGCCAGGGACCAGGTCCAGATATCTCATCACGGCGATCATCCTCATGTGTCGAGCCTACAGGGGATGGGTCGCGTGATCAAGGGCGGACCCACCAATCTGTGGCACCGGTGCCCCACTGTGACGTCATTCAGCCCATTTTCTTCGAGATATGGGGCACTCATGCCGCTGCCCTCTCTGAAGAGATGGGTCATTGCGCAGCCCGGATGTGTCCACACCTGTTGGCACAAGGGTTGCATAGGAGAATGGTGAGGATGGCAAGCGCTTCGCCAAGGCGAACGTATTCGATGGGAGGCCTGGGTGATGTCAGTGCACAAGCGGCACAACTGGGTGATGGACATAGGCCTGCCCGCCGCATTCGCGCTCGTCTGGGGCTGTTTCGCCATCCTCTTCCGGCTCTTCGGCTGAGGGGTCCCCGGTGGTGAGGTTGACGGGAAGAGCTGGAGGATAGAACCCTGGGACACGCTGCTTGTGTCCCGGGGTTTTCTTTATACTGACCGCAATTATCCTTCGTATCGGTCGGCCCGTTACCGGTGAGTGGGTATCACTCCGGGCTCGACGCACTCCTTCAGAGCAAGGGAATCCATGGCTGACGTCCAACCTGTCTACAAATCTGTCCTCGTTCTGGGCCCCCCCGGCTCCGGCAAGGGCACACAGGGCAAGGTCCTGACCCAGATGCCCGGTTTCGTGCATCTGTCCTCCGGTGACATGTTCCGCAATCTGGATCCGCAGAGCGAATTGGGATCTGTGTTTCTGGAATACTCGACCAAGGGCGAGCTGGTGCCGGACGATCTGACCATCCGCCTGTGGCGTCATCACATGGCCCAGATGGCAAATTCCGGCCAATTCAGTATTGAGAAGGATGTGTTGTTTCTCGACGGCATCCCCCGCTCGCGCGAGCAGGCTGAGCGGCTCGCAGACAACATCGATGTCTTGCTGCTGCTGCATCTGAAAGCCGACCAGGAAGCGATGGTTGAGCGCATCCATGGGCGTGCCCTGCAGGAGAATCGCCTCGACGATGCCAATCCTGACATTGTCCGTCGTCGTTTCCAGGAATACACGGCAGAAACAGCACCTGTCCTCGACTACTATCCGGCCAGCAAGATCCGCACGATCGATGCCGGCGCCGCCCCTCTTGAGGTCCTACGGCAGATCATCGAGGTCCTGCAGGTCATGCTCTTTCCCGAGACGCTGCAGCACTCGGTCTGAGACCTGGCTGATTCAAGATCACCGCAGACAGACTGTGAATGAGAAAGGGGCAGCACCCGTCGGGTGTTGCCCCTTTCTGCATCCATTGCGCCGACAGCGCCAGGCATCAAGCCCACCTGGCCATGGCACGCCGATCTCGTGCGCCGTGCGCGATGCGGCTTCTATCGAACCGAGCCGCGCAGGCGAGCGGTGAATTGCTCCGGTGACTCACCCGATTCCTTCGCCAGCGCCGCCAGCCGATCTCCCTCGAAGTCATCCTCGTCGAGACGGATCATGTACTCGGCTGCGACACGGTAACTCTCCGTTTTGACGTCGACCATGCGAACCTTGGTGCGTCCCGTGTCAGGATCCATCATCTCGGCGAAAGGACGGGGACGCAACCGACCATCATCCCAGCACACGATGGCGCCGCCCGCATAGTCTTCACCCAGGATATAGGTCACTGCACCCCAGCCCAGATCCCTCACATACTCGCAATCGTAGGGAATCGGCGGTGCGCAACGCAGTTCGTAACCCAGATCGAGATCCACGACCGTCATCTTGTCGCCCCGGGCCTTGAATCTGGCCTCTACCCGCCCTGCGACCAGCTTGGCCAGGGGGATCTCCCGCAGTTCGATGTGGCCGTGCGGGTCATATTCCACCTCGACCCCTGGCATATCTTTCAATTCGTCAGGATCCAGGTGTTCGGCGATCCCTTCGGCCATCAGCGCCACACCGTCGGGCCGTCCCATAGCCCGGCGCTTGAGGATCGCCCCCTCCATCACATCAGCGACGGCGTCCAGGCTCACCTTCTCGTCACCAAATTCTTCGGCGATGATCGACAACGTGGCGCCGGCGGCTTTGCCGATGCCCAGCGTCAGGTGCCCCGCCTTGCGCCCCATCGTCACGACCAGATACCAACGACCGGTCGTGCGGGCATCCTCCATCAGATTGTGGACAAGATCAACACCGACATGTCGCGCCGTCTGGAATCCGAAGGTGGGCATGTTGTTTGGCAGCGGGATGTCATTGTCGATCGTCTTCGGCACATGCGCGACCCGCAGACGTCCATCCATCTTCTCAGCCACCATACTCGCCGAGTAGGCCGTGTCGTCACCACCGATCGTCACCAGATACTTCAACCCCAGGGCCTCGATCGTTTCAGCGACCTTCGTCAGCGTCTCCGGGTTCTTGGCGGGATTGTCCCGCGCCGTGCGCAACACGGAGCCACCCTGGAAGTGGATGCGGCTTACATCCTCGATCTGCAGGATCTCGGTGTGTGAAGCGTCGCCCTGACACAGCCACTTGAACCCGTCATAGATCCCCACGACCTCCAGATCGTTGTTGATCGCCTCGATCGTGGCAGCGTTGATGACCCCATTGATGCCGGGGGCCGGACCACCGCCGACGAGAATGCCCATACGATCTTTCATTACCAACTCCTCTTGTTTGGTGTGCTGTCCGGTTCATGGTCGCGCCCCGGCCCTGCAACCCCGAAACCCTCTGCGCGGGTAAACCTGCAGCAACTGTGTGAAGTATCCTGTGTTATTTCGATGCCCCGCCTTGCTGGGCATCCACGACGGCAACCGCCGCCAACTGCACGATCTGCTCGACTGTCGTATTGGACGGCATCAGGTGGACGGGTTTGTCGAAACCCATCAGAATCGGCCCCACTGCCTCTGCACCAGCCAGGACCTGAACCAGCTTGTAGGCCACATTCGCCGCCGACAGATTAGGGAAGACGAGAACATTGGCACGCCCCACCAGTTTGGCGAAGGGGTAGGCTTCCTCCATCATCGCAGGCACCAGTGCCAGATCGGCCTGCATCTCCCCCTCAACAACCAGATCGGGTGCCCGTTCACGCACCAGCTGAGTCGCCTGGCGAACCTTGTCAGCATGTGGATGACGTGATGATCCGAAGTTCGAGAACGAGAGCATCGCGACACGTGGTTCCACATCGAAACTACGCGCCATTTCCGCCGTGCAGATCGCGATCTCAGCCAATTCCTCTGCACTGGGATCGATGTTGATGACGGGATCGGCGAAGAACATGAGTTCGCTCTTGAATACCATCATGTAGGCGCCGGCCGTGAGCCGCGCGTCCGGGCTCAGACCGATCGTCTGCAGAGCCGGTCGCACGGTATCGGCGTATTTGTGCAACAGACCTCCGACCAGACCATCCGCATCACCCATGCGCACCATCATCGGCCCCAGGTAGTGACGATGCGTCAGTAACTCACGCGATTCCTCCCGCGTCAGCCCCTTGCGCTGACGTAGCCGGAATAACTCGTCCACATACGCTTCGCGTGAATCGGCCGGATCGACGATGGTAAGGAAATCGTCATCGTAGCCCAGTTCAGCCAGCTGCGCCGCGATGTCCTGCTCACGTCCGATGACGATCGGGTGAGCAATCCCCTCTTCAGCAACGATGCGGCATGCGCGCAATACCCTTGGCTGATCACCCTCAGGGAATACGATGCGCTTCGGATCGGTTGCCGCCCGCATGAGCACGACCTGCACTGCCTGGCGACTCTGCCCCAGGCGCAGTTCCAGTTCCCGGGCGTAGGCATCCAGATCCAGCTCGCGTCCCGCCACGCCGGTCTTCATGGCGGCGGCCGCCACCGCGTGGGCCACCCGCACCACGACGCGTGGGTCGAATGGTTTGGGCAGGATGTACTCGCGGCCAAATCGAAGTCGGTCCATCCCGTAGGCACGCAGCACCTGGTCGGGTGTCTCCTCCCGTACCATATGGGCCAGCGTATGCGCCGCGGCGGCCTTCATCTCTTCATTGATCCCGGATGCATGTGCATCGAGGGCGCCGCGGAAGATCGCCGGGAAGGCCAGCACATTGTTAATCTGGTTGGGGAAATCTGAGCGACCCGTCGCCACGATCGCATCCGGTCGTGCTGCAATCGCCTCGCCATACGGGATCTCGGGATCCGGATTGGCCATGGCGAACACGAGTGGATCCGGTGCCATCGTCTTGAGCATGGCCGGTGTCATCGTACCCGGGCCGGACAGGCCCATGAAGACATCGGCACCCTCCATCGCCTCTTCAAGGGTACGCAGATCCGTATCGATGGCGACGCGCTGTTTGTATTCATTCATTCCCGCATCGCGGCCATGGTAGATCACACCCCGACTGTCGCAGACAACACGATGCTCAGGACGCACACCGAGTACTTCGTGGAAGGCGGCACAGGCCAGGCCTGCTGCACCGGCACCGGTGTAGACGACACGGACCTGGTCGATCGGTTTGCCCGTCAACTCGAGTGCATTGAGCAACGCCGCCCCGCTGACGATGGCGGTACCGTGCTGATCGTCGTGGAAGACCGGAATGGGCATGGTCTCGCGCAGGGCTTCCTCGATGGCGAAACACTCCGGCGCGGCGATGTCTTCGAGATTGACGGCGCCAAAAGTGGGTGCCATCAACTGGACGGCCCGGATGATCTCGTTCACATCCTGTGTATCCAGCTCGATATCGAAGGCATCTACATCGGCGAAACGCTTGAATAGAATCGCCTTGCCTTCCATCACTGGCTTGCTGGCCAGCGCGCCGATATTGCCCAGACCCAGTACTGCAGATCCATTGGTTACGACAGCCACGAGATTCCCGCGCGCCGTGTAGAGACGTGCCGTATCCGGATCGGCGGCGATCTCCCGGCAGGGCTCCGCCACGCCCGGCGAGTAGGCCAGTGACAGGTCGCGTTGCGTGAGAAATGGCTTCGTGGGGTTCACCTCCAACTTCCCGGCGGGAAACTGTCGGTGATACTCCAGGGCCTCGTTTGCTTCGCTCATCGGCACCACGCAGATGTGGAGGAATGGAAACAGACAACCGCCGGTGAGCCGAGCCCAGGAGCGGGGCTAAGTGCCCTGCTTTCAGGGCACTATTCGCCTGAACCCGTCGAGGCTGACGCGGCAGGCACCACGCACTCGAGGGGTTGTCAGTGCCTGATCGTCCGGCGCTCTACACGGCCTCCTGCTCGGAATCGGCGGAGCCCTCGCCATCGTTCGGCAACAAGGCTTCCACGTGTCCAGAGCCTACCAGGACCGCGCGCAGTCGCTCGGTTTCTTCTTCCGTCAGGCGACCGACGGGTGCCCGTGGCGGTCCGGCGGAGCGGCCCAGCAATTCCAGGCCGGTCTTGAGGATCGCCGGGAAGGTGCCCAGTGAGAAGGCCTGACGCAAGGGGACCAGCTTCAGTTGCTGCGCCAAGGCGCCCTGCATGTCGCCCTCGAGCCAGCGCTCATAGATCGCCACCGCCAGTTCCGGCGCCAGGTTGGCAGAAGCGGCGATCGCACCGGATGCACCGTGCTGCAGAGCGGCATAGATCAGGGTGTCACGCCCCATGAGCAGATGGAAATCGTCAGGTGTGCGGCGTAGATACTCAATCGCCTGGCTCAGGTTGCCCGAACTGTCCTTGATCCCGGCAATATTGTCAATTTCGGCCATACGCTCGACCAGCGCCGGCGACAGATCGTTGCCGGTGCGATCGGGATTCGTATACAGCAGCACTGGCAGATCTACGGCGGCGGCGATCGCCGAGTAATGGGCGAGCATTTCGTCTTCGCTGGGGGCGATGAACAGCGGTGTCAGGACGGACAGCACCTGGGCGCCGGCCTTCTGTGCCAACCGAGCCAGGTCGACAGCCTCAGAAGTCGTGTTGGCACAGGTGCCGAGATAGACCGGCACACGGCCATCGGTCGCTTCCACCGTCCAACGGAAGATCTGCTCCTTCTCGGCGTGGCTCAGGGCCCAGAATTCACCTGCCGTGCCAATCGTGAAAATCCCGTGAACACCGGCATCGATCAGATGATCGATGAGTCGCCGCAGGCCGGCCTCATCGAGGCTGCCATCTTCCTGCATCGGTGTGACGACGGCCGGTATGATGCCGCCGATGTGGTCGCTGCCATTCATGGCGCTCCCCCTCTTTGTCCCTGTTCGCAATGTCATCCGACCGGGGGGTACCGTGAGGACCATCCCATTCGGATCCCCCTTGCCAGCCTCCTGGTGTTTCCCGGGGGCGATCAGAACGACGCAAGGCCCGTACCAGAGGCGCCTCGTGCTGATAGCTCTTGTCGGCCTGAGTGAGAATTCTGCAGGAAGCCCCGAGTCACTCCGCAGGCGAGACACCCGGGTCGCAGCGGGACGTACTCACCCGCCCTGAGGAAGGCTGTCCTGCTGGGGTCAGCCCCGGAGAGGGCCATGCCTGCGAGCGATCAGCACCCTGAGGAGTCAGTGCCGTGGGGGATCAGCGCCGTGGGACCCCAAAGGCGAGGCGCCGGATGGCAGTTCGCAGCTCACCTGACAGGCCGGGTGACCCGGGGCTTCGGACTGCTGGCGAGCTCTACTCGAGGGATCTGAAGGCTGTTACCCAGAGATTGGCTGCCAACAGGGCCAGACTGAGCCACATCATGGGTCCCGCAATACCGAAGAGTGGTCCGCGCAGCGGCAGAGCTGCAACGCCGATCAGAGAGTCGGCGGGCACCGACAGGTAGAGGGTGACCATGAGTGAAGACGGGATCGAGAGCCACGCCGTGTATCCCACCAGGGCAGGCAGGGCCGGGCCGCGGGCGCCAAACAATCCAGCCACCATGCGGGGCGCCACACCCAGGATGAGCATCGTCCCAAAGCCGGCGACGAAGGCGTGACGCACACCAGCCGGCTGCAACCAGGATTCAGCCCCGGTCAGGCACGTGACGGCCGAGACCGCCTGCAGCAGCGCACCGATTGTGAGCAAAGCGTAAGCGCCAAACAGCAGGGGCCGGTAGTTGCCGAATCGGGGCGCTCCGTGAAGTTCCGGTTTCCAGTCGCCCAGGGGGATGCGACGACGATGCAGCCCCAGGGCGACGATGAAGACGAGGATGGCACCACTGCGTAGTGCCAGGCCGATGGCACCGATCGTCACAAATGGATCTGCAGTGTCGGTTACGTGGCCTGCCATCCGGGCGCCGAATTCGAGCATCGTCGCCAGCGCATAGAAGTATGCAAAAGGCATCGGATTCCACCGGGCCGGTTCGATCTGCAGATAGAGTGGGAACAGCCGCAGAGAGAAGGTGAAAGCCACCGGCACCAGGACACCCGCGATGAACAGATCCGCCGCCAGCAGGTGCAACCCCGGTTCGAGCAGGCCGACACCGCGCAGGCCGGCCAGCACCGTAGCACCGCCCATGGTGAGACCGAACAACTGCCAGCTGACCAGACTCAGCAGCATCAGGGGACGCAGGGGCCCGATCTTCGGGTGCGTGGACGGATCGATACGGCTCGCACGCAGCGAGGCGATGAGCAATCCCACGTAGGCCGTCACGGCCAGCATCTGGGCCAGGCCGGACATCATCAGCGCCACAGCCACGAAGGGGCCGCCGATGCCGACCATCAGCAGTGGTTGCGCAATGGCCCGCCACACCAGTGACGCTGCCATGGCCATCCAGATGACGGTGGCCAGACCGGGCACGCGCAGGGGCACCCCACTCAGGCGCGGCACGACATGCAGGCTCACGCCCATGATGAAGAGCCCGATCCAGCCGGCCAGCTGGGTGTTTCCATGGACCTGCACGATGGCCGGCCAGATCGGCGCCAGGGGCAGGCCGAAACCCAGATGCGAGGCCATGTAGGAAGCCGAACCGAAACCAGCCGTCAGGGCACACAGCAGCGCCACATGAACGAAACCCTGTGGGAAGGATCGATGATTTGTTCCGCGTGGGGGCATCAGCCCATCCTCTCCCAATGGGTCAGGAACACACCGATCCAGATGCTGAACCAGAGGGCGATCCCCACTTCGATGAACCCGACCCGTCGCAAGGACGGGGGAACACCCGACAGCCGCCACCACATGAACAGGGTACGCGCCACCACGGGCAGAAACCCGATCAGGCCAGGTATGAGGATGCGCCCATTGTCGAGCCCGCCGATGCCGGCCAGCAGAGCCAGCAGAATGAACCCGTGGTAGAGGAGCGTGGCGCCGCCGCGGCGCCATCGCAAGGGGGCGGGCGCTGGATCGTGTATGGCGCCGATCAGCATCTTCACAAAGAAGACACTGCCGGCGAAGTAGAGACTGAAGGCGACCGAGGGTAGCAGCGCTCCAGGGGTCATCTGGCCCGCACTGATGATGTGCGCCGCAGGCGCGCCCAGCCCCAGAATGGGCACGGTGATCAGTTCGTTGGCAAGAGAATGGTCGATCTGGCGCCGTGTCAGACGGCGCTGCAGAGCCTGCCAGCTGAACAGGAGGGCCGCCGGCAGACCGAGCCAGAGGACACGGGCGTGTCCGGCTCCCCAATACGCAGCGGCGCTCACGCCAACCAGCGCGCCGCACGCTGCCAGCCATCGCCACGTGCGCCCATCGCCGCGTCCACGCAGCAGCAGGCCCAGTGCATTCTGGGCGAAGAACGCTGAGGTGGCCAACACCGCCAGCAACAGCGACATGAACCAACCGACAGGATAGACGACAAGCCCTGTGAGCAGAGGCGCATAGAGCATGACCCAGGCACCATGCTCCCGGGGCAGCGGCGCACCACGACGGGCGGCCGGGCGATCAGACACTGTCTACCTACTGAAGCAGATTCGAAGAGGGTGACAGATTCGACAGCTGCGTCTGCTCGAGCATCTTGATGAGCGACTCGCGGATCGCACCCCATTGATTGTGAAGCGGACAAGGATCATCGGTGCCGCACTCTGGCAGACCGAGGACGCATCCTTCGCCAAAATTCTGCCCCTCTATGGCACGTACCACGCTGATCAGTTCGAGCTCAGCTGCCGACTTTGCCAACCTGAAGCCGCCACCACGTCCTTTGGCTGAGGTCAGGATCCCGTGTCGCGCCAGATCCTGGAGAATCTTGGCCAGATACTGACTCGGCACGTCCAGTGCTGCCGCGATGTCACGGGCCAGCTGCGGCCGGTCCGCATTGCGGGCCAGATGAATTGTCGCACGCAGTGCGTATTTAGATGCCTGACTAAGTATCATCGCCCGTCTTCCTCATCGTCCAATACGTCGCAAACCCACTGATAGTTGGCCACCGTCGATGGCATGCCGAGTGTGCCGGCCGCCAGAGCCACTACCTGCTCGATCTCTTCTGCACTGATACCCATGGCGCGTGCCTTGCGCACACCGGAGTGAACCGATCCGGTCCGCATCGCCCCCATGGCGATGCCGAGCTTGACCAATCGCTGCGTTCGTTCGTCGAGTGGCCCTGCTTCGCCCTCTGCCGCGATCAGATCCCACGCCTCTCCCAGTTGCGTAAATCGTTCGATAAATCGCTTGTAGGCCTTCGGAGGGCGGGACATAGTGGATCGATCCTTTCAGTTTCTCGACGCGTCGGCCAGCGTGGCCCGAACGCGGAGAAGGGAGTCATGGAAATCGGCGTATTCCGTTTCGGCGGACAGGAACGTGTCATCCGGGTGTCGTGGATCGGCGAGGCGACGCCAGAAGACAGCCAGTGCCGAAATGCGACCACTTTCGAGCAGGGGCCGATGACCATGACGAGTCTGCCCTTCAGCCGAAGCGCTGACTTCCTCGGGACCACCACCGGCCAGATCGCGGGCGGCCATCAACCGGGACTGCGCTTCCTCCGAATCGCCCTCTGACCAGGCAACATACCCACGTAGGTAGACAGCCGCTACGGATCGCGTATTTGTCTGAGTCGCAGCCGTCAGCCATTGCGCAGCCGCCATGGGATCCTCCTGTAGAAGAGCCACTTGACCCAGGCGGACCAGGGGCCCGGTTTCGGCCCGATTCAGCTTGTGGGCTGCCTCCAACTCGCGCCGAGCCGTGGATAGATTGGTCGGCGCCCCCGGCAGCCCAGAGCAATAGAGCACGCCAATCTGGGCATGGGCCCGGGCGCTGTGTTCGTTGGCTGCCAGTTCGAGACGCCAGCGCCGCTCTGCATCGGTGAAGCGACCCAATTCAAAGGCGGCATTGCCACTGTAGTAGAGCGCATCCAGGTGCTGAGGCTGCAATACGAGGGCACTGTCGAACAGAGCCAGCGCAGCGCGGTAGTTGCCATTGACGCGCTGTGCCGTCGCCTGCCGGTAGACGCGCCAGAAGTCCTGCACCTGAAGCCGCTGCGCTGCCGAGGTGGTCGCTGGCGCCACGGCCTGTCGAAGATCGGGTGGCTGTGCCGGTGGCCCGTCGCTGCCGCAGCCCAGGATCAGCATCGCCCACGGGATTACGCGTCGCATCAGTTGTTGACCTCGGCGTGATCCGGTGGTGGTACGTCGAGGATACGATCCGCCGCCTCATCGAGCAGGATCGAGCGCCGGCCATCAGCCCAGTCGACGATCAGGCTGTCGACCTGCGTCGAGGTGCCCAGACCGAAGTGGCGGACATCGCTGTGCTGTGAGTAGTAGGACGACGAGGTCCCCCCCGCGCGTCGCTGACGGACATCACCATGAACGACGGTCACATCGGCACGATTCCGCTGGGCCTCGGGGGCGGCCAGACGCACTTCGAGCCAATGGGACGTCGTGTCACCTTCATTGCGCAGAAGACGGGCTCGAGCACCATTGACCACGACAAATGCATCCATGTCGCCATCGGCGTCGTAGTCAGCCACGGCCAGTCCACGGGCCACGGCCGGCGCGGTGAGCGCCTCCCCTGACCCACGACTGACCTCATAGAACCCCTGTCGCTGACCGCGATTCCAGAACAACTGCAGGGACATCGGCACCAGCTGCGTCGGATCGTCGTCGCGCGGGAATGTGCTGCCATTGGCAACGAGCAGATCGAGCTTGCCATCCAGATCGTAGTCGATGAAGGCTGTCCCCCAACCGACGTAGTCGAGAGCCACCTGGCCAAGGCCGAACTGATCTGCCACGTCCATGAAGCGTGCGCGTGGACTCGCGCTGGCACTGCTGTCGGTGGCGGCGCTGCGCGCCTTGGCCATGTCGCCGACCATGTTGTTGTAGAGGGCATTTTCCTGGGCAATCCAGTGCGTGATGAACAGATCCGCATCACCGTCATTGTCCCAGTCGCCACTGGCCAGCCCCATGGCGCCGCGATAGTCTGCAACCCAGGCAGCGTGGCTCACATCCTCGAAAGCACCGCCGGCACGGCCCAGGAAAAGGACATTGTCGGACAGATCATTGGCTACGTAGAGATCGAGTTGTCCATCCTCGTCAAAGTCTGTCCACGTCGCCGACAGGGATCGTCCCTCGCCATTGTCGATGCCCGCTGCGACGGCGACCTCATCGAAGGTGCCATCACCGCGGTTGCGATAGAAGAGATTCGGCACGGGCCGAAAGGTCGACGGATTCAGTGAGGCTGGAATCACGACATCATATTGCCGCGACGTGCGCTCCAGCAATGCCAGATCGGCTGTATAGTCGACGTAGCGACACACGTAGAGATCCAGGTCACCATCGGCATCGGCATCAGCCCAGGAGGCACCGGCATGAAATCCTGGGGCCGTCGACAGACCCGCGGCCTGTGATCGGTCCACGAAACCGACGGTGCCATCGGCAGTGATGCCCACGTTGTCGAATAGCAGATGGGGCCCATACTCGGTCACGATCAGATCGGCATCGCCATCGCCGTCTGCGTCGCCGAAAGCAGCCGCCTGCCCCATGCCACGCCGATCGACGCCGGCAGTGGCAGCGATCTCATCGAAAGTCCCGTCACCACGATTACGGAAGAGTGCATTGGCCGCCGGTGATGTGGGCCACTGGTCGATCTGCGTGAGGGGACCGGCCTCGTTGACGGCATAGAGATCGGCATCCCCGTCGCCATCGATGTCTGCCCAGGCAGCACCGGAACCCATATCCTCGGGCAATTGCTGCGACCGCACGCCGTGAAAGTGATCGAAGACGACCCGGGCTTCTGCACTGGCGTCGACGAATTGGCGGGGCGGCAAGTCCGCGGGCAGACCGCGGGCCAGAGATTCCGTCAGCCCCTCCACAGGATCACCCGGGACATAACCACCCGGCGTCGAGCGATTCAGCAGCAGCACCGCCACGACGACCACCACGAGGAGCGAACACAACAAGGCTGCACGCGCCACCAGGCGTTGCCGTCGTGTCCAGCGTCGCGCCACTGTTCAGTCCCCGCTCATCTATTCGCCGGCGTCAGCACTATCGAATCGCAGGCGAACCTTCGGCCCCTCGCGTTCCCGCACAGCGATCGTACCGGCCGCCGTCGACAACACGGTAATCGGGGCGGTGAGGGTCGTCTCTTCTCCCATCAGGAAGTTGAGCAGATACTGATCGATCTTGCGGTATTTCAATGCCGCCTTCACGTGCAGCATCTCCCCCTCACCAGGGGTCACGAGTGCGAAAGACTCGATCGGCTTGAGCAGGTCCTCCTCGCTGAGATCCGAGGGGAGCACTGTTCCTGGACAGGAGAATGTGTATTCCGCCTGATCAGCAAATCCTGGGAAGAGGGATCGCTTGAAGCGCACGCCCACCATCTCCCAGAGATTGTGTCGATCGATGAGATTGCCATACTGATCGACCGCCTCGGCCTTGAAGATGAAGGATCCCGGCTCGATGAAACGATCCTCATCAACAATGCCGGACTGGTAGACGATCTCGCCGTTCTCGTCCGTCACTTCCAATTCCACCCACGCCTGGATGATGTCGAGGGGACCAGTCGGGAAGTCGTGTCCTGCCTTGTTGTTTGTGATGCGAACCGACAGGGACACTTCTTCGTCCGGGTGAACGAATTCGGGCATCACCAGTTCGATCGGGATCGCCGGCCCTGCGCTCCACTTGTCCGCAATCTCCGGAATCTCGAAGTCACCCCGCATCCAAGCCTCCGTGAGCGCCACATGTTCGGCGGCACCCGGCAGATCCAGCAGGGTCGGGATAAACTGATTGGCCCCGAGGAATCGGTGGGAACGGTGACGCTCATCGGTGGGTGTACGGTTGTAGTCGGCGTCATCACCGGCGGCCGGCTCACGCGATTGAGCCATCAGTGGCATGTGGCATTCGCGACATTCGATCGTTTCCGACGGGTCACCGGGGTGATTCCATCGGCTCTTGCGCCAGTTATCGTATTGGTTCTGCAACTGCACCCAGCCGACCTGATTGATCTCGGCATCGATGAACTGCTTGTGGCACGCGGCGCAGAACTCGGGGCTCTTGAACAGGCGATGGCTGAGCGACTCCGTGTGCTGCCACGGATAGGAACGGATCAGGAAGTCGCGCAGGAATCGGGCGCCATTGCCCCCGCCTTCCTGCACGGCGACTTCAAACGCGTAGCGCTCCGGCTGCATCAACGTGTAGTTGGCGTTGCCCTGAACATCCGTCTCCTGAATCGAGTGGCAGGCGATACAGGAGATCCCCTCCTGGTAGCCACGCAACTCGGTCAGGTGCGGTGTGAACAGATTCTTCGTCCCTGAGAACAGGGAGATGGGATCGTGGCAGCCGCCGCAGTAGCGCGTCGAGGCCGGACCATTCTGCTGTGCCATGACCTCCTGCACCTTCTGGAAGGCCGGATCCATGGAAGCATAACGGTGGGCGGACACCTCCCACTCGGCGACGATCTCTTCGTGGCAGCCTGAGGTGCCGCAGGAGAGGGACCCTGCCAGAGAACGCGGATCATACGCACCGCCTGAAGAGGTCTTGGCCAGGCTCGGTGCGAAAGGCCGGTCTTCACCGTAACTGAGGTCGTAGTCGTCGGGAAATTCATTGACCATCACCGGAGGCTCGTAGATAGCGACGCAGGCGGCCACAGCCACCAGACCCAGAGCGGTGAACCCGAGGCATCCGGCGATCCAGCGACGTTGGGCGTGAATCAGCGGCGCCAGCAGATCAGCGCCCCATACCCGCATCATCAACACCACCACATGCGGCGCGACTGCAGCCAGCAATGCGAAGGTGGCCACCGTATGCAGTAGATCCCAGACGTAGCTGATCCGCGTGCCGGCAATGGCCTGCACCGTCAGCACGAGACCCGAGATGATGCACAGGACCATCGCACCCAGGGCGACGTAGCCGGTGAGTTTGACGTGCGTCCACCCGGCGTCACGGTAGGCCGACCAATGCTGGATCTGATAGACCACGTAGGGCAGCAGGAAGATGCAGCCCAGGCCCGTGTGGATGATGACGGTAAACTGCGGCGTCAATCCAAAGGGCAGGAATAGGATCAGGAGGCCGGTGAGGGTCTCAAAAAGCAGCCAACCGGCGACGGTAATCGCCAGAGGTGCGCGCCAGGCTGCAGCCCGTTCACCGGTGGAGGAGATGGGAGACGCTGACATGGCAATACTCCCTTTCTTCGGACAATGGACTCCGAAGATCGGTTCCCGCCACCAGAGCGTCAAGAGCCGGAGATGTTCAGCCGGGCTTCTAGGCCGGTTGCCTGCCCTGTCGTGTCTGATGAAACACCAGCCATACGAGGCCAAAAATGGCGACACCCCCAAGCTGATGCAGAGAGGCCAGCCAGACGGGAACGTGGTAGAGGATGGTGGTGATACCCAGTATGATCTGCAGAACAAGCATGTGCAGCAGAGCGGTCGATGCGAGTCTCAACGGCTCGGAGGTCTCCTGCGAACGCAGATGCAGGAACAGGGCCACGCCGAGTCCGATCACAACAAAGGCGAACCAGCGGTGCTCGAAATGCACAGCCAGCGGATTGGCAACGAAGTTCGCCAGCCAGGGCTCGTGACTGCCCAGGCCCTGCGGGATGAGTCGATGGTACATGTATGGGAAGGTGTCGGAGGCGTGACCAGCTCGATGCCCGGCGACCAGGGCGCCGACCACGATCTGAATGATCACTGTACCCAGCAGCCAGTTGGCCAGCGTGCGGGAGCGTGACGTGATGACGGCTGTCACGGCAGGCCAGCGTCGCTGAAAGACCAACCACAGACACCAGGCCAGCAGCACCAGCGCCAGCGACAGGTGCAGGGCCAGTCGATAGGGACTGACCTTGGGGTCGTCCACCAGGCCACTCTTCACCATGAGCCACCCCATCACGCCCTGCCCCAGAAAGAGCAGCCCGATGCCGATGGCGTGGCCACGTACACCAGCTGGCAATTGGCGACGCACCAGACCGTGCAGCAGGGGCAGCATGACGACGAGTCCGACGAGGCGACCGATGATTCGGTGGATGAATTCGGGCCAGAAGATGCCCTGGAACTCGGCCAGGCTCATGCCGGCATTGACCTGCCGGTATTCGGGCGTCTGGCGGTACGCATCAAATTCCACCTGCCAGTCAGCATCAGACATGGGCGGCACCACGCCGGTCACCGGCCGCCAACTGGTCATGGAAAGTCCCGAATGGGTCAGTCGCACGAGTCCACCCACGACGATCATCAGCACACAGGCGACAGCGACCGCCGTCAGCCAGCGCACGAGCCAGGCTGGTTCCTGTTGAAGCCTGGCCGATGCCAGTTCAGGTTCAGTGGGCCGATCGGGCATCATACGGTCCGGGAAAATGTGGGCTTGTTGCGCACCTTCTCACGCAGATATCGATCGAAGGGCATGCAGACATTGCGCACGAAGAGCTGTCCCCGTGGCAGGACCTCGATGGCCTCGTCCGTGATACTGACAAAGCCGTCCTGGACCGGGCCATCGCGCAATTCTGACAGCTCCGTGGCGAAGGTCTCGGCGAAATTAATACCGAAGCGGGACTGCACATCGGCGATGTCGAGATAGAGATTACACATCAACTCGAGAATCACATGCTTGCGCAGCTTGTCGTCGTCGGAGGTGGCATACCCGCGCTCGACGGGAAGCCGCCCGGCGTCAATATCCGCGTAGTAGGTGCTCAGCTTCTTCTGATTCTGGATGTAGGCGCCGGAGGCCTCGCCGATGGCGGAGATCCCCAGACCGAGCATCGTTGGTGAACGCTGCACGGTATAACCCATGAAGTTGCGGTGCAGGCGGCGTCCGCCGAGGGCCTTCGCCAATTCGTCCTCAGGCAGGGCAAAGTGATCCATTCCCAGCATGTCGTAGCCGGCCTCAGAAAAGGCCCGGATGGCGCTGGCGAGCAGGGCGAACTTGTCGTCACGCTGAGGTAGCAAGGTCTCGTCGATGCGCTTCTGGTTACCCACCTTCCAGGGCACATGGGCGTAGGAGTAGACGGCGAGGCGATCGGGCCGCAGTTCGTTCACCGCATCCAGTGTTCGCTGGAAGGATTCTGGCGTTTGTCCGGGCAGGCCGTAGATCAGGTCAATATTGATGGAGGTGATGCCCTTCTCTCGGCAGTAAGCGTAGAGCTGACTGGCCTCTTCCTTGGTCTGATGTCGGCCAATCGCTTCCTGCACGGCAGGATCGAAGTCCTGCACGCCCATACTGATGCGATTGAAGCCGAGTTCGAGCAACGTGTCGATGTGTTGCGTCGTCGTCACACGCGGATCGACCTCGATCGCGACCTCTGCCCCCGGCTGGATGTCGAAATGCGACTCGACGGACCGTTGCAGGTGTCTCATCTGCTCCGGTGTCAGATAGGTCGGGGTGCCGCCCCCCCAGTGGTATTGCACCACCTTCGGTCGATGCTCGAGTTGGGCGGCCACGAGAGCGATCTCTTTTTCGAGATATTCCAGATATTTGGCGGCCACCTCACCGTGCCGCGTGGCAATCACATGGCAGCCACAGAAATGGCATCGGTGTTCGCAGAAGGGGACGTGCACGTAGAGTGAGATCTCGTCATCGGCGGGTAGCTCGTTGAGACAGCGCACATAGTGGGCAGTGGTGAATTCGTCCGAGAACTCGACCGCCGTCGGATAGGAGGTGTAGCGTGGGCCCGGGCGATCGTAGCGGGCCAACAACTCCCCGTCGACGGTAGCGGCCGGGTGGGTCGATGCTGTGGTCATGGCTTTCACAAACTCCGGTGACAGACTGGGTCATCAGGCATTCGGCAGATCAACAGACTGGGTAACACGCCAATCGGCAATCCCCGTGCCACGGGACTGAGGCCGAGACCTAGAATCAAGGACCTGACCGGACCGGCGCCACCCCTGCGCGACTCAAACAAAGGTAAGGGCTTCACGGTCGCTGTGGCCGCCGTGCCCCAGGTGGGGCCTGAAGGTCGCCAACCTGAGACGTCTCTGGCCCACTGAGACATGGCTGGCCCGCTTCGAATCCCCTTGTCTCGAAAAACAGTCATTTGACCGGACCCCCTCACGCCACGCCATCTAAAATAGACGACGAGCTTTTCCACTCCAAGTCATTTTCCTACAATGTCTTAGGCAACAGGGCCCAAACCGGCACCGGGGATCTGGGCCGATCGTGTGTCACGTGTTACAGGCTGGATGCGGGTGGCATGCCGCTTGCATTTCGGGGTGCTGCAACCCGCGACCTGAACCCAACGCGCCCATCGGAGTCGACGCCAGGCCATGCTCGTCCTTACCGCGGTCCTCACATTAGGCGGCATTGCCGTCGCCCTGGCGATCATCCTCGTCCTCGTCAACAAGAAGTTGTACGTCGAGGAAGATCCCCGGATCGACGTCGTCGAGGAGATGCTCCCTGGCAGCAACTGCGGCGCCTGTGGTTTCCCGGGCTGTCGAGCGCTGTCCGAGGCCCTCGTCGGCGGGGATGCACTGCCGGGCAAGTGCACGGTCAGCAGTGACGATGGCCGTGCTGGCATCGCGACCTTTCTGGGTGTCGACGTCGGCACCCAGGAGAAGATCGTCGCGCGCCTCGCCTGCGCCGGTGGAAGCAACGTATCCCGCCAGCGCGCCCATTATCAGGGCCTGGACACCTGTCGCGCCGCGGCGATGGTCGGTGGGGGCGGCAAGAGCTGCACCTGGGGATGCCTCGGACTGTCCGACTGCGAGGATGTCTGCAACTTCGACGCGATCACGATGAGTCCCTACGGTCTGCCCGTCGTCGACCCGGAATTGTGCACGGCCTGTGGCGACTGCGTCGAGGTGTGCCCAAAGGACCTGTTCGAACTACACGCTGTCTCCCACAAGCTGTGGGTCGCCTGCCGCTCATTGGCCGCCGGCGACGAGGTACTGGAAGACTGCGAGGTCGCCTGCACGGCATGTGGCCGGTGCGCGATGGATGCTCCCGGCAACGTCGTACAGATCGTCAACAGCCTGCCGGTCGTCGATTACGACCGGCGTCACGACAGCGCCCGCGTCGCCATCGATCGCTGTCCCACAGGTTCCATTGTGTGGCTCGGCGACAACGGCACCGAGAAGGGACGCGAAGCCCGCAAGGTCTTGCGCAAGCAACCGCTTCCGGCGGCTGCAACCTGAGGTATCAGTATCTGAAGTTCGGCGACACCTGAAGGATCGCAGAAGCGATCCGGTCGCTACCAGAAAATTGAAGACGAAACACACCCGGTTGGAGAGAGTTGAGCGTCATGGCCAAGAGTGAGAAGTCCGCAAAATACCCCGGTAAGCGCGACGCCATGGACGGCTGCACGGTCGCCATCGCATGTGAGCGTGAGTCCACCGATGCTGCCGGCGCCTACCCCATTACCCCGTCGACCCAGATGGGTGAGTTCTGGGCCGAAGCCGCCGCTGCCGGTCACATCAATGTCTCGGGTCGACCGCTGATCTTTGTCGAACCCGAAGGCGAGCACGCTGCCGCCGCCGTCACCGCCGGTATGTCGATGAGCGGCCTGCGATCGGCCAACTTCTCGTCCGGCCAGGGCATCGCCTACATGCACGAGTCGCTGTATGCCGCCGTCGGCAAGCGGCTGACCTATGTGCTGAACATCGGCGCCCGCGCCATGACCAAGGCCAGCCTCAATGTGCACGCCGGCCACGACGACTATCACTGCATCGAGGACACCGGCTTCTTCCAGCTTTTCGCCAAGAATGCGCAGGAAGTCGCCGACCTCAACATCATCACCCATCGAATCGCCGAGTTGGCCCTCAATCCGGGCGCTATCGCCCAGGATGGCTTCCTCACGACGCACCTGATCGAGTCCTGCCTGGTGCCGGAACGCGAGCTGATTCTCGAGTATCTCGGTCGTCCCGATGACATCATCGAGTGCCCCACGCCGGCACAGAAGATGATCTATGGCGATACGCGGCGTCGCGTTCCTGAGGTCTGGGATGTGGACAACCCGGTCATGGCCGGTGTCGTGCAGAACCAGGACAGCTACATGCAGTCCGTCGCCGCACAGCGCCCCTTCTTCTTCGATCACATTCAGGGACTGGCCGATCAGGCCTTCGACGAATTCGCCGCCCTCACAGGGCGTCAATACGGCCGGGTCGGTTCCTACAAGGTCGACGACGCAGATTACCTCATCGTCGGCCAGGGCAGCGTGATTTCTTCGGCCGAGGTCGTGGCCGACTATCTGCGCGAGACCCGCGGCATCAAGATCGGCGTCGTCAACATGACCATGTGGCGCCCCTTCCCCGGTGACGTGATCGGTGACCTGCTCAAGGGTCGCAAGGGCGTCGCCGTCCTCGAGCGCCTCGACCAGCCCCTGGCCGTCGACCTGCCGATGATGCGGGAGATTCGCACGACGATCGCCAAGTGTGTTGAGAATGGCGCGTCCGGCAAGAAGAATGGCAACCTGCCCTTCCCCGATCACGCCGTCTATGACAAGATCAGCGATGTCTCGCCACTGTATTCCGGCTCCTTCGGTATGGGCAGCCGTGACCTGCAGCCCGAGGGCCTGATCGGCACCATCGAGAACATGCTCGATGACGGCAAGAAGAAGAAGCTCTTCTATCTCTCCATCGATTTCGTCCGCGACAACCCGGGTACCCCGAAAGAGCGCGCCCACCAGGAAGAGATCCTCGACGCCTACCCGCACGTGAAAGAGCTGTCCGTGCATGGCAGCGAGAATCCCAACCTCATGCCGGAAGGTGCCATTGCCGTGCGCTTCCACTCCGTCGGTGGATGGGGTGCGATCACGACGGGCAAGAACCTGGCGATGACGTTGTTCGATCTGCTGGGATACCACATCAAGGCCAATCCCAAATACGGATCGGAGAAGAAGGGCCAGCCGACGACCTACTATCTGTCGGCAGCGCCGGAGCCCATCCGCATCAATTGCGAATACATCTTCGTCGACGTCGTCCTCTCACCTGACCCGAAGGTCCTCAAGCACACCAACGCCCTGGCTGGTCTGAAGGAAGGCGGCGTATTCGTCATCCAGTCCGACCATGAGACCGCCGCCGGTGCGTGGTCAGACATCGCCAAACACTATCAGGACACGATTCGCGAGAAGAAGATCCGCGTCTTCTTTATCGATGGTTTCAAGATTGCCCGCGAGGAAGCTTCCGATCCAGAGTTGCAGTTGCGCATGCAGGGCATCGCCTTCCAGGGCGCCTTCTTCAAGGCTTCCCCGGTGATGGGCCAGGCAGGCTTCACGGAAGAGAAGCTCTTTACCGCCATCGAGGATCAGCTGGAGCACAAGTTCGGCTCCAAGGGTCGGCGCGTTGTCGAAGACAATCTGCGCGTCGTGCGCCGTGGCTACGACGAGATCTACGAGATCCCGTCAGAGGTGATCAACGCCATCGACACGGACACCCAGATCGTCCAGATCGAGCCCCTGCCCGACTCGCTCAAGCGTCTACCCAAGGGCCTGGCTCCGACCACGGACATCCACCGCTTCTGGGAGCAGACCGGTCACCTGTATGCGAAGGGCATGGGTAACGACGTCCTTGCTGATCCTTTCACGAGTCTCAGCTGGATGCCGGCCGTCACGGCCTCCTTCCGCAACATGACGGGCATCCGCTACCAGCACCCGACGTGGATCGCCGAGAATTGCACCGCCTGCGGTAACTGCTACACCGTCTGCCCCGACACGGCCATCCCGGGTCTGGTCAGCGAGATCGGCGAAATCTTCGAGACCGCCATCAACCGGGTGCGCAAGTCTGGCACAGACGTCAAACACCTGCCCCGCGCCGTACGCCAGATGGAAGGCAAGCTGCGCGAGAAGATCACGATCGGCACCAATGGCAAGAGCGCCGACATCATGGCCGCCCTCGACCAGGTGATCGCCGAGACCGTCGCCGCCGCCGCTGATGGCGAACGAGGCGAGTTACAGACCGAATTCGATGCCCTCAGGGCCGAGATCGGCGAGTTTCAGTTTTCCGCCACGCGTCCCTACTACACCAACCACGAGAACAAGGCGAAGGGATCTGGCGGCCTGCTCAGCATCACCATCAATCCTTACACCTGTAAGGGCTGCATGGAGTGTGTCGAGGTCTGTGATGACGACGCGCTGCGCCCCATACCGCAGACGGAAGAGTCGATCCAGACCCTGGAGAAGACCTGGGACTTCTGGATGGACCTGCCCACGACAAAGGAGAAGTTCATCCGCGTCGACGACCTCGAAGAAGGCATCGGCGCACTGGAAACGATCCTCCTCGACAAGGCCAACTACGGCGCACTGGCTTCCGGCGATGGTGCCTGCATGGGCTGCTCCGAGAAGACGGTCATGCATCTGTTCACGGCCACCGTCGAAGCCCTGATGCAGCCGCGCATCAAGAAGCACGTCGCGTACCTCGGCGAGCTCATCGGTCGCGTGGAGAAGCACATTCAGTTGCGTCTGGTGGAGAAGATGGACGTCAGCGACGCTGCCGTGATCGGCCGCGTCATGGAAGAGCTGAAGGACTCCGAGCTCACCCTGGCTGGCGTCGCCGGTCAGATGGAAAGCATGAAGGGCACGGACCCGATCGATCCGGAGTGGTTCAAGAAGGTCACGGGTCTGCTCACGAATCTGAAGGACCTGCGCTGGAAATACACCGACGGGATCACCGGTCAGGGACGTTCCCGCATGGGTATGCTCAACTCCACCGGTTGCACCTCGGTCTGGGGCAGCACCTATCCCTTCAACCCCTATCCCTTCCCCTGGGCCAACCACCTCTTCCAGGATTCACCGTCTGTCGCCATGGGCATCTTCGAAGGCCACATGGCGAAGATGGCCGACGGTTTCCGTGCCATCCGCATGGCCGAACTCGAACTGGATGGCAAGCTGAAGCCAGAGATGGAAGACGAATTCCGTCGCTTCGACTGGAATCAGTTCACCGACGAGGAATGGCACATGTGCCCGCCGGTGGTCGCTCTGGGCGGTGATGGCGCCATGTTCGACATCGGCTTCCAGAATCTTTCCCGCCTGATGATGTCCGGGAAGCCGATCAAGGTCGTCGTCGTCGATACCCAGGTCTACTCGAACACCGGTGGCCAGGCCTGTACTTCCGGCTTCTTCGGCCAGGTGTCCGACATGGCCCAGTATGGCAAGGCCCAGAAGGGCAAACAGGAGATCCGCAAGGAAATGGGCTACATCGCCATGGCCCATCGCACGACCTACATCCTGCAGAGTTCGATCTCTCATCCAAGCCACATGATCGAAGGATTCGTTCAGGGCCTGATGGCCCGTCGACCGGCCCTGTTCGCCCTCTACACCTCCTGTCAGCCAGAACACGGCATCGCCGACGATGTGGGCCACCGGCAAGGCAAGCTGGCGGTCGAGTCGCGCGCCTATCCGCTGTTCAAGTATGATCCGGACGCGGGCAAGACGCCGGCCGAATGCCTCGACCTGGCCATGAATCCATCGATCGACGATGACTGGCCCATGTATGAGTTGAAGTATGTCGAGGATGGCCGCGACAAGACCATGGAAGTGCCTCTGACCTTCGTCGACTTCGCCGTCACCGAAGGCCGCTTCCGCAAGCACTTCCGCGTCGCCAAGCCGGACACCTGGAATGACAACATGGTGCCCCTCCATGAGTATCTGCAGATGGAGGAGGACGACCGTGAGGGTCTGCTGCCCTACATCTGGGCCGTCGACAACAAGAGCCGGCTCAACCGGGTCCTGGTCGGCGAACCACTGGTGCGCTCGGCACAGGATCGTCTCGACTACTGGACCATGCTCAAGGCGCTGGCCGGCCTCGATCAGACCCCGGAGTCAGCCGGCGATGTCGAAGCTCGCGTGCGGTCCGAGGTCGTGCAGAGTCTGACCAGCAACCTGATGCAGTTGATGAGTGGTGAAGGGGGTGGCGCAGCAGCGCTGCAGGTGGCGCCAGCACTGGCGGCACCGGCCGCGGGTCCGGCACCATCGGGCAATGGCGGCGAGTCGATGGCACCGTGGATCGACACACCCCAGTGCACGGCGTGCGACGAGTGCACCAACCTGAACAACAAGATCTTCGCCTACAACGACGAGAAGAAAGCCTACATCAAGGATCCGAATGGGGGTCCCTACACAGACCTGGTGAAGGCAGCAGAGAAGTGCACGGCCCAGGTGATCCATCCAGGGCTGCCCGCCGACAGATCCTTCAAGGACGCTGACAAGTGGGTGAAGCGCGGCGAGAAGCACAACTGATCTGGCTCGCCTGCACATGTTTGCGGTGCCCCGTTGAAATACGGGGCACCGGTCGCGCTTTTGTCGCGGCGAGAAGACTAACTGAGCAGCACGGATCTACAACGAGACGCGGATAGACGATGACGACGACGGTAGAAATCAAATCCTTTGCTCACGGGATTCATCCCCCGGAGAGCAAAGACCTGACGAAGGATCTGGCCATTCACCAGTTCCCCTTCGCGCCGGTCATGGTCATTCTGCTGTCTCAGCACCTGGGCGCACCGGCCAAAGCAACCGTGCGTGAAGGGCAAGAGGTGGTGCGGGGTCAGAAGATCGGCGAGCCAGATGGATTCATGTCGGTCGCCATGCACGCACCAGCCTCCGGAGTCGTGGAGCGTATCAGCACCGCCCCGAACAGCGCGGGAAAGATGGTACCGGCCGTGTATCTGCGGCCCTATCCGGCTTCGAGTCAGGAAGTGATCGAAGGCAAGCCGATCGATGTCGACACGGCCAGCCGCGACGAGGTGCTCGAGGCGATCCAGCAGGCCGGCATCGTCGGTCTGGGAGGCGCTGCATTCCCGACTCACGTCAAGCTGGGGGTCAAGGAGCCGAAACATGCCGACGCCCTGCTGATCAATGGCGTCGAGTGCGAACCCTATCTGACCACCGACCACCGCGTCATGCTCGAACAGGTGGATGATATCATCCGCGGCATCCGGTATACACTGAAAGCCTCCGGGGCCGATCGGGCCACGATCGCCATCGAGGCGAATAAGCCGGATGCGATCGAGATCCTGCGAGCTGCCTGCCCGG
This sequence comes from Gemmatimonadota bacterium, assembly GCA_018673255.1. The sequence continues at coordinate 74,742 of JABHDC010000023.1, forward strand.
CCGATATGCCGTTGGATGTGCGCGCGCTGAAGGTCAAGTATCCTCAGGGCGCCGAGAAGATTCTGATCAAGGCTCTCCTCGACCGCGAGGTCCCTTCTGGCGGATTGCCCATCGACGTGGGTGTCGTCAGTCAGAATGTGGCAACCACCGCTGAGATCGGCCGCCTGTTGCCCCACGGTCGCGGCATCATGGAGCGGGTCATCACCATCAGCGGCCCCGGCGTAGAACGCCCGGGCAACTATCTGATGCCGATCGGCACGCCCGTGCGTTTTGCCCTGGAAGAGGTGGGTCTGAGACCGAATGCGACACGCGTCTTTCTTGGCGGCCCGATGATGGGACAATCAGCAGCCAGTCTCGACGTGCCCATCACCAAGGGCACCAGCGGTCTGGTGGTCTTCACTGACAATGAAATCGTGGGAACGGGTGAGAAGGAGTATCCCTGCATTCGCTGCGGACACTGCCTGGATGCCTGTCCCATGTTCCTGAATCCATCCAGACTCGGTCTGCTGGCCCGCAATCGTCAATACGATGCGATGGCTGAACAGCATTCCCTGATGGATTGCTTCGAGTGTGGCTCCTGCTCCTATGTGTGTCCCTCTCACATCCCGCTGGTACAACACTTCCGTGTCTCCAAGTCGATTCTCCGTGAGAGGCAGGCAAAGTCGTGAGCGAAGTCCGCACGCTGGAGATCCACACCTCGCCCCATCTGCATTCCGGGGACAGCACCGACGTCATTCTGCGCAATGTCGTCGTTGCCCTGGTGCCGGTCGCGACCTTCTCCATCTACACGCACGGTTTGAGCGGTCTGCTGGTGTTGGCCGTCGCCACGGGAGCATCGCTGCTCACCGAACACGTGCTGTGCCGGATCAACCAACAACAGTCGACAGTCAGCGACTGGTCGGCTGGCGTGACCGGCCTGCTGCTGGGACTCACCCTGCCACCGACCATTCCACTGTGGATGGCCGCAGTCGGTGGGATCATCGCCATCGGCCTCGGTAAGATCCTCTTCGGAGGCCTGGGCTTTAACAGCTTCAATCCCGCTCTGGTGGGCCGAGCCGTGTTGCAGGGCGCCTTTCCCGTGTCGATGACGAGCTGGAGTGCACCTTTCGCCACCGATCGCTTCACCAGCGTGCATACCTCGACACTGACCTGGCCCTTCGTCGTTCCCAGTTACGATGCCACGACGGCGGCCACGCCCCTTGCAGCAATGAAATTCGAGAGTCTGGGCACGCCGGTGAAAGAACTCGCCTTCGGCCTGGTCTCCGGCTCCACAGGTGAAGCCTGCGCTGTGCTCATTCTGCTGGGTGGCATCTACCTGGCCGCCCGCAACATGCTCAACTGGCGCATCCCGGCTGCCATCTTTGGCACCGTCGGCATTCTGAGTGGTCTGTTCCACTTCATCGACCCGGATCGATACGCGGGACCCGAGTTCATGCTGCTGGCCGGGGGTCTGTGCCTTGGCGCCGTGTTTATGGCCACCGATATGGTCACGGCACCCCTGACCCATCGTGGCGTCGTCGTCTACGGCATCATGATCGGCGTGATGGTGACCGTCATCCGCTACTGGGGCGGCCTGCCGGAAGGCGTGCAGTATTCGATCCTCCTCGGCAATGCCTGCGTGCCTCTGATCGACCGCGCACTCCAGCCCAAGACGTATGGCCAGCGCGTGCCCGCCAAGAAGACCGGGGAGAAGCCGGCATGACGACCACCTCGACTGTCGATATCCAGCCCGCGCCGGCGCTGCCCAACAGCTGGCATATGATCCGCTCCCTGGGTGGAGTGGGTGTACTCTGCTCGTTGCTGATCGTGCTCACCTATCAGTGGACACTGCCGATCATCGAGCAGAACAAGGCTGAGGCACTGGCCCGGGCGATCTACAATGTCCTGCCTGGCGCTGAAGTCTCTGCGACGTACCAGATCGGTGCTGATGAGGCCATCACTACCTTCGAGGGCAAAGCCACAGGGTCCGAACGACTCGTTTATGCCGGTTATGACGCCGAGGGACAGTTGGTCGGTGTTGCCGTCGAGGCTGCCGGTCAAGGTTTCCAGGACGTGATCCGCATCCTCTACGGTTACACGCCGGTGCGTCAGCAGGTGATCGGGATGGAAGTGCTGGAGAGCAAAGAGACCCCCGGACTCGGGGACAAGATCATCAAGGATGCCACCTTCGTGGCCAACTTCGAAGCCCTCGATGTGCATCTCGATGAAACGGGACTCAGCCTGCGCAATTCGGTGGTCGCCGTGAAATCGGGCAAGAAGGAAAATCCCTGGGAGGTCGATGGCATCACCGGGGCGACGATCTCATCCGTCGCCGTCGCTGACATCATCGATGCCAGTGCCCGGGCGACGCTGCCGGCGCTGCTTCGCCAACTCGACCAACTTCGCCGCCCCCCATCTCAACAGCCTGAAACCCAGCGATCCGAGGACGGCACCCCATGACGACGGCCCCCCCCAACACGGGCGACGCGGCACAGGGCATGGATACCGATGCCTTCCTCAAGGGACTCTGGCGCGAGAATCCAGTATTCGTGCAGGTCCTGGGTATGTGCCCGGTGCTGGCCGTGAGCAACACGGCCATGAATGCACTGGCCATGGGACTGGCGGCGACCTTCGTCCTCATCATGTCGTCGTCTCTGGTGTCGCTACTGCGCAATGTCATTCCGAAACAGGTGCGCATTGCCACCTTCATCCTGATCATTGCCACCTTCGTGACCATCGTCGATTTCCTGATTCAGGCGATCAGTCTCGATGTGCACAAGGCGCTGGGCGCCTTCATCGCCCTCATCGTCGTCAACTGCGTGATCCTCGGGCGAGCCGAGGCCTTCGCTTCCAAGAACAGTCTGGGACGTTCGATTCTGGATGCAGCCGGCATGGGACTCGGATTCACTTTCGCCCTGCTGTGTCTGGGGGTCGTGCGAGAGATTCTCGGCGCCGGCACCCTGTTCGACATCCCCATTCTTGGCGCCGGCTTCCAGACCTGGTCGATCTTTCTGCTGCCCGGTGGCGGCTTCTTCACCCTCGGTCTCTGGTTGCTCGTATTCGCTGGCTGGAGTGAACGCCGGCGCAAGCAGATGGCCGCCGCAATGCAGGAGGAGGAATAAGCCATGGATTTGGGCAACTTGGGCAGCATCTTCATCAACGCCTGCCTGATCAACAACTTCGTCCTCGCCTACTTCCTGGGGATCTGCCCCTTCCTCGGCGTCTCGGGGCAATATGCCACCGCGTCGCGTATGGGCGGCGCCGTGACCTTCGTCATGATCATCAGCTCCATGTGCGCCTACGGGATTCACGCACTGCTGGTGTCCATCGATGCCGAGTTTCTGCAGTTGATCTCCTTCATCGTCGTCATCGCATCCACGGTGCAGACGGTGGAGATGTTCATCAAGAAATTCTCGCCATCGCTCTTCCGGTCTCTGGGCATCTTCCTGCCCCTGATCACGACGAACTGTGCCATCCTCGGACTGGCCCTGTTCCAGACCAACAAGGCCTACAGCCTCATCGAGTGTCTCGCCTACGCGCTGGGCGCCGGTGCCGGTTTCACGATCGCCATCGTCATCATGGCCGGCCTTCGCGAGCAACTCGACCTGGCCACTGTGCCCGGCATCGTGCGCGGCACGGCCCTGTCCCTGATGCTGGCTGGCATCCTGTCATTGACCTTCACCGGCTTCGCCGGTCTGGGCGGTTGAGGATCCGGCGACAGAGATGACACTCGACCTGACACCCTTCGCAATTTCCATTGGCGGCATGAGTGCCATGCTGATGGTCTGGCTGCTGGTGCAGCGGCTCTGGGCGCGCGTCTTCGTCGCCGAAGATTGCGATGTCCTGAAATTGCGTGCTGGCTGCGATGCCTGCGGCCATGAGGGCCACTGCCCTCAACCCTCAAAACGTCGCAGCGCCAGAGCGACAGACCCAGCCGCCGACGACGAGGGCGGTCCCCGAACTTTACACAGCTGACCACGAGATACCCAGCAGGAGTACGATCTTATGCGACTCGAAGACTATGATTCAGAGCAACGGCTCACGGCGACGGTAAAGGAATCATCCCTGATCACGCCGGAGGGTTCCGAAGCGGAGATCCGCAACATCGTGCTCTCTGTGGGCGATGCTGCCGACTTTGGCTTCTCCGTTGGCCAATCCATCGGCGTCGTGGTTCCCGGACCCCACGAATTTGGTCAGTCCGAGCATTTCCGACTCTACACTGTCGCCAACATGGCCACGAATGGCTCCGGTGATGAGATCGAGATCTGCGTAAAGCGCTGCTCATATATCGACGAGTTCTCCGGTGAGAAGCACGCTGGCGTCGCGTCGCACTACCTGTGCGATCGCCAGCCCGGTGACGAGATCATCGTCACCGGACCGTATGGCCTGCCCTTCACGCTGCCGGAAGAGAAGACCGCCGATCTGTTGATGATCGGCCTGGGAACCGGAATCGCACCATTCCGTGCCTTCGTCCGCCATCTGTATGAACATCTGGGCGGCTGGGATGGTCGCGTGCGTCTGTTTTATGGCGCCAAATCCGGCCTCGAGATGGCCTATATGAATGATCGCCAGAACGACTTCGAGATGTACTACGATGAAGCGACCTTCAAGGCCTTCACTGCCGTCAGCCCGCGCCCACACATGAACGACCCCGTGCCGCTGGACTCCGCCCTGGGCGAGCAGCGCAAGGAGGTGTGGGAGATGGTCCTCAAGCATGACACACACGTCTATGTGGCGGGACTGGAAGGCATGATCCCTCAACTGGACAAGGCCTTTGGCGAGATGGCTGGCAACGCGGACAAGTGGACTCGTCGCAAGGCAGAACTGGTCGCTGGCGGTCGCTGGACCCAGCTGATCTACTGAATCACTTCACCCACCGTGCCTCACTCGAGGCATGGTGGGTGACCTGACATCCTGCCCATTGGGTGTGCGGGCACACATGACAGACGGCGTGGAGTCTTCCCTAGTGACATATTATTCAACGAGGGTTCTACGATGACACGCCGGCCCGGCTGCGAATCAACAGACCCCAGACGCATTCTCATCATCGGCGGTGTTGCCGGCGGGGCTTCCTGTGCGGCAAGACTGCGGCGGCTTTCCGAGACGGCGCAGATCCAGGTCTTCGACCGCGGGCCCCACGTCTCCTTCGCCAACTGTGGTCTCCCCTACTACGTCGGCGATGTCATCCAGCACGAAGAAGATCTGCTGGTCGCCACGCCCGATCTGTTCGCCAATCGATTCGCCATCGACATCCATTGCCGCACCGAGGTCGCCAGCATCGACCGCGAGGCGCACTCGATCCGGGTGCGCAACCTGGACAATGGCGAGGAGCGGGAGGAAAGCTACGATGCGCTGGTCATAGCCACCGGTGCCTCACCGATTCGCCCCAATCTGCCAGGCATCGACCACGACGGCGTCTTCGCCATACGGACGATCCCTGACTCCCAACGCCTGCGCAGCTGGATTGAAGAGAAGAATGCAAGGCACGCGGTCGTTGTCGGCGGCGGCTTCATCGGTCTGGAGATGACGGAGAATCTCGTTCGTCGAGGTGTGTCAGTCACTCTCATCGAACGACTCGCCCACCTCATGCCGGCACTGGATGCGGAGATGGCAACACCCCTCCACTGTCGCCTGCGTGAGGAAGGCGTGGATCTGCGATTGCAGGAGAGTGTCTCCGCCTTCGAAGAGGCAGGTGATCGACTCGTCGTCCACACCGACCAGGGTCATCGAGTGCCGGCGGATCTGGTCGTTCTCGGCATCGGTGTACGCCCCGAGACGACACTGGCCGCCAGTTGCGGACTCGAAGTCGGCGCGCTTGGCGGCCTGCGCGTCGATGCCCAGATGCGGACCAATGATCCGGCGATCTGGGCCGTGGGTGACGTCGTGGAGAATCACCACATCGTCACGGATCGTCCCTGTTTGATGCCGTTGGCCGGTCCGGCAAATCGCCAGGGGCGCGTCGCCGCCGACAGCATCTATGGACGGCCAGCTCGCTTCCGCGGCGTGCAGGGCACTTCGGTCTGCGGCCTCTTCGGCATGACCGTTGCGACAACGGGCGCCAACGAATCGCTGCTGCGTTCCTGCGAGATCCCTTACGAGAAGCTCTACCTGCACCCGGGCCATCACGTCGGCTACTATCCGGGATCTCGTCCCATCGATCTGAAGGTGTTGTACGCGCCGGATGACGGACGTCTACTCGGAGCCCAGGCCGTGGGTTGGGAAGGGGTCGACAAGCGGATCGACGTGATCGCCACCGCCCTGCAGGCCGGGCTGAGCGTCTACGACATGGAAGAGGCCGAGTTGTGTTACGCGCCCCAGTTTGGCGCTGCAAAAGATCCGGTAAATATCGCTGGTATGATCGGCGCCAATGCCCTGCGGGGTGATGCACCGCTGGCGTATTGGGGCGATGATGAGGGGCTGCTGCTGGATGTGCGCGATCCGGATGAATTCGCCACCGGTCACGTCCCGGGTGCCATCAACATCCCATTGCATCGCCTCCGCGAACGCCTGAGCGAGTTATCAAGGGATCAGCCCATCCGCGTCTACTGCCTCGTAGGTCAGCGCGCCTACTACGCAACTCGCCTGCTGCGCCTGAATGGATTCGACGCCCGCAATATGACAGGCGGATACAAGACGTACCTCCAGCTACAAGAACAATGCGAAGACTAGGACCAATTGCCGCCTGGATGGCGGCACTCGAAGCGATACGGTGTCGCCAGTGACGAGAATGGGTCACACAATGCCCCCGACCGGCATGGCAGCCTCTGGCGGTGACCGCGAGGCGGGACACCTTTCCGGCCAAAGTGGAGAGGGAACCACCCGCCAGGACTGCCAGCGCGTGCGAGTTGTCATTCGTGGCGCTGTGCAGGGGGTTGGCTTCCGACCTCACGTCTATCGAGTCGCCCGCCAGTTGGAATTGCTTGGATCGGTCAGCAATTCACCCCTCGGTGTCGTCATCGAAGCACAGGGCTCACTTGTGCGATTGCAGGATCTGCTCACACGCGTCGTGGAGGAAGCACCGTCCCTGGCCGTCATCCACGGGATGGAGACGACCTGGCTCGACCCAGAACCTGACCTGCAGTCTTTCAGAATCGTCGAAAGCACGACCGATGAGTCCCCCCAGGCACTGATCCTGCCCGACATCGCCACGTGTGATGCGTGCCGCACCGAGTTGCTCGATGTGGATGATCGGCGCTACCGCTACCCCTTCACCAACTGCACGCATTGCGGGCCACGCTTCACGATCGTGCAATCTCTGCCCTACGATCGGCAGCGCACGACGATGGCGCCTTTTCACATGTGTCGCCGCTGTCAGGAAGAATACGACTCGCCCGAAGACCGACGTTTCCACGCGCAGCCGAATGCCTGCCCCGATTGTGGCCCGCAGCTGCGCTGGTTGGATGGCACGCGCTCAGATCTGCGCCGTGACCAGGCACTGCAGGCAGCCGTCTCGCTACTCGATGCAGGGGGTATCGTTGCCGTGCGTGGACTGGGTGGCTTCCACCTCTTCGTCGATGCCACCGATGATGTCGCCATCGCGCGCTTGCGGCAGCGCAAACATCGCGAGGAAAAGCCCCTGGCCCTCATGGTACCGGACCTGGCCGTAGCCCGAGATCTGTGCCAGATGAGCGACATCGAGCAGCGACTCCTGAGCAGCCCCCAGGCTCCCATCGTGTTATTGCAGAAGAGGGATACGCCGCGCCTTCGCGTGGCGCCGAAGGTGGCACCTGATCAACCGAATCTGGGACTGATGCTCCCCTACACGCCGCTTCACTGGCTGCTGCTGCACGATGTGGGCCGACCGCTGGTCGCCACATCCGGCAACCTGGCTGACGAGCCAATCTGTATCACCCCAGCCGAAGCGCAGCAGCGATTGGGCGGTATTGCCGATGGCTTCCTGCTGCACGATCGACCCATCCTGCGGCCCGTCGATGACTCCGTGACACGCGTCGTGGCTGGACGCGAGATGGTGATGCGGCGATCACGGGGCTACGCGCCGATGCCGGTGCAACTGCCGGCACCGCTGCCCCCGACACTGGCCGCAGGTGCACAACAGAAGAACGTCGTCGCCATTGCCGATGGAACGATGGCCTTCCTCAGTCAACACGTGGGTGATCTGGGCAGTGTGCCAGCCGCAAAGGCCTGGCGATCCGCCGGAGACAGCCTGAGCCGACTCTACCACATCGACGCCCCGGAACCGGTGTGTGACCTGCACCCGGACTACGATGCCACAAGGATGTCCCGGCAGATCAACCCCAGGGCCCGCACGGTGCAGCACCATCATGCCCATGTGCTCTCGTGCATGGCCGACAATGATCTGCGAGACGTACCCGTTCTGGGTGTGGCCTGGGACGGCACGGGCCTGGGAACGGATGGCACGATCTGGGGCGGCGAATTTCTCGCCATCGATCCAACCGGCCAGATGACCCGGGCCGGGCATCTGCGGCCATTCCGACTGCCCGGCGGCGACACGGCCGCACGCGAACCCCGGTTGTGTGCGGCAGGCCTGCTCGTGGCCCGTTATGGCCCTGCCATCCTTGCCCGTACCGATCTGCCGCCGCTGGCATCGATTGAATCGAGTCGACTCGCCCTGCTGGAGACGATGATCACTACCGGATCTCACTCGCCCCTCACCAGTTCAGCGGGCAGACTCTTTGATGGCCTGGCATCTCTGCTGGATCTGAAGCAGGTAAGCGGCCATGAAGGACAGGCGGCCATGCTGTTGGAAGCTGCCGCGACACAGGCCGATGATTCTCCAGGCGCCACGGCTTACAAGATGCTGTTGCGACCTGCCCATGCCGGTGATACCCTCATCCTGGACTGGGGTCCCTTGCTGGACGCCACGCTGGCGGATCGCCGCCATGGCGTCGAGGCTGCTGTCATCGCCCGACGGATCCACATGGGTCTGGCTGCCGGTATCGCCGCGATGGCGGTACGACTCGGACAGGATCGGGTCGTGCTCACCGGCGGCTGCTTTCAGAATGCCTTACTGACGACGGAAACCATCCGCCGCCTTGAGCGCGCCGGCCATCACCCCTACTGGCATCAACGAATCCCGCCGAATGACGGGGGGATCGCTCTGGGTCAGTTGTGCGCCGCTGCGCTGCAGGTCACCAACATCCAAACGAGCCCGGAGGCTCCCCATGTGCCTGGCCATCCCCGGTGAATTGATCGAGATCATCGACGCCGACGGTGATCCGTTGGCGCGAAGCGGTCGGGTCAGCTTTGGCGGTATCATCAAGCAGGTGAACCTGGCCTACGTCCCGGAAGCCAAACCGGGCGACTACGTGAATGTGCACGTGGGTTTCGCCATGAGTATCGTCGATGCCGAAGAGGCTCAGAAAGTCTTCCAGTATCTTCGCGAGATTGGTGAGCTGAATGAGTTAGAGCCCCCTGTGGATGAAGGAGTCGCCGGGTGAAATTCGTCGACGAATTCCGCAGTGCCTCAGCGTCCCGCGAATATGCCGAAGCCCTCGAGCGGATCACAACCCGGCCCTGGACTCTCATGGAGGTCTGTGGCGGGCAGACACACGCCATCGTCCGCTTCGGTATCGATCGCCTGCTGCCCGAGGGCGTGGAACTGATTCACGGACCTGGCTGCCCCGTCTGTGTCACACCGATGGAAATCATCGACGAGGCCCTCGAACTGGCCGCCCGCCCCGAGGTGATTCTCTGCTCCTTCGGTGACATGCTGCGCGTACCCGGATCGAGCGAAGACCTGTTCCGGGTCAAGTCCCGCGGCGGCGACGTTCGCATCGTCTACTCCCCACTGGACGCGCTGGACATCGCCCGGAAGGAACCGGATCGGGAAGTCGTCTTCTTTGCTGTTGGATTCGAGACGACAGCCCCGGCCAACGCCATGGCTGTGGCCCAGGCCCACGCTGCCGGTATTGAGAATTTCTCACTGCTGGTTTCCCACGTCCTGGTGCCGCCGGCGATGGAGGCGTTGCTCTCTTCGGCATCGTGCAGAGTTCAGGGCTTCCTGGCTGCCGGTCACGTGTGCATGGTGATGGGCACGCAGGAATACGAACCCCTCGCGAAGAAGTACGGCGTGCCCATCGTGATCACAGGGTTTGAGCCACTCGACATTCTCCAGGGCGTGACGATGTGCATTCGCCAGCTGGAGGAAGGGCGGGCCGAAGTTGAGAATCAGTACGCCCGCATCGTGCGACCCGGCGGCAATGAAGCCGCTCTCGAGATCGTTCGAGAGATCTTCACCGTTGTTCCACGTCGCTGGCGCGGTCTGGGAGAAATCGAGCGCTCCGGCCTCGGCCTGGCACCCGCCTATGAGGCATTCGACGCCGAGCGTCGCTTTGACCTGCACCGCTCGGAAGTCACCACGGATGGCGACTGTCGCAGTGGCGAGGTCCTGCAGGGTCTGCTGGCACCGACAGATTGTCCTGCATTCAGAACCCTGTGCACACCCGAGAATCCGCTGGGGGCCACGATGGTTTCCAGCGAGGGCGCATGTGCCGCCTACTACCGCTACCGACGGCAGTCGGCGGAGACCACATCATGACCGAAGGTTTCACCTGCCCCTCCCCTCTGGGCCCCGGCGACACGGTGCAACTGGCGCACGGTGGGGGCGGGCGTCTGATGAATGGGCTGATCGAGCAACTCTTTCTGCCCGCCTTTGAGGAACGTGACGCACCCTCTCTACGGCACGATGGGGCCGTCGTCGACGTGCCACCCGGTGCCCGGCTGGCCATGAGCACTGACTCGTACGTGGTGAGTCCCCTGCGATTTCCCGGTGGTGACATCGGCTCTCTGGCGATCAATGGCACAGTCAATGATCTGGCGATGTGCGGAGCCCGGCCCGCCTGGTTGACGGTGGGATTCATCATCGAGGAGGGCCTGAGATTCGATCTCCTCGAAACCATCGTCACCTCCATGGCGACTGCCGCCAAAACAGCCGGCATCGGCATCGTCAGCGGCGATACGAAGGTGGTCGATCGTGGCAAGGCTGATGGACTCTTCATCAATACCGCCGGTGTGGGGTTTGTTGAACCCGCCGACCGCGTCATTGCACCCGCCCGGGTCGAGATCGGTGATGTGGTACTCGTCAGTGGCGACATCGGCCGTCATGGCGTGGCCGTGCTGGCCGAACGCGATGGGCTCTCCTTCGAGCATTCGATCGTGTCGGATTGCGCTGCCGTGCACAGCCAGGTAGCCGCCTTGTTCGAGGCCGGCATCGATGTGCATTGCCTGAGGGATCTGACTCGTGGTGGATTGGCGGCGGCTCTCGTCGAAATCGCTGAGACGCGTCGTGTGCAGATCGGTATCGATGAAGTCAGCGTCCCTATCACCGAACCGGTGCGCGGCGCCTGTGAAATGCTCGGACTCGATCCATTGCACGTGGCCAATGAGGGACGTTTCTGTGCCTTCGTGCCCGCCGCCCAGTCTGAGGCTGCTCTCGACGCGCTGCGGGCTATTCCGGGCAGCGAAGGGACGGTAGCCATCGGACACGTCACAGGAGAAGGTGGCCACGTCACGGCGCGATCACCCATCGGCATCGAGCGCATTGTCGATCTGTTTTCCGGTGAGCAGTTGCCGCGGATCTGTTGACCCCCGCGGCGGTCACGATCACTTCTCGATACGATTCCAGTGGAGCTTGGAAGATGACGACCGATTTTGCGGATCTTCACCGACGTGCCTGCTTCGGCGAAGCGGGCGGGCGCATCATCTGGCAGCCACGGATCCTGGCCTGGTTCACGGACCGGGATTTTGCCGGTGAAGCCTATCCGGCGCCCTTTACGGGCATGACCCCCTATGAGGTCTACCGAGATCTGGGCTGTTCGGCCCGACTCTACGAATACAATGAGTGCTTCCGTCGTATCGAGGATAAGCGCGTTCACGTACGGTCCGAAGAGGAAGACGACCTGACGCGCACGACGATCGAAACCCCCGTGGGCCGGCAGCTCGTGGTGACACGCAGGACCCCCAACAGCTGGCACGCGATCACAGAGAAGCGGGAAGTTACCAATTCTGAGGAATTGGCCGTGGCCACATGGCGTGAAGAGCACTGTGAGTGGGCCTGGGATGAGGAATGCTTCCAGCGATTGCAGAAAGAGGTCGGCGATCTGGGCGCACCAACGTCATTCATGCCACGCATGAATGTCCAATCCCTCTACCTGGACAAAATGGGTGTGGAGAATGCGATCTACGCCCTGATCGACCAGACCGCTGAGGTAGAAGCCTTCTTCAGTGCCCTCGAAGAATCCCACGATCGTCTGCTCGACGTGATCTGCGACTCGCCTGTGGACATCATCAACTTTGGCGAGAATGTGCACGCCGGCACCCTTTCTCCGGATCTGTTCAAGCGATATCACCTGCCCGCCTGCCAGCGACGTTGCCAGCGTCTGCACGATGCGGGCAAGTTCGTTTGCTCCCATTGGGACGGGGACACGGGACCGCTGTTGCCCTATGCGCGCGAGACCGGCCTGGATGGCATCGAGGCAATCACGCCACAACCTCAGGGTGACGTGACGCTGAAACAGACGCGTGAGGCACTCGGCGACCAGATGGTTCTGCTCGACGGCATCCCGGCGGTCTATTTCGACGACACCTACAGTGTCGAGGTGCTGGAGGCCTGCGTACACGAACTCATCGAACTCTTCGCGCCGAAGCTGGTCTTGGGTATCTCCGATGAGATTTCCTCAACAGGTGACCTGGAGCGCGTGCGACTCGTGGGCAAGATCGTAGATCGGTACAATGCGCAGTTCGATGCTTGACCCTGCTTCCAGGCTCGGCCTTATTAATCCGCCTGCAGGGCACGGCATCATCGACATTACCGTATTTTGAGTAGGCACTTGAGTGACTGGCGACATCACGTCGTGATCCGATGTGTACTGTGATCGAGGGTGGGGGACAGCGTATGCAACGCCGTAGTACACGCTTGCTGGACTTCCGAGGCTGGCACGTTCAGGCCCGGGGTCACCGAGCCCATGGCCCGGGAGCCGTGAGCATCCGACGGTTGGGGTCATGGGGGCTGAGAGGCATCTGTATCGCGCTGCTGGCGCTAACTGCTCGCACCGCCGCGGCGACGACGGTTGATGGCCGCATCTCTGCCTCGGCCTATGCCTACGAAGCGAGTCCGACCGACTCGACTGACTCCGCTCACTTGCGCACCTACACCGCCATCCGGCTGAAGATCAGCGACCTGGGTGACCGGCGGTTGTCGCTCAACACCTACCTGCGCGCCACAACAGACCTGCGTGATCGGGCCGGCGATGACCCGGCCCTGCGACCGGTCAGTACCTATCTGCGCTTCAAGGATGACGCCGTCGACCTGCGAGTCGGTCGTCAGTATGTGTATGCCGGTGTCGGCTACGGGCAGGTCGATGGCCTGCGTGCGGATGTGCGACACGCTGGCTTCCGCCTCACGCTGCACGGCGGTGCCCTGGTCCCGGCCTATGGTGAGCCTGGCGTGGGATCACTCTCTGACGCCCATTTGTGGGGTCTGCGGCTGAGCACCAGCCGGTTCGCTGGTGTCGACCTGGCTGTCAGTTATGCCGACCGTGCTCGCGACCCACTCGCCTACGATTCAGCCGGCATCTACTCCGGATTCATCGGCCAGCCCGATGCGGCCCGGCGACAACTGGCCGGCGTGGAGGTACGTCGCCGATTCGGTGCTCACAACCTGCGAGGCCGACTCGATTTCGACATGCAGCGTTCGATCCTGCATCGTGCCGAAGTCGGCGCCCGCATCGCCCTGAAACCAACACTGGCCGTCAGTGTCGACTGGTTGAGGCGTGAACCTTCGCTCTTCTCTTCTTCGATCCTTTCCGTCTTCGCCGCCGAAGGCTTTGACGAGGTCACGTTGCGCCTCCACTACCGGATACGCGACGATCTCACCCTCAGCGCTCATACAGCCACCGTCCTCTACGACACTGAGGACAGCCAGCGTCTGGGTGTGTCCGCCTCCTTCGGACGGCATCTCACCATCGGCTACAACCGCTCGCAGGGATATGCCGGTGTCAACGACGGTCTCAACGGCAGTATGCTGGTGCCTCTGTCGACGAAACTGATGCTGCGCGGTCAATTGGGTCTGGCTTCCTATGAACGGATCGCCAACGATGATCGCGAGGGTCTGCTCAGTGGCGTCGCAGCCTTGACCTATCGCGCCAGCCGGCAGTTGAGCATTGATGGCCAGCTGCAGGCCCTACGCAATCCCACCTACAATTCCGACCTGCGGCTCTTGCTGCGCGCTTCCTGGAGGTTCCGCTCGTGATCGCCCGTCGATTGATGATCCTCGTCGTCGCGCTCACGCCACTGGTTGGCGGACGCGTCGCGGCACAACCCCCTTTCCCACACCAGTATCACGTGGAAGAGGAGGGCATTGAGTGTGCCGACTGTCATGAAGGAGTTGAGGAATCGCGTGCAGCCAGCGATCACCTGCTGCCTGAACCGGATATGTGCCTCGACTGCCACGAAGAGGGTGACGTTCGCCTCGACTACCCTGTCGCGGAACGCAGCATCTACTTCGACCACGCCCGGCACACACAGGAACTCGAACTCGAGTGCACCACCTGTCACACAGGTCTGTTCGACGAGGCGGTGCGTAGCACCGGATACCTGCCGGTAATGGACGACTGCATGGCCTGCCACAATGGCGGCGCTGCGCCACGTGACTGCGAGAGTTGCCACGTGGAAGATCGCGCGGTGCTGCAACCTGATACACATACAGCCGACTGGGCCGAGTTGCACGGGCCAGAAGCTAGTTTCGCCGACGCTTCCTGCGTACCGTGCCATGCAGTAACGGATTGCGAAGATTGCCACGCCGGCGGCCAGTTGAGCGAACTGGCTGATCTGGGCGCTGCACGGCAATCGCCCTTCGCCCCCTTGCTGGATGGCAGCGCTGTGAATGCGATCAATGCCGTACACGGCCTGAATTTCCGCTATCTCCACGGCATCGAGGCTCGTGGCAAGTCATCGGATTGTCTCACCTGCCACGAGATCGACACTGGCGACTTCTGTGCCGAGTGTCACAACCCCGCCGGTGATGAGGGCCTGCGCCCCATCTGGCACGGTGGGGCTGACTGGGGCGCGCTGGCCGGCGCCATCGGCTCCGGTGGCGGCCGCCATGCTGAAATGGCTCGACGCGACATGGAGAATTGCGCCGTGTGTCACGATGCGCGCGGCGACGACCCGACCTGCCTGCAGTGCCACATTGATCGCACGCCGGGACTGGGCAATGATCCAAGCACGCACAGCAGAGATTTTGCCGACGAGATCGGCGAGGGCGACTTCCACGACGACGACACGGCGGTCTGCTACACCTGTCACGTGGCTGCCGCACAGGCGGGGGACCAATTCTGTGGATACTGTCATGGCAGCAAGTGAGCGACCGACGATGAGATCGAAAACACGATGGGTTCCGGCCGCGGTGCTGCTGCTGTTGGCAACGTTGAGTGGCTGTGCTGAATTGGCCGACGATCCAAACCCGCCCAGTGGTCCGGCTGCCAGCGCCCACCCGGACGGTTGGATTCTGAGTCGCAGTGATGACCACCACGCCAAGGCACTGGCTGCGGCTGGGTGGGATCTGGCTGAGTGTCAGACCTGCCACGGCGCCGATTATGCCGGAGGTGTGGTGATGAGTTCCTGCAACACCTGTCACGAGCAGAGCCCCGAGAGCTGCGATGTCTGTCACGGTGGTGCTGGACAGGTGAATCCCCCGCAGGACCTGTCGGACAGCTCCGACCCGTCATCGCGGGGCGTGGGGGCTCATGAGGCCCACCTGGCGGCCACTGTCGCGCCGTCCCTCGTCTGCCTCGATTGCCACACGATGCCAGACAGCTTCGCCGACCCGATCCACATCGATGGCGATGGCCGGGCGGAGGTCGACTTTGGCGATCGTGCCCAGTTGAGCAATGCTGTCCCCGCCTACGATGCCGAGACGGCCAGTTGCTCCAATACCTACTGCCACAGTGGTGGTCGCTTTGGGTTGAACCCGGCCATGCCCTGGAATCAGCCTGAGGCCAATGCCGGTGCCTGCGGCACCTGTCATGCGCTGCCGCCGGGTCCCGAGACCGAACATCCACAGGTCAATGCCACTTCCTGTGCAGTCTGTCATCGATCGGTCATCGATGCGGACAACAACTTCATCGATATCAGCCTGCACATGAATGGGCAGACGAATCTGTAGAGATATCCTCTCTACAGACAGACCACATCTGATACAAGAAAAGGCCCCCGTCGCAATGTCAGCGCGGGGGCCTTTCTTATGTTCGCATCGCTGTCAGTTACGGTGACGGCCAGCTATGGTGCTCGGCCTATGGTGACTGCGGCTCAATGATGAACCATGGCTCACATCTGCCAGGGCGATTCAGCGTCTACTGCAAGGCGTCAGGCGAACTTGCGGGCGCGACGCAGCATTGCTGGTGTAGCCGTTTTGTCATCCGATCGCGGCGCCCCCGGATGGATACAACTGGAGGGGCAGGCTTCGGCTGCTTTCACCAATTCGGCGTAGGTGCCGGCCATGGGATCACCGATGGTCGCCTGTTTGTTGGCGTCGTAGACGAACAGCCGATTGTTGAGTTTGGTACAGTCGTTGCATGACGAACACAGAATCGACTCGATGAAACATTCCCCGAGTTCGGCTTCCGGTGCTTCGGCAGTCGGCTCGACGGCCTCCCCACGATCGTCACCTGCAGGAAGCTCTCGCTCTTCGCCTGTCGGTGGTGCAGCGATCGATGTGGCGTCGGCGTCACCAGCACCATGGAGCAGCGTGGACAGGCCAGCGCCACCTGGTGTCAGCAGGGCCTGCGCCAGGGCCTGCATAGCGTCGCCAGCCGCCGCATTGCGTGTGGCAACCAGATCCTGCTCATGCTGGTCTTCCAGCAGCTTCTGTTGTTCCTCCGCCTGTTCTTCAGCGGCAGCTCGAGCGCGGCGAATGTATTCACCACGATGGCCGGCCAACTCCAGCAGCGTGCACCATCCACTGAGTCGATCGGCGCACGTGTAGGCCATCTCGCGCGTGAGAATGGCCCGCTGCAACTCACCATCATTGGCCACGACCCACACATAGGGAATGCAGCGTGAACGCGGCTCCTGATCCATGTTCAGGTAGTCGGCGATGGGCACCTGCTCATCCGACCAGGCCGACGGGGGCAATACGCGCACGCCCTGCCGGGCTTCGGGTGTCACCAGCGCCGCGTGGGCCCAGGTGAAGACCTCAGTCTGCTCCACCGGCTCGCCCTCCTCGCCGGCCGCTCGCACCGTCAGTTGCGGCCAGTCCTCATCGATCTGAGGATTCGGAGTCAGTTCGAAACATGCTGTCCACGTAGAGCCGGCCTCCGGATCGTAGAGGAAACACGGCGTGGCGCGACCGTAGTGGGCGGCGGCCAGTTGAATCCACGGATCCACGGGCCGATGCCAGGCCGGCGACGCCACCACCGCCAGAGACGGACGCAGGGACTGCGTCAATCGCCCCAGACCGGCGTATAGATGGGCTGGTTCAGCCAGACTCGACTGGAGCACGAGGGCGTCTCGATGAGCGATCGCCAGATAACCGAGATCCGGATGCGTTGCGGCGCGGGCTCCGGAAGATTCCACAGGGCCCAGGCCGGTGTCGTCATCGATGACGATCACGTGAATCGGTCGGCCCGTGCGTAGCAATCCACTGAGCGAACCAAGGCCACCACCAAAGATCCGTCGCGATCGCTCCAGGACCACGACTGGAGGAACCAGAGCCAGTTCATCGGCTGACAGGGCCTGCCAGTCGAGTTCGGCCAGCGCATCGGCGTGGTTGTCGGTAAAGGAGTCGTCGCTTTCGAGTCGGGCAATGCGCAGGGCCTTGAACAGATCGACCATGCGGCGTGCCTGGACTTCGAAATAGCCGGCCGCTGCCGATAGCCCCGCTTCGTGGATGACGGAACGCACACCAAAGGGCAGTTGGTCAGCATCGACGAGATCCGGATGCAGCAGCACCACTTCGGGCAGTGCGTCTTCGCCACCCGACAGCCACGCCTGCAATTGCTCAAGACAATCGGTGATCCGTGCCCGGCGTTCGGCACCCAGAGGCCGACTTCCCCGGCGAGAGGGCAATTGCGACGACAGCGCCGCCACGTCGACCACGAGAGAGCCACCAAATGAGGCGGCCAGGCGCGATGGATCACTATCCGGCTCCAGCCCTGCATCGATCTGCAGTCGCTCTTCCAGACGCTGAACCATGGCGCCAACGGTCTCGCGGAATTGGGCCCGTCGCGCGCGGCGCGAAACCGCGGCGGCGTGGGCAAGCAGTTCGACGAGGGTGCGTGAGCCGAGGCCGATCAACACGCCCTGGTCCGGCAGGCTCTCCCCGAGTCGCCCAAACTCTGCTTCGAGATTGTCGCGAGCAGCCTGACTGCCATCGATGGCATCGAGGAATGCCGTGCGCCCCGCCTCAAGGGCGGCACCAAGAAGTCTTGATTCGGAGCGTTCGAGCCCCGATTCGATCGCGTCGAGCACCGGCCCGTGATAGGGATGCAGGACATTGCCCTCGTCGGAGAGCGTTGAAAGCATGTGCTCCGCCAGAGGCGCCACACCATCCGCCGACACGCACAGAGGATAGTGTTGCCAGCGCGGATGCTGTTGCGTCAGGCCCGTCACCGCCCAGGGTGTCAGTGGCAGCGCGCCAAATGGCTCGGCTGGCGACTGGCCGTCCCTTCCATGCAGATGGAAACGATGAACCGCCCGCTTCCAGCCGTCGTCGTTCGGGTTCTCGCCATCGACCGGTGCAGGCCAATGCAACTGATGCACAGGAGATGCCGCCGCCAGCAGATCTTCCACGGCGCCCTGCCCGGCAGTCAGAGCCGGACGCTTGAGCAGCTCTGCCTGCTCGTCGGCAAATACACTGGACAGGGGTTCGCAAGCCAGAAGACCACCTAACAGGTAGTCGATGGCATCGGCGTCCGTGGACGGTGCAGTATCACCGCGGATCGCCTGTACCTTGCAGACGACATCCTGTTCGCGAATCGCCGTGAGAACGGCGCCACTCAGTGTCGCCTGCCCTCCCGTCAGCAGCATCGTGCCACCGCGGCGAATCCGCCCGACCTCAACAGCGGTGAGCAGGGATGCATGTCCCACAAGCAGGACATCGTACGCATCGTCGCGCCCCGCTGGGCCCATCCGCAGACCATCGATGTGCGGATGCTGAATGGCGCTCAGCTCGAGATCCGGGACATTTCGGCAGCCGGCCACTTCCAGCAGGAGGGACTGACTCCACGCGCTGGCCGGCAAGACTCCAATACTGATCGTCGTGCCTGCCTCTTCTTCCTCAAATGGCAACGCCACCGACTCGATTCCACACGTTCGGGCCAGCAGATGGGCCAGGGCACGTGGATCGGTGGGGGCCTGCGGCAGGCGTTGAATCTCGAAGTCACTGCCCGGTTGCCAGGAAATGGGTTCGATGAGGGAAACCAGATCAGCATGGCCCGGCCCCTGAGGGGGATCCAGCACGATGACCCTGTCCGCACCGGCCAGTGCATCACGCAATTCTCGATGCGGTACCGGCTGCAGCAGGGCGGGCGCAATCACCGTCACATCGCACCCCACTTCACGTAACAGCTCTGCCGCCAACACGGCACTGCGTACACGCAGGCCGGTGGCCACAATCGCCCAACCAGGCGTCTGCTCACCCCACACGTGTACCGGGAGTAACTCTCGACCCGTGGCTCGGCCCACATCGGCCAGCGCCGCCCG
Organism: Gemmatimonadota bacterium; assembly: GCA_018673255.1. Next base: position 94,401 of record JABHDC010000023.1, read on the forward strand.
GGCCGCTTCTGCGATATCGTCAGTCAGTGGCGCTTCGTGCGCATCGAGAAGACCGATGGCCTGAGCGTCCGGCAGTTGAACGAGGGCCGGCGCAGCGGCGACGTCCGCGTCGATGGAGCAGAGACCGGGGCGACCGATGCGGGCGGCCAATCGATGCGCCACGAGACATTGGTCGACGGCCTGCTGTGCATCACTGGCCAGCAACTCGAAGGCATGGCCTGAGATCGCGCCGGCCACCCGAAGACGATGGTCGACCCAAACACCTGAACCGGCACCCGCACCACCACTCACTTCCGGTGAGCCGGTCGTGGGTCGGTCGCGCAACAACGAGGCGGCACGTCCGCCGGCAGCGGCTACGCCTTGAGCAGCTTCGGGGCTGGCAACCGCCCCCGCTCCACACAACACACGTTCGGTAGCAGCGATTGCCTCGCGCCCCGTCGTGGCGATCCGTTCAGCTGAGTCGGCTGCAATCCTGCCAGCGTCGCGCACGTGCTTCCTCCGATCACCTACAGCGAGAAGCGGTCAAACTCTCGATCGAGAGCGGTCATCTTGTCATCAGCAGCCATCCCGAGGCCCTCGTTGGTCACCCCGTCGTAGCAACCACTGGCCGGGTTGTGATACAGCAGGCCCATGGGGATGCCTTCACTTCCTGTCGCCAGATGGCGTCCACCACCCAGGTCGGTCGGATCGTGCTCAGTCTGATTGGGAAACATGCGGTGCACGGCTTCGTCGACGGGTATGCCATTCTCATGATTCAGCAGCACAACGTTGGACGAATCCTGCTGCAACTCATCCCATCGATCTTTCATGAAGTGGGGACAACGCTGCAGGATTCGGACGAAGGACAGACCTCGATGCTCATGCGCCGCCTTGATTGTCGAATACAGGTGGGGCGGATTCCAGTCCAGCGTCTGGGCCACAAAGGATGCATTGGCAATACCGAGGGTCACTTCCAATGGATTGATCGGCGCAATCGGCACACCGGTAGGATGCGAATTCGACGCACTGCCGATCGGTGTGGTGGGCGACGACTGGGCTTTGGTCAGTCCGTAGATATTGTTGTCGAAGAGCAGGACCGTAATGTCCATGTTGTAGCGGATTGCGTGGATCCAGTGTGCCGTACCGATGGCGCAGCAGTCACCGTCTCCCGTCACGACGAAGACATCCAGATCCGGGCGTCGAGACTTCACGCCGCAGGCAATCGGCAACGGTCGACCGTGCAGACCGTGGAATCCATAGGTCTTCATGTAGTGGGGGAAGCGACTCGAACAGCCGATCCCGGAGACGATCACAAGACGCTCCGGTGGCATCTGCAGGTCGCGGGCCAGACGCTGCAGAGATGAAAGGACAGCATGATCACCGCAGCCCGGGCACCATCGCGGCGCACGGCCCTCGTAGTCTTCGATGACGAAGCAGCGATCAGCCTCTTCGACCGCCCAATCCTGTTTCAGACCGTACATGGCACATTCTCCAGATCGGGAGATTCATTCGGGAGTGACAGTCGGTCTCGCACGGCGCCCTCGATGACGGCCGGTGGGAGAGGAATTCCTGGCACGCAGGACCAGCAGTCGATATCGACAAGGGTCTGCGCCCGCAGGACAAAGGCCAGCTGAGCATAGGTGCGGCCTTCACCAGCGCTGGGTGGGTCGGAGTAGTTCACTTCCACCGTCATCACCTTCTTGAAACGCTGGAAGATCGCCTTCAGACCTGGTTCCAGAGGCGACAGGAAACGAAGGGTCACACACGAGACACGCTGACCATCCGCGCGAAGTCGATCGACCGCTTCCTCGATCGCACCTCGTGTTGACCCCCATCCAATGACGAGCATGTCACCTTCGTCGTCACCGTAGACTGTGGGTGGTCGCAATGATCGTTGCAGGGCGGCCAGTTTGGCGCGCCGCATGGCCAGACCTTGCTGATTCGTCTTCGATTCGTAAGCGACATGTCCATCACGGCCATGGGCCAGCCCGGTGACGACATACTCGCCGCCACGCTGTCCAGGCTGTGGGCGCTGCGACAGGCCGGTCTCTTCATCCCAGTCGAAGGGACTCACTGATTCATCCCAGGGCAGCGGATCAACAGGTGGCGCCAGCCACTCTTTCTGCAGACTTGGGCGAGTGAAGGGCGACTGGGCCGTAGCCAGACTCGCATCACTGAGCAGCAGGACGGGGGTGCGGAAGGTTTCCGTGAGCTTGCGTGCCGTGATAACGAAGTGGAAACACTCTTCGATCGTTGAGGGTGCCATCACGATCGTCGGCGTATCACCGGGTTGTCCGTAGAGGGCGGCCAGCAGATCTCCCTGCTCAACTCGCGTCGGCAGACCCGTGGAAGGTCCGCCCCTTTGCACATCGATGATGAGGAGAGGAATCTCCGCCATCGTCGCCAGGCCGATGAATTCGGTTTTCAGTGCCAGACCAGGCCCGGAGGTGACGGTCACAGCCGTCTTGCCGGCGTAGGAAGCGCCGATGGCGAAACCGATGGCGGCGATCTCGTCTTCAGCCTGATGTACGATTCCCCCGACCTCTTTGAAGCGTGCCGCCAGATAGTGAGAGACGGATGTGGCTGGCGTGATCGGGTACATGGCACAGACCTCGATGCCGGCGGCCATGATGCCCAGGGCCAGCGCCTCGTTGCCATTCATCACAACGCGCGCTTCGGCACTCTCCTGCACAGGTACGCGGAAACGGAAGTCCAGATTTGCGGCAGCCCATTCGTAGCCTGCCCGCAGGAGCGAACGATTCGCCTCGACGACGGCCAATCCTTTTTTGCCCAGCTTCCGCTCGATGAGATCGTCGACGATGCTCAGATCACGCTCGTAGAGCCAGCAGAGCAGACCGAGAGACCAGATATTCTTCCCCCGCCGCGGATCTTCGATGACCTTCCGGCACTCGGCATCCATCGGCACTTCGATCAGCCGGTAGCCCTTGTCATGGAAGTCAGCCACTGCCTCGGCGTAGGCGGCGCGGACGGTCTCGTCCGGCGAGGTGGCCCACATGGACTCGAGGAAGAGGACGGTACCCGGCCCGAGAGCCCCCACATCGATTCGACTGTAGGGGACCTGCTCGTTGAAGGCGATCACGACATCTGCCGCCTCGCCCATGTTGGTCACCGGTCCCGAAGCGATCCGGATCCGATTGCCGCTGGCCCCGGCTCGTGAGCGGTAGGGTGGCTCGATCTCGGCGGGGATGATCTCCACCGTCCAGACGCCATTGCCCATACGGGCAGAGACCGTGCCAAAGAGTTGACCCGCCGTCTGTGCGCCCTCACCAGAGTCTGAGACGATCTCGACAATGGCCTGGTCGACAGTACGGATCGTCGGAGCATCACCGTTCACGTTCGCGGTGGTCTCCGGTACTGAAGGTATCGATGTCACATGGCCCTCCCCCGGTTGAAGCGCCCATGTTGCCTGGAGTGTTCGAGCAATCCCAGTGCCATGGTCCTATTTGTGTCGCCTGCATCTTCGGACAATGAACTCCTCTCTGACAAAGGACATGAGTTGAGTCTTCACTGCCCAATCTGAGATCGCACCATCTCACGGCAAAGGTGGGACAGGAGCGTCTCAGGCACTATTGAAAAAGGCCGCCCCCCCTGAGGGATACGGCCTCTGCAAAAACCATCGCGGTCTGCATCACAGCATCCTGCTATTCAGCCGCTGCCGCCTTCTTGGGATTGGGATGGCTCACCTCGGCCCACATCTTCTCGAAATCAAAACCCTCAAAGGTCGGAGATCGGTCATTGTGGCAGGTTTCGCAGAACTCCTGATCCGGGACAATCATCCCGGCGGCCACGGAAGCATCGTGATCTTTCATGATTTTCCGGGACTTGTATTCACTGCCTGCGCCGTGACAGGTCTCGCACTGCACACCGTGCTCAACAAGGAACCCTTCCTTGCCCTTGCGCGGTGTGGCGATCGCACCCGAATCCGGCTGTGTCACGTGGCACTCGAGACATTCAGGGGCCTTCTGTGCATCTGCGATGCCACGTTCCGTGGCGATCGTCTTGGCCGCCTCTGAGGCCAGGGTCGCGAAGGCACCGGCATGAGCCGATTCCTTCCATTGTCCAAGCTGATCACCTGTTGCGGCCTTCTTGTGGCACATGCCGCAGGCCTGTACTCCGATATACTGCCGGGCCGCCGCCGCTTCCTCTTCGGCCACACCAGGCGTGACCTGGAAGGCGACGAGGGCGAAGGTCAGGACGGCGAAGATGGAAACCAAGGTCTTCATCGATCCCTCCATATGGTGGATATCATTCATTCCATCAATCATCGAGCAAACTTAAGGCCAACGCCAGTCACTACAGCGGCCTGATCACTCATCAGTTTGCATGATGTAGATCATCGGAGGCCGGATTCGGTTCCTGGCTCACAGGATGGGATCCGGTCAGGGATTCCACAACAATCCCAGCGCGACACGTCGCGTGGCGCGGCGGGTGAATTGCCCCATCACCGACGGTCCATCAATGATCTCCAGGGCCAGACGCAGGGGTCGGCCCTGCACGGGCGGCAACCAGATCCCAATCTGGGTGACGATACGCACGCCGTGATCGGACCCCTCTTCGAATTCGGCATCCAACCCACCGTACGGCTGCCAGAGCATTCCTCGAGATGGATCAATCTCGAATCCCGCTCGTGCGCGCCAGACAGACCCGCCCTCAGGATGGGAGTTCACCGACCACAGTCCGCCGGCGTAGAGTCCGAGTCGCCATCGGCGCAACCCCTCAATGCCTGGGCGTGCAAAGGCCGTCAGCTCTAGACCATCGCGAGAGTAGTTGATGCTGGAGGGCCCGAAGCGGCCCTGGTATTCATCACCCAGATGACTGCTGGTGTGGTAGTAGCGCAGTCGCAACCAATCACCACCGCGACGCCAGACCAGTGGAACAGCAAAGATCCAGTCGGTATTGACCAGTTCGCGTGTGATGACAGCGAAGGAGAAGCGAGCGAAGGCGGCGCCTTCGATACCGACGACGACTGCAGTCTGGTCGCCACCCCCAAGTAGAATGACGGGTGCGGTGACACTCACTGCGACCTCGCCCGCCGGTCCGGGGCCGTAGGCAGTGGGGTTGGGATCTGCGTGAACGAGGTGGGCCCGCGTCACCGGTTCCCTGGGAGCGGCCAACAGAAAGGGAAGCAGCGGACCGTCGGGGAACAGCCACGTCGGTGTGGACCGACCGGGCTCTCCTGACTCGATCTGAGCACTGGATGGAATCAGTGCAGACGAAATGACAACTGCAATGAGTATGAGTTTGAAGATCAGCGACCCACCTCTCTTCTGATGTGACGATGATCCCGTGGAACGACCAAACAGAAAAGGGAGGCCGAACACGAGTTCGGCCCCCCTTTCATTCTGTCTCTCCCGACTCATCATGTCGGGAAACGCGTTACCTGAACAACGGCTACTGCAGTGCTTCCAGACCGGCCGTCAACAGGGCCTTGGTGTAGGCCGGGTTGTGCACGCCGTGGCTGTGGTCCTGGTAAATGTGCCGGTAGTTCCACACCGCCGCGGCCTGCGCCTCTGTTGCCACCGTACCGCCGATCGGGTGGAATTCCTCATCCAGGAGTCCCGCCGTCACGAGTCCGGCGCCCAACTCGTCGATCATGGCCCCGATCTCCGTCACGGCACCATTGATGTCGAAGCTCTCGGCATCGGAATGGCACTGCGTGCAGGCGGCTACAGTAGGCACGAAGGAATGCTCGTCGCCCTCACCAAGGTGACAGGTGACGCAGCCATTGTCGACGAGGGTGTAGTGCAGAGCCGGCGAGCCATCGATTGCACCGCCAACGCCCAGGAGCATGGAACTCTGGGCACCATAGTGCGGGCCCCAGTGTGAACTGGTGATGGTGACATTACCATCTGCGTCCGCTGCGTCCATGATCCGACGCGGCTGATGGCAGTTCACGCAGAGGTTGCTCGTGCCGCGATCCCACGTCTGCCCTTCGACGGCTTCCAGAGCCACGGCGGTCGAAGTGGTGAGTGCCCAATCGGCCTCGGTGCCGGTCACGTGAACCTGGTGGCACGTGCGGCAGTCCTGGCGAGTCGCCTGGGGATCACCACCGCCACTGAAGTTCGACCAGTTCTCGCCATTGGCGATCATGTCGCTGAAAGAGGCGCCTGAATGGCACCCAGCGCAGCTGCCGCGGCCACCGGCATAGAGGAACGAGCCACCGGTACCGTGTGCGGACTGGTCCCAGTCGGCGAGCTTGCCGGTGATGATGTTCGTCGAATTGTGACACTGTGTGCAGGTGAGCTGCGACAGGTCGCCGTCTGCTCCGTTGGCTCCGTCGGCTCCATCAGCACCATCAGCACCGGCGGGGCCGGCAACACCTGTGGCACCTGTGGGGCCAACCTCGCCCGCGGGGCCAGTGGCACCAACCGGTCCCTCTTCGCCTTCGCAGCCCATCATCGTGAAAGCCGCCAGGACCAGAAGGCCCATCAGCAACGCATTAATTCTCGACTTCAGCATGGAGTCCCCTCCTCTATGTGGAGTTACCCCCGTTCAGTGGAGTGTTGACCGCTTGCGACGGCGAGTTCCATCTGGGCGGCGCGTTCGTAGTTCATGGGTGATTGGTAGTTGATGGCTGAATGACGGCGATGCGGGTTGTACCAACCCTCGATGTAATCGAAGATCTCCCTTCGGGCGATGGTGTGTGTGGGGAAACAGGTGCGGTCGATCAACTCGCACTCGAGAGTAGCGAAAA